>CAZROU010000035.1:0-44323 GCA_964601795.1 uncultured Mesorhizobium sp. | reverse complement strand
CCGAACACCGGCTTGCGCGAGAAGGTCGAGACGATGTGGCTGACGATGCCGAAGCCGGGCAGAATCAGGATGTAGACTTCCGGGTGCCCGAAGAACCAGAACAGATGCTGGAACAGGATCGGGTCGCCGCCACCGTCCGGCGCGAAGAATGTGGTGCCGAAATTGCGATCGGTAAGCAGCATGGTGATGCCGCCGGCCAGAACCGGGAGTGACAGCAGGAGCAGGAAGGCGGTGATCAGCACGGACCAGGCAAACAACGGCATCTTGTGCAACGTCATGCCGGGAGCGCGCATGTTGAAGATGGTGGTGATGAAATTGATGGCGCCGAGGATCGACGACGCACCGGCGATGTGCAGCGACAGGATCGCCATATCCATGGCCGGGCCGGGCTGGCCCGAGGTCGAGAACGGCGGATACATCGTCCAGCCGCCGCCGATACCGTAGGCACCGGGCGCGCTCGGCACGAAGAACGAGGTCAGAAGCAGGATGAGGGCCGGCGGGAGAAGCCAGAACGAGATGTTGTTCATGCGCGGGAAAGCCATGTCCGGCGCGCCGATCATGATCGGCACCATCCAGTTGGCGAAACCACCGATAAGCGCGGGCATGACCATGAAGAAGATCATGATCAGCGCGTGCATGGTGGTGAACACGTTGAACATGTGCTTGCCAGCATCAAGGGCCGCATCGCCATCGACGCCGTAAACCATCGAAGCGAGGCCGTGGAATATCTGGATTCCAGGCTCGGCAAGCTCCCAGCGCATCATCACGGACATGAAGCCGCCTATGATGCCCGAGATGATCGCGAAGATCAGATAGAGCGTGCCGATGTCCTTGTGGTTGGTCGAGTAGACCCAGCGAACCCAACCGCGGGGCATGTGGTGATGATCGTCATGTGCTGCAGCGTGTGCCATGTTCGGTTCCGTTGCCTTGAATCCTTGGGTTTGTAAGCCTTAGGCCTGTGACGAATTAGTTTCCAGCTGCTGCCACATTCTGTTCGGCAGCGACTTCAGCGGTCAGCGCCTTGTTTGCGCCGGGCAGGTCGCTCTTGGCGGCCGTGAGCCATGTGTTGTACTGGTCCTCGGACACAACGCGAATGGCGATCGGCATGAAGGCATGGTCCTTGCCGCACAGTTCGGAGCACTGGCCGTAGTAGAAGCCTTCCTTCTCGACCTTGAACCAAACTTCGTTGATGCGGCCGGGAACTGCGTCAGTCTTGATACCGAAAGACGGCATAGCGAAAGCATGGATGACATCTGCGGCGGTCACGAGAACGCGAACCATCGTGTTGGCCGGCACCACCATCTCGTTGTCGACGGCGAGCAGGCGTGGGTAGACGGCCTTGTCTTCCTTGCCGAGGCCAGCCCTGTCCGCATCGGCAAGGATGGCCGAGTTGAACGAAAGCGGTTCTTCGGTCTGGTATTCGTAGTCCCAGTTCCACTGGTTGGCGGTGGCCTTGATCGTCAGCTTGGCTTCCTCAGGCGGGGTGTACTGGTTGGTAAGCAACTGGAACGAAGGGACGGCGATGAACAGCAGGACCAGGACCGGCCCGACGGTCCAGATCACCTCGATCAGCGTGTTGTGGCTGGTGCGCGACGGGTTCGGATTCACGCTCGCGCGGAACTTGAAGATGCAATAGGCCAGAAGAACCAGCACCAGCAGCGTGATGGGGATGATGAACCAGAGCGTATATTCCTCGAACCACGTTATCTGGTGCATGATGTCGGTCGCGGCAGGCTGGAACCGCATTTCCCATTCCGCCGGTTGCGCCGCCTGGGCGGATGCCCCGGCAAGCAAAGTAGCGAAAGCGCTCAAGCCCCCTGCAACGATCTTTCTCATCGCCCTCATCATCTCCCCTGCCTCGCAGCGCGGCTGCGAGAATATCCAATGTGCGCCGGGACGGGAATCCCGGACACTCCGTTGCTGGTTCAAACCATACTCTTTGTTCTACCGCAAGGAAGGAGGTCCGCCAATCATGCGGCATTTTTGCGCGCAACCGGACCGGGCCGCGAGTTGGAACCGCCAAGGCAAAATGAAGCCCACGGCCTCAAGCGGCACGCGAGCAGGCAAATTTCACTTGAAAAACCCCAATATCGCCGCAGTCAAAAGCAATTGAACGCCCTGGCGTCCTTTTCCTTGGCTTCGGCGCAGCTTAAAGTGCCGTGATTCGTAGTGGAGCCGTCATGAACTCTTGGGTTTCGAGAACCTTGGCAAAGGTCATCTTTCTCGCCGCCTTGTTGTGCGCCGGCTCAAGCCTCGCCGCACAGCCAAGCGGCAGCGTGAAGTCCACCCATGGGGCGTGGTCGATCATCTGCGACACGCCTGCGGGCGCCAGCGCCGAGCAATGCGTGATGATGCAGAACGTCGTCGCCGAGGATCGCCCGGAAATGGGGCTGTCGGTCGTCGTCCTGCGCACTGCGGACAACAAGGCCGAGATCCTGCGCGTTCTGGCCCCCTTGGGCGTCCTGCTTCCGAACGGCCTCGGCCTCAACGTCGACGGCAAGGATATCGGCCGCGCCTATTTCGTGCGCTGCTTCCAGGATGGCTGCTACGCAGAGGTCATCCTCGAGAAATCGCTCCTCGATACGCTCAAGACCGGCACGTCAGCCACATTCATCATCTTCCAGACGCCGGAAGAGGGCATCGGCATCCCGGTCGACCTCAAGGGCTTTGCCGACGGCTTCGCGGCGCTGCCCTGAGCATCGTTTCAGTAACGTGCATTGCCGAGCGGCCTTCGCGCGCCTACATCGGGTGCAAAGATTTGCCTCGAAGGTAGCCGCGTCATGACCAGCCTCATCAGCCAGTTCGATATTTCCGACGACCGCATCAAGAAAGTGGTCGCCGATACGCTGCAAGGCGCCGACGACGGCGAGCTTTATCTCGAATACAGCGAGAGCGAAGCGCTGATGTTCGACAATGGCCGGTTGAAAACCGCAAACTTCAACACCGACCAGGGTTTCGGACTGCGCGCCGTGGCCGGCGAAGCGGCCGGCTATGCCCATTCCAGCGAATTGTCCGAAACGGCGCTCTTGCGCGCGTCCGATGCCGTCTCGGCGGTAAAGGGCGGCTATTCGGGAACGCTGGCGGCAGCGCCCCAGCGCACCAACCGCCATCTCTATAGCGACGAGAACCCGATCCCCTCGCCGTCTTTCGAAGCGAAAGCCAAGCTGCTGCAGGAAATCGACGCATGGCTGCGCGCGGAAGACCCTCGCGTGCGTCAGGTCACCGCTTCGCTGGCCTCATCCTGGCAGCATGTCGAGATCCTGCGTGGCGACGGCCAGACGGTGCGCGACATCCGCCCGCTGGTACGGATCAACGTCGCCGTCGTCGTCGGCGATGGCGACCGCCAGGAAAGCGGTTCCTTCGGCATGGGCGGGCGCAAGGGTTTCGGCGAATTCCTGATCGAGGACAGCTGGAAGCAGGCTGCGAAGGAAGCGCTTCGGCAGGCACTGGTCAATCTCGAGGCCATCCCCGCCCCCGCCGGCACCTTCGACATTGTGCTCTCCAGCGGATGGCCGGGCGTCATGCTGCACGAGGCGGTCGGACACGGGCTGGAAGGCGACTTCAACCGCAAGAAGACATCCGCCTTCGCGGGGCTGATGGGGAGCCAAGTCGCCGCGAAGGGCGTCACCGTCGTCGATGACGGCACCATGGCCGAGCGGCGCGGCTCGCTTACCGTGGACGATGAAGGCACGCCCTCGGCCCGCAACGTGCTGATCGAGGACGGCAAGCTGGTCGGCTACATGCAGGATCGGCTCAACGCCCGCCTGATGGGCATGGCCGCCACCGGCAACGGCAGGCGCGAAAGCTATGCCCACCAGCCGATGCCTCGCATGACCAACACCTACATGACCGCCGGCGACATGGAGCCCGACGAGATCATCGCTTCGGTTAAGAAGGGCATCTACGCCGTCTCCTTCGGCGGCGGCCAGGTCGACATCACGAGCGGAAAATTCGTATTCGGCTGCACCGAAGCCTACATGATCGAGGACGGCAAGGTGACCCAGCCGATCAAGGGCGCCATGCTGATCGGCAATGGGCCGGACGCGATGCATCGCGTCACCATGGTGGGCAACGACATGAAGCTCGACACCGGCATCGGCATGTGCGGCAAGGCCGGACAGGGCGTGCCGGTCGGCGTTGGCCAACCGCATCTGCGCATGAACCAGATGACGGTCGGCGGCACGCAGGTCTGACCGGAAACAGCTTCCCGAGCTGATTCACCGAAAAGTGCCAACCGATTGTTTTCACAAACAATCGTCAAGGCGACCTAGACCCAGGATGCCTGCGACTTCGGCAGCCTGTGGTCGGGATCGATGACGTCGAGGCGCGGGCCATCCTTGTCATTCCAGCGCCACAGCGCAACGCAGGTGCCGCCCGGCGACATGAAGGATGGGTAGACAACCCCGTGCCATCCGTCCTTCAACAGCCGCTTGCGCAGCTTGTGGGTCTGCGGAACCTCCTTGCGGTCGAGCGCGTCGCGCCACTCGCATTTGTGGATCGCTTCCCCGACACCCAATCCGGCAAGCACCGCTTCGTCGGTCAGGTCTGCCAACCTTGCGCCTGACAGCTCAAGCCGCGCGATCAACGCCGGATGCTGGACGAACCCCTGATTGTATTCCGCCCACGCGGTGGAAAGCTCGCGGGCCGCATAGATCGTCGGCGCACCGACAGGATTCCAGCGCCCGCCGAAACGGGCAGCACCCTCGCCCGACAAAGGCAGATGCGCCCATTGCGGCACGAAGGCGCGCCACAGCGTCAACTTCGAGGGAGCGTCAGGCATAGACGCCGGAACGCACGGCCTCCAGATAGGCCAGAACCTTGTCGGCCTTGCCCTCGCCTACGAGATCGTAGGCCGTCTTGCCGGCCCAGCCCGGAATAGGCTGGTGTTTGAACCAGATCGCGGCGCGCTGCTCGTCGCCCGCCATCTCGCCGGCCATCGCCAGGATGCGGACGACAGGGCTCAACGCCGCGTCAACCTTGCGCGCGCCGGCCTTCGCCGCCAGCGTGTTGCGGGCGACGCCGATCAGGCCGGCCAGTTCGCTGAGGTTCACACCAAGCAACTCGGCCACACGCCGCGCCGACAAGAATGGCGACTTGCTCTCGCCAAAGCGCGAGGCCGGTATTTCAAGGACCGCGGAGGTCATTATGCCGTCTCCATGCTCAAATTGACAACTTGGTGTCAAAATAAGCGCAAAGCCTGCTCAATTCAAGCGCGAGCGCTTACCTTCGCTTCCTCGGCTTTTCCAGCAGCGCCACCGCCTCGACATGCGGCGACCACAGGAACTGGTCGATCGGCGTGACGCTTTTCAACTGGTAACCGCCAGCGATGAGGATTGCGAGGTCGCGAGCGAGCGTCGTTGGATTGCACGACACGGCTGCAACGAAGGGCACGTCCGAGCGCGCAAGCTGCTTCGACTGGTCTTCCGCTCCGGCACGCGGCGGATCGAAGACGACGCCATCGAAAGCGTTCAATTCCTTGAAGGTCAGCGGCCGCCGAAACAGGTCGCGACGCTCCCCAGTCACGCGCTTCAGTCCGGTGGCAAACCGAAACGCTTTGTCGAGAGCAGAAAGGGCGGCCGCATCGCCCTCCACTGCATGCACCTCCGACTTTGCAGCGAGGCGCAGCGCGAAGCTACCGCAACCGGCAAAAAGGTCAGCAACCTTCTTCGCCCGCGAAAGGTGTGGGCCAACCAGATCAATCATCGCTTGTTCAGCCGGCTCGGTGGCCTGCAGGAACGAACCCGGCGGGACGGCAACGGCGACGGTGCCGAACATCACCACCGGCTTCTTCGGCTCGACGATGATTTCGCCTTCCACCGATAGCCGCGCCAACCCAGACCGAAGGACGAAGTCGGATGCCGCCCTGCGCTGGCGCTCATCCATCTTGCCGGACCCCGCAGCCGCGACATCGAGCCCGGAGGCCGTCGCAGTGACAGACATGTGGAACGAGCGCGGCGTGGCGCAGATTTCTCCCGCCAGCTTGCGCAGCATGTCGAACGCGCCAACAATCTCGGGCAATGTCACCGGGCATTCGTCCAGCGGAACAATCTCCGCCGACAGATGGCGGCTGAAGCCGAGCAACATGCCCTTTTCAGTGCGGCGCGCACTCAGCGTCACCCGGCGGCGCGTGTGTGGAGCGCATGGCACAAGCGCGCCAACCTCGCAGGCGATCCTCACCGCCTTCAGCGCCTGAACAACCTTTTCCTGCTTCCATGCGCGATAGGCACCGTCTTCCAGATGCTGGAGGGCGCAGCCGCCGCACTCGCCGAAATGGCGGCAGGTCGGTTCCACCCTCAGCGGCGACGGCTCAAGCAGCGCCATCAGCGTGGCGCGATCCCGTTCACGCGCCGCCGTCACCACCTCGCCCGGCAAGGTGAAGGGAATGAAGACGTGCCCGCCGTCAACGCTGGCGACACCGTCGCCCTGCGCGCCCAGCCTCTGAACCGTGAAGCGCGTGCTCATCTGTCCTTGATGCCCCCAAGCAGGAATTCGCGGTTGCCGTCGCCGCCTTCTATAGGTGACGGGCAAAGCCCGAGCGCGCGCCATCCCGGCAACGTGTCCAGCCACGCCTGCAAATCCGCAGCCACCCGCTCGGCCACCGCCGCATCCTTCAAAAGCCCGCCCTTGCCGATTGCATCCTTGCCGGCCTCGAACTGTGGCTTGACCAGAAGCAGCGCCCGCGCTCCGGCCTTGGCCAAGGATAGCGCAGATGGCAGCGCCAGTTTCAACGAAATGAAGCTGACATCGGAAACGATGAAATCGGGTTTCCGGTCGCCAAGATCAACATGGGTCAGATCGCGAGCATTCAAGCCTTCAATAGACGTCACGCGTGGGTCGTTGGCGATGCTGTCGTGGATCTGGCCGTGGCCGACATCTATGGCCGTCACATGGGCCGCGCCGCGCTCCAGCAGCACTTGCGTGAACCCACCGGTGGAAGCGCCGACATCAAGCGCCTCGCAACCCGAAGCATCGAAGCAGAAATGATCGAGGCCCGCAATCAGCTTCAGCGCGGCACGAGACACATAGGCCTGTGCGGGATCGTCCACGGAGATCGCCGCATCGGGCGAAACACCTTGGCCCGCCTTGCGCACCACCGCGCCTTCCACACTCACCGTTCCGCGCTCCACTGCATCGCGGGCTCGCGAACGGCTGGCGAACAGCCCACGATTGACGAGCAGTTCGTCAAGCCGCTGGCGCACACTGGCTGGCTGGAAAGGCTTCATCGGCCTTCATTGGCGAAAGCCGACGACGAAGGCAAGCGCCATCTCAACGGAACAAAACCGATTCGAACCAGAGGCTTAGATTACCATGCTGGGAAACTGATTCACCGGCTTAATCCGGTGAATCAGGCACGCTGCGCGCCAACGGAGCGTCCAAGCGTTGCAAAGACGGCCTGCACGATGCCCGCCGCATCAAGGCCGGCTGCGGCATACATCTTTTCCGGCTTGCCGTGGTCGGTGAACTCATCGGGCAGCACCAGCGGGCGCATCTTTAGGCCGCTTTCAAGCAATCCTTCATGCGCGAGGAAATGCAGCACATGGCTGGCGAAGCCGCCAATGGCGCCCTCCTCCACCGTCACCAGCACATCGTGCGAGCGGGCAAGCCTGCGCACCAGATCCTGATCCAGCGGCTTGGCGAAACGCGCGTCGGCAACTGTGGTCGAAAGCCCTGCGGCACCCAGTTCCTCGGCGGCCAGCAGACAGTCGGCAAGACGCGTTCCGAACGATAGCAGTGCAACCCTGGTGCCCTCCCTCACGATACGGCCCTTGCCGATTTCCAGCTTCAAACCACGTTCGGGCATTTCGACGCCGACACCGTTGCCGCGCGGATAGCGGAAGGAAATGGGGCCTTCGTCATAGCCCGCGGCGGTGCGAACCATATGGCGCAACTCGGCTTCGTCCGCTGCGGCCATGACGACGAAGCCCGGCAACGACGCCAGGAAAGTCGTGTCGAACGCGCCGCAATGCGTCGCGCCATCGGCGCCGACATATCCGGCCCGGTCGATGGGAAAACGCACCGGCAATTTCTGGATCGCCACGTCGTGCACAACCTGGTCGTAGGCGCGTTGCAGGAAGGTCGAGTAGATCGCGGCGAACGGCTTGTAGCCTTCGGTTGCAAGGCCAGCGGCAAAGGTCACCCCGTGCTGCTCTGCAATGCCGACATCGAAGGTGCGGCTTGGGAAGACTTCGCCAAACAGGTCGAGGCCGGTGCCGCCCGGCATTGCGGCGGTCACGGCGACGATGCGCTCATCCTCGCGTGCTTCCTGGGTCAGGCTTTCAGCAAACACCTTGGTGTAGCTCGGCGCATTGGCCGGAGCCTTGGCCTGCGCACCGGTGATGACGTCGAAGTGGTTGACGCCGTGATACTTGTCGGCTGCTGCCTCGGCCGGCGCGTAGCCCTTGCCCTTCTGGGTCACGACATGGATCAACACCGGTCCCGTGCCGTGGTCGCGCACGTTCTTCAGGACGGGAACGAGGTGTTCCAGATTGTGCCCGTCAATCGGGCCGATGTGGAAGAAGCCCATTTCCTCGAACAGCGTGCCGCCGGTGACATAGCCGCGCGCATGTTCGACCGCGCGGGTGATCGCCCTATCGGCACGCTCGCCGAGATAGCCCGTCAGCTTCTTGCCGAGTTCACGAAAGCCCTGATAGGTCCGACCGGAAGCAAGGCGCGCCAGATAGGCGCTCATCGCCCCCACAGGCGGTGCAATAGACATCTCGTTGTCGTTCAAGATGACGATGAGGCGCGAACCCAATGCACCTGCGTTGTTCAGAGCTTCATAGGCCATGCCCGCCGACAATGCGCCGTCGCCGATGACGGCGATGACATTGTTTTTGCCGCCGGAAAGGTCGCGCGCCACCGCCATGCCGAGGCCGGCGGAGATCGAGGTGGAGGAATGCGCCGCGCCAAACGGATCGTAGTCGCTCTCGTCGCGCTTGGTGAAACCGGACAGCCCGCCCTCTTGCCTCAGCGTGCGGATACGGTCGCGCCTGCCGCTCAAGATCTTGTGCGGATAAGCCTGATGACCAACGTCCCAGATGACGCGGTCCTGCGGCGTGTTGAAGACGTAGTGCAGCGCCACCGTCAATTCGACGACACCCAGCCCTGCGCCGAGATGGCCGCCGGTCTGGGAGACCGCGTCGATCATCTCCGTGCGCAATTCGGCCGCCAGTTGTGGCAGCGCGGTTTCAGGCAGGCCGCGCAAATCCGCCGGAACGCTCACCTTGTCCAGAAGCGGGGTGTCGGGTCTAGGATTCACGTCGGCAGTCCATCCATATTCCTGTCGGTGACAAGCGGGATATGCCGTGCGGGCCGCAATGTAAATGCGCCGCGACGTCCCGCAGCGCTAAAGACCTCAGCCTTCCGGCAGCGGAATGAACTCCTCCTCGTCGCCCGGCACTATGTCGAAACGGCCGGTTTTCCATTCTTCCTTGGCCTGTTCGATGCGCTCTTTCGAAGACGACACGAAATTCCACCAGATGTAGCGCTTGGAACCGAGCGAAGCGCCGCCGAACAGCATGAAATGCGCACCGTGTTCCGAAGATATCACGATCTCGTCACCCGGCTTGAACACCAGCAACCGTTCGGCCGGAAAGCGGTCGCCGGAGATCGAAACCTCGCCTTCCAGCGTGTAGATTGCGCGCTCCTCGGCATCGGCCGGAATCTGCACCTTAGCGCCCGGCGCAAGCCTGATATCGGCATAGAGCGTTTCGGATGCCGCATGGACTGGCGATTTCAGGCCGGAAAAGCCGCCGATGACGATCCGCCCGCTCACCCCGTCGGCATCGAACTGCGGCAAGGCAGCGCTGGCCGTATTCTCAAACAGCGGCGCAACCTCTTCCTTGCCGTCCGGCAGCGCCAGCCATGTCTGCAAGCCGGACACCGACATCGGCGCGCCGCGCAACTCTTCGGGCGTCCGCTCCGAATGGACGATTCCGCGGCCAGCCGTCATCAAATTCACGTCGCCCGGCTGGATGACCATCTCAGTGCCGAGTGAATCGCGGTGCCTGATCTTGCCGTCGAACAGGTAGGTCACCGTCGAAAGACCAATATGTGGGTGCGGGCGCACGTCGAGCGCCTGCCCTGCCCTCAGGATTGCAGGCCCCATGCGGTCGAAGAAGATGAACGGACCGACCAGCCGCCGCTTAGCCGTCGGCAAGGCGCGCCGCACCTGGAAGCCGTCAATGTCGCGGGCGTTCGGAATCACCATCAGTTCGATGGCATCGCAGGCGAAGGCATCGCCGATATTCGGATCGTTTCCGGGGAAGAAGCTCATCGTGCGGCTCCCTGTTTCAGCACATGCAACGCACTCTATGCGCCACGTGCAGCCCGGGAAAGCAGCAAAGCCGCGACGGACTGTTTACCCGCCACAGCTTGAAAGACCGGGCCTACTCGCCGTCAAGCGGCTCGGTGCCGACGGCCTTGCCGTCGCGCGACAGGCGGATTTTCTCGACCTTGTCCTCGGCGGCCTTCAGCAGGCGGTCGCAATGCGCCTTCAGCGCCTCGCCGCGCTCGTAGATGCGGATCGACTGGTCGAGCGCGACATCGCCGCGCTCCAGATCGACCACGATCTTTTCCAGCGCATCGAGCGCCTGCTCGAAGCTCATCGCCTTGACATCCTCGTTCGCCTCGCCGGCCATGTCCTATCCCTTCATCATGCGCGCGACATGGGCCGCGACCGAAAATGCCAGTCCCTGCAGATCGTAGCCGCCTTCGAGCAGGCTGACGAGACGGTTGCCGCTATGGCGTCCCGCACGATCCATCAACTGGCCGGTTGCCCAGTCGAAATCATCCTCGTCCAGGTTGATCTCGGCCAGCGGATCACGGTGATGCGCGTCGAAGCCGGCGGAAACGATGATGAGGTCGGGCGCAAACTTGTCCAGCGCCGGCAAGACGCGCGTCTCGAACGCCTCGCGGAAGGTCTCCGAACCGGTCTGCGGAGCCAGCGGTGCGTTGACGATGTTGCCCGCACCCGTCTCGTTCTTCGCGCCGGTACCCGGATAAAGCGGCATCTGGTGGGTCGAACAATAGAGCACGCTCGGATCGTCCCAGAAGATGTCCTGCGTGCCATTGCCGTGATGCACGTCCCAATCGACGATGGCGACGCGTTCCGCGCCATGTTTCTTCTGGGCATGGCGGGCGGCAATGGCGGCATAGTTGAAGAAGCAAAAGCCCATCGCCGTGGTCTTTTCGGCATGGTGTCCCGGCGGCCTTGCCGCGACGAACACATTGGACGCCCTGCCCTCGAAGACATCGTCGACGGCTGCGTTTGCCGCACCAATCGCCGTCAGCGCGGCCTGCCAGCTTTTCGGGCTCGCCGTGGTGTCGGCATCGATACGGGCGATACCGGTGTCCGGAATGGCGGCCCGCACCCGGTCCACAAAGTCGGCTGGATGCGCGTAGAGAATGGTGGCCTCGTCGCCTTCGGGCGCCTGCACGCGCTCGAGCGCGGAAAATGCCGCGTCCTCCAGTGCACGCTCGATGGCGCGCAGCCGGTCGGGGCGCTCCGGATGACCGGGCGGCGTTATGTGCTCAAGATAGATCGGATGGGTATAAAGGCGCGTGACCATGCCCCGATATAGGCGCGTGGACGGCTCTTGGCCATGTTTTCACGCCTCCAAGGCGCAACGATCAACAGAATCAGATGCCCGGCGCGGGTTTCGCCCCGAACGATCCGATTGCCTTGTCCTTCAGTTCGCGGAACTTCGAGGAGGCTTCAGCCAATTTGCGGTCCCATTCGGGATTCGGCACCTGTCCTTCTATCGTGCGGAAATAGACCTGCATCAGCGAAGCAATGGCAAACGGCTCGATCAGTGCCGCCTTGAATGCCCATGCGAACACGATGGCGAAGACGAATGCCCAACCGCCGAGTTGACCGGGCATAAAGTAGAGGAAAGCACCCGCCGGCGCGATCATGAACAGGAAGACGAAAAACGACACCACCCACATGATCACCGCCAGCCAGACGGCGTTCTTCAGCATCACCTTGCCGTTCTGCGCATAGAGCACGACGCCCTGGCGGGCGCTTTCGAAGGGAGACGAGGAATTCACGCGGATGTTGTAGCCGAGGATGATCTCGTCGACATAGGTCAGCGAAATGCGCACCACCGTGTTGGCGAAACGCACCAGCCCGTCGAGGCCGGGTATCGGCAAGAAGGCCGCAATCCCGCCAACCAGCCCGGTGATTGCCCGGATCGCGCCCTTCACCAGTTGGTCGACCACGAAAAGCACGTTTGCCTCGGCAAAGCGCTGCGTAACCACTTCTCTCGCATAGCTGATCTGGTTCTGGCCGCCCGGCACCTCGCGCCCGTCGACCAGATGCACCATCACGGCGATATGGCCCGCCTTGACGATGTAGAGGATATATTCGCGGACCCAGTAGACGGCGGTCGATACAAGACCAAAGCCGACGATGCCGCCCCATATGGCAAAGGAGGCCGGCCCGTCAGGGTCGGAAGATATATGGCCGACGCCATAGCCGACGCCGGCACCCGATCCCGTCGCCAGAATATAGGCCAGCGTGATGCCGAAATAGACGACCATGCGCAGCAGGATGAACGGCCACGTCCGCGCCATGATGGACAGTGAGGTACCGACGCTGAAATCCCACATCGACCGATTCTCCCCTCGCCAGCGGCGGGAGGATGAAGACAATGCCATTGCGGGTCAACAGACCGGCAAAGCGGCCGGCAGCGCCGCGACCCGTTACGCGATCTCGGTGCTGGCGATGTGAATGCCGAAGCCTTCCAAGCCGACATAATGCCGTTCGCGCGACGCGATCAGCTTGATCGACGAGATGCCGAGATCCTTGAGGATCTGCGCGCCAAGCCCGATCTCGCGCCATTCGTTCTCGCGGCGGCGGGCTTCCTCATGATCCTCATGGTCGCCCGAAGGCCGCTTGCGATCCTGATGCGCCACGCCGACCGAACCCTCGCGCAGATAGACGATGACGCCCCGCTTCTGCTCGCCCATCGACCGCATGATGTCGTCCAGCCGATGGCGAGTGCCGAAGACATCCGTCACTACATCCTCAGGATGCAGGCGAACCGGCACGTCGACGCCGTCGCGGATATCGCCGAAGACAATCGCCAGATGCTGCATCGGGTCCCATGGCAGCGTGTAGGCGTAAAGCTTGGCCTTGCCGCCGGGAGTGTCGATATCGGTGCAGGCAACGCGCTCGACCAGCGTTTCCTGGCGCTGGCGATAGGCGATCAGATCGGCCACCGAAACCTGCTTCAACCCATGCTGTTCGGCAAACGCCGCCACCTGTGGGCCGCGCTTCACCGTGCCGTCATCATTGACCAGTTCGGAAATCACGCCGACCGGCGGCAGGCTGGCCAGCTTGCAAAGATCGACCGCCGCCTCGGTATGACCGGAGCGCATCAGCACGCCGCCTTCGCGGGCGATCAGCGGGAAGATGTGGCCGGGGCGGACGAAATCCGCGCCGCCGACATTGCCATTGGCGAGATTGCGCACCGTCAGCGTGCGGTCGTCCGCCGAAATGCCGGTCGTGGTGCCATGCTTGAAATCGACGCTAACCGTGAAAGCGGTAGTGTGGGCGGAATCGTTGTCCGCCACCATCGGCGCAAGGTTCAGCCGCTTGGCATCCTCGCGCAGCATCGGCGCGCAAACGATGCCCGAGGTATGGCGCACGATGAAGGCCATCTTCTCCGGCGTGCAGTGAACGGCGGCCACGATCAGATCGCCTTCGTTCTCGCGCCCGTCATCGTCCATCACCACGACGATTTCGCCACGCTCGAAGGCGCGCAAAGCTTCAACGATTTTCTTCTGGTCGTAAGGCATTCTGTTTTTACCTATAATTCAGTTGGTTACGCTGAAACGCGGACGCTCGGGTCACAAAAGCCTCTATGCTTTCTTTCGAATAACCGAGGAGTGTTCCTTCCAATCTGGCCAATTCCTCTGATGTGAAAATCTGATGAGCAGTGCCGTCGAGACACATGCTATGGATTAGCTGGCTGAGCTTTGCGCGCCACTCTTCGGTAGGCAGGCAATATCTCCGCGTTTCGGTCGCGGTCACGGGATCGAGCGCGGTAAACTTCAGAATGAGCCCACGTTCAACAAATGGGCCGAAATCTGCATCACCCACATCCCTCGGCAACATTCCTGGATCATGCGAGAACATTGCCATCGGTTTCTGCCCGCTCAGCATCAACTCCAATTCTCGGCCATTGTGAGGGCCGATCTGCTTTTCTTGCACGACTTGTACTGTCATCCTCGCCCCGTCTGCCCGCGATGGCGCAGATAATGATCCGCGATCGCGCAGGCAACCATCGCCTCGCCAATAGGCACCGCCCTTATGCCGACGCACGGATCGTGCCTGCCCTTGGTCATGACATCGACGTCATTGCCGTCCTTGTCGATCGACTTGCGCGGCGTCAGGATCGAGGATGTCGGCTTGACCGCGAAACGCGCGATCACCGGCTGGCCGGTCGAGATGCCGCCAAGAATACCACCGGCATGGTTCGACAGGAACACTGGCTTGCCGTCATTGCCCATGCGCATCTCGTCGGCGTTCTGTTCGCCGGTAATGGTCGCCGCCTCAAAGCCGTTGCCGATCTCGACGCCCTTCACGGCGTTGATCGACATCAGGTTGGATGCGATGTCCTGATCAAGCTTGGCATAGATCGGCGCGCCCAGGCCTGCCGGAACGCCGTCCGCGACAATCTCGATCACCGCGCCAACTGAAGAACCGGCCTTGCGGATGCCGTCGAGATAGGTCGTGAACACCGGCACCGAAGCAGGGTCCGGCGTGAAGAACGGATTTTCGGCGTCGCCGATGAAATTCCAGTTCCAGTTCGCGCGGTCGATCTTCTTCTCGCCCATCGAAACAAGTGCGCCGCGCACCACCAGCCCGGGCACCACCTTGCGCGCCAGCGCACCCGCAGCCACTCGCGCCGCCGTCTCGCGCGCCGAGGAGCGGCCGCCGCCACGGTGGTCGCGCAGGCCGTATTTGACGTCATAGGTGTAGTCGGCGTGTCCGGGGCGATACTGGCGTGCGATCTCGCCATAGTCCTTGGAGCGCTGGTCGACGTTTTCGATCATCATCGAAACCGGCGTGCCGGTGGTGATCATGGTCACGCCGTCCTCGTCGAACACAAAACCGGACAGCACCTTCACCTCGTCCGGCTCGCGCCGCTGCGTCACGAAACGCGACTGGCCGGGCCGCCTGCGGTCGAGTTCGACCTGGATGTCGGCAAGCGTGAAGCGGATGCCGGGCGGGCAGCCGTCGACCACGCAGCCCAACGCCGCGCCGTGGCTCTCGCCCCAGGTCGTCACGCGAAAAAGATGACCGAAAGTGTTGTGAGACATGGAAACAGGCCCCGCCCGACGGCTGATCGGTTCGTCTGCGCCTTCTATTGGCGTTTTTTGCAGTGGTCAAACTGTGATCGTGCCTGTCCAAGCTTTGACACATTGGGCTGGTTTCTGCTCTCTTCGCTGAGCCCCAAATCGCCCGCCGCCAAATCAGCCGGGCGCAAGAAACCAAGAGGACGACAATGCTTACCCGGATCGGGCGTACGCTCCTTGGCGCAATTGCCGCTGTGCTTTTCATTTCAACCGCTGCCTTTGCAGGCCAGACGGAAGGCGTGATCAAGAAAGTCGACAAGGAAGCGATGACGCTGACGCTGGATGACGGCAAGGCCTACAAGCTGAATGCCGAAATGGACGTCGATTCGCTGCAGCCCGGCATGGATATCGTCATCGCCTTCGACGTCACCGACGCCGGCAATGTCATCACCGACATGCAGTTGCCCGAGTAGGCGACACTCAGATCAAAGCCACTCCAGATAACCGTCCTGCCAGCGCAGGATGCGGTCCTGCGGGGTGTCGAGCGATCCGGCCTTGGTCTTCGAAACCTTTTCGACGAGCCGGAACAGCGCCCGGATCACCCCGCCGTGGGTCACGCATACCGTGGGGCGCTCTAACGCCTCGAAAAACGGACGTATGCGCTCCAAAAGCATCTGGTAGCTCTCGGCTGCATCGCCCGGCGGCCTGAAGTCCCACTTGTCGAGGACACGCCCCCGCGTCGAGCCCGGATAGCGCTTCTCCACCTCGGCAATGGTATAGCCCTGCCAGTCGCCGAAATTCATTTCCATCAGGCGCGGATCAGTGCTGTAGCCTTGCGAGGGTAGCCCCATCGCCTGCCGCACCAGTTCCATCGTATGGCGGGTGCGGATCATCGGGCTGGCGACAAAATCGAAATCCTGCGGGTCGGCAATCAACTCGGCCAACCTGCGACCATTGCCGGTCGCCTCGCTGCGGCCCTTGGCATTGAGATCAATATCCGCCTGCCCTTGCAGGCGTTCTTCCACGTTCCAGTCGGTCTGGCCGTGGCGCACGATATAGACAAGCGGAGACATGGCGTCTGGCACTCGTTCGCGTAGCGGGACAGAGCCCGGAATTGGGATTTAGTCCTTTACAGTCGAAATATCCGGCGCATCCACCGCCTTCATGCCGACGACATGATAGCCGGAATCGACGTGGTGGACCTCGCCGGTAACGCCGCGCGACAGGTCGGACAAAAGGTAAAGCCCCGAATCGCCGACTTCTTCGGGCGTCACGGTGCGCTTCAGCGGCGAATTATATTCGTTCCACTTCAAGATGTAGCGGAAGTCGCCGATGCCGGAAGCTGCCAGGGTCTTGATCGGGCCGGCGGAGATGGCGTTGACGCGGATGCCGCGACCGCCCAGATCGACAGCCAGGTAGCGCACGCTCGCCTCCAGCGCCGCCTTGGCGACGCCCATGACGTTATAGTGCGGCATGACCTTTTCCGCGCCGTAGTAGGTCAGGGTCAAAAGCGAGCCGCCGTCATTCATGATCGCCTCGGCGCGCTTGGCGATGTCGGTGAAGGAAAACACCGAGATTTCCATCGTGCGATTGAAATTGGCGCGCGTCGTCTCGACGTAGCGGCCGTCAAGCTCCTCCTTGTCGGAAAAAGCGATGGCATGGACGAGGAAGTCGATCTTGCCGAAATGGCCGGCGACATCGGCGAACACCGCGTCGAGGCTCGCCGGATCGGTGACGTCGCAATGGCCGCTGACATGCGCGCCCAGTTCCGTCGCAAGCGGCTCGACGCGCTTCTTGAACGCCTCGCCCTGATAGGTCAGCGCAATCTCCGCGCCGTGGTCGACGCAGGCCTTGGCGATACCGAAAGCGATAGAGCGATTGTTGGCGACGCCCAAAATAAGGCCGCGCTTGCCGGCCATAAGGCCCTGTCCACCCGCCATTTCAGCGTTCTCCGCACGTTTTTGCTTGGGAGGTGCCCTATCGCACAGCCTTACTGCGGCTTCAAGCACCCAAACGCGTGCCTACACCTTGAAGTCGTATCACTTGTTCCGCATCAAGGCTTCCAGATCCTTGTCGCCGCCTTCGGGCAGCATGATGCGTACATGGACGTAGAGATCGCCATGGCCACCGGCCTTTTCCGGCAATCCCCTGCCCTTGATGCGAAGGACCTTGTCCGAACTCGACCATTCCGGCACGTTGAGCGCCAACTTGCCGGCCGGCGTCTCAACCGGCAGCTTTGCGCCAAGCACGGCATCCTTCAGCGACACCGGCAGGTCCGCGTGCAGGTCACGCCCCTCGATGCGGTAGCGTGGATGACGGCGGAACCTGATCTTTACCAGCGCATCGCCGGCGCCGCCCGGTCCCTGCTCGCCCTGTCCCTTCAGCCGGATCGTCTGGCCGTCCTCGACATAGGTCGGCAGCTTGACCGCAACCTTGCGGCCATCGGGAAACTGCGCCGTCACCTTTGGCGCGGTCGCGGCTTCTTCTATGGTGATGTCCAGAACGACGTTCAAGTCAGCCCCCTGCACGCTTGCACGCCTGCGGTCGCCACCTGGCCACTGTTCCTGGCCGCGTGCTTGCTGCTGGCCGAAAGCGCCTCCGAATATCTGGCTGAAAATGTCGCTGTCGAAACCTTGCGGCCCCGCACCGCTGCTGCGGAATTCGAAATGGGAGGCACCCGGCCCCTGCTGACGCCGGAACCCGGCAAACGGATCGCCACCGGCCGCACCTTCAAAGCCATGGAAGCGCGGCTTGCCGTCAGCGTCGATCTCGCCGCGGTCGAAGGCGGCACGCGCCTTCTCGTCGCCGAGGATTTCGTAGGCTTGGTTGGCGGCGGCGAAGCGGTCCTTCGCCTTGGGATCGTTCGGATTCTGGTCCGGATGATCCTTCTTGGCGAGCTTGCGGTACGCCGATTTTATTTCCTTGGCCGAAGCGTTCTTTGCAACGCCCAGCACCTCATAAGGGTCGCGCATCAATCCTGCCTGCTAGCGAGATGGGTTAGGGTCTGATGGTATATGCGCTTCAGTAGGAAGAAATTCCAGTGCTGCACGAAAACAGGCGAGATTACGCCGCCTTGAAATCAGCGATACGCCAGACGCCGGCGCCGACCATGCATATGCGACCGTTGTAGAGGGCAATGCCATCATAGCTCTCCCGCGTCGCGGCGAATTCGCGGCACAACTCGCCCTTGTCGCGGCTTTCCGTCAACCCCGTGATCGAGCCGCGCGAGCCCGTATCGGCATTTGCCCACGACAGCGAGCGGCCAGCGCTTTCCTCGAGGTCTGCCGAGGATACCGCGTTGCGGATGGTCAACTGGTCGGCGACCATGCCGCCATCGGCCACAGTCGCGCTTGCCTGCACGTTGCTGGTAACGATCGCGCGGTCGACCTCGGCCTTTTCTAGACTGAATCCGCCCACTCCGCACCCTGCCAGCGCGGCAAGACAGGCCAAGCTCATGATCTTCACGCCGAACGACGCGATATTGCGATACTGCCAACTGTCAAAAGGTTGCGCGGTACGCGACAATCGGCAGTCTCCCGGCCCGGAAATAAGTTTGAATAAACTATGAACGACTGCGGGTTAACAGAAGATTGCCGCACGAGGCCTTGCGCGGGATCACGAGGAAAAACAGCCCGATTTCGAGCGATTCAAGCACTTGTGAACCTTGTTTCGACCACCCGGCCTCAACGGCAACCGGGACTCAAACATACTTGTTGTAAAAAGGATACTTTAGAATATAGCACTAATCTAGATTAATTCGGGGGAGGCTGCATCAGGCAAAAGCGCCTTTTGCAGAGTTGGAATGCTTAGATGTGCGGTGCTGGCTGCCGCAGTGCTCATTTCAGGCGCGGCAGACGCCAGAGCCAAGCCCTGGGCCTACAAGGCAGGGGTTGTGGTGAGCAATGCGGGCAACGGCCCTTACTCGATCTGTGACACGATTGCGGACCTCGACCGTTTTCTCGGAATGGCGAAACTGCGCGCCGTAGAGGCCATGACGCAATATCCGAACTGCGTCCTCAGTACGCAATCCCTGACTGCGGTCGTTCTGGAAAGCAGCGGGGACTATGTGCGCGCGATGTCGGCAACCGATGACGGCGCAACGCGCGAATTCTGGTTTTATCGGGGTCATCTTCGCTCGAAGAAGGACTATCAGGCGGAAGCCTGCCGTCTCGCCGCCGTCGACAATGGCGCGCTCGACCAGCAGTGTTATCCGGACAGGGAAAGCTGGATCGATTGAAGATGTCGACATCCGTCACCGTCACCCTGAGAATATCCGTCGAGATCGATGACGAGTACCAGCCGTCGGACCATATCGAAAATATCTTCGAGGTGACCCAGTACACGTTCCCGGTCGCCAGCGTGGAACTCGTCGGTTCCGACGTATCGAGCCTCGCCGAGCCTGCACGCGAACACCGGTGAAACAATACCGGAGAGCTATAGGTCCAGAGCGCGAATCCGGTTTGCCTGACGGCAGCGCGTGCGGCTAGTGTATTCCTGTCCAGCCGGTGTCATGAGCACGCGGAAGGCTGCAACCGGTCCGCCCCACTTACCTGACCATCTTCGAAGGCAATGCCAAATTGACATCGCAACAAGATTTCACCGAAGCCGCCGAACCCTATCGCCTGTTCGCGGAGTGGCTGGAGGACGCCACCAAGTCGGAGCCCAATGATCCCAACGGCGTTGCGTTGGCCACGGTAGATGCCGACGGCTTGCCCGACGTGCGCATGGTGCTGCTCAAGGGTTTCGACGAGCGCGGCTTTGTTTTCTACACCAATTTCGAAAGCGCCAAGGGCCGCGAAATCCTCGGCAGCATGAAGGCGGCCATGTGCTTCCACTGGAAATCGCTGCGGCGGCAAGTGCGCGTGCGCGGCCCCGTCGAGATCGTAAGCGATGCGGAAGCGGATGGCTACTACGGGTCCCGTCCGCGTGGCAGCCGCATCGGCGCATGGGCTTCGAAGCAGTCAAGGCCGCTCGAAAGCCGTTTCGCACTCGAAAAGGCGGTGGCCGAATACACCGCCCGCTATGCCATTGGCGAAATCCCGCGCCCGAAACATTGGTCGGGCTTCCGCATCATGCCGCAAACCATCGAGTTCTGGCACGACCGGCCATTCCGCCTGCACGACCGCATCGTGTTTACGCATGAACCCGACGGCAGGTGGGGCAAGACAAGGCTTTACCCCTAAGCCTGACGTGTTTTCCCCGGCGACTCCCGGCGTTCGGCGCTCGAAAGCCAATTTATTGGCTTTCGCCCGCTCCTTACCCCTTCTTCCGGCTCATGAAAGCTGACAGGGCCGCGTGCGCCTCGGCTGATTTCAGCCGCTGGCGGAATTGCTCAGCCTCTTCCCCGATACGGCCAACCAATTCGTCGCGCGGGCCGCGCATCAAGTCGCGCGCGATCCTGAGCGCTTCGGGCGGCTTGGCGGCGATATCTTCCGCCGCGGCCAGCGCAGCGCCTTCAAGGCCGTCCTCGTCGACAACGTCGTAGATCAACCCCGCCCGCTTGGCATGTTCGGCGGAAATCCCCTCACCCAGCCCGAGCAGCGCGAACGCACCTTGCCGGCCGAGAATCTGCGGCGCAAGCAGGCTCGATCCGGCTTCCGGCACGAGGCCCAGATCGACGAAAGGCGTGCGGAATACGGTGCGCGGCGTGGCGAAGGTCAAATCGCAATGCAGGTTGAGCGTGGTGCCGATGCCCACCGCAATGCCGTCGACGCCCGAAACCATGGGCTTTTTCGAATTGGCCAGCGCGATCAGGAAATCCCAAACCTCGTTGCCGCCTTCCGCGCCAGTCGCGACAGCGAGGAAGTCGGCAAGGTCGTTGCCGGCCGAAAACGCGCCCGGCACGCCCAGGAACACATGGACACGGACCGAAGTATCCGCATCGCCCTCGCTGAGCGCCGCCGACATCGCGCCATACATGGCGCGCGTCAGCGCATTCTTCTTCTCCGGCCGGTTCATGCGGATCATCTGCACCGCGCCGCGCCGTTCGATCAGGATATGGTCTGTCAAAATCTCTAAGCCTCTGGATGGGAAAATTTCAGACTGAAATCAGTGTCTTGCCGGCTTGGACGAGGCTGGATGCCCCCTCTATGACCCGGTCCTTCAGCGCCGCCACCTCGGCCAGCATGTTCTCGGCGAAGAAGCGGCAGAGCGTCAGGCGCGGTTCGGACGGGTCGGCAATCGCGGCACGGGCCAGATAGGCACCGCCGGCGGCAAGCGAAAACAGCCTGAGATAGGGCGTCGCTCCCGCCAGCGCCTCCTCGACCTGGCCTTTTTCAAGCTGGTACTGCAAGAACCTCGTGGTCTCGGAAAGGTCGTCCAGCGCCTGGTCGAGCAGGTCGGCGGTCTGGCCGAAGCCGCCCTGCCCGGACGTGCGCACCGCACTCGCGATTGCGACAAGGTCGTCGATATAGCTGTGGACTTCCTCGCCGTCGCGCAGGGGCAGCTTGCGCGTAACAAGATCGATCGCCTGGATGCCATTGGTGCCCTCATAGATCGGCGCAATGCGCGCATCGCGATAGAGCGCGGCAGCGCCGGTCTCCTCGATGAAGCCCATGCCGCCATGGACCTGAACGCCCAGCGAGGCGACATCGACGCCGGCATCGGTCGAAAACGCCTTGGCCAGCGGCGTCAACAGATTGGCGCGGTCGAGCCACTTTGCGCGAGTTGCGCCATCCGACACTCGCGCCATATCGATGGCATGGGCACAGCTATAGCTGATGGCGCGCGAAATCTGCGTCAGCGCTTTCATGGTGAGCAGATTGCGCTGCACGTCCGGGTGGTAGACGATCGGCGCCATGCCGTTGCCGGAATAGCCGGCGGCCTTGCCCTGCCTGCGCTCGTTGGCGTAGGCGAGCGCCTTCTGGAACGCCATCTCGGCGATGCCCACGCCCTGCATGCCGACATTGAGCCGCGCATTGTTCATCATCGTGAACATGCAGGCCAGGCCCTTGTTCTCCTCGCCGATCAGCCAGCCGACCGCGCCCGGCTTGTCGCCGGCAAAGCCGTCGCCATAGATCATGGTGCAGGTCGGCGAGCCGTGAATGCCGAGCTTTTCTTCCAGTCCCGAGCAGAACAAATCGTTGCGGGCGCCCAGCGAGCCGTCCTCGTTGACGAGGAATTTCGGCACCAGGAATAACGAAATGCCACGTGTTCCCGCAGGCGCATCCGGCAGGCGCGCCAGCACCATATGCACGATGTTGTCGGTGAAATCGTGCTCGCCGTAAGTAATGAATATCTTCTGGCCGAAAATGCGATAGGTGCCGTCGCCGGCGGGCTCGGCGCGGGTGCGAAGCGCCGCCAGATCCGAACCGGCCTGCGGCTCGGTCAGGTTCATGGTCCCCATCCATTCGCCCGAAACCAGCTTGGCAAGGTAGGTCTGCTTGAGTTCTTCGGTCGCATGCTTGTCCAGCGCCTCGACCGCGCCCATCGTCAGCATCGGGCCGAGGCAAAAGGCAACCGATGCCGAATTCCACATTTCGAGAACGGCAGCCGAAAGCATCATCGGCAGACCCTGCCCGCCATATTCCTCAGGTGCCGCAACCGCATTCCAGCCGCCTTCGGCCCAATTCTTGTAGAGGTTTCGCCAGCCTGGAGGCGTGGTCACCGCGCCGTTTTTCAGCACCGCGCCCTTCTCGTCGCCTGCCTTGTAGAGCGGCGCGATTTCTTCCGAGGCGAACCGCCCCGCTTCGTGCAGTACGGCGTCGATCAGGTCTTCGCTGAGGTCGCCGAATGCACCCGCCGCCAGAGCTTCCCTCAGGCCGGCGACATTCTTCAATGTGAAGGCTATTTCCTCGACGGGCGCGCGATACATCCGCTTTAGCTCCTGTGGCTGCCAGCATTTTCAGGCACCAGCCGATCAAAACGCTTCGGCCAGCCTTGTAGGACTGCACTTTACGTAAACGTCAATATTTGTCACGCTGATTTTATGAATCCGCCTCTTGTGCGATACATACAGGATTGCGAAAGACATCGCCATGCTTGCTCGATCAGACCATTGTATCGAATGCGGCCGCCCCTTCAGGGCCGAGGGGTTTGCATATTACGAAGGCAGGCCCGAAAACGGCCCGGCCTACTGGTCGGATCGCGGCTTGCTCTGCTCGCCCAAATGTTCGCTGGTTCACCACAACAAGCGTGTAGCGGAAGGCAGCTTGCAGCAGGAACCAGCGCCAGAACCCTTCATGCATTCTGCCAAGCGATAAACCGTTCCAAGCGCTTGATTAGCCCTGCAAGCAATCGTTAACCATAAATCTCCAGTATTTGCGCCAAATGATGAGGGAATCAGGCTTGGGATTTCCGGGGCGACCTTTCTTGCGGGCAGCACTGATGGCGGCAGCGGCAACGCTTGCCGCGCTTTTGCCTGCGCAAGCCTCCGACTTCTCCGAACCGTGGAAGAAGCCCAACCGGGCGCTGGTCGTAGACGCCTACGAGTATAACTCCATCGACTGGAACGCGCTCGCCTCCGACAAGCGCATCGTCGGCTTCATCAACAAGGCCTCCGACGGCCTGCCGCCGCCTTATGCCTGCTCAGGCGACGAAGAAGCGGTCAAGCTTTGCAAGGCATTGTGGAAACGCCATGCGGTGGCGCGCGAGTTGTTCCACACCCGCCGCACCGTCGCCAAGGCGCTCGGCCTGGAATGGGGCGCCTATCATCTCGCCCGCCCCGGCAATCCGGTCGATCAGGCCAACAACTTCATCGATTTCGCCGAACCGGCGCCCGAGGACCTGCTTGCCCTCGACATCGAGGACAACGATCCCGGACAGTGGATGTCGCTGGACGACGCCGAAGAGTTCGTGCGTCAGGTCCATCGCCGCATCGGGCGCTTCCCCATTCTCTACACCAACGGCTCGACCGCCAAGCACATTGCCGACAACCGCTTTCGCTACCGTCTCCTGTCGCGGCTGCCGCTCTGGTATGCCCGCTACAAGCCAGACATCGACATGCATTTCCCGAAGGGCAACTGGGATGGCTACGCGCTGTGGCAGTTTTCGGCGCAAGCCAACTGCAACAGCCGCCGTTGCCCCTACCGCCCGCCCGGCACCCCGCTGGACATCGATGTGAACGTCGCCCCGATGGCAGCCGATGAACTGCGTGCAGAATGGCCGTTCGGCCATCTCATCGACGTGCCGATCGACTATCTGGCCAGCGTGCCTGTCCCGATCGCGCGCAGCGAAGGGCTGAAGGGCAAGGTCGAAATCACCTATGCGGCGGTCGCCACGCCCCCCACCGTCGGAGAGCTTGTTGCCGCGATAAGCACCGGTTGGGCCAAGTTCCGGTCCGGCTGGACACTGCCCGCAATGGTGGCGAAGCCGTCCAAGGACGATCCCTACCAATACGGCATGACGGAATACGCCGTCGCAAGGCGGGACGCCGGGGCGACGCTTGTTGCCCAAGCCGAAGCCGATCCGGGCGTCGACCCGATCGCAACCGGATCGATCAGGAAAGACGCCCGCCCCTACTGGCCCTGAGTTGCCTGCCGAGCCTTGACGACCTCGCCGTCTTCCTTGGTGAAATCGCCTATATCGGGATTGGCCAGCACGTTCAGAACCGTTTCCGAAGGCCGCGCCAGCACGGCGCCCTTTTGCGTTATGACGATCGGGCGTTCGATCAGGATCGGATGCTCCATCATGAAGTCGATGATCTCGTCGTCGCTCCATTTCGGATCGTCCAGCCCAAGCTGCGCATAGGGTGTACCCTTCTTGCGCAGCAGTTCGCGCGGCTTCATGCCCAACAGCGCAAGAAGCTCGACCAGCCTTTGCCGCGAGGGCGGTGCCTTCAAATACTCGATGATTTCCGGCTCCTCGCCCGAGGCGCGGATCATGGCGAGTGTGTTGCGCGAAGTCCCGCAGGCGGGATTGTGGTAGATGGTCACGCTCATTTCACGAATTCCCTGTCAACCGCGCGCCAGCCGATGTCACGGCGGCAGAAGCCCTGCGGCCAGTCAATCAGATCGACTGCGGCATAGGCCTTGGCCTGCGCTTCGCCGGCAGTCAGGCCCGTTGCCGTCACGTTCAAAACACGTCCGCCATTGGCAACAAGTTCGCCATCCCGCAAAGCCGTGCCGGCATGGAATATCTCCACGCCCTTGCCCGCTGCTGCCTCGACGTTGTGAATAACCGAGCCCTTTTCCGGTGAAGCCGGATAGCCCTTCGCCGCCATCACCACCGTCAGCGCCGTCTCGTCGCGCCAGCGCGCCGACATATGCGAAAGCTGCCCGTCCACCGCCGCGTTCAGCAGCGTCAGCAAATCCTGCTTCAGCCGCATCATCAGGACCTGGCATTCGGGATCGCCGAAACGGGCATTGAACTCGATGAGTTTCGGCGCGCCCTTGGCGTCGATCATCAGGCCGGCGAACAGCACGCCGGAAAACGGCATGCCCTTTTCGGCCATGCCGCGCATGGTCGGCTCGATGATTTCGCGCATGGTCCGTTCGACCACTTCAGGCGTCATCACTGGTGCCGGCGAATACGCCCCCATGCCGCCGGTGTTCGGGCCAGTATCGCCTTCGCCAACCCGCTTGTGGTCCTGCGCCGTACCAAACGGCAGCGCGGTCCTACCATCGCACAGGCAAAAGAAGCTCGCTTCCTCGCCCGTCAGAAACTCCTCCACCACGACCTCTGCGCCTGCGCTGCCGAACGAGCCGTCAAAACAGGCCTCTAATGCGGTAATCGCCTCGGCAAGCGTCATCGCGACAGTCACGCCCTTGCCTGCGGCAAGCCCGTCCACCTTGATGACGATCGGCGCGCCCTTTTCCTCGACATAGGCCCTTGCCGCAGCCAGATTGTCGAAGCGGCCATAGGCTCCGGTTGGAATGCCGTAGCGCGCGCACAAATCCTTGGTGAAGCCCTTCGACCCCTCAAGCTGCGCCGCAGCCTTCGAGGGGCCAAAGACGCGGATGCCCTTGGCGCGCAGGTCGTCGGCAATACCGGCAACCAGCGGCGCTTCCGGTCCGACGACGACCAGGTCGATCTTTTTCTCTTGGCAAAACCGCGCCACCGCAGCGTGGTCGGCAACATCAAGCGCAACCAGTTCCGCCTCTTTGGCGATGCCGGGATTGCCCGGCGCGGCGTAGAGCCTGGTCAACATCGGCGAAGCGGCAAGCCTCCAGGCCAGCGCATGCTCGCGGCCGCCCGAGCCGAGAAGAAGAACGTTCATGCTGGCTGCACCTCGCTGTCCGAACCGATGGCGAAACTTCCGGTATGGGTCCTTAGCCGCCCGGTCAAGCTTTGCCACGACTTATCAAGGGCAATTCGTCGTCTTGACTGCATCGTCCGGCGCTGCCACTCCAGCGTCATGGAAACCATTCAGTCGAAAGCAGCCCAGGGGCGCGTCGCCGATGCGCCAAGCGGGCACTGGGTCTACCGGGTGCTGCCGCGATGGCTGTGGCCTTATGCGCAGCTTGCCCGCTGGGACCGCCCTATCGGCTGGCAGTTGCTGCTCTGGCCGTGCTGGTGGTCGGCGGCGCTCGCCGCCACGGCCTATGCCCGCCCGACCGATCCGATCCTGACGCTTTTGCCCCAGCCTTACACGCTTGTGCTGTTCCTTGTCGGAGCGATTGCCATGCGCGGGGCGGGCTGCACCTACAACGACCTTGTCGACGAGGACATCGACGTCGCCGTCGAGCGCACGCGCTCGCGTCCGCTGCCGTCAGGAAAAGTCACGCGGCGGCAGGCATGGGCGTTCCTCATCATCCAGGCGCTGGTCGGCCTTGCTGTCCTCTTGCAGTTCAACAGCTTCGCCGTCGGCCTCGGCATCTCGTCGCTGGTGATCGTCGCCATCTATCCGTTCATGAAGCGATTCACCGACTGGCCGCAACTCGTTCTTGGCCTCGCCTTTTCCTGGGGCGCGCTGATAGGATGGGCCAACGAGTTCGGCGACATCGATGCCCCCGCCATCATGCTCTATATCGGCTCGATCCTGTGGGTGATCGGCTACGACACCATCTACGCGCATCAGGACAAGGAAGACGACGCCATCGTCGGCGTCCGCTCCACCGCCCGTCTGTTCGGTGACAACACCAAGGCGTGGCTGGCCGGTCTCTATGCCGGTGCGCTGATGTGCTTTGCGGTGGCCTTCGCCAATGCGCAGGCGCCGGTGCCGGTCATGGCCGGGCTGATCGCCGCCGGCGCGCACATGGCGCGCCAGATTTCCACGCTAGACATCGACAATCCCGACCAGTGCCTGCGCCTGTTCAAATCGAACAACCAGGTCGGTTGGCTGATCTTCCTCGGCATTGTCGGCGGCGCGGCCTGGGCAGCGCTCAAGCCGCTCCTGTAGCGACCCGCCCTCGGCCTGGGCAGCGCCCGAGATTCAGGTCAGGGCGAGCCGAGAATGTTGACTTTCGAGAACCGGAGCGGAGTGTACGTTTTGGTACATGAGCACCGGAAGCGCAGAAAGGCGGCATTCGCAGGCCGCCCTCACCTGAATCTACTCGGCGGCAATGATTTCTTCGCCGTCAACCACCAGCCTGAGGCCAAGGTCTCCCGCGCGGCGGCGGGCGAGGAAGCGCGGCCGCCTCTGCATGGAAACGCGGCCCTTGCGGCGCTCCTGCGGCGGTAGCGTCTTCAACGCCGCGCCCAATGATTCCTCTAGCGTGCGCGCCTCGCCATCGGCTTCGATGAGCAGCATCGGCAGCCTGTAGGCGTCGGCCCAGGCTCGCCAGTCGGCGGCGACATCGTCCAGATCGTCGGCCACCAGAAGCGGCACCGAAAGCATCGGGTCGTTGTGCAACAGTTCCAGCGTCACGGTGACATGGCCCTCCTCGTCTTCCATGGCGCGCGCAGCCACGCCCCGGAAGGCATTGGCAGGCAAGGCGATAATGGCGGGAAGGCCGCTCATCTCCAGCGTGCGGCGGATGACGGCGCCACGATGATCGATCGTGGAAGTCACGTCACCGTGGTCGTCGCGGGTCGCGTAGCTCACCACTTGCGGCAAACGGAACGGGTCGAGGCGCATGTTGCGTCCCGCCCAGACTGGCTTCAGTCCAGATTTCATCAGTGCCTTCCTGTCTCTCCTGAGAGCCGGTTTTCCGGTTCTCTCCGGGCCGTTTTCCAGCCTCGTTATGGATCAGACGGTAGCGTGCGCACCTTACCGGCGGGCTTAAAAAAGTCGGTTAAATTTTGCTGATCTGCCAGATGGTTAGCGGAATCCGACCGGCCCCGCGAATTTGAAAGGATCAGATAACCTTACCAGGATTCATGATGCCCGCCGGGTCGAAAGCAAGCTTCACGCGCCGCATCAGGTCGATCGCCATCGGCGGGGCTGTCGCGATCAACTCATCTCGCTTCAACTGGCCGATGCCGTGCTCGGCCGAGATCGACCCGTCGAGCGCGCGCACCACGTCATGCACCGCCTTGTTCATGGCGCGATAGAGGTCGAGGAAGGCGTGGTCGTCGCCGTCCTCCGGGCGCGAGATATTATAATGCAGGTTGCCGTCGCCCATATGGCCGAAGCAGACGACACGCGCACCGGGGCTCACGGAAGCCACGGCCTTTTCCGCCCGCTCAATGAAAGTCGGGATCGACGAAACAGGCACGGAAATATCGTGCTTGATCGACGCGCCTTCCGGCTTCTGCGCCTCCGGCAAAACCTCGCGAAAATTCCAGAAGGCCTGCGCCTGCGCAAGGCTCGAGGCAATCACCGCGTCGCCTATGATTTCCGCATCGAACGCCGCGGCCAATATATCTTCAATGAGTGTGCGCGCGTCTTCCGCCGAACGCCCGGAGGAAATCTCCATCAGCACATACCACGGCCAGTCGCCTTCCAGCGGGCGCACCACGCCGCTCGCATGTGCAAGCGTGAAGTCGTAAGGCCGCTTGCCGATCAGCTCGAATGCGGTCAGCGCACCGCCCGCCTGTCCGCTCGAAGCTCCGAACAAAGCAAGGGCGGCCTCAGCCGACGGCAGGCCGACAAAAGCGACCTCACGGCCCTTCGGCTTCGGAAACAGCTTCAACACCGCAGCCGTGATCACACCCAGCGTGCCTTCGGCCCCGACGAACAGGTTCTTCAGGTCGTAGCCGGTATTGTCCTTCTTCAGCTTGCGCAAATCGTCGAACACTTCGCCGGTCGGCAGCACCACCTCCACGCCAAGGCACAGTTCGCGCGCATTGCCATAGGCCAGAACATTGGTGCCGCCGGCATTGGAAGAAAGGTTGCCGCCGATCTGGCACGAGCCCTGCGCGCCCAGCGAAAGCGGAAACAGCCGGTCAACGCCATCCGCCGTCTGCTGAAGCGTCTGCAAGATGACGCCCGCCTCTGCCGTCACCGTATTCGACTGGACATCGATCTCGCGGATGCGGTTCAGCCGTGAAAGCGACAGCACCACTTGCCTGCCGCTCGCATCCGGCACTTGCGCACCGACCAGCCCGGTATTGCCGCTTTGCGGCACCACAGGCGTGCGCGTCTCCGTGGCAAGCTTGAGGATCCGGCTCACTTCCTCCACGCTGCCCGGCCTCAGTACGAGTTGGCTGCGGCCATGCCACAGCCCGCGCGGCTCTATCAGATAGGGAGCGATGTCATCCGGCGCATGCAACGCATATTTGTCGCCGACGATTTCGGCAAAGCGCTGGACAAGGGCGGGATCGAGCTGAGTGACGGCATCGTTCATGCTGAAAGCCTATTCTCCAGCCTCGGCCATGTCACGCGGTGCAGCCGCCCGCGCCAGCCGGGCGTTGATCGCTTCACCCAAACCCCGCGTCGGCACCGGCTCGACGGCGATGATGCCCGCGCCGCTTTGGTCGAGTTCACGCATGAAGGAAAACAGGTTCGTCGCCGCTTCGCGCAGATCGCCGGTTGGCGACAGATTGAGCGCCATCGCCGCGCGTTCGGCACCCTTGGCGCGCAACGGCCCGAAGGCGAGCAGCGCCTCGCCTTGGCGTACGCTCACCGCATTCAGCCGCATCGCCGCGTTCGGCGCATAGTGCGAAGCCATCATGCCCGGCGCCTGTATGCCCTTTGCACCCCGTTCCAGCTTCATGCCAATGGCGGCCTCGATTTCTTCCGCCGCGATGCCGCCCGGCCGCAGCAGTTTCGGCTTGCCGTCCTTCACCCTCACGATCGTCGATTCCACGCCGACCGGGGTTGCACCGCCATCGACCACCAGCTTGATGCGCTTGCCGAGGTCAGCCGCCACCGCCTCCGCCGAGGTCGAGCTGATGCGACCCGAACTGTTGGCGCTGGGTGCGGAGAGCGGCTTGCCGAGCGCCGCGATCAGCCTGTTGCCGAAGCCGCGCGGCATGCGCAACGCAATTGTGTCGAGGCCCGCGGTCGCCAGCGGATGGATGCCGGCATCGGCCTTCAGCGGCACCACAAGCGTCAGCGGTCCGGGCCAAAACAGTTCGGCCAGCTTGCGCGACAACGGATCGAACACGCCGATGCGTTCGGCCATTTCCAGGTCGCAGACATGCGCGATCAGCGGATTGAAGCGCGGGCGCCCCTTCGCTTCATAAATGCGCGCGACAGCCTCGCCATTGGTGGCGTCGCCGGCCAGCCCGTAGACCGTCTCGGTGGGGATGGCGACGACCTCGCCCGCCTGAAGCAGCGCCAGCGCACGGTCCAGTGCCTTGTCGGCAGGAAATATCTCAGCCACGAGCCAAACCTTTCTGGCGTCTGCCTACAGCGGCGGGCAGGAAGCGGCAAGCGTCGTCGGCAAAAGCCAATTCATTAAAATGCGAAGCGTACTCACAAGCGGATATCAACGCTCCCGCGCTATGGTCCTGGTGAAAGCTGGGGGAACAAGCTCTTGTCCTTGCGTATCATCACGATTGGAATGATTTCGCTTGCAGCCATGACGGGCAGCGCGGCCGCCTCGTCGTTCGTCACGTTCGGCGAGCCTGCGCCTGCCTCGACGCCGTCCATCGTGGTCATGGGCGCGCCCGACCCCATCGCGGTTGCCGCGACGGAATCCGCCAAGCCAGAGACACCCGCCGATCCGTCCCAGCAGGCGCTCGGCCAGATGACGCCGGGCAGTTGGCAGCAATTGCCTGCCACGGCAGCCGTCGAGCCTGAAGTCATCAGCTCGTCCATCGTCGCCTATGGCACGCCGTGGCCGCCTGTGACCTACGAAAAGGTGGCGGCAATTCCGAAAAGCACCCCGTCCAAGGCCCACTTCGCGCCTATGGTCATCCGCGGCGGCATCGTCGGTGACGTGTTTGCGCCGGCCTCGACCAACGCACAGCCTCAGCAGGCTTCCGTTGAAGGCGGCGCCAATGCGCCCACCGAAGCGCCAGCGACTTCGGCGCAACCGATGACAGCGAACCGCAACCCCGCGCCGCAAGCGCGGTAGAGCACGTCCTTTTGCATGAATTGCAATCGGCTGCCGCACAAGGCAGCCTGTCCCCCCAATTGCCAGAACGTGAGTGGGGGAACGTCATGCACTGGATCTTGAAGCCGATCACGGCCACCGTCTTGCTTGGGTTTTTGAAACTGCCTGCAGTGGCCGACACGTTTCTCGGCAGCTATGTTGCCCGTATCTCGCAGGACGACCATTTCGCCAGCGACGGCTATCCGCTCGACAGCGCCGCGCAGATGGTGAGGCAAGATCGCGCCAACTGGCATCGCTTCGGGCAGGTCGACCGCGAGGACGAAAGCGACCGCTGGTTCAAGACCAATCAGCAGCGTTCGCGTCTCCAGAAGATGCTTGAGCAACGCAGCGCAATGGACGCCGCCACGCGCCGCGCCATCATCAATGGCCGGCCGCTTGTCCAGGTCGATGTCTACACGAACAGCGTGCAGGTCATCATTCTGGAGCGCTGATCCGCCAGCACTCTCGGCCCGACCTATCCGGCGATCTTGGAGAAATCCGCCACCTGATCGGTCGCCGCGCGGATGCGCGTCAACAATGCAAGACGGTTTGCCCGCACCGCCAGATCGTCGTCGTTGACCAGTACCTGTTCAAAAAATGAATCAACTGGTTCACGCAACACGCTAAGCGCCAGCATGGCGCCGGAAAAGTCTTCCTTTTGAATCGCTTCGCCAGCTTTGTTCTCCGCCTGATTCACCGCGTCGAACAGCTTTTTCTCCGCGTCTTCCTTGAACAGCGAAGGCTCGACGGCGTCCGCAACGGCGGTGCCCTTCTTCTCCTCGGCAGCGAGGATGTTGGCCGCGCGCTTGGTACCGGCCAGCAGGTTCTTGCCGTCATCCGTCTCGAGGAATTTGCCCAGCGCCTCTACGCGACGGACGATGGCCAGAAGGTCGTCGGACTCAGGCGTGATCACCGCATCGATCAGATCGTGACGCGCACCCTGATCACGCAGATAGACCTTCAGACGGTCATGGAAGAAGGAGAGAAGGTCGTTGGATAGTTTGTTAACCGTTCCAAGCGTGAAACTATTAGTCTCTATGAACTCAAGGCTGGGTTGCGCAGAGCCGACTCTGAGGAAACTCGTCGCCACGTCAGACTGAGATATATCTCCCTGATAGTGACGTAGTTCACGATCAAATGGCACGTCCCATTCGTTGCATCTGATCCACGTGTGGCCGTCGGAATCGGTTGATGACCATTTTGCAGCATCGCTCCACGTTGGAAGATAGGTAAAACCGCCGTCTGCATCACGGGCGATTAGCCTGAGGCAGTGACGTTCTTGAAAGATGTGAAGCTGATGAACTTTTGCCGCCACAGAGGCAAGTCGCAACCTTAACCCGTTTTCGATCAGAATTCTTATGACTCCGAGAGCCGCGCGCCTCAGTGCAAAGGGGTCTTTTGAGCCCGTCGGCTTTTCATCTATTGCCCAGAAACCTACCAAAGTGTCGATCTTGTCGGACAGTGCGACAACGATCGATGTCGGGTCGGTTGGTACAGTATCGCTCGGCCCTTGAGGTTTGTAGTGATCTTCTATCGCCGCGGCGACGGAAGGATGTTCACCCTGCAGCAGGGCATACTTGCGCCCCATCGTCCCTTGCAACTCGGGAAACTCTCCGACAATTTCCGTTGTCAGGTCGGCCTTTGCTAAGCTGGCGGCACGGACCGCCTGCGCCTCATCACTGCCGATGTCAGCCTCGAATGTGAAGGCCAATTCCTCTGCGATCCATCGAATACGCTCCACCCGCTCGCCTTGCGTGCCAAGCTTGGCGTGGAACGTCACATTCAAGTGGTCGAGACGCGCCATGCGCTGGTCGAGCGGCTTGGTAAGGTCCAGCCCGAACTTGTCGGCCGAGCCCTTCAACTGGTCGAGGTCGGGCACATTGGCCTGGTCGGTCTTCCAGAAATGCACCGCATCGGAAAGCCGTGCCCGCACCACCTTGCCGTTGCCGTGGGCGATCTCCTTGCCGCCGTCCTTCGCCTCGATATTGGCAACTAGCAGGAATCGGTTGGCGAGCGCCTCGCCTTCGCCCTGCGGACGCGAGACAAAGCACTTCTGGTTGGCGCGAATGGTCAGCCGGATCACTTCCGGCGGAATGGCTAGGAAGTCCTGTTCGAACTCGCCAAGCAGCACCACCGGCCACTCCACCAGCCCGGACACTTCCTCAAGCAGGCCCTCGTCCTCGACAAGGTCCAGCCCATTGGCAAAGGCAAGGTTCTTCGCATCCGACAGGATGATTTCCTTGCGCCGGTCGGCATCTAGCACGACCTTTGCCGCCTCCAGCTTGGTCACATAGTCATCGAAGCGCTTGGCGGTGATGGCGTCAGGCGCGTGGAAGCGATGGCCGTAGGTCACGTTGCCGGAACGGATGCCGTCGACCTCGAAGTCGACCACCATCGGTTCCTCGGTTTCCGGGCCGAACGTGCACAGGATCGATTGCAGCGGCCGCACCCAGCGCAGCGCATCGCCGCCACGCCCTTCGACGCCGCGATAGCTCATCCCCTTCGGGCCGGACGCCGCGCCCCACCGCATCGATTTCGGCCATGGGAATGCCTTGATGATGCCCGGCATCAAATCGGCGATGATCTCCTCCGCCGCCCTGCCCGGCTTCGAGATATGGGCAACATAGAAATCACCCTTCTTCGGATCGGTATGGACATGCGCCTCGTCAATCGAGGCGAGCCCCGCCGAGCGCAGGAAGCCCTGGATCGCCTGTTCCGGGGCCTTCGTGCTCGGCCCCTTGCGCTCCTCGCGAATGTCCTTGGAACGCGCCGTCAGCCCACGAATGTCCAGCGTCAGCCGGCGCGGCGTCCAGTATTCACGCGCCGCCTCATAGGTCAGGCCGGCATCCACCAGCCCGTCCGTCACCAGTTTCTTCAGATCGCCCGCCGCCTTGCGCTGCATGCGCGCGGGGATTTCCTCGGAGCGAAGTTCGAGAAGCAGATCAGGCATTTACGCAGCCTCCCCAACCAGGGAAAAACCGCCGGCGTCGGTCAACAGGAACGCCTCGCCGCAGGCCTTGGCGAGGTTGCGCACGCGCAGGATGTAGCTTTGCCGCTCGGTCACCGAAATGACGCCGCGGGAATCGAGCAGGTTGAAGCAATGCGAGGCCTTGATGCACTGGTCATAGGCCGGCAGCACCATGCGATGCGGGCCGCCATCGGTCGGCGCACCAGCCGCCAGCAACGCGAGACACTCCTTCTCGGCGTCGACAAAGTGACGGAACAGCCGCTCCGTGTCTGCGAACTCGAAATTGTGCCGCGAATATTCCTGCTCGGCCTGCAGGAAAACCTCGCCATAGGTTACCTTCTCGGCGCCCTCGCGGCCGTTGAAATTGAGGTCGTAGACGTTGTCGACGCCCTGCACATACATGGCAAGGCGCTCCAGCCCGTAGGTCAGTTCGCCCGCCACCGGCGCGCATTCGATGCCGCACACCTGCTGGAAATAAGTGAACTGCGACACTTCCATGCCGTCGCACCAGCACTCCCAGCCCAGCCCCCACGCGCCCAGCGTCGGGCTTTCCCAATCGTCCTCGACGAAGCGGATGTCGTGCAGCAGCGGATCGACGCCAATCGCTTCAAGCGAGCCGAGGTACAGCTCCTGCAGGTTCTCCGGATTGGGCTTCAGGATTACCTGATACTGGTAATAGTGCTGCAGCCGGTTCGGGTTTTCGCCATAGCGCCCGTCCTTGGGCCGGCGCGACGGCTGGACATAGGCGGCGTTCCACGCCTTCGGCCCCAGCGCACGCAGCGTCGTCGCGGGGTGGAAAGTGCCCGCGCCCACCTCCATGTCGTAGGGCTGCAGCACGACACAACCGTAGTTGGCCCAGTAGTTGTGCAGGGTCAGGATCAGCCCCTGGAACGAACGGCTGGGATGCATATGGGCGGGAAGGTCGGCGCTCACGGGAATGGCCTCGGCGGCAATGGCAGGATGCGGCCTTCCCTAGTGCCCCTGTCCGGAAGCGTCAAGGCAGACGTCCGGACGGCCCGATACGACAATGGTCGCTTCAATGCGGCCCCACTGCGAACGCCTGCCGTCCCGGCTCGGGTTCCGCCGCCTACGGCAGTTCCCGGTTCTCACCCCTTGGGTTCGGTCGAGGGCTTGGGCTTGGCCGGCGGCGTGTCCTGCGCAGTGTTGGCCTCGATCGGCGGCAGACCCTTGGCGAGCTTTTCCTGCACCGAGGAAAGCACCTCGGGATCAGGCTTGAGGTCGCGCGCATAGCTCCACTGGAACGTCGCTTCCAGCCTGCGGCCCACCCGCCAGTAGGCGTCGCCGAGGTGGTCGTTCAACACCGGGTCCTCCGGCTTCAGCGAAACGGCGCGCTCCAGTTCACGCACGGCGTCGTCGAAGCGGCCGAGCTTGTAGTAGGCCCAGCCCAGCGAATCGACGATGTAACCGTCGCTCGGCCGCAGGTCGACGGCCTTCTGGATCATCTCCAGCGCTTCCTTGAGGTTCATGTTCTTGTCGACCCAGGAATAGCCGAGATAGTTCATCACCTGCGGCTGCTCCGGGTTGAGTTCCAGCGCCTTGCGGAAGCTCGGCTCGGCCTTGGGCCACTCCTTCAGCCGCTCATAGGCGATGCCGCGCTGGTAGAAGATGTTCCAGTTCTCCGGCTGCGGGTTGGTCAGGCGCTCCACCGCCTTGTCGTAAAGATCGGCCGCAGCGCGGAAATCTTCCTTCGAAGCATAGACCCCACCCAACGCGATATAACCGCGCATTTCGTCGGGCTGCGCTTCGACCAGCTTCTTCAGATGCGCGATCGCCTCGTCGTTGCGGTTGAGGTCGGCAAGGTTCAGGCCAAGCTGAAGTTCGGCCACTTCCTTCAGCGGCGAGGTTTCGGGAATGCGCTTGTAGAAGCTGATTGCGCGCTCGCCGTCCCGCTGCTGCTCGGCCACCGCCGCAAGCTGCACCAAAGCGGTGTCGCTGTTCGGCCTCAGAGCCAGCGCATATTCAAGATAAAGCCGCACGAACGGCTCGCCGCCGCCCCGGTTCAGAGCGGTTGCCAGGTTGATCAATATCTCGGATGCGCCCTCGGCCGGGTTAGCCACCAACGGCTCGATCTTTTCGCCCTTGGCGATCTTTTCACGCAGCGCCGTGATCTCGATCTTGCCGGAAACAAACGTCTCGGCCTGGTCGAGCGCTTCCAGCGCCTTGTCCTTTTCGCCATTGCGGGCGAGGAAGCGGGCGTAGGATTCCACGCAGCGCAACCAGGTTTCGGGCGCAGCACCCGCCGCCGCCGAATTCTTCACCGTCGCTTCATAGGCCTCGCGCGCCTTGTCCTTCAGACCCGTCGCATCGGCGATGAGGGCGCGGTGATACGACTTGAACAGGTCGAACCATTCCGGCCCCTGCAACTTGTCGACATAGGCCATGGCATCAGCGCCATCACCCGCGCCGGCACGCGCCCAGCCAGTCATCACGCCGGCGATGAGGCGGTCCAGATCGGCCTGCAGCGACAGCTTCAGCCAATACTCGGCCTTTGGGTAATCCTTCTTGCGGAACGTATCGACCGCCAGCGCCAGACGCGAGAAGCGCTCGACGTCCGGCACCTCTTTCAACTTGTCGGCATAGGGCAGCGATTCGTCGAAACGACCCTGCGCGATCAGCGACAGCATCAGGCTTTGCTGAAGTGTCGTGTCGTCCGGCGCGAAGGCCAGCGCCTGCTTGTAGTAGGTGATCGCGTTGTCGAGGTCATTGTCGCCTTCGGCGACGCGGGCGGCCAGGAACGCACCGGAAAACGAAGTTATTTCAATGGGTTTTGCTGCTTCCTGGGCGATAACGGCCTGGCCCGGAAACACCAGGCCGGTCATCATTGCCAGGCCCGCGAGCCAGCGAACGCGTCTTTGCCGCATCGTATTCCTTTCAGACGAAATCGCCCTGGCAACCTACCGGGACCCGCCGCAAAATCTCATGTCGCTGCAAAGCATGGCCTTTTTGCGGTGCAGCTTCAATCCGCCACCGTGTCACAATCAGGTCACCCGCAATTCCAGCGCCATTTCGACCCGGTTTTTTGAACCTGTGGCGCGGTGCCGTACCCGCCGGAAGACACAGTGATTTACTTGTACGATTGCTAATATAAGCGCACAATCCGCCGGGCAACGAAAGGGGGGGGCATTCCGCAGTCAAATCGGGAGGAACCCATGAAAGATTTGACCCTCACAACCCTCGAATTCGGAAAGACAAGCATAAAGGCCGCGGCTCTCGAAGCGCTCTCGACGCAATTGCGCGGCGTTCTTTTACGCAAGGAAGATGCAGCCTACGACGAGGCCCGCTCGATCTGGAACGCCATGATCGACCGCAAGCCGGGGCTGATCGTGCGCTGCGCAGGCGCATCCGACGTCGTCAGCGCCGTTCGCTTCGCCCATGACAACCACCTGCTCGTCTCGGTGCGGGGCGGCGGCCACAACATTGCCGGAACCGCGGTCTGCGAAGGCGGCATGATGATCGACCTGTCGCCGATGAAGTCCGTGCGCGTCGACGTCGCCGGCAGGCGCGCCGCCGTTGAGCCCGGCGCAACGCTTGCCGATGTCGACAAGGAAACGCAGGCATTCGGGCTGGTCGTGCCAACCGGCATCAACTCCACCACCGGCATTTCCGGCCTCACCCTCGGCGGTGGCTTCGGCTGGACGACACGCAAGTTCGGCCTGACGCTGGACAACCTTCATTCAGCCGATGTGGTCACGGCCAAGGGCGAGCTTGTGCGCGCCAGCGTGGCGGAAAATCCGGACCTGTTCTGGGCGTTGCGTGGCGGCGGCGGCAATTTCGGCATCGTCACGGCATTCGACTTCCAACTCCATAAATTCGGACCGCAAGTCCTGTCCGGCCTCGTCGTCCATCCGTTCGCCGATGTCGAAAACGTCATGCGCGAATATCGCGCGGCCCTGGAAGAGGCTCCCGACGAACTCACCTGCTGGGTGGTCATGCGGCAGGCGCCGCCGCTGCCCTTCCTGCCAGCCGAATGGCACGGCAAGGAGGTGGTCGTTCTGGCCATGTGCTATGGCGGCGACCTCAAGGAAGGCGAGAAGGCAATGGCGCGCCTGCGCGGCATCGGCAAGCCGATCGTCGATGTCGTCGGTCCCAATCCGTTCACCGGCTGGCAACAGGCGTTCGACCCGCTGCTCACGCCCGGTGCTCGCAATTACTGGAAGAGCCACGACTTCATCGAACTGCCGGATTCGGCGGTGGGCGTGCTTGCCTCGGCCATCCGCAAGCTTCCCGGCCCCGAATGCGAGATTTTCGTTGGCCATGTCGGTGGTGCCGCCGGCCGCGTGCCTCCCCATACCACTGCATTCCCGCAGCGAAGCTCGCATTTCGTCATGAACGTCCATGCGCGCTGGCGCGAGGCCAGCATGGACAAGACCTGCATCGGCTGGGCACGCGGCATCTATGACGCGGCCAAGCCTTTCGCAGCCGGCACCGCCTACATCAACTTCATGCCGGAAGACGAAGTCGACCGCGTCGAGGCAGCCTATGGCGCGAACTACAGGCGGCTGGTCGAGATCAAACGCCGCTACGATCCGATGAACATGTTCCGCATGAACCAGAACGTGAAGCCGATGGAAGGCAAGCGCGCAGCCTGATCGTCAGGAAGCAGGTGGGCAGAGGGAGCGTCGGCGACTGCCGCGTCATCGAAACGCTGGCCGACCGCCCCCGCTCCCACAAGGATTGGAAACAGGCCGCCGAGTGACCCGCAGGCGGTTCCTCAGTTCACGCGGCTGATGCAGAAGTCGATGACATCGACCAGCGCCGACTTCTGCGGCGTCGCTTCCAGCGGAGCCAGCGCGTCGCGGGCGATTTCGCCGAAGTGGCGCGCCCTGCCGATGGTGTCGGCGATCGCGCCGTGGCGCGCCATCAGGCCGATCGCCTTTTCCAGGCCGGCATCGTCGGCGACATTTTCCTCGATCGCCTTCTTCCAGAAGGCGCGCTCGGAAGCCGAACCGCGCCGGTAGGCTAGGATCACCGGCAGCGTCACCTTGCCCTCGCGGAAATCGTCGCCGACATTCTTGCCGAGATCCTGGCTCGATCCGCCATAATCCAGCGCATCATCGATCAACTGGAAAGCAAGGCCGAGATTCATGCCGTAGGAGCGCAATGCGGCACGATCCGTGCGCGACGCATTGGCAATCACCGGCCCGACTTCGGCGGCGGCTGAAAACAGCGCCGCGGTCTTGGCCTTGATCACCGCGAAATGCTCGTCCTCGGTGGTCTCGAGGTTCTTGGCCGCCGCAAGCTGCATGACTTCGCCCTCGGCGATGATCGATGCGGCCGACGACAGTATGTCGAGCGCGTCCAGCGATCCGACATCGACCATCATGCGGAACGCCTGCCCAAGCAGGAAGTCTCCCACCAGAACGCTTGCCTGGTTGCCCCAGATCATGCGCGCGGTCTTCTTGCCGCGCCGCATGCCGCTTTCATCCACCACGTCGTCGTGCAGGAGGGTTGCGGTGTGCATGAACTCGACGCTGGTCGCGAGCTTTATGTGGCTGTCGCCGGAGTAGCCGAACATCTGCGCCGCAGCCAGCGTCAGCATCGGCCGCAGGCGCTTGCCGCCCGAGGAAATCAGGTGATTGGCAACCTCGGGGATCATCTGCACGTCCGAGCCGGCCTTGGACAATATCAGCTCGTTGACGCGCCCCATATCCGAGACGGTCAGATCGATCAGATCCTTGATTGAAGCGGCTTCGCGCTTGCCGCCCTCGAGATTGACAACAATACCCAAACAGAACTCCCGTCTAAAAAAGCCTGCGACGGCGCCTACCCACCGTGCCAGACTCTAGGGAGATGGCGCAAATACGGCAAGTGGCGAATTGGCGCGCCCGGCACTGGCGCTCGGCCCTGCTTGCGTTTACATCAGCGCGGCAACCTGCGAACCTGCGCCATGATTGAACTTGTCCGCACCAACGACGCCGTCATCATCTCCTTCGTGGAGTCGCTGATGCGCGACGCCGGCATTGCTTGTCTGGTCGCAGACCAGAACATGAGCGTGCTCGACGGCTCGCTCGGCATCCTGCCGCGCCGCATTCTGGTCGATGCCGAACAGGCCGATGCCGCGCGCAAGATCCTCACCGACGCCGGCATCGCCAACGAAATCCGCGAACCATGAGCGCCGAGGCTGATCTTGACGTGATGCCGGCCCACACCGTGGATGCCTTCCATCGCGGGCGGTTCTGGCTGGTGCAACCGGCCAAGAGCGGCCACCGCGCCGGCATGGACGCCATGATGCTGGCGGCGGCAGTTCCCTCCGGTTTCGCCGGCCGGCTGGCCGATTTCGGCGCGGGCGCGGGCGCCGCCGGCCTTGCCGCGCTCACACGCTGTTCCAGCGCAAGCGCCGTCCTGGTCGAGCGGTCGCAGGAGATGGCGGCCTTTGCCGACGCCACGCTCGCCCACCCCGCCAACGCCCATCTCGGCCATCGCGCCTCGGTGCTGCGGGCCGATGTCACGCTCGCCGGCACCGCCCGCAACGCCGCCGGCCTTGCCGACAATTCGTTCGATTTCGTCATCATGAACCCGCCCTTCAACGCCGCCTGGGACAGGGCCACGCCAGACGGTCTGAAGCGGCAGGCGCATGTGATGGAAGACGGCCTGTTCGAAAGCTGGGTGCGCAGTGCCGCAGCCGTCACCCGCCCGCGCGGCGGCATCGCCATCATCGCGCGGCCGGAATCGCTGCGCCCCATCCTCGATGCGCTATCCGGCCGCTTCGGCGACACCGAAATCCTGGCCGTGCATCCGCGCGCCGACGCCGCCGCCATCCGCATCGTCGTCCGCGCTGTCCGTGGCGCGCGCGGCAAGCTTTCGCTGCAGCCGCCGCTTGTCCTGCACGACACGCCGGGCGACCGCTTTTCCCAGCATACCGACATGATCAACAACGGACTTGCGTCGCTTTTCGGCGATTGACGACATTGCGGTGGCCGCCCGAATGCCTACATGCCCCGCACGACCATGGAGACTTTTGCCTTGAAGCGCCTCATCAACCGCATGCTGCCCAAGTCATGGCGTTCAAGCGTCGTCACCATCCCGGTTGTCCGCCTGCACGGTGCCATCATGACCGGCGGCGGCCAGTTTCGGCCCTCGCTTTCGCTCGCTTCCACCGCCGGGCTGATCGACAAAGCCTTCGCCTTCGAAGCGCCCGCGGTCGCCTTCGCCATCAATTCGCCGGGCGGCTCGCCGGTGCAGTCGCGCCTCATCTTCAAGCGCATCCGCGACCTTGCCGTCGAGAAGAACAGGAAGGTCCTGGTGTTCGTCGAGGACGTCGCAGCGTCCGGCGGCTACATGATCGCTGTCGCCGGCGACGAGATCATCGCCGACCCCTCCTCCATCGTCGGCTCGATTGGCGTCGTTTCGGCCTCCTTCGGTTTCCCCGAACTGATGAAGAAGATGGGTGTCGAGCGCCGCGTCCACACCGCCGGCAGGAACAAGTCCGTTCTCGATCCCTTCAAGCCGGAAAAGAAGGAAGACGTGGATCGGCTCAAAGCCCTCCAGCTCGAAATCCACGACACGTTCATCGAGCTGGTCCGCAGCCGGCGCGGGGCGAAGCTGAGGGACGACCCGGACATGTTCACCGGCCTGTTCTGGACTGGCAAGAAGGGGCTTGAACTCGGCCTCGTCGACGGGCTCGGCGACATGCGTTCGGTGCTGAAGGAGCGCTACGGACCCAAGACCCAGCTCAAGCTCATCAGCGCCCAGCGCGGGCTGCTGTCGCGTTTCTCGCCCTTCGGTTCCCGCATTTCGTCCGATATAGCGGCCAACGCCGCCGACGGATTGATCGATGCGGCACAAGAACGCGCGCTTTGGTCACGCTTCGGCCTTTGAAAAGACGCGGGAAACCATTACGATGACAAGCTACCCGACCCGATCGGCCTCTCATGCCGACATAGTGCCGGAGGAGTTTTGACATGCCGCAGATCATTTTCTTCGCCATCGTCGGTGTCGTTGCCTATGTCGGCTACCGCACCTTCGTCAAGGAGGCCGAGCGCGTCACCGCGAAAATCCGCCGCGCCGAGAAGCAGGCCGCAAACGGCGCTCACGGCACGCTGGTCAAGGATCCTGAAACGGGCGAATACCGGCTGTCCAAGGATTGAGTGCGCTTCAGCCTATGATGACGCCGGCTGAGCCGCTGGCCGAGGCCGTGCTTGCGCCTGCCAAGGTCAACCTTGCATTGCACGTAACAGGCCGACGCCCTGACGGCTACCACACCATTGAAAGCCTCGCCGTATTCACCCGCTTCGGCGACCGGCTCCATCTGGAACCGGCGGCTGTCGATACGTTCTCCATCACCGGCCCGTTCGGCCCCGGCCTGCCGGACGACGAAAGCAATCTCGTCCTGCGCGCCCGCGATGCGTTGAGGCAGGCCTGCGCTTCCAACTTGCCGCCCATCTCCATCAGCCTCGAAAAGAACCTGCCCGTTGCCTCCGGCATCGGCGGCGGATCGAGCGATGCGGCTGCCGTCCTCAAGGCACTGAACCAGATCTGGAATTGCGGTCTCGGACAGCATGAACTTGCCGAAATCGCCCATTCTCTGGGCGCCGACGTGCCGATGTGCCTGTCTGCGCAGCCATTGATTGCCACCGGCATCGGCGAGAAGCTGAAACCCATTTCGGGCTTTCCCGCGCTGGCGCTCGTTCTGGTCAATCCGGGCGTTGCCGTATCCACCCCGCAAGTGTTCGACAAGCTCGAACGGCGCGACAATGAAAGCCTGCCGCCGCCCCCTTCAAAGATCGATTTCCATTCGCTCCGCAACTGGCTCGAGACGACACACAACCATCTCGAATCCACCGCGCGCGGCATCCAGCCTGCGATTGGCGATGTTCTGAAGGCGCTCGACAAGGCCGGATCGGGATTTTCACGCATGTCCGGTTCCGGCGCGACCTGCTTTGGCCTGTTCGAAACCGGCAATGTCGCCAAGCGCGCCGCCGTTTCCATCAGGACGAAGCACCCCGGCTGGTTCGTCGCCGCAACACGCAGCATGGCATGGGAGGCCGACAATCATGGCGACAGCTAGCGAAGGCCGCGCATTCATTCCCGTCGGCATCGCGGTGCTGACCGTCTCCGACACGCGCACGCTTGCCGACGACAAATCGGGGCAGACACTTGCCGACAGGGTCGTGGAGGCTGGCCACAAGTTGGCCGCCCGCGCCATCGTCACCGACGACAAGGACAAGATCCGCGACAAGGTTCTGGCATGGTCGAAGGATGACGGCATCGACGTCATCATCACCACCGGCGGCACCGGCTTCACAGGCCGCGACGTCACGCCTGAATCGCTGGAGCCTATATTCGAAAAGCGCATGGACGGCTTCTCGGAGGTCTTCCACCGCCTCTCCTACGACAAGATCGGCACCTCCACGATCCAGTCGCGCGCCACCGGCGGTGTTGTCAACGCCACCTTCGTCTTCGTGCTGCCCGGCTCGCCCGGAGCCTGCAAGGATGCCTGGGACGGCATCCTGAAAGCGCAGCTCGACTACCGGCACATGCCCTGCAATTTCGTGGAAATCATGCCCCGGCTCGACGAGCACCTGCGCCGCAGCGGGAAATAGAGCGACCTCCCCTTATCATCTCCAAAGTGGCAGGCGCCGCTTCCTCATACGGCCAAGAGCGCGCCAACTCTTCCACTTCGTCATCCCGGAATTCGCTTTCGAGCGGAGCGAGGAAGGAATGTCCGGGATCCATTCCGTGACATCACAGCAGAGCGAAGGCGGTGCAGAATCTGCTCCCCTCTCCC
>CAZROU010000034.1:0-47217 GCA_964601795.1 uncultured Mesorhizobium sp. | reverse complement strand
TTCCCTGATACCCGGTGCGCACCAGGTCTCCCGCAAGGGCGATGGCATGAGTATGGGGGAGATCGCAGAGGGTGAGGAAAAGTGGATGTGAGGTTTTTGTGGGAAATGAGCGGGAACAAGGGGTTGGCATGGGGTGTGGATAGAGGACCAGGTAGTTCGATCCACGCCGGCTAACTCGGCGCTGCCCCTCACCCTTACCCTCTCCCCGTGAAGATACGGGGAGAGGGAGGCGTCAGCGTTTGCGCTAATCACCCCTCATCCGACCTCACCTTCGCTCCGCTCGGGCCGGGCTGTGGCCGAGCGAAGCGAGGTCGGATGAGGGGTAGCGGCAAGATTGTGGTGGTAGTGCCCTGCCGGGATGGCAGGGCTGGTCAAAGTGGTCAGGCGTCTCGCTCAGGCTGCGGCGAGCAGGCTGGCGTTGCCACCGGCGGCCGTGGTGTCAACGCAAACGGCGCGCTCATGCGCATAAGCTGCCGGATAAAGCACCTCGCTGACCAAACGCACGATCGGCCCGTCGCGATGGGCGACCGCGGCACGGACGGCCTTCATGTCATCAGCGGCGCCAGAGAAGGCAACCACGTCAATGTTAAGTGCAGCGATTTCGGCGGGGTCGAGCCGGCCATCGAGAGCAGACAGCGGCAGGCCCTTGCCGGTGAGCGGCGAAAGTGCCGCCGGCGCACCGGGAGCGACGGCCAGCACCGCGTTGCCCGCAGCGAGCGCCTGGACGACCTGCGCAAGCAAGGTCTCGGCATCCGGGCCAAGCGCCAGCACACGCCCGCGCGGCACCAGCGACAGCGAGTTGGCTTCGCCGGTCGGTCCCGGCAGGTCGACTTGGCCGAAATCGAGCGACGCGGCGGCAGCGATGGCCGCAGCGCCCTTGCCGCGCAGATGCTTGCGCAGGATGCCGACGCGATCCGGGCGCGTTGCCCATTCGCCAAGCGCCGGATCAGGCAGATTGTCCTTCAGTTCCGCCGCAGGGACAGCGCGGCCTTCAGCCTGGGCCGAACCGGCTTCCGGCCCCTTGCGGAAACGGCGCAGATAGTGCGGCCCGCCAGCCTTCGGGCCGGTGCCCGACAGCCCTTCACCGCCGAACGGTTGCGAGCCGACAACCGCGCCGATCTGGTTGCGGTTGACGTAGATGTTGCCGGCATGAATGCCATCGACAAAATGCTGGGCGCGGCCTTCGATGCGGGTATGCAGGCCGAAAGTGAGGCCATAGCCCTTGCGGTTGATCGCGGCGATGACGTTGTCGATCTTCTCCGCATCGAAGGTGGCAACGTGCAGGACAGGGCCGAAGACCTCGCGCTGCATGTCCTCGATGCCCTTGACCGAGAGGACGTGCGGGGCGACGAAGCGGCCATCATGCGGCACATCGAGCTTGGCGATGAGCTTGCCCTTGTCTTCCATGTCCTTGCAGTAGGCGGCGATGGAGCCCTTTGCTTCATCGTCGATGACCGGGCCGACATCGGTTGAAAGCTGCCACGGATCGCCAACGGTCAGCGACTGCATCGCGCCGGTCAGCATTTCCATGACCTTCTTTTCCACGTCCTTCTGGACATAGAGCACGCGCAGCGCGGAGCAGCGCTGGCCGGCGCTCTGGAACGACGACGCGAGGATGTCGCGCACCGCCTGTTCCGGCAGCGCGGTGGAATCGACGATCATGGCGTTGAGGCCGCCGGTTTCGGCGATGAGCATGGCGTCAGGCGCGGCAGTTTTCGCCAGCTGCTTTTCGATCAGCTTGGCGACTTCGGTGGAGCCGGTGAAGCAGACGCCGGCAATGCGAGGATCTGCGGTGAGCGGCGCGCCGACACCGGGGCCATCGCCCGGCAGGAGTTGGAGGACGTCTTCCGGCACGCCGGCCTCGCGCAACAGTTCGACGGCGCGGAAGGCAATCAGCGGGGTCTGCTCGGCCGGCTTGGCGAGAACGGCATTGCCGGTGGCCAGCGCAGCAGCGACCTGGCCGGTGAAGATGGCGAGCGGGAAATTCCACGGCGAGATGCAGACGACAGCTCCGCGCGCCTCAGTGCCAAGCTCGGCATTGGCGGCTTCTGCCGCGTAGTAGCGCAGGAAATCGACTGCTTCGCGCACTTCGGCGACGCCATCGGCCAGTGTCTTGCCGGCTTCGCGCGTGGCCAGCGCGAAGAACTCGATTGCATTCTTCTCATAAAGATCGGCCGCGCGGCGCAGGATGGCCGCGCGCTCGGCAACGGGGCGCTTGGCCCATGCCGGCTGTGCCTCGACGGCGATCTTGACCGCAGCCGTTACCTGTTTCGGGCTCGATTCCGTTATCGTGCCGACGGTGTCGCCGGGATTGGCCGGGTTAGCGACCGGACGCGCCTTGCCGGCACCGGCAGCGCGGGTGAGCGGCTTGGCCTGCCAGCGATTCGACGCCATGAAGGACGCCCTGCCCTTTTCGATCTCGGCGAGCGTGACGATATCGGTGATGTCCCAGCCCTTCGAATTGGGGCGGTCCTTGCCGAAAATGTCGAGCGGGCGGGCAATGTTGGGATTGGAGGCTGGCCCCTGATGTTCGACCGCTTCAAGTGGATCGCGGGCGATCTCCTCCGGCGGCACGTCCTCGTCGGTCAACTGGTGGACGAAGGAAGAGTTGGCGCCGTTTTCCAGCAGACGACGAACCAGATAGGCGAGCAGGTCGGAATGCGCACCGACCGGGGCATAGATGCGGCAGCGCGTGCCTTCCGACTTGCGCACGGCCTCATGCAGCTGCTCGCCCATGCCGTGCAGGCGCTGGAACTCGAAGCTGTCGCGGTCAGAAGCCATCGACAGGATGGCGGCGACGGTGTGCGCATTGTGGGTGGCGAACTGCGGGTAGATGCGGTCGGTCATCGAGAGCAGCTTGCGGGCGCAGGCGATGTAGGAAACGTCGGTGTTCACCTTGCGGGTGAACACGGGATAGCCGGACAGGCCCATGGTCTGGGCGCGCTTGATCTCGGTGTCCCAGTAAGCGCCCTTGACCAGGCGCACCATGATGTTGCGGTTGTACTTCTTCGCCAGCGCATAGAGCCAGTCGATGGCAAAGGCGGCGCGTGGGCCGTAGGCCTGCACGACGACGCCGAAGCCGTTCCAGTCGGCAAGCCGGCTATCGGCCAGCACGCGCTCGATGACGTCGAGCGACAGATCGAGGCGGTCGGCTTCCTCTGCATCGATGTTAAGGCCCATGCGGGCGTTGCGAGCGGCGAGCGCAAGCGACAGAAGCCGATCTGCCATGACCGGCAGCATGGCTTCCTTCTGGGCGATTTCGTAGCGCGGGTGCAGCGCCGAAAGCTTGACGGAAATGCCGTGGTTCTTGCGGATGTCGGGACCGTTGGTGCCGGAGTTGAGCGAGGAAATGGCATCGGCATAGGCGCGGTGATAGCGCAGCGCGTCGGCCTCGGTGCGGGCCGCCTCGCCCAACATGTCGAAGGAATAGAGGTAGCCCTTGGCGGTCATCGGGCGACCGCGCTTGATGGCCTCGGCGATGGTGCGGCCAAGCACGAACTGCTCGCCCATTTCGCGCATGGCGGCGGCGACGGCCTTGCGGATGACGGGTTCGCCAAGACGGCGCACCATCGAGCGCAGCATACCTTCGATGCCACCCTCATCTTCGTCGAGCACGCGCCCGGTGAGCATGAGCGCCCAGGTGGAGGCGTTGACGAAGATGGAGGACGAGCCGCCCGAATGCGCCGACCAGTCGTGCGGGGCGATCTTGTCGGCGATGAGGTCGTCCATGGTCTCGGCATCGGGCACGCGCAGAAGCGCTTCGGCCAGGCACATCAGCGCGACGCCCTCCTTGGTGGAGAGGCCGTAGGCGGAGAGGAACACTTCCATCAGCCGCGGGTCGGACGAGCCGCGCACGGCGCGCACCAGATCGGCGGCTCGCTTCGAGACGGCCTTGCGCTCGTCAGCCGAGAGGTTCGCGGTTTCGATGAGCCGCTTCACGGCAGCGTCTTCGTCGGGGAGATAGTTGGCGCGGATCTGCTGGCGGATGGCGTCGAGCGTGGCCATGATGGTCCTGTCGGAACGAGTGCAACGGTGGTGCGAAAGCTAGCACGGGACCGGGTTTTTCGGCGGTCCAAAGAAATCGACTTGATAGTGAGATTGAACTATCTTGTACCATCATGACAGTTCAGACGCCTGCAAAATCCTCATCAGAAGACCATTTGGACCGCATCGACCGGAATATCCTGACGGCGCTGGCAGCCGACGGGCGGCTTTCGATGGCGGAACTGGCAACGAAGGTCGGGCTCTCCAAGACGCCGGTGCAGGCACGGGTGAAGCGGCTGGAGAAGGACGGCTACATTCGCGGCTATGCGGCGATCATCGACCGCGAGCGGATGGGCGAAGGCCATGTCGCCTTCGTGCAGGTGAAGCTGTCGGATACGCGCTCGGCGGCGCTGGATGCGTTCAACCGCGCGGTGCAGGCCGTGGCGGAGATCGAGCAGTGCCACATGATGGCATCGAGCTTCGACTATCTGCTCAAGGTGCGCACGCGCGACATCGCCGCCTATCGCCGCGTGCTGGGCGAGCGCATCTCGGCGCTGCCGCATGTGGCACAGACCTCGACCTTCGTAGCGATGGAGACGGTGAAGGACCGGTAACTACTCGCCGAGTGTCTTCAGGAAGGCGACGAGTGCTGCACGCTCGCGTTCGGATAGCTGGACGGGATGCTGCTCGGTGGTGCCTTCGACGCTGGCCGGGGCGTCGAGGTAATTGGCCACGACCTGTTCCAGCGTGGCGAACTGGCCGGCGTGCATGTAGGGCGGGCGGGTGGCGGCTCCGCGCAGCGACGGCGTCTTGAAGGCGTGGATCAACTCAACGCCCGTCTTGCGCATGAAGCGCAACTCGCCGCAAGCTTCCGCGCCGCCGTCGCGATACGGGCCAAGGCAGTTGAACGGATCGGCTTCGACCTGAGACACCGCATCGATGCGGCCACGGTCGGGCGGCAGGTTTGCGGCAGGCGGCACGCCGACATTGTGGAAGCTGCCGTCGGTGAACAGCGGGCCGTTGTGGCAGGTAACGCAGTTCGCGCGGCCGATGAACAGCTTGAGGCCCTGCACGTCTTCGTCAGACAAGATGGCGTCGCCTTGCGGTTCGGTGCCGGAGGCGAGTGCTTCGGCAAAGCGGTCGAAGCGCGTTTGCGGCGGCATCAGCGAGCGCTCGAAGGCAGCGATGGCCTTGCCGATATTGACGAAAACGCGGTTGACGCCATCGCGCTGGCTATCGGCCATGGCCGCCCACGCCGCCCGCTCCGCCTCGTTCCCGAGCGGGGTAGCGTTGGCGGGAACAGCGGAAAGATCGGGCAGCGGTCCAAAGATGCGCTCGTAGCGTTCGCCGAAGCGCGCCTTGATGTAGTGGGCATAGGCGGCGCGGTTGCCGGCATGTTCAAGCGGATTTTCCAGAGGCGTCAACGCCTGCGACCACAGGCTGTCGCGCCTCCCATCCCAGAAGAACCAGGCGTTATGAGCAACGCCGCCGAGCGGCATCGTGCGGCGATTGGTGCGGCCAACGCCAACGGCAAGCGGCAGATCGTCCTGAAACTGGCGCTCGATCTTGTGGCAGGTGGAACAGGAAACGGTGCCGTCGCGGCTGAGCTTCTGGTCGAAGAACAAGGTCGAGCCGAGTGCGGCAGCGCCGGGGTCGTCAGCGAAACGGTTGGTGGTGTCCGGACCGAGCGGCGGCAAGGCCGAAAGCGCGAGCGAAGCGATTGTCGCCTTCTCGGCGTCGGAGAATTGCGGCTTGCCGCAAGCGGCCAGCATCGCCGTCAAGGCGAAGGCAAGGCAAACAGCAGCTACGCGCCTCATGGTCCGCTCACAGCGCCAGGTTGAAGACCACGGTATCGGATCCTGCCGCCGCCGATATCGACAGGCGCAATTGCCACCAACCGCGCATGGTGAATTTCATGCCTTCGATGCGGTAGTGGCCATTGCCGAGATAGTCGGTCACCTGCGGGCTGGTCGGCAGACCGTGATTGTGTTCCGGCATGCCGCCTGACACATCGATTGCGGCATATTCAACCGGCTGGCCGGAAGCCGTGGTGACGGTGACCAGCCACGCATGAAGCTCTCCCTGCCGCACGGTTCCTTTTTCCGGCTCGATGCTGACCATGAAAAGCCCGTTTGCCGTCTTGCGGGAACGCGAAACATCCGAGGCGGCATCGTGGCGGCCAAATCCGCTGACATAGATGGCGGCGAGGACGCCGAGCAGGACCGCTGCCAATCCACAAGCGGCCAGAAGATAACGCCCCAACGATGCCAAAACCGCTCCCTTTGCAACAAACGCCGGCGAAGCTCGTCCTAATCCCGCCTTCGCCGGAAAAAGCCAATCGCTGCGCAAGCATGGGGGCATCAAGGCCAAAAAGCCACCAGAGAGACATGCGTAAAATGAAAACGGGCGCGGTTTGAAGCGCGCCCGTTCGTCAAAATCGATCGACTGCGATCAGAGGCCGAGACCGCCGATGCAGACATATTTGGTGTCGAGATAGTCATCCATGCCCTGATGGCCGCCTTCACGGCCAAGACCGGACTCCTTGACGCCGCCAAACGGCGCTTCCGGTGTGGTGATGATGCCCTCATTGACGCCGACCATGCCGTATTTCAGCCCTTCCATGACCCGGAAGGCGCGACCGAGATCGCCGGTGTAGAAGTAGCAGGCAAGGCCGAACTCGGTGTCGTTGGCGAGTTCGATCGCTTCTTCCTCGGTCTTGAACTTGAAGACGGGCGCGAGCGGCCCGAAGATCTCGTCCTTCATGAACTTCATGTTTGACTTGGCGCCGGAAATGACCGTCGGCTCGAAGAAGGAACCGCCAAGCGCATGACGCTTGCCGCCGGAGACGATCTTGCCACCCTTGGCGACGGCGTCTTCGATGAACTCTTCAACCTTCTCGACCGCCTTGACGTCGATCAGCGGACCCTGCTGAACGCCTTCGTCGAGACCGGAGCCGACCTTGAGCTTCTTCGAGGCTTCGGCCAGCTTCTCGACGAACTTGTCGTGGATGCCTTCCTGAACGAAGAAGCGGTTGGTGCAGACGCAGGTCTGGCCGGAATTGCGGTACTTGGCGGCAATAGCGCCCTGCACGGCACGGTCAAGGTCTGCATCGTCAAAGACGAGGAACGGCGCATTGCCGCCAAGCTCCATCGAGACCTTCTTGACGGTCGAGGCCGACTTCTGGATCAGCATCTTGCCGATCTCGGTCGAGCCGGTGAAGGTGATTTTCTTGACCAGAGGATTGGTGCAAAGTTCGTCGCCGATCTCGCCAGCCGAACCGGTGACGATGTTGACGACGCCCTTGGGGAAGCCGACTTCCTCGCACAGCGCGCCCCAGGCAAGGCCGGAGTAAGGTGTTTGCGAAGCCGGCTTGACCACAGCCGTGCAACCGGCGGCGAGCGCCGGCCCGAGCTTGCGCGACAGCATGGAGGACGGGAAGTTCCACGGCGTGATGGCGGCGATGACGCCAATCGGCTCCTTCGTCACCAAAATGCGGCGATCCGCCCACGGGGATGGCACAACGTCGCCATAGGTGCGGCGGGCTTCCTCGGCAAACCACAGGACATAGGCCGCAGATGAACCGACCTCGCCCTTGGACTCGGTCAGCGACTTGCCCTGCTCCAGAGTGAGCAGTTCGGCCAGAACGTCCTGATTGTCCATGATGGCGTCGTGCAGCTTGCGCAACAGCTTTGAGCGCTCGAGCGCCGAAGTCTTGCGGAACGACTTAAAAGCCTCCTGCGCGGCTTCAATGGCGCGCCGGGTTTCAGCGCCGCCCGCCTTCGGCACCGTTCCTATCTTGAGGCCGGTGGCCGGGTTGATGACGTCGATGGTCTTGCCGGAATCGGCCTGAACCCACTCGCCATTGATGAGATTGGCCTGCCGCATAAAATGGCTGGTCTTCTGGAGCATGATATTGCCTCCGTTTGGCGCTCGTGGCGCCGAAATTGTGATTTCGCGGTAGGACGCATCGTGATGGAGCGCGCGTCCGATCAGCGCTCATACCCCAAGGCAAGCGCGCCGATCAATCTCTGGACCTAATATAAGCTATAGGCCAGCGCGAATCTAACCAAAGACGGACGTGGCGATCATTAACCACACGCTGGTGGTGAAAGCAGCCAGAACCGTGGACAGGGTCATCTGGCTGGAGGCCAGCGCCTGCCCGGTGCCGAACTGCGTGGCGATCAGATAGGAATTGACACCGGCCGGCATCGAGGCCGCAACCACGGCAACCTTGGCGGTGAGCGGCGGCAAGCCGAATGCCAGCGCCAACACGAGCACCACGGCGGGCATGAGCGCGAGCTTGGCTACCGAGAGCGACAGGGCGGCACGCAGGTTGCCGGAAATGCCGAAGCCGCTCAGTTCCGCACCCATCGCGAAAAGGGCCACGGGGCCGGCAATATTGGCCAGCACGTCAACCAGCCTCGTGCCGAGCCCCGGCAATTCCAGCCCCGTCATGCGCCAGGCAAGCCCGGCCAGGATGCCGATGATGAGCGGGTTGACGAAAACCTTGTGCAGGAAGGCGCGCAAGACCTTCAAGAAATCCATTGACTGGCCTTCGCTACGGCTGAAGCTCTCAAACAGGATCACCGACGCCATCATCATTACAGGCAAGTGAACGGAGACCAGCAGCGACAGGATATCAACGCCGGGCTGGCCGAAGATGCCCGATATGAACGGAATGCCGAGCAGAACAAGATTGGAGAATGAAGACGAAACGCCGCCCACCACACCTGCCCGTGCGTCGCGCCCGAAAATGCGGGTGGTGATGAGATGTCCGGCTGTCCAGGCAATGGCAATGGTGCAGAAATAGGCTCCCCACAGCGCCCAAGGTGCAGCGCCATGAAAATCGACCTTGGCCATGGTGCGGAAAAGCAGCACCGGCATGGCAATGCCGACCGCAAACTGGGCAAGCACCTCGCCGCTGCCCGCCTTCAGGTAGCCGCTCAGCGCGGCAACGTATCCCAGCGCCACGAGGCCAAAGACGAAAAGGACCGTTTCAATAAGCGGAGACATGGACTTCCCGGAATAAAATCTTGCAATGCGAGAAAGCTCACCAATCCCAAGGAATCGCCCCGGGTGCAACCGCCGATGACACCCTGCCCACGGACAATTGACGCCAAGAGAGCGGCGGCGCTGCTTGTCTTTCAAGCGTCTTTGCGATCCCTATATGAATTGAACCGGCAATGCTGCCGTAAACGGGACTGCTGATGCCGCGACTTCTCATAGCCTTTCTGCTTTTCATGCTGCCATTTTCCGCACATGCCACCGATGCCGGATGGGCTGCCTTGCGCGATGGCGGCCATGTCGTGCTGCTGCGACATGCGATGACCAGCGGAACCAGTGAGCCGGCCAATTTCGACATCGAAAAATGCAACACGCAGCGCAACCTGTCTGAACGCGGCAAGCAGCAGGCGCGCAAGATCGGCGCGTTGTTCGGTGCGCGTGCCGCGCCCGTCGAGCGTGTGCAATCGAGCCAGTATTGCCGCTGCCTGGATACCGCGCGCATCGCATTCGAGGCTGAGCCCGAGGCGTTTGCCGCACTCGACCCGATGAGCGGAGACGAGGCTGCGAAAACCAAGCAGAAGGCGGCGATCATGGACGAGATTCGCGCCTATTCCGGCTCAGACCTGTTGGTGATGGTGACGCATGCGGAAAATATCCAGGAGCTCACCGGCGTATCGCCCCGCGAAGGCGAAGCCGTGATCGTGGAGCCGCAGGGCGACGGGTTGCGCGTTCTGGGGCGGGTCGTTTTCTAGGGTGTGTGGATTTGGATGATGGTGGCCTGCAAACGGCAGCTTTCTGCGCTTCCGATGCTCATGTAGCCTCAAGTACACTGCGCTTCGGTTCTCGAACGCTGCCGTTTGCAGGCCACCATCATCCAGATCCACGCACCCCCTAAGCCTGACGAACTACCCCACACTCTGGAACCTGAGCACGCCCACGATCCCATTGCCCTTCTGTTCATTGCCATCGGACGGATGATTCACCCCGTCGGTGACAGGGACTTCCTCGAAGTCGAACGGGCTTACGCCTTCGAGGCAGGCCGCGTTGACGCCATACTGGCTGGGGTCGGAGCGGCGCTGGTGATGAGTATAGATGCCGCACCGGGAGCAGAAATAGTGCTTCGCCGTGCCGGTGTTGAACTGGTAGAGCGTGAGCATCTCCTGCCCTTCCAGTATTTCGAGATCGCCGAGCCTTGCGGTAACGGCCACCGCGCCACGCATTCGGCAAAGCGAACAGGTGCAGCGGCGGGCCGAGCGCAACCCTTCCGACAGGCGGACATGGAAGCGCACTGCCCCGCAATGGCAGGCGCCGTCGAACCCGGTCGCATCCTTGTCGAGCATCACGTTCTCCCGTTCTTAACCTTGCGTCACCATAACATGGCGAAGCCAACTGCCGGCATTTGAGCCGGCCATTGGCTATAGTTACGCCACATTCGGCCTTTTCCTGCCCGGAAAAACCGATTAGACAGCGCCCAACGCCTGAAAGCAGGTTTCGCAAGCAAACCGAAGGAACAGCCCTTGTCCACCACGTTCGAAAAAGTCGCCAAGATCATTGCCGACACCAGCGAGATCGACATCGACACGATCACGCCCGAGAGCCACACGATCGATGACCTGGGCATCGACAGCCTCGACTTCCTCGACATCGTTTTCGCCATCGACAAGGAATTCGGCATCAAGGTTCCGCTGGAGAAGTGGACGCAGGAAGTGAATGACGGCAAGGCTTCGACCGACGAGTATTTCGTGATGAAGAACCTGTGCGCCAAGATCGACGGACTGGTGGCCGCCAAGGGCGCCTGATGCATCTCCTCGCAGGCGGCAACCCCTTGACGCCTCCCGCCGCCTGATCCACCAAGAGCCACATGAACGCCCACGACGTCGTCATCACCGGCCTCGGCCTTGTCTCTTCCCTGGGAGAAGGCCCTGACGCCCATTGGCAAAAGCTGACTACGCCCGGCGTCAAGCCCGTGCTGGATGCGGAGCGGTTCGCGCCCTACACGGTGCACCCCCTGCCCGAGATCGACTGGAACCTGCAGATCGCCAAGCGTGGCGACCAGCGCCAGATGGAGACGTGGCAGCGGCTGGGCACCTATGCGGCCGGCCTTGCGCTGGACGATGCCGGCATCAAGGACAATGAGGGGCTTTGCGCCACCATGGACATGGTGGTGGCGGCCGGCGGGGGCGAGCGCGATATCGCGGTCGATTCCGACATTCTGGCCGCCTCGGAAACGCGAAGCGACCGCGACGTGCTGCTCAACGAGAAACTGACAACCGAACTGCGCCCGACGCTTTTCCTGGCGCAACTGTCCAACCTGCTGGCCGGCAATATCTCCATCGTGCACAAGGTGACGGGTTCTTCCCGCACGTTCATGGGCGAGGAAGGAGCCGGCGTTTCGGCAATCGAAACGGCGGCGGCGCGCATCCGCTCCGGCCAGTCGACGCACATGCTGGTGGGCGGCGCGTTCCAGACCGAGCATCCCGACATGCTTCTGGGCTACGAACTGGCCGGCTACCTGCATCGAGGGGACTGGAAGCCGGTGTGGCAGCGGCAAGGCGCGGAAGGCGGCGGCGTGGTCACAGGATCAGGCGGCGCGTTCCTCGTTCTGGAAAGCCGCGAGCACGCCGAAAAACGCGGCCAGCGCATATACGCCACGCTTGGGCCGGTGCTTTCGAGCCGCGCGCGGCGCGGACGCGGCGAACTTCAAGCCGGGATCGAGGCGCTGATTTCAAAGGCGCAACTGCCTGATGGCGAGGTGCTGGCGATTTCGGGCGCATCCGGCAGCCATAAGGCCACCGCCGTCGAAAAGGCCGTACTTGACGCGGCAAGCGGCGTTGCAGCGCGCGGGTTCTCGACGCTGACCGGCCACATGAAGGAAGCGCAGTTTCCGTTCGCGGTGGCGCTGGCAGCACTCGCCATCCATCACGACGCCGGCTATCCGCCATTCGCAGCGGACGAGCGTGATTTTACCGGCACGCCGGAGACCGTACTGGCGACGGCCATCGGCTATCACCATTTCGAGGGCATGGCGCTGGTCGGCAAGGCCGGCTAGCCATGGGGACCGTTGGGGTCTGGAGCCTGACATGACGAAGTTCAAGGACCATCTGGGCAGGCCCGTCGTCGCCGTCACCGGCATCGGCGTCGTCACTTCGCTGGGCAAGGGCAAGGCGGAAAACTGGGCGGCGCTGACGGCCGGCAAGTCCGGCATCCACCCGATCACGCGCTTTCCGGTCGATCACCTCAGCACCCGGATCTCGGGCATGGTCGATTTCCTGTCTTCGAGTGCGAAGGGCGCGAGCGCGCTGACCTACGATCTTGCCGAGACGGCGGCGGAGGAAGCCGTGGCGGAGGCCGGCCTCGACGTGCAGGATTTCGGCGGACCGCTGTTTCTCGCCTCGCCGCCGATGGAACTCGACTGGCATGACAGGTTCGCCCTCTACAACAGCGGCAAGGACAAGCCGGCACCGGAGCGCCTGCTTGAAGTGGCGCGTGGGCTGAACTCGCTCGACATGTTCGACACCTCGCAGTTCGGCTCGATTGCCGACCGGCTGTCGGACCGCTTCGGCGCCACCGGCCTGCCGATCACGCTCTCCACCGCGTGCGCATCCGGCGCGACGGCGATCCAGCTCGGCGTCGAGGCAATCCGGCGCGGCGAATGCGAGCGCGCGCTGTCCATCGGCGCGGACGGTTCGGCAACGGCGGAGGCGCTGATTCGCTTCTCGCTGCTCTCCGCGCTTTCGACCAGCAACGACGCGCCGGAAAAGGCATCGAAGCCGTTCTCGAAGGATCGCGACGGGTTCGTGCTGGCGGAAGGTTCGGCGGCGCTGGTGCTGGAATCTCTGGAAGCCGCGACGGCGCGCGGCGCGACCGTTCTCGGCATCCTGCGCGGCTGCGGCGAAAAGGCCGACGACTTCCACCGCACCCGCTCAAAGCCCGACGCTTCGCCGGCGATTGCCGCGGTGCGCGCAGCGCTGGCAGACGCGGGCCTAAGCGATACGGAGATCGACTACATCAACGCGCACGGCACCTCGACGCCGGAAAACGACAAGATGGAACACCTGTCGCTGTCGACGGTGTTTGGCGAGCGCATCAGCAGCATTCCGGTTTCGTCGAACAAGTCGATGATCGGCCATACGCTCTCCGCCGCGGGCGCGATCGAGGCCGCTTTCTCGCTGATGACGATGCGCGAGGGTGTCATCCCGCCGACCATCAACTACGACCATCCCGATCCGGCGATTGCGCTGGACGTGGTGCCTAACGTGAAGCGGGAAGCGAGCGTACGCACGGTTTTGTCCAACTCGTTCGGCTTCGGTGGCCAGAACACCTGCCTTGTCATGGCGCGGGAACCCGTTTAAGCGCTGGCAACCTGTTGGCCGCCGGACGGCGGCCCTTACAGATCGAAGGATTGCCCGATGCGCGCATTGCAACTTATCGCCGACCGCCGGCTTGAGGCCGTCGAGGTCCCTGAGCCGCCTCAGCCCGCGCTGGGTGAAGTTACGCTGCGGATCAAGGCGGTGGCGCTCAACCATATCGACGTTTGGGGCTGGCGCGGCATGGCATTCGCCAAGCGCAAGCTGCCACTGACCGTCGGCGCGGAGGCGTCCGGTGAAGTCGAGGCCGTGGGTCCCGGCGTCTCCAATCTCGTGCCGGGCCAGCTCGTGTCGATCTACGGCGCGCGCACCTGCGGCCTCTGCCGCGCCTGCCGCGAGGGTCGTGACAATCTGTGCGAACACGTTTCCGGCGTGCATGGCTTTCACCTCGACGGTTTTGCGCAGGAGAAGATCAACCTGCCCGCGCGCCTTCTGGTGCCGGCACCGCCCGGGGTCGATGCAATCGGCGCGGCGGTCGCGCCGGTGACGTTCGGCACGGTCGAGCACATGCTGTTCGACAATGCCAAGCTGGAGCCCGGCGAAACCATCCTTGTCCATGCCGGCGGGTCGGGTATCGGATCGGCGGCGATCCAGCTTGCCAAGAAGATGGGGTGCACGGTGATCACCACCGTAGGTTCCAACGACAAGATCGAGAAGGCCAAGGCGCTGGGTGTCGACCACGTCATCAATTACCGCGAGGACCGCTTCGAGGGCGTCGTGCGCAAGCTGACGAAGAAGCGTGGCGTAGATGTCGTGTTCGAGCATGTCGGCGCGGACACCTGGGCCGGCTCCATGCTGTCGCTGAAACGCGGCGGGCGGCTGGTCACCTGCGGTTCGACTTCGGGCGTATCGACGCAGATGAACCTGATGCAGCTTTTCCAGCAGCAACTGAAGCTGCTGGGCTCCTTCGGCTGCCGCATGGAGAACATGGCGAACGCGATGCAGAAGATGGCAGCGGGGCTGGTGCATCCCGTCATCGACACGCAGGTCGATTTCAACGGGATCGACGCGGCGCTGAAGCGCATGGAAGGCCGCGACGTGTTCGGCAAGATCATCCTGACGGTCGGCTGAGGCCAAGGTGGCCCCCGGCCCTCTCGCCAAACTGCGCCGCGACCTCAAGTTCGGGCTCGGCCTGCGCGTGCGCAAGATACGGCATTGGGTGGTCGCCCGCCTGGCGATAGGCGTGATGTCGATCCTGCGCCTGCTGCCGCCGGACACCGCGCTGAACTTTGCCGACCGTTCCGCACGCCGCATCGGCCCGCTTACAGGCCGTCACCGCGTCACACTCGACAACCTGCGCCATGCCTACCCTGAAAAGAGCGAAGCCGAGATAGAGAAAATCGCTCTCGATATGTGGGGCAACATGGCAAGGCTAGGCGCGGAATATATCTTCCTCGACAAGCTGTTCGATCTCGATCCGTGGGCCGATACGCCCGGCCGGATCGAGGTGTCGCGCGAAAGCATCTCGATGTTCGAGCGCATTGCGGCTGACGACCGCCCGCACATCATCTTCACCGGCCATCTTGGGAATTTCGAGCTGCTGCCGGTCGCGGCGGCGACTTTCGGCATGAAGGTGACGGCCCTTTTTCGCCCGCCAAACAATCCATACATGGCCGAATACATACAATCGATGCGCTCGTCCAAGATGGGCGCCTTGCTGCCTTCGTTGAGCGGCGCATCCTTCGTACTGGCCTCGATACTCGAACAGGGTGGCAACGTCGGCGTGCTGGTGGACCAGAAGTTCACCAGCGGCCTGGAAACGACATTCTTCGGCCGCACATGCCAGACCAATCCGCTGCTCGGCATGCTGGCGAGGCACTATGAGTGCGACGTCTACCCTGCCCGCTGCGTGCGCCTGCGAAACAATCGATTCCGGCTGGAAATCGAGGAAAAGCTCGATCTGCCGCGCGGACCGAAAGGCAATGTCGACGTCAAGGCAACCACCCAGATCATCACCGACGTGGTGGAACGCTGGGTGCGAGAAGACCCCGGCCAGTGGATGTGGTTTCACAAAAGATGGCAATTGAGCGGCCGCCGCCGCACCTTGCGCGGCCGCAACTGAACCATTTCGGGATGTTCTATCCTATTTCACGGATTTCTGAATTAGAACTGTTGAAAAACAGTTGCACTATAGTGAAATTTCGCGCCTACTACGCTGTATGACGTAGGGTAACTATGCTTGTGGAGGACAGGCAATGACTACCGGTATCAAAAGGCAGCAGCCGGCGATGCTTTGGACGCCGTGGGGTGGGCAAAGGATTTTGCAGCCGGGCGAGAAATTTGCGGCTTTGCGCATCATTGCAAAAAGATTGCGGACCGGGCGCAACCCAAAGATATTGCGCAAGCTGCCGGCAAACTGAGCAAATTTTCAAAACTGAATACTCAGGAGCCCGGTATCGGATTTTGACCGGCTAACCGTTGTAATAGTTCATGACGGCGTGGCGCGCCTCGGCGAAGAACAGCCAGCGCTCCGTAAGCATACCAATCATATGCGAAAGCACGGCAACGCAGGCAAAGGCCGCTGGGACAGTGCCCGGCGCGTGCGCGACGATTGCCAAGACAAGCAAAGCGAGCGCAGGCACCGCTCCGCCCAGAACCACGGCGATGTTCCACAGCTTTGCCGCATGCTTGCGGGCAATCTTGAAGCCCATTTCATGGGTCAGGTAGTTTTCCATGACGTGAGGCCGCTCGAACAGCCGCACCTTGCCAATCGTCCCAAGGCCGGTCGCGGTTTCGGGCGTTGAAATGGGCGCGAGCGTCAGCATGTTCCGTCGCCACAATGCTTTGGCAATCCACGCTGCCATAAGTGCGACAGCAGCCAGAAAGGCCAGAAGAGAGGCGTTTTCGCCTCCAGCAAAGGCAAACAGGCTTGCAAGGACAAGGCCGCCAGCCGCCGCGAAAAGCAGATAACAGGTCGGTGTCAAAGGCGTGTGCCATGCCTGCACCGATTTCAGCGACGTATAGATCATCGCCGTACAAAAGACGGTGACGAGGCTGAGCACCGAGCCCACAAGGCCGGGGAGCGCCAGATAGCGGCCTTCGATCACGCATGCCCAAGCCAACCACAGGAGCGGGACGAAGGTCACGATCGACATCACCCCTTCCCGCGACAGCCAGCTTGAACGCCATTGCGACAATGCCCGCCATGCGCGCTGCGGGTTGCCGAGGTGAAGGGTGGAGGACATCAGCCCCGCGCCGATCATGGCAATGGCAACGACATGGGCGATTTTCGTTGCAAGGGCGGCGGGGTCCAGAAGCCCAAGGCCAAGCACCGCCGCCAGCCCGTAACCGAGACCAGAAAGCGTGGTGAAGACGATGATGGAGGGCGCGGGGTGCATTGATTAGGCGAACCTCTGGAGCCAACACCCCTCATCCGACCTCGCTTCGCTCGACCACCTTCTCCCACAAGGGGCGAAGGTGAGCCGGCGTCGACATTTCGGGCAATCTTTAACGGTGATGGCTAACGGCAAAATCGATGCAAATGTCCCCTTCTCCCCTTGTGGGAGAAGGTGGCCGAGCGAAGCGAGGTCGGATGAGGGGTAAGCGGCAAGAAAAACAGAGGTCATATCCTGTCCAGCATGTCGTCGAGCCAGGCAAAAAAGCCGGTGGTGCCAGCGGTGTCTTCCTTCGGCAGCGGCGCGGATGAAGCAAGCGGTTTGCGGGCGCGCGGCGGCAGATATTTGTTGACCGGCCGGGTGCCCTGCTCCGGCATGAGGTCTATGCCGCCACGCTCGGCCGACATGATCGACACGGCGGAAGACGGATCGGCAAAATCGCCAAAATGTCGGGCGTTGGCGGGGCAGGTTCGCACGCAAGCCGGCTGGCGATCGATCTCTGCGATTGTCTCGTTGTAGATGCGGTCGATGCAAAGCGTGCACTTCTTCATCACGCCGGCGGCGAGATCCATCTCGCGCGCGCCATAAGGGCAAGCCCATGCGCACAGGCCGCAGCCGATGCACATGTTTTCGTCCACCAGGACGATGCCGTCTTCCGAGCGCTTGTAGGATGCACCTGTCGGGCAGACGGTGACGCAAGGCGCGTCCTCGCAATGCAGGCAGGATTTCGGGAAATGCACGATGCGCGCGTCGCCCGCCTCGCCCACCACTTCACCGCCTGGAGGCACGACCTCGAAGGTGTGGATGCGGTTCAGCCACGCGCCTGAAACATCGGCGCCGTAGGGGTCTTGATCCGACAGGGCCGCCCCATAGCCGCCGGTGTTCCATTCCTTGCAGTTGACGACGCAGGCGTGGCACCCGACGCAGACATCGAGATCGATGACGAGACCAAGTTTCTTCGGTGTCGGAAGGGCGGGAAGGCTGGTCATTCCGCCCACTCCTGTCCGTAGCGAAGTTCCGCCGGGTGCGGCTCGGGGCTGGGTCGCGCAAGCGCCGGGAAACGCGGCTCGCTGCGTTCGGCAGGCTCGGTCTTTTCGATGCGCACGCGCAGGTCGTACCAAGCGGCCTGCCCTGTGACGGGATCAGAGTTCGACCAGCGCATTCCATCTTCCCTCGGTGGAAGAAGTTCGTTGATCAAGTGGTTGAGAAGGAATCCTTTTCTCGACTCGGGTGCGTCTTGATCGAGCCCCCACGCCCCTTCCCGCTTGCCTATGGCGTTCCATGTCCAAAGGGTAGAAGAATTGACCGCCTCCATGCGCGCAACCTCGACCTTGATGCGGCCGTGATTGGAGATCACCCAAGCCCAGTCGCCGTCGACGAGGTTGAGTTCGTCACAAAGGGCCCCCGGCACGTAGAGCGGGTTGCGGGTGTGGATCTGGCGTAGCCACGCATTCATCGAACCCCAGGAATGATACATGGCGGCCGGGCGCTGGGTGATGGCGTGGAGCGGAAATTCGGCGCGGTCGAGCATGGCTTCGCCCAGCGGACGATACCAATGCGGCAGCGGATCGAATGCATCGAGGATGCGCTGGCGATGGGTGTGCGGTGCATGCGGCTCGCGCACCCCTTCGGCAGACAGGCGGAACTTCTGCAGCGTTTCCTGGTAAAGCTGGAAGATGACCGGTTTCGGCGCATCGAAGAAGCCCATGCGCACGCCAAACTCCTGATAGGCCTGATTGGCGTGCTTGAAGAACTGCGCTTCCATGGGAATGTGGGCGGAGAAGAACGAGCCGTTTTCGATGTAGCGCTTGATCTGGTTGCGATTGATCGCGCCGCGCCCTGCCCGATCGCCATTCGAGCCGCGGAAGCCCGCCAACGGGCCGATGCCGGGGCGGCGCTCGTGGCGCACGATGTAGTCGGGGTAGTCGGCATAGATGGGCTTGCCGCGGTTGTCGACGAAGCCGGGCAGTTTCAGGCGCGCGCCGAGATCGATGAGCACGCTCTGGAACGGGCGCACGTCGCGGTCGGGCTGGAGCACAGGCCAGCGGATGGCGTCTTGCACGGCGTCCGGCTCGGAGATCGGCCGGTCGAGTAGAGAGATGCAGTCATAGCGCTCAAGGTAAGTGGTGTCCGGCAGGACGAGGTCGGCATAGGCGACCATTTCCGAGGCGTAGGCATCGGAATAGATGATCTTGGGGATGCGGTATTCGCCAGTTTTCTCGTCCTTGTCCTCCAGCATCCTGATGACGCCGGCGGTGTTCATGGACGAGTTCCACGCCATGTTGGCCATGTAGAGGAACAGCACATCGACCGGATAGGGATCGCCGGCGTGCGCGTTGGCGATGACCATGTGCATGGCGCCGTGAACGGCGAGCGGTGCATCCCATGAAAACGCCTTGTCGATTCGGGTCGGCTTGCCATCGGCATCGATCAAGAGGTCTTCAGGCCCGCGCGGGAAGCCGAGGTGCGGGCCGGACATCGGCTTGTTGGAGCCGAAATGCTCGGCGCGCCCGTGCGGGGTGGGATGCGCCTCGATCGGCTTTGGATAAGGCGGCTCGAAGCGGAATCCGCCGGGGCAATCGATGGCGCCGATCAGCACCTGCAGCATGTGCAGCGCGCGGGTGGTCTGGAAGCCGTTGGAATGGGCGGAAAGCCCGCGCATGGCATGGAATGAAACCGGGCGACCGATGTAGGACTGGTGGCGCTCGCCGTTGGTGTCGGTCCATGGCTGGTCGATGCTGATCGCCTCGTCGAAGGCGACGCGGGCGATTTCCGAGGCAAGACCGCGGATCGTCTCGGCCGACACGCCGGTTTCAACGGCGACGTTTTCCGGGGCGTATTGCTCGTCCAGATACTTCTCGGCCAGCAACTGGAACGACGGCACGGCAAAGCGGCCATCTTCAAGCTGCACGCGGCCGGAGAGCGCGGCGCGCGCGCCCTTGCTGCCGTAAGGCACGGCGCGCGCGGTGACCGATTCATAGACAAGCGCCTTGCCCTCCCCGTCACGGGCGAACAGGCCGTGGTCGGCGGTTCCGGGCGCGTCGATGACCAGCCACGTGGCGTTGGAGTAGCGGACCAGATAATCGACGTCGATCTTGCGCGCCTTCAGCAATTCGTGGACGACGGACAGGATCAGCACCCCGTCGGTGCCGGGACGGATGCCGATCCAGTTGTCGGCCACGGCCGAATAACCGGTGCGCACGGGATTGACCGAGACGAAGCGCGCGCCGCGCTTCTTCAGCTTGGCGATGCCCATCTTGATCGGGTTGGAATCGTGGTCTTCGGCCACGCCGAACATGACGAAGAGTTTTATCCGGTCCCAGTCCGGCGCGCCGAATTCCCAGAATGCGCCGCCGATGGTCATGATGCCGGCGGCGGCCATGTTGACCGAGCAGAAGCCACCGTGGGCGGCGTAGTTCGGGGTGCCGTATTGCTGGGCCCAGAAACCGGTCAGCGACTGCGACTGGTCGCGCCCGGTGAAAAAGGCAAGCTTCTTCGGGTCGGTGTTGCGCACGTCGCCCAACCAGCCGGTGGCGATGGCGAGCGCCTCGTCCCACGAGATTTCCTGGAACGTGCCGGAGCCGCGCGGGCCGACACGCTTCAACGGCGCGCGCAGGCGGGCCGGAGCATAGTGCTGCATGATGCCGGCGGAACCCTTGGCGCAAAGCACGCCCTTGTTGACGGGGTGATCGCGGTTGCCTTCGATGTAGCGGATCTTGCCGTCCTTGATGTGGACGTTGATGCCGCAACGGCATGCGCACATGTAACACGTCGTCTTGCGGACTTCGTCGGCTACCGGCCTTGAAAGCGCAACCCGCTCCCTGGGTGTCATCGGCACTGCTCCTCGCGCACAAGTCGTAGCGAGGAGCAACCCCAAGGGGAAGCCTACAGACCGCAAACTTTCATCATGACAGTTGCAACGCCCGGATTCGCCGGGTTTTGCGGTGATGCTCAAGCAGCGACAGCCAGATGGCGGACGCCGTTAGCGGCGACCGCACAGCTGAAACGAAGTGGCACACCACCTCAGTTGGTGACGACGATTCGCGTGTTGCCCATGCCGACTTCGCGCACCAGCGAATAGAAGGTGGCGGCGTTGGCCGTCTGCAGGCGCACGCAGCCGTGCGAGGCCGGCCGACCCAACTGCTTGACCGCACCGGTTCCGTGGACGGCGTAGCCGCCGTGGTAGAAGACGGAATACGGCATCGGCGACATCTCGTATTTGCGCGAATACCACATCTTGTGCATGCGCTTGGGCTTCCACGTTCCACGCGGCGTCACGTAGCCGTTGCGGGCGGTCGAAACCTTCCACTTGTAGAGGACGCGCCCTTGCCGGGTAACCGTCATCGTCTGCTTCGAGATGCTGACGCGGGCCTCGATCGTTCCGGCCCAGGATGAAACAGGCACTGCAAACATCATCGCCGCAAAAGCGGCTGCCATGAGTATGGTCTTTTTCATCAGATCATCCCCCTTCCGGTTTTGTTGCCTGCAAACGGTCTTTTGCTCCTGTGGCGTTCAAGCAGGCGAATCTATCGGCGAGTCGTTGCGAAATTGCTGACATGCCGATTGAAAATTTGAACAACTGCGCGCTGCAGTTGAGGGTGTTGGCGCTTTACCGTCTTGCAAACCGGCTGCGATAGCTGCTCAATTCGGCGCCATGACCGATGCCCTTTTCAAAGCCGTCGAGGCCCGCCGCGACGAAGTCGTTGCGCTGACCTCCGAACTTATCCGCTTCCCGACCGTCAACCCGCCCGGCGAGGCTTATACGCCATGCGCCGAATATGTCGGAGCTTACCTGCGGAAATTGGGGTTCGAGACCGAGTTCATCCGTGGTGAAGGCGCACCGGGCGATACCGACCGCTATCCGCGCACAAATGTGGTGGCGCGATTCGACGGTCGCTTACCGGGTCCGTGCGTGCACTTCAACTCGCATATCGACGTGGTCGAGGCCGGCAAAGGCTGGAGCATCGATCCGTTCGCGGGCATCGTGAAGGACGGCAAGGTGTATGGGCGCGGCGCCTGCGACATGAAGGGCGGGCTCGCCGCCTCGATCATCGCCGCGCAGGCCTTCATGCAGGTCTATCCGGACTTTCCGGGCGCAATCGAGATTTCAGCAACGGTGGACGAGGAATCCGGAGGCTTCGGCGGCGTCGCGCATCTCGCCAAGCTCGGCTATTTCTCCAAGCCCAAGGTGGACCATGTCATCATTCCAGAGCCGTTGAACAAGGAACGCATCTGCCTTGGCCATCGCGGCGTATGGTGGGCCGAGATCGCCACCAAGGGCGTGATTGCGCATGGTTCGATGCCGTTTCTCGGCGACAATGCGGTGCGCCACATGGGAGCCGTGCTGCAGGCCTTCGAGGACGAGCTTTTTCCGGCGCTGGACCGCAAGACGACCAGGATGCCGGTGGTGCCTGAAGGGGCGCGGCGCTCGACCATGAACATCAATTCGATCCACGGCGGCCAGACGGAGGATTTCCGCCCCGGCCTGCCCTCGCCCAACGTGCCGGACTCCTGCCGGCTGACCATCGACCGCCGTTTCCTGCTGGAAGAGGAGATCGGGACGGTCAAGCAAGAGGTGACCTCGATCCTCGAGAGGCTGAAACGCGAGCGGCCGAAATTCGACTATGAAATCCGCGACATCATGGAAGTGCAGCCGAACATGACCGAACGTGATGCGCCAGTAGTCAAGGCGGTGGCGCAAGGCATCATGGAGGTGTTCGACAGGGAGCCGGACTATGTGATTTCGCCCGGCACCTACGACCAGAAACACGTCGCGCGCCTTGGCCATCTCTATGACTGCATCGCCTACGGGCCGGGTATCCTCGACCTTGCGCACCGCCCTGACGAGTGGGTCGGCATCGACGACATGGTGGAATCGGCCAAGGTGATGGCGGTGGGACTGAACATCCTTTTGCGTGGTGGGGCGCAATGAAGCGAGCCGCGTCGCCCTATCCATTTGCAAACCAATGCGAATACGCGAAACGAGATTTACTCTGCCGCCGTTCCGCGCTTTGATCCGATCACTTCGGGAACTTGGGAGTCGACCGATGAAGTCATTCAAATCATTCCTCGCCGCCAGCGTCATGACACTGGCCTTCGGCACGGCCGCGTTTGCGGCGCGCACCGACCTTGTCATCGGCATCCCGCTCGAGCCGCCGCATCTCGACCCGACAGCCGGGGCCGCCGCGGCAATCGACGAAGTGCTTTACGCCAACGTGTTCGAAGGGCTGACAAGGATCGGCCCGAATGGCGAAGTGCTGCCCGATCTCGCCGAGAGCTGGACCATTTCCGACGATGGGAAGGTCTATACGTTCAAGCTGCACACCGGCGTCAAATTCCATGACGGCAGCGGCTTCAACGCCGACGACGTGAAGTTCTCGCTCGACCGTGCGCGTGCCGACGATTCCGTCAATGCGCAAAAGGGCTTGTTTGCGGCCATCGACACCGTCGAGGCCGTTGATCCGGCCACCGTGAAGGTGACGCTGAAGAGCCCGCAAGGCTCCTTCCTCTACAATATGGGCTGGGGCGATGCGGTGATCGTGGCCCCGGAGACGGCCGAGACCAACAAGGAAAAACCGATCGGCACCGGCCCGTTCAAATTCGATAGCTGGGCCAAGGGCTCGTCGATCAAGCTCGTCAAGGCTGACGGGTATTGGGGCGATCCGGTTTTCCTCGACAAGGCCGAATTCCGCATCGTGCCGGATGCTGCGGCGGCGGTGCCGGCCCTGCTTTCGGGCGACGTGCAGGCATTCCCGTTCTTCCAGCCGGACGGCGTTTCCCAGATCGAAGGCGATCCGCGCTTCAAGGTCGTGGTCGGTTCGACCGAAGGTGAAACGCTGCTCTCCATCAACAACAAGAAGCCGCCTTTCGACCAGCTGAAAGTGAGGCAGGCGATCTCCTACGCGCTCGACCGCAAGGCCATCATCGACGGGGCTTCAGCCGGGCTCGGCACGCCAATCGGCTCGCACCAGTCGCCGGCTTCTAAAGCCTATATCGACCTGACGGGCGTTTATCCGCACGATGTCGCCAAGGCCAAGGAACTTTTGAAGGAAGCCGGGCTCGAAAACGGCTTCAAGGCGACGCTGAAACTGCCGCCGCCCTCCTATGCCCGTCTGGGCGGTGAAATCATCGCTTCGCAATTGCGCGAGGTTGGCATCAACCTCGAAATCATTCCAGTGGAATGGGCGCAATGGCTCGACCAGGTGTTCAAGCAGAAGGACTACGATCTCACCATCGTCTCGCACACCGAGCCGAACGACATCGATATCTATTCGCGCAAGGACTACTACTTCAACTACGACAACCCGGCCTTCGACAAGGTGATTGCGGATTTGAATCTCACTTCCGACGAAGCCAAGCGCAACGAGCTTTTGGGCGAGGCGCAGAAGATTCTGGCCAACGACGCGGTCGTGGGCTTCCTGTTCGAACTGCCCAAGGTTGGTGTGTGGGACGCCAAGCTGGAAGGCATGTGGGACAACGCACCCATTCAGGCTAACGACCTGACCAAGGTGAAGTGGGCGGAGTAGTATCAGGCGGACCTCCCCCTTGCGCCGCCCATGATAACCTATCTCGCCAAGCGCCTTGGCATTGCAGCCGTCACGCTTGTGCTGGCGTCTCTTGTCGTGTTTGCGGTGCTGGAGATCGTGCCGGGCGACCCGGCGCGCCTCATGCTGGGCATGAATGCCAGTGATGCGCAGGTGGAGCAGTTGCGCGACCAGATGGGGCTGAATGCGCCGCTGATCGAACGCTATCTGAATTGGGTAGGCGGGCTGTTGTCGCTCGATTTCGGACGCTCCTACACCTACTCGGTTCCGGTAATCGATCTCGTGCTGGAGCGCATCGTGGTATCGCTGCCGCTGGCGCTGATCGCGCTTGCGCTTTCAACCGCCATCGCCATTCCGGTCGGGCTTTACTCGGCAAGCCGGCGCGGCGCGGCGGGAGACGCGGTGGCGATGGGCGCTGCCCAGCTTGGCGTGGCGATACCCAATTTCTGGTTCGCGCTGATGCTGGTCTATTTGTTCGCGGTGTGGCTGCGCTGGGTGCCGGCCGGCGGTTTTCCCGGTTGGAGCGCAGGCGTGTGGCCAGCGCTGAAATCGCTGCTGTTGCCGGCAATCGCGCTGGCGCTGCCGCAAGCGGCGATCCTTGCGCGCGTGACCCGCTCGGCGCTGATCGAAGTGCTGAACGAGGACTACATCCGCACCGCGCGCGCCAAAGGCATGCCCTATCGCGCGGTGTTGTGGCGACACGCGCTGCGCAATGCGCTGATCCCGGTCGTCACCATCATGGGCTTGCAGTTTGCCTTCCTGCTTGCCGGCACCATCATCATCGAAAACGTGTTCTACCTGCCGGGCCTTGGTCGGCTGGTGTTCCAGGCCATCACCCAGCGCGACCTGATCGTGGTGGAAAGCGTGGTGATGCTTCTGGTCGCCACGGTGATTGCCGTCAATCTTGTCGTCGATCTCACTTATGCGATTGTCGACCCGCGCCTGCGGAGCCGGTCATGAGCGTGCGGGCCGAGATGCCGGACGACGGCGTGGCGAGTTGGATCGGCAAGGCTTTTGCCAATCGTTCGTTCCTGACCGGCTTCCTCATCACGCTTCTGGTGGCGGCGGTGGCGCTCGCTTCGTTCGTGTGGACGCCCTACGACGTGACCAAGCTGATCATTGCCGACAAGACGCAGGCGCCCTCAATGGCGCACTGGTTCGGCACCGATCATTTCGGGCGCGACATCCTGTCGATGATCATGGTCGGCGCGCGAAATTCGATTGCGGTTGCGCTGGTGGCTGTCGGTATCGGCATGGGCATCGGCGTGCCGCTCGGCATGTTCGCGGCAGCACGCGGCGGTATAGTGGATGAAGCACTGATGCGGCTGAACGACCTCGTCTTCGCCTTCCCTGCCCTGCTTTCGGCGATCATGATCACCGCCATTTTCGGACCCGGTGCGATCAACGCCATCATCGCCATCGGCATTTTCAATATTCCGGTGTTCGCACGTGTCGGGCGCGCCGGTGCGCTCTCGATCTGGCCGCGCGAGTATATTCTGGCAGCGCGCGCCGCCGGCAAAAGCAAGACGCAGATCACGGTCGAACACATAGTGCCCAACATCGCCAACCAACTTCTGGTGCAAGGCACGATCCAGTTCGCGCTTGGCATCCTGGCCGAGGCGGGCCTGTCCTATCTCGGGCTTGGCGCGCAACCGCCGATGCCGAGCTGGGGCCGCATGCTGTTCGACGCGCAGACGCGCATGGTGGTGGCGCCGTGGATGGCGCTGTTTCCGGGGATGGCCATCGTCATCACCGTGCTTGGTCTGAACCTCGTAGGCGACGGCATTGCCGACATTCTCGATCCGAAATCGAGGCGGCGGCGATGAGCCTGCTGGAAATCGAGAATCTGTCGCTGTCGATCGGTGAAACGCCGATCCTGAAAGGCGTCGAGTTGTCGGTCGCGCCCGGCGAAGTGATGGGGCTGGTGGGCGAATCCGGTTCGGGCAAGTCGATGACGGCGCTGACGGTGATGCAGCTTTTGCCGCATCTTTCGCGCATGTCCGGCCGGGTGAAGTTCGATGGCATCGATATCCTTGCCGCGACCGAGGACCAGATGTGCGCGCTGCGCGGCGACGACATCGGCATGGTTTTCCAGGAGCCGATGACGGCGCTCAATCCGGTGAAGACCATCGGCGAGCAGGTGGCCGAGGGCATTCGCTGGCATACGCGCGCAAGCCGCGCCGAGGCGGAGGAACGGGCGCGCAAGATACTGGATCGCGTCGGCCTGCCGGAGAGCAAGTTTCCGCTGTCGCGCTACCCGCACGAACTTTCCGGCGGGCAGCGCCAGCGCGTGGTGATCGCCATCGCCTGTGCGCTGAAGCCGAAGTTGCTGATCGCGGACGAGCCGACAACGGCGCTGGATGTGGTGCTGCAGGCGCAGGTGCTGGACCTGTTGCGCGATCTCGTGGCGGAAAGCCACATGGGGCTTTTGCTGATTTCGCACGACCTTGCCGTGGTGACCGAAATGGCCGACCGCATCACCATCCTGCGCCATGGCGAAGTGATGGAGGCGGGCGACACGGTAAAGGTGCTGTCGGAACAGGTGCACCCCTACACGCGCCAGTTGACGCAAGCCTCGATGCATGTGCCGGAACGTCGGGCTAACGCCGCCGCGCACCACGCATCGAGCACGAATGCGGACAAGCAAGTCGCGCTGCTCGAGGTCGAACGTCTGAGCAGGCTCTATCCGGGCCGGCGGTTGTCACTTCTGCGGCGTGGTGAGCCGACACGGGCGGTGGACGACGTCTCGTTTTCGATGATGCCCGGCCAATCCGTGGCGCTGGTTGGCAGGTCCGGCTGTGGCAAGTCCACGCTGGCGCGCATGGTGTTGGCCCTCGACAAGCCGAGTTCTGGCCAAATCCGATTTTGCGGCGAGGAGCTGACGGGCAAGAGCGAGGCCGACCTGAAGCCGGCGCGGCGCAACATGCAGGTGGTGTTCCAGGACCCATACGGTTCCTTCGATCCGCGCCAGAAGGTGGAACGGCTGGTGGCCGAGCCGCTGCATGTGTGGGACAAGGCGCCGACGCGCGCTGAACGGCGCGAAATGGTGTCGCATGCGCTACATGAGGTGGGGCTGGCGGCCTCCGACATGGACAAGTATCCGCATGAATTCTCCGGCGGGCAGCGGCAAAGGCTGTCGATTGCGCGCGCCATCATCACGCGGCCAAAGCTCGTGGTCGCGGACGAGCCGGTTTCAGCGCTGGACGTGTCGATCCGGGCGCAGATCCTCGACCTGTTCGCCGAGCTGAACGGCAAGCTTGGCGTGGCCTACCTGTTCATCACCCACGATCTCACGGTGGCGCGCGCCATTACCGACGAGGTGCTGGTGATGCATGAAGGCCGCATCGTCGAACGCGGAAAGACCGGCGAAGTGCTCGACCATCCGCAATCTGAGGCGGCTCAAGCGCTGGTCGCGGCTGCGCCCGACCTGCACCGGGCGATCGCGCGGCGCATGCAGGAACAGGGCTGAGGACCAGGTTCAGCCTTCCGGCTTCACCGCGTCGACCGGGCTGATGCCGAGAATGTCGAGCGTACGGCGCAGCAGCTTGACCTCGTTTTCGGCCAGATGCCTGTCCGCCTTGGCGATTTCGGCCATATGGCGGGCGAGCAGCTTGCGCCTGTCCACGTCGAGTTCCTGAAACAGAGCCATCGCCTGCGAACCGGAAGTCTCGTAGCCGGAGTCGTTCAGGTAGTCGATGACCTTGTCCATGCTTTCCTCGGGAATACTGAAAGATTCCCGACAGATACGGCGAAAGGTTTCCATCTCGCTTTCGCTGATCGAACCGTCGGCGAGGATCATGCGAAACAGCATAAGGAGTTCGGCCGACAACACCGGATCGTCGGCGACCTTGCGCACGCCCGGATCGCCATCGAAGATCGAACGTATCTGGTCCAGCAATGCAAATGCCATCGGCGCTCCCTTCCTGAAAGTGGCTCAATAGTTAGCGCACAATCGGCGTTGCGCAATCCGCCCTGCTGTGATCGAACACATTATCTTTTCCCTCCCTTGGACTGCCCTTTCCCACATGCTCGAATTTGCTTCCGAAACCATCGCCATGCTGATGCTGGCTGCGTTCGTGGCCGGGTTTATCGATTCGATTGCCGGCGGCGGCGGGCTGATCGCGATCCCGGCCTTGCTGTTGACCGGCATGTCGCCCGTCCACGCGCTCGGCACCAACAAGTTGCAGGCGCTTTTCGGCTCGGGCTCTGCAACGCTCGCCTACGCCGCCAAAGGTCACGTCGATGTCCGTGAGCAACTGCCTTCGGCAATTGTGGCCGCAATCGGCAGCGCCTTGGGCGCGCTGGCCGCAACGGTCGTGCCAGCCGACATTCTGGAGGCGGCACTTCCGGTCGTGCTGATCGCAATCGCGCTGTTCTTCGCCCTCAAGCCAAGAATGAACGATATCGACCGCGCCCGGCGCATGACGCCGTTTTTGTTCGGGTTGACCATCGTGCCGATCCTCGGCTTCTACGACGGCATTTTCGGACCGGGCACGGGCTCGTTCTACATGCTGGCCTTCGTGACGCTTGCCGGCTACGGCGTGCTGAAGGCGACGGCACACACCAAGATGCTCAATTTCGCCACCAATATCGGCGCGTTCATCGTCTTCTCGCTTGCGGGCGCGGTCTACTGGAAAGTCGGGCTGTTGATGGGTGTTGCGCAGTTCCTGGGGGCCCGGCTTGGCGCGTCGCTGGCAATCAGGATCGGAGCCAAGCTGATCAAGCCGCTGCTCGTCCTCATCTGCGTGGCCTTGGCGATAAAGCTGTTGTCGGACCCGACCAATCCGCTCCGTGCCGCGCTCGGCTGGTAACAGCGACCCTCCGCTCGGAAGTTAGCGCGCCAGCGCGAAGACGGCGTCGCAATCGAGATGCGTTTCAAGCTCGGCGGCGATCTCGTCCAGCGCGCTTTCGACCTGCGCGCGGTAGTCGATGCCGGCACCACTAACGCCGAGGCTTTCGAGGAATTTCGAGCGGAATGCGTCCGCGCCAAACAGTCCGTGCAGATAGGTGCCGAAGACCTTGCCGTCGGCCGACGTCGCGCCGTCCGCTATCCCGTCGATGGTCACCACGGGGCGCTGGCCATCGGGGCCGAAGGTGCGGCCGAGATGGATTTCGTAGCCTTGCAAGGGAAGGTCGAAGACCGCCGAGCGCGCGGCGACGTTGCGGACGGTCTTTTCCGGTTCCATCACCGTTTCGACGTCGAGCAGGCCCAGCCCTTCGGTCTCGGTGACGCTGCCCTCGATGCCGTCCGGGTCGCGTACGGTGCGTCCCAGCATCTGGAAGCCACCGCAGATGCCAACGACATGACCGCCGCGCCGGCGATGGGCGGCAAGATCGCGGTCCCAGCCGTTTTCACGAAACCGTAGCAGGTCACCGATTGTCGATTTTGAGCCGGGGATGACCACGAGCCCGGCATCGGGGGGCAGGCTCTGTCCCGGCGGCACGAACACGACTTCCACCGGCGGCTCGGCCTTCAGCGGATCGAGGTCGTCGAAGTTGGCGATGCGCGAGAGCATCGGCACCGCGACCTTGAGCGCGCGCTTCTCGCCTGATGCCAATCTCTCAAGGACGACCGAGTCTTCCGAAGGCAGGCGTGCCGCTGCCTTCAACCACGGCACGACGCCGAAACAGGGCCAGCCGGTAAAGTGGTCGATGGCGGCGATGCCATCTTCGAACAGGGTCACATCACCGCGAAACTTGTTGATGAGATAGCCGACGATCATGCGCCGGTCTTCTTCCGGCAAAATGAGATGCGTGCCCGCGACTGAGGCGATGACCCCGCCCCTGTCGATGTCGCCCACCAGAACAACCGGCACATCGGCACGGGTGGCAAAGCCCATATTGGCGATGTCGCGGTCGCGCAAATTGATCTCGGCAGGCGAGCCGGCACCTTCGACAATGACCAGATCGGCCCCCTCGCCGACCTTGGCCCAGGAATCCAGAACGGCGGCCATCAACTGCCCCTTGAGGGTCTGGTAGTCGCGAGCGCGGGCCTTGCCGAACACCTTGCCCTGCACGACGACCTGCGCGCCGACATCGGTCTGCGGCTTGAGCAGGACCGGGTTCATGTGAACGGTCGGCTCGGCTCCGCAGGCGATTGCCTGCAGCCATTGTGCACGGCCGATCTCGCCACCTCCGGGTTCTCCCGGCAGATCGGCCACGGCGGCGTTGTTCGACATATTCTGCGGCTTGAAGGGCCTGACCTTCAGGCCTCGGTTCCTGGCCGCGCGGCATAGGCCGGCGACCAGCACCGTCTTGCCGACATCGGAGCCGGTGCCCTGAAGCATGATCGCCTTTGCCATGCTCAGCTTGCCCCGCCGGTTATGGTCGAGCGCTGGGCGAGCGGTCCGCCGCGCCACAAGTAAAATGCGAGCAGAGGCTCAGTTGCCGTGCGCATGGCATGGGTGACGTTTGACGCGTGATGGATAAGTTCGCCGCCTTTGCGCAACCGGAACTGCGCGTCGCCCATGCGCCACTCTGCCATTCCGGTGAGCGGAATGTAGACTTCCTCGGCGATGTGGTGGTGGTCAGGATAGACGATGCCAGGTCCAAGTATCAGGAAACCGCCTGCCATGCTGTCATTCACAAAGTGGCCACGCGTGCCGAACAATTCCACCCAACCATAATTGTCGAGAAAGTGCTGGCCGAAATCCGCTGCGGTGTAGGTTTGACCCCACCGCAATTCTGGTGCGGCCGCAGACAATTCAGCGATGAGTTCCTGTTCAGGCGCTTCGGCGATATCTGCCAGCCGGCCAAGACTGGCCACGCAGGGCAAATTGTTCGGCGCGAGAGACCGCGAAGGCATCTGCCAATCGAAGCCGGCGAGAAAATCGGCGGCGGGGCCCGAAGTGGCAACCTTTGAAAGATAGTTGCGCAACACACCCATCAGACTGTCGATTTTTGTCGGCACGTGCTTTCTCGTACTTTAATTTTCGCACAGCCGCTCCGCTTAAGGTCGGGTTTGCGCGCTGGCATCATTGGTCTAGATTGCTCGCCACGCATAGCCAAAAACGACATTTGCCGGGAGGGCGCCATGGATAGCGTTGCTTCAACGACGGGCGGCCAGTTCGAACTCACCGAGGACCAGCGTGCCATCCAGGAAATGGCAGAGGCTTTCGCCAACGACCGCGTTGCGCCGAATGCACTGGACTGGGACAAGAACCGGCATTTTCCATCCGATGTGATTCGAGAGACTGGCCCGCTTGGCCTCGGCGGAATTTACGTGCGAGACGATGTTGGCGGTTCCTCGCTTGGACGGCTCGACGCAGTGCTGATTTTCGAGGCGCTGGCAAAGGCCTGCCCGGCTTTTTCCTCGTTCATATCGATCCACAACATGGCGTCTTCGATGATCGACCGCTTCGGCAACGAAGAGCAGCGCCAGCGTCTGCTGCCGAAGCTGACCTCGATGGAATGGCTGGCGAGCTACTGCCTGACGGAACCGGGCTCGGGCTCGGATGCGGCGGCGCTGAAGACGCGGGCCTCGCGTTCAGGCGGCAACGGCTCCGACTATATTTTGAACGGCACCAAGCAGTTCATTTCCGGGGCGGGAGACTCCGATGTCTACGTCGCCATGGTCCGCACCGGAGCGGACGGCCCCAAGGGTGTTTCGACAATCGTCGTGCCGAAAGATGCTCCCGGCCTTTCCTTCGGCGCGGTCGAGAACAAGATGGGCTGGCATATGCAATCCACCCGTCAGGTGATCTTCGAGGATTGCAAGGTGCCTGCCGAGAACCTGCTTTCACAGGAAGGCGACGGTTTCGGCATTGCAATGGCAGGGCTGGACGGCGGGCGACTCAACATTGCAGCGTGTTCGCTGGGCGGCGCACAATCGGCGCTCGACAAGGCAATCGCCTACACGGCCGAACGCAAGGCATTCGGCAAGGCGATCAACCAGTTCCAGGCGCTGCAGTTCAGGCTGGCGGACATGGAGACGGACCTGCAGGCGGGCCGCATTTTCCTCTACACCGCCGCTTCCAAGCTGGACGCCAAGGCGCATGACGCTTCGAAATGGTCGGCGATGGCCAAGCGCTTCGTTACCGACACCGGATTTGCCGTCGCCAACGACGCGCTGCAACTGCTTGGCGGCTACGGCTATCTGCATGACTACGGCATCGAAAAACTGGTGCGCGACCTGCGCGTGCACCAGATCCTCGAGGGCACCAACGAGATCATGCGCGTCATCATCGCGCGGCATTTGATAGGACGGCAGTAGGCAGCCGGCTGTAGGCAATCGGGCGCCTGCAGGGTCTAATCTGCTTTCCCGACTGCCGACTGCACTACTGCCTTACTGCCTTTTTCTGGAGGAAAACCAATGACCACCATCGCCTTTATCGGCCTCGGCAACATGGGCAATCCCATGGCCGCCAACCTCGTCAAGGCGGGCCATACCGTGCTGGGTTTCGACCTGATGCCGGAAAACCTGACCGTGGCGCGCGAGCACGGCGTGACGGTGATGGCAAGCGCGGTTGCGGCGGTGAAGGACGCCGATGTGGTGATAACCATGCTGCCGGCCGGCAAGCATGTGCTTTCGGTGTATGAGGATATCGCGCCCAAGGCCAAGCAAGGCGCGCTGTTCATCGATTCCTCCACCATCGACGTGGATTCGGCGCGCAAGGCGCACGCGATCGCCGCCAAGAGCGGCGTTGCCTCGGTCGATGCGCCGGTTTCGGGCGGTACGGGCGGGGCTGCGGCCGGCACGCTGACCTTCATGGCCGGCGGCAGCGACGAAGCATTTGCAAAGGCCGAACCGATCCTGAAGCCGATGGCCGGACGCATCGTGCATTGCGGCGGCGATGGCGCAGGCCAGGCTGCGAAGATCTGCAACAACATGATCCTCGGCATCTCGATGATCGGTGTCGCCGAAGCCTTCGTCCTGGGAGAAAAGCTCGGTCTTTCCCATCAGGCTTTGTTCGACGTGGCATCGACCTCATCCGGCCAATGCTGGTCGCTGACCTCCTATTGCCCGGTGCCCGGCCCCGTACCCGCCTCGCCCGCCAACCGCGACTACAAGCCGGGTTTTGCCTCGGCGCTGATGCTGAAGGACCTCAAGCTTTCGCAGGAAGCGGCGCAGGGCGCGGGTGCGGTGACGCCGCTAGGTGCGGAAGCGGCGCAGCTTTACGCGCTGTTCAACGCGCAAGGTAGCGCTAGCACCGACTTTTCAGGCATCATCAACTTCCTGCGCGGCAAGTGATTTAACCGCCGCCGCTCAGGCGCTGAGTGTGCGGCGGACCGCTTCGCGCCAGCCCTTGAGCTTGGCCGTGCGCGTCGCTGCATCCATTTCCGGCTTGAAGCGGCGGTCGAGCGCCCAGGATTTGGCGAATTCCGTCGCCTTCGGCCACACGCCCGCTTTCGAGCCGGCCAGCCATGCCGCGCCAAGCGCCGTTGTTTCCAGAATGGTCGGGCGGTCTACGGGTGCATCCAGGATGTCGGCCAGACGCTGCATGGTCCAGTCGGAAGCCACCATGCCGCCGTCCACGCGCAGGACCGTCTTGCGGTTGCCGGCCTTCCAGTCCTTGTGCATGGCGTCCAGAAGATCGCGTGTCTGGAACGCGACCGATTCCAGCGTGGCACGGGCGAACTCGGCCGGACCGGAATTGCGCGTCAGGCCATAGATCGCGCCGCGCGCCTCGGCATCCCAGTGCGGCGCGCCAAGGCCGACAAAGGCCGGCACGAGATAGACCGACTGCGTCGGGTCTGCCTCCGCCGCCATCTTGCCGGTTTCGCTGGCCTTGCCGATGATCTTCAGACCATCGCGCAGCCATTGCACCGCCGCACCGGCGATGAAGATCGATCCTTCGAGCGCGTAGGTCGTCTTGCCGTTCAGCCGGTAGGCGATGGTGGTGAGCAGCCGGTTCTTCGAACGCACCATGTCGCTGCCGGTGTTGAGCAGCGCAAAGCAGCCGGTGCCGTAGGTGGACTTCATCATGCCCGGCTGGAAACAGGCCTGACCAATGGTCGCGGCCTGCTGGTCGCCGGCAACACCGAGGATTCTTATGCCAGCCCCGAACAGCTTTTCGTCCGTTACGCCAAAATCATCGGCGCAGTCCTTCACCTGCGGCAGCATCGCGGCCGGGATGTTCAGGATGCGCAGAAGCTCGGCGTCCCATTCATTCTTTTCGATGTTGTAGACGAGCGTGCGCGACGCATTGGTGGCGTCGGTCGCATGGACGTTGCCGCCGGTAAGACGCCAGATCAGGAAGCAATCGATGGTGCCGGCCAGCAACTCGCCCTTTTCAGCGCGCTTGCGGGCACCCTTCACCTTGTCCAGCATCCAGGCGATCTTGGTGCCGGAGAAATAGGGATCGAGCAGAAGACCCGTCTTCTTGCTGAACTTCGGCTCGAGCCCCTGCTTCTTGAGCCGCGCGCATAAAGGTGCGGTGCGGCGATCCTGCCAGACGATGGCGTTGTGGATGGGTTTGCCGGTCGCCTTATCCCAGATGACAACGGTTTCGCGCTGGTTGGTGATGCCGATGGCGGCGATGTCGGCGGCGCTGCAATCGGCCTTCTTCAAGGCGGCCTTCACCGTTGAAACGACGCTCGCCCAGATTTCCTCCGGGTCATGTTCGACCCAGCCAGAGGCCGGATAGTGCTGCGCGAACTCCTTTTGGCCGACACCGGCAACCTTCATGCCGGCATCGAACACTATGGCGCGGCTGGATGTGGTGCCCTGGTCGATGGCAAGGATATGGCCGCTCATTCTTCCTCCGCGATACGAAGCGGGGAGACGGCAACGTGCCACCTCCCCTCAATCCATGACGCGTTTTACGTCGTGCGCGTCACTTTACTTCTGCCAGCTCTTCACCAGTTCGTCGTAATTGACGGTAATCGGCTTTTCCTTCTCGTTCTCGATCTTCAACTGCGGAGCGAGGTTGCCCTTGGCCACCGCATCTGCGTTCCAGTAGGCAAGATCATGCTCTTCGGCCATTTTCGGGCCGATGTCGCCCTGCACACCCGCCCTTTCGAGGCGTTCCATGACCTTTTCCTGCTCGGCGCAGAGCGAGTCCATGGCCTCCTGCGCGGTCTTGGCGCCGGAAGAAGCGTCACCGATTGCCTGCCACCAAAGCTGCGCCAGCTTCGGATAGTCCGGGATATTCGTGCCCGTCGGCGACCACTGAATACGAGCCGGCGAACGATAGAACTCGACCAGACCGCCAAGCTTCGGTGCCCGCTCGGTGAAGCTCTTGTCGTCGATCGTCGACTGACGAATGAACGTCAGTCCCATGTGGCTCTTCTTCACGTCGACGGTTTTCGAGGTCACGAACTGCGCGTAGAGCCAGGCGGCCTTGGCGCGGTCTTCGGGGGTCGACTTCATCAGCGTCCAGGAACCTACGTCCTGGTAGCCCAACTTCATGCCTTCCTTCCAGTAGACGCCATGCGGCGATGGGGCAAAGCGCCACTTCGGCGTGCCGTCGGCGTTGACCACCGGCAGGCCATCCTTGACGAAACTGGCGGTGAAGGCGGTGTAGGTGAACATCTGCTGAGCGATGTCGCCTTGCGCCGGCACGGGACCGGATTCGGAGAAGGTCATGCCCTGAGCTTCGGCCGGAGCGTAAGCCTTCAGCCAGTCGAGATATTTCTGGATGGAGTACACCGCTGCCGGGCCGTTGGTATCGCCGCCGCGTGCGACGCATGAGCCAACAGGGCGCGAGTTTTCATCGACCTTGACACCCCATTCGTCGACCGGCAGGCCGTTCGGAATGCCCTTGTCGCCGTTGCCGGCCATCGACAGCCAGGCATCGGTGAACCGCCAGCCAAGCGACGGATCCTTCTTGCCGTAGTCCATGTGGCCATAGACTTTCTTGCCGTCGATCTCGCGACCGGTGAAGAATTCGGCGATGTCCTCATAGGCGGACCAATTGACCGGAACGCCGAGGTCGTAGCCATACTTGGCCTTGAAATCAGCCTTGTTCTTCTCGTCGTTGAACCAGTCGTAACGGAACCAGTAGAGGTTCGCGAACTGCTGGTCGGGAAGCTGGTAAAGCTTCTTGTCCGGCGCGGTGGTGAAGGATGTCCCGATGAAGTCGGCAAGGTCGAGGTTCGGATTGGTGACGTCCTTACCTTCGTTGGCCATCCAGTCGGTCAGGTTGCGTACCTGCTGGTAGCGCCAGTGCGTACCGATCAGGTCCGAGTCGTTGACCCAGCCGTCATAGAGGTTTTCGCCGGTTTGCATCTGGGTCTGGATTTTCTCGACGACGTCGCCTTCCTGGATCAGGTCGTGCGTCAGCTTGATGCCGGTGATGGCGCTGAAGGCCGGCGCCAGAACCTTCGATTCATAGCTATGCGTGTCGATGGTTTCGGAGACGACCTTGATTTCCATGCCGGCAAACGGCTTGGCGGCGTCGATGAACCACTGCATTTCAGCTTCCTGGCCCGCCCTATCAAGAGTAGAAACGTCTCCTATCTCCTTGTCCAAAAAGGCTTTTGCCTCGTCCATCCCAGCGAAGGCATTGCCTACGCCAAACAAGAGGACAAGGGCGGTCGTCGATGTTAAAAGCTGCCGTCGCATAAGTTTCCTCCTCAATAAGGTTGCAGTTGCGATCGGAGCGGTCGCCGGCACGCGGCCGCTCCAACAATTTCTCCCTCTATACGTAGCGAAACACCGCAATGGCGTAGACCACGGAGAGAGCGAGAGCCCACCACAGGCCGGGCCCAACAAGGCCAAGCCAAGCGAGATGGATAAAGGCGCTGCCTAGCAGCGAAACAAAAAGACGGTCGCCGCGCGTCGTTTCGAAACGCAATATTCCGACGCGGGGATGGCCACCGGGAGAAGCGTATTCCCAAACGGCCATCAGCGATAACAATGCAAGGATGGTCAGGAAGAAGGCGGCCGTCGGGAACGTCCACGCCATCCATCCGCCTGCCGCAAGCGGTGCAAACCAGTCGCGCGCGCCATCCTTGAGCGGAACGGCGGACACAAGCAGGCCGGCGGCAATCAGAAAGACGACCACAACGACGGCAAGCGCAGTCTGCCAGCGGTGCGTTCCAGGCATCATACCCTCCCCAGGGCAAAGCCCTTGGCAATGTAGTTGCGCACAAACCAGATCACGAGCGCGCCGGGGATCAGGGTGAGCACGCCGGCAGCAGCCAGCAAGCCCCAATCCATGCCGGCAGCGGAGACAGTCCGGGTCATGACAGCGGCGATCGGCTTGGCGTCGGTCGTCGTCAAAGTGCGGGCGATCAGCAGTTCAACCCACGAGAACATGAAGCAGAAGAAGCAGGCGACGCCGATGCCACTTGCGATGAGCGGCATGAAAATCTTCACGAAGAAGCGCGGGAACGAATAGCCGTCGATATAGGCCGTTTCGTCGATCTCCTTCGGCACGCCCGACATGAAGCCTTCGAGAATCCAGACCGCCAGCGGCACGTTGAAAAGGCAATGCGCCAGCGCCACGGCGATGTGCGTATCAATGAGACCGAAGGCCGAATAGAGCTGGAAAAACGGGAGCGCGAACACCGCCGGCGGCGCCATGCGGTTGGTCAGCAGCCAGAAGAACAGGTGCTTGTCGCCGAGGAAACGGTACCGCGAAAAGGCATAGGCTGCCGGCAACGCCACTGCGACCGAAATCACCATGTTCATAACCACATAGGTGATCGAATTGATGTAGCTCGAGTACCAGGACGCGTCTGTGAAAATGACCACATAATTGTTCAGCGTCGGCCGATGAGGATACAGCGTCAGTGACGAAACGATCTCACTGTTGGTCTTGAAGCTCATGTTGATGAGCCAGTAGATCGGCAGCATCAGGAACACGATGTAAACGGTCGGGACGACCCACCACCACTTCGACTCGATGCCGCGCTTGCGCATGAGACGGGCGAGCGCCTCCTGCGAGGCTTCGCTGGCGGCTTTGCTGCCGACAGCAGCCCCGCTCATCGCGCCCCGCTCCGTTCTCTCATTTGCGCCCGTCATGTCAGCGCTCCGCGTCGTAGTTGGTCATGACGGTGTAGAACACCCACGACAACAGGAGGATGATGAGGAAGTAGACCAGCGACATCGCCGCAGCAGGCCCGAGGTCGAACTGGCCAAGCGCCATCTTGACGAGATCGATAGACAGGAAGGTTGTCGAATTGCCCGGCCCGCCGCCGGTGACGACGAACGGCTCGGTGTAGATCATGAAGCTGTCCATGAAGCGCAGCAGCACGGCGATGAGCAAGACACGCTGCATCTTCGGCAACTGGATGTAGCGGAACACCGACCAGCGCGATGCGCCGTCGATCTTTGCGGCCTGATAGAAGGCGTCGGGGATCGAGACCAGGCCAGCGTAGCAGAGCAGGACGACGAGGCTTGTCCAATGCCAGACATCCATGACGATAACCGTCACCCAGGCATCGAACGGGTCCTTGACGTAATTGTAGTCGATGCCGAGCGCATTGACGGTGTAGCCGAGCAAGCCGATATCGTTGCGCCCGAACACTTGCCAGATGGTGCCGACGACGTTCCATGGAATGAGCAAAGGCAGCGCCATCAGAACCAGACAGACCGGCACGCCCCAGCCCTTCTTGGGCATGTTGAGCGCGATGAAGATGCCGAGCGGCACTTCGATTGCCAGGATAATGAAGGAAAAGATCAGGTTGCGGCCCATTGCCTGCCAGAAGCGGTCCGAGGCAAGCAATTCCTCGAACCATTCGGTGCCGGCCCAGAAGAACTGGTTGTTGCCGAAGGTATCCTGCACCGAATAATTGACGACGGTCATCAACGGGATGACTGCCGAGAATGCCACCAGCACCAGCACGGGCAGGACGAGAAACCAGGCCTTGTTGTTCCAGGTCTTGTCCATGTCAGGCCCCCATCTCGACACGCCAGGAGTCGGCATAGATGTTGATGCCCGCAGGCTCGAAACTCACCTTGGCGTCGGCAGGTATCTCGTCATCCTCACCGATAATGGCCGCGATATCGCGCCCTTCAAGCCTTGCGCGGACAACCTTGTGACGACCGACATCCTCGACCTTGGTGATCGAAACGGACATGCCTTTTGAGCCGATGCGAACATACTCAGGACGCACGCCGAGCTCGATTGCGCCGTTAGTTGTCTTCAGCGCACCCGGCAGTGGGATCGACTGCGAGCCCAACCTTGCGACCTTGCCTTCCACCTTCACGGGCATGACGTTCATACCCGGCGATCCGATGAAATAGCCGACAAAGGTGTGGCGCGGCCTTTCGAACAACTCGGCCGGCGTGCCGATCTGCACGATTTCACCATCATACATGACCACAACGCGCTCAGCGAAGGTCAGGGCTTCGGTCTGGTCGTGGGTGACGTAGACCATGGTATAACCAAAGCGGCGGTGAAGCTGCTTCAACTGTGAGCGCAGGACCCACTTCATATGGGGGTCAATGACGGTGAGCGGCTCATCGAACAGGATGGCATTGACGTCGGAGCGGACAAGGCCGCGACCGAGCGAAATCTTCTGCTTCTGGTCCGCGGTAAGGCCCCTCGCCTTGCGCCCGGCCCAGTCGGCCAGATCGGTCATTTCGAGCGTCTCGCGCACCTTGCGGTCGACATCCCCTTCCGGGACGCCGCGGTTGCGCAGAGGAAAGGCCAGATTGTCGTACACCGTCATGGTGTCGTAGATGACCGGGAACTGGAACACCTGGGCAATGTTGCGTTCCTGCGTGGACAGGTTGGTCACATCCTTGCCGTTGAACAGCAACTGGCCGTGCGAGGGCCGCAGCAGGCCGGAAATGATGTTGAGCAGCGTTGTCTTGCCGCAACCGGAAGGGCCGAGCAGAGCGTAAGCGCCGCCGTCTTCAAAGGTGTGATGCACCTCCTTCAACGCAAAGTCGGAATCCTTGCGCGGATCGGCCAGGTAGGAATGGCGGATGTGGTTGACGTCGATGCGTGCCATCTCCAGCCCTCCTACGCCGCCATGCTCGGTGCGGAGACCGCACGGCCGTTGCCATCGAACATCATGATGTGGCGCGGGTCGATGAACACCTCGACCTCATCGTCTGTCTCGTAATGGCGAATGCCGTGGGTGAGCATGACCCAGCGAACATCGGCGAAATCGAGATGGATGAAGCTTTCCGAGCCGGTGATTTCGGTAATGGAAACCTTGGCGCGGACCGGAACCGAACCCGCATTCGAGCGATCAAGAGAAAGATGGTGGGGTTGAAAGCCGATCGTGTAGTTGCCGTCGGCTATACCAACGAGGTCGGTTGGCACTGGGAGGTTAACCCCACCATCAAGGAGAAGGTGCTTGCCCTTCTTGGCAAGCACGATTGTGTTCAGCGGAGGATCGGCGAAGGTTTTCGCCGTGACCAGATCGACCGGCCTGCGGAAGACTTCGACCGTTGGGCCGAACTGGGTGACCCTGCCCTGTGACAGCGTAGCCGTGTTGCCGCCAAGCAGGAGCGCTTCATGCGGCTCGGTGGTCGCATAGACGAAGATGGTTCCCGCTTCCGCGAAGATCTTGGGAAGCTCTTCACGCAGTTCCTCGCGCAGCTTGTAGTCCAGATTGGCAAGCGGCTCGTCGAGCAGAACGAGGCTGGCATTCTTGACGATGGCGCGCGCCAGCGCGGTGCGCTGTTGCTGGCCGCCGGAAAGATTTAGCGGCGTGCGGTCGAGATAGGGCGTGAGCTTGAGCAGGTCGGCAGCCTTGCGGACCTCACGGTCGATACTGGCCTTGTCGATGCCGGCAACGCGCAAGGGCGAAGCGATGTTCTCGTATACGGTCATTGCCGGATAGTTGATGAACTGCTGGTAGACCATGGCGACGTTGCGCTTCTGGACGCGAACGCCGGTCACGTCCTTGCCGTCGAACCAGATGGAACCGGAAGTCGGGACATCGAGCCCAGCCATGAGGCGCATGAGGCTGGTCTTGCCCGACAGCGTCGGTCCGAGCAGGACGTTCAACGAGCCATGATTGAGCGTCAACGAGATGTCGGCAATGTGGGTGTCTGCCCCCACAACCTTCGAGACATTCCTCAGTTCCAGCATATGCCCTCTCGTGCCTCCCTTATTCCGCCGCCGCCGCCGAATGTCTCCTGGTAAGGCCCTGTATGAATGTATCGAGCACGTCGACCTGCTCAGGGGTAAGATGCAGGCCGCGCTTGGTTCTGCGCCACAGCACGTCTTCCGCCGTCATCGCCCACTCGTTGGCCACAAGGTAACGGACTTCAGCCTCGTAGAGGTCCGCACCGAAATAGCGGCCGAGATCGGCGATGGATTTGGCCTGGCCGAGCAAGATGACTGCCCGCGTTCCATAAAGGCGCATCAGCCGCTTGGCGTGGTGCGGGGTGAGGAACGGATAGGCATAGCTCAGCTTCGCGACTTCGGCGTCGAAATTCGTTGCCGGAAAGTCGCCGCCCGGCAGTGGCGCCGCCGCCGTCCACGGCTTGCCGCGCTTGCCGAGAAACCCTTCGATTTTTTCCAGCATCGCCTCTGAAAGCCGGCGATAGGTGGTGATCTTGCCGCCAAACGCATTGAGAAGCGGCGCACCGCCTTCCTCGGCCTTCAACACGTAGTCGCGGGTGGCCTCCTGCGCCTTGGAAGCACCGTCATCATAGAGCGGGCGTACCGCCGAATAGGTCCATACAATGTCTTCGCGCTTGACCGGTTCGGCGAAATACTCGCTTGCCGCGGCGCATAGATAGTCGATCTCGGCGTCGCTTATCTTCACGTCGTGCGGGTCGCCCGGATAATCCTGGTCGGTGGTGCCGATCAGCGTGAAATCTTCCTCATAGGGTATAGCGAAGATGATGCGGCCATCCTTGTTCTGGAAGAAATAGGCACGCGGATCATCAAATTTCCTCGGCACGACGATGTGGCTGCCCTGGACGAGTCGCACGTTGTGGACATCGTTGCGGCCGAACGCTTCGGTGAGGACGTGATCGACCCAAGGACCGGCCGCGTTGACCAGCAAGCGGGCGGTAACCTCCTGGCGGGCGCCGGTGTGGGTATCCTCAAGCGTCACGGTCCAGGATTTTTCGTCGCGGCGCGCCGAGACGACTTTGGTCCGAACGCGGATATCGGCACCCTTGTCGGCGGCATCACGGGCGTTCAAGGCAACCAGCCGGGCATCGTTGACCCAGCCGTCCGAATATTCGAACGCCTTTGAAAACAAGCGCTTCAACGGCTTGCCTGATGGGTCGGTATGCATGTCGAGCGTTTTCGTGGCCGGCAAGAGCTTGCGACCGCCAATGTGATCGTAGAGGAACAGGCCAAGCCTGAGCAGCCATGCCGGCCGCAATCCCTCGGCATAGGGCAGCACGAAACGCATCGGCCAGATGATGTGCGGCGCATTGCGCCACAACACCTCGCGCTCCATCAGCGCCTCGCGAACCAGCCGGAACTCGTAGAACTCGAGGTAACGCAGACCGCCGTGGATGAGCTTGGTTGAACCGGACGAGGTTCCGCTGGCGAGGTCGTTCATTTCGGCCAGAAGAACGGAAAAGCCGCGCCCGACAGCGTCGCGGGCTATGCCGCATCCATTGATGCCGCCGCCGATGATGACAATGTCATGGATCGCGGTTTCGCCCACGAAAATCTCCGAGATTTCGTCGCCCGGTACAAATCATCATTTCGAAATCAAATCGAGATTATTTCGAAACAATAACGAATGTCAAACGACGTCTCGGAGATAATTTTGAACGTCCACACTCAGGTGCGGTTGGTCGTCTCGATCAGTTGAACTTCGGTTTCCTCGCAGATGCGGCGCACGGCGGCGATATCGCAGCGATCGGTGATGAAGGTGTTGACCTGCGACAGGTGACCGATGCGCACCGGGGCGGTCCGCTCGAACTTGGTGCTGTCGGAAACCAGGATCACATGGCGGGCATTGGCGATGATGGCCTGGGCCACCTTGACCTCGCGAAAATCGAAATCGAGGAGCGCGCCGTCGTGGTCAATGGCTGACGCGCCGATGACTGCGTAATCGACCTTGAACTGCTTGATGAAATCGACGGCCGCCTCGCCGACGACGCCACCATCGGAACCGCGAACCACGCCACCCGCGATGACAACTTCTATCGAAGGATAGACGCGCATCCTGTTGGCAACATTGATGTTATTGGTAATGACCATCAGGCCGGAGTGATCAAGGAGCGCGTTGCTGACCGCCTCGGTCGTGGTGCCGATATTGATAAACAGGGAGGCGCTGTCCGGGATCAGGCGCGCGGCTGCCTTGCCGATCGCTTCCTTCTCATCGGCGGCGATCTTGCGCCGCGCCTCGTATTCCATGTTCTCGATGCCGGAAGGAAACAGCGCACCGCCGTGGATGCGGTTCAGCAGCCGTTGATCGCACAGATCGTTGAGATCCTTGCGGATGGTCTGGGGCGTAACCGAGAAATGCGCGGCCAGATCATCGACCAATACCCTGCCCTTGTCCTTGGCCATCTGGATGATTTCGGCATGGCGGGGCGGAAGGTACATGGCTCGTCCTTTTTCGTTTTTTGGACCCATAGCCTAAAACGAAAGCGATGAACAGGCGTCAGCGGCCCAAAAGAACCTCACCAATATGGACGAGAGGCAAGAAAGATCCGAGGAGATCAGCGCAAATTGCGGGCGATTTCCTTGATGACTGCGAACGCCATTTCAACGTCCTGAGCCGTGGAATCGAACTGGCCTGCCTGGAAACGAATGGCAAAGCGACCGTCCACTTTCGTTTGCGTCAGGTAAATGCGGCCATCATTGTTGATTGCGTTGAGCAGCCGCTGATTGTGTTCGTCCGCGTCCGCACCAGCAGGTGCGCGATGGCGAAACGAAAAAAGCGAGAGCATCGGCTCGGTAACGAGTTCGAAATCCGGCTCGGTAGCCAATTGGCGGGCGAGCGTTTCGCTCCATTCAACATGGTTGCGGATCATCTTGCGTAAGGCTTCGAGCCCGTGCGCACGCAACAGGAACCACAGCTTCAGCGCGCGGAAGCGGCGGCCGAGCGGGACCGACCATTCGGAATAGTTGACGATGCCGTCATGGCCGTGGGTTTTGAGATACTCCGGCTTGATGGCCAGCGTGCGCACATGGCTTTCCGGATCGCGGATGAACTGGATCGAGCAATCGAATTGCGCGCCAAGCCATTTGTGCGGATTGAAAACGATGGAATCCGCGCCTTCGACACCAGCCCAGAAATGCCGGTATTCAGGACAGATCATCGCCGAGCCCGCCCAAGCGGCATCAACATGGAGGTAGAGGCCGTGACGGCGCGCAATCTCTGCAACGGCAGCGATATCGTCAGTGGCGCCGACGCTGGTGCCGCCGACGCAAGCGATGATGCCTGCGGGAAGGAAGCCATTGGCGCGGTCGTGGATGATGGCGGCTTCGAGTGCTGTGATATCCATCGAGCGCAACGGGCCGTTGACCGGGATACGAACCAGGTTTTCCTCGCCTATGCCGGAAACCCAGATGGCGCGGTCGATCGATGTATGCACCTGATCGGAAGAATAGATGCGCACCGCCCGCTGGCCGGCGAGCCCCTTCCTGTTGCCTTCCCAGGCCAGCGCCCGTTCGCGCATGATGAGCACGGCGGCAAGGGTGGCTGACGAGGCTGAATCCTGAATGACGCCGGAAAAGCCTTCGGGCAGGCCAAGCGCCTGGCGCATCCAGTCGATGATGCGCATTTCGAGTTCCGTCGCCGCCGGCGAGGTCTGCCAGAGCATGCATTGCGCAGCCATTGCGGATACAAGGTATTCAGCGACCACCGAAGCCGGGGCGGCATTGGCAGGGAAATAGGCGAAGAAACGCGGATGCTGCCAGTGGGTCATGCCCGGCATTATCGTCGCTTCGAAATCCGCGAAAATCTTCTCCATGGACTCGGCGTCTTCAGGCGGCGACGGCTCAATAGCACGAAAGATTTCACCGGGTTCCGTGCGCGGCCTCACAGGACGGTCACGCAAGGTCTCGCGATAGTCGGCGCCCCATTCGGCAGCGCGAATGGACCAATCACGAAACTCGTTGCCGTCCATTTGGCCCTTCTCCGGTTACTTGAGTTTCGCGTCCGACGGCTATTCGGGAAAATCCGGCAATTGCTGGAAGGCGGCTTTCAGCGCATCCGACCAGCCATTCGAGATCGTACGGTAGTAGGGGTCGTCCTGGCCGATGCGCTTTTTGACGCCAACCTTGAAGCTGTCCTTCTCGTAAAAAAGCAGATCGAGCGGCAGTCCGACTGACAGATTGGATTTAAGTGTCGAATCGAACGACACCAGCATCAGTTTCACCGTTTCGGCAAAACTCATCGTACGTTCATAGGCGCGCACGATAATTGGCTTGCCGTATTTGGTCTCGCCGATCTGGAAGAAGGGCGTGTCGTCGGTCGCCTCGATGAAATTGCCTTCCGGATAGATCATGAACAGACGCGGCAGCGAACCCCGTATCTGGCCGCCCAGAATGAAGGAGGCATTGAAGTAGGCATCCGCCCGTTCGCCTTCCGGCGCGGAACTGGCGATCACTTCCTTGACGGTATCGCCGACCAGACGCGCGGTCTGGTACATGGACGGCGTTTCGAGAACGGTAGCATGGCGATCCGCAACCGCCTTGCTGCGCTCATCGAGCAGGCTGACAACCGCTTGCGTGGTGGCCAGGTTGCCGGCAGTCATCAGGACTATGACGCGCTCTCCCGGCTGCTCCCAGACGTGCATCTTGCGATAGGTGGAGATGGAATCCATTCCGGCATTGGTGCGCGTGTCCGACATGAACACGAGCCCGCGGTCGATCTGCAATCCTACGCAATAGGTCATGGGCACTCTTCTGACATGATCTTGGCGCGGGAATTACTGCTCTACCGTGATCTGAACCGCAAGCCGTTCTTCGGCCTGTCCTAAACGGATTCCAGATATGGGCATGGCATCGTGATAGTCGCGACCAACGGCGATGCGGACGTAACGCTCGTCCGGTGAGATGCCGTTGGACGCATCGAAACCGACCCAACCGAGCTTCGGCACATGCACTTCCGCCCATGCGTGACTTGCGGTCTGCTCGATAGCGGCATTCATCATCAGGTAGCCGCTGATGTAGCGCGCCGGGAAACCCATTGTGCGGGCGGCCGCTGCGAAGATGTGGCTATGGTCCTGGCAAACACCGGTGCCAAGTTCCAATGCGTCTTCGGCGGAGGTCTCGGTTGTCGTGCTGCCTATGGTGTATTTAACGCGGTCACGAACCATCATCATGAGGCGATGGAGTTTCTCGATATCGGTGCCGTCGCCAATGGAGGCAACGAGGTCGTTGATTCCCTGCCCTGCCTTGGTCAGGCGCGTCTCATGGCAAAACAGCCACAACGGCGCGAAGCCGTACTGTGTGCCGTAGACACCAGCGGTGTCCCTTGTTTCGATTTCTCCGGCGACCTCGACGACGATCCGGTGAGGGTCTCCCTCGACGCTGATGAGGCGGGTGTCATTGTCGAAATGATCCTTGAAACGGACTTCCTCGCGCGCGCCTTCGACGTTCAGGTTCCATGAATGCACCTGCTGCGTCGGCCCGTTGACGGGCATGAGCCGCAAGCGCTGCAAGGCATAGTGCACCGGCACGTCGTAATTGTATTCGGTCTTATGGGTAATCTTCAGCCGCATCCCGAAGCCTCAATAGAACCGGTAGTCTTGCGCGATCTCGTTTCCGAGCCGCGTGTTGTCCCGGATGAAATCGCTCAGGAATTCATGCAAGCCTGCGTCGAAAATATCCTTGATCGAGCCGACCTTTAGCAAGGACCGCGTTTTCGTAGACGTTTCGTGGCAGGCGTGGCGTGCGCCGTAGTCGTCGGCGAGCAGGTTGAGGTGTTCGCATATGAAGCGGTAGCAGAAGGCCAGCGAGCGCGGCATGCGCCCGTTGAGGATCAGATAGTCGGCGATATTGGACGGTTTATAGGTCGCATCGTAGTTCCAGCGGTAGGAACGGTGCGCCGAGACGGAGCGCAGGATCGATTCCCACTGGTAGTTGTCCAGAGTCGAACCGACCCATGAAATCGACGGCAGGAGCACGTAGTATTTGACGTCGAGGATGCGCGCGGTGTTGTCGGCGCGCTCGACATAGGTGCCGAGTTGCGAGAAGTCGAAGATCT
>CAZROU010000033.1:0-47405 GCA_964601795.1 uncultured Mesorhizobium sp. | reverse complement strand
GGCATCGGTACATTATTGGGACACGGATATACGGTAGACAGGTTCTACCGGCGTAGATCATGGACGCCGAGTTCCTTCCACATCCACTCGAAACTGTAGGTTGCCATTGGATCGGTGGGACCCGCCTGTTTTGCGGACTGGTTTTCGAGATATTTGAGCCATTCGGCGACCTTCTGCCGGCCAGCGGCTGACTTTGCGGCCTGCCGCGGCGTTTTGTTACCGAGCATGCCGACCGGCTGATCAAGCGTTTCACGATATTGCCGGTCCATGAACTGGTGGACGACCTGCTCGGCAATTTCGGGCGGAACTTCCGAAGTTGCTTCTCCACGTTCGCGAGGCGGTCGTTCGGCCATCATCTGCTCGACGGTGCGGATTTCGGTCAGCGGCGTGCCGACAATATCGCCGAGCGCCTTGCGGATTAGGACTGTCCCCTTCTCCGCCCGCGCGACGGAGTTGGTTGACAGGTGTAGGAACCGCCCCTTCAGCTCCACATTACCCAGCACGCGCAGGCCGCTATCCATGGTGGCATCGAAGGAAAACGCATTGGCCTGTTTCTCCTTCTTTCTGCCGTTCGGCTTGGCGTCGAGCCAGTTCCAGAACTTTGCGTTCTCCTGCGCCATCGCCGGAATGGCGTTCATCTGCGCGGCGACATCCTTCTGTGCTACGCCATTTGTCAGCGGAAACCTGACATCGTGGAACGTGAGGTCGTCGCCGTCCGAGTTCTGCATCGGTGGCAGCCCCATAGCTCGATCGAGTGTGTCGAACAGCCACGAAAGGGAGAACATGGAAGCGACCGACTGCAGATCCTGGTCCGCAACGGCAGGGAGCTTCTTTGCGCCCTTCTTTCCAAATACCTGCCGCAGACCGTCGAACAGCGCGTCGGTGGCTTGGGGCGTATAAGGCAACAGCCCGCCAGCGAAAATGTTCTTGCCAAGGACCGGCACGATACGAGCGGCAATCCTGTCCCATTGCTTCAGGGTCTGTGTTGCCGTCCCCTCGCTGACAGCGACGGGCTCACCGCCGCGGATGAGATCACGCGCCATGAGCGATTTGCCGGGCACGATGTCGCTTACCTCATAAAGGCTCATGACCGATGTCCGTAGCGCTTTCATATAGGCTTTCGTCTGTGCGCCTTCCTTCCAGCCGCGACGCTTGAGATATTCGTCGACGATATTGCCGCCCTGGACATCGAACTCCTGCGTCAGGAAATCCTCGAACGCGCACCCCCACAGCGTCATGGCCCAGTCGTCGCTGAGAATCTCGGCAAGGTCATCGAACTCCATGTCTCCGGCCTTGAGCACGGGGCCGAAGTGATCGTCGAACACCTCCTCAAAACACCCACCCCACTCATCGCGGGCCAGGAACTTCATCAACCCCTTGAGATCATAGCTGGCTGGCATTGTCGGTCTCCAGGTTCTGGCGATATTCGGCGACGATCCGCGAGACCGTTGGCTCGCTGACGTCGTACAGCCTCGCCATCTCGGCGCCGCTCTTGCGGCCGGACAGGACGCTTTCGGCGATTTCGCGCCGTTTCTTCGGATCAAGCTTTCTGCGGCGTCCGCCGATCCTGCCTTCGGCGCGGGCCTGTGCGAGCCCGGCCGTTGTTCGCTCCCGGATCATGGCGCGCTCGAACTCTGCAAAGGACCCCACCATCTGCATCATCATGCGACCGGCCGCCGTCGTCGTGTCGATCGCCTCGGTCAATGAACGGAACCCCGCGCCGGCACTGGCGATCCTGTCCATCAGGTGGAGAACATCCTTCAGCGAGCGCGACAGGCGATCGAGCTTCCAGACGACGACGGTGTCGCCATCACGCAACTGATCGAGCATGCGGTGAAGCTCGGGACGTTCCCAGCGCCCGCCCGATGCCTTCTCCTCGAAGACGCGCTTGCAACCGGCCTCGGCCAGCGCCCTGGCTTGAGCCTTGTTCGACTGTTCGTCGCCTTTGCTTACGCGGGCGTAGCCGATCAGCATGGGCGCCCTTTCAATAACGGTGGTTTGCGGAACTGCGGCAGTCAGACTGACGAATCAGGGTGAAAATCCTTTCACAATCCTCTTTCAATGAGAGCTCGAAAGGCAAGCGGCTTTTGTAAGGAGACAACATGCCCGCCCGCATATCCATGACGAAGAAGCAGCGCGACGTACTGCTGGCATTGCCGGAGACTGAAAACGAGATCGTTCGCCACTATACGCTGGACGCTAAAGATCTCACCGCTATAGCCAGTTGCCGCACACCGGAAACCCGCCTGAGCCATGCCCTGCAATTGTGCTGTCTGCGCTATCCGGGCAGGCATTTGCGACGCGGGGAGTTCCTGCCTCCGGTCATGCTGGATTATATTGCCGAGCAGATCGGCGCCGACACGGAAGCGATCGCCCGCTTCGCTCGGCGTGGTGCGACACGGTACGAGCAACTGGCTGCGATCAAGCAGCAGCATGGTTATCGCGACCTCACGAGGCCCGCTCGCTCGGTGCTGAGCGATTGGGCTAAGCAAGTAGCTTTGGGCCTGACGGATGGGCGCATCCTTCTCGGACGATTGATCGAGAAAATGCGGGAGGAAAAGATCATCATCCCCGGTGTCACGGTTGTCGAGCGCCTGGCGGCTTCGGCAATGCATGCAGCCGACGGCATGATGGTGACCGAGGTCAGCTCAATGCTCGACGAAGGCCATCGTCATCAATTGGACAGGCTGCTGGTCGCCAAGACGCATGCCCGTCAGACAAGGCTATCCTGGCTCCGCGAGCCGCCTTCCCGGGTCGGAGCGCGTCCGCTGATCGAGATCCTCGACAAGATCGCCATTGTCCGCTCAACGCTTGACGGTATCGGTACGCTGCCGCCTGCTTTTGGCCCTCGCCTGGCACAGATGGCGAAGGAAGGACTGCTCTACACCTCTCAGGCTTTCCAGCAGATGGGCGCGGACCGGCGCCACGCCGTCATGATCGCCACGCTGCGCGAACTCGAGGCCACATTGACCGATGGCGCCCTTTCGATGTTCCAGTCATTGGTGGCGCGGGCGAACCTTCGCGCCAGAAAACGGCTCGAAGAGACAATTGCCCTCACTGCCGAGCAGGGCCGCACCCGATTGGCGCGCATCGCCGATGTACTGGAAGCGCTCGTCATCTCCGCAAGGGAGGGAGGCGACATCGCGTCCGCCGTGACCGAAATCGCGGCGCTCGACACCATCGAAGACGACGCTGTTACTATCCGCCGATCGCTGCGGCCGGGACGCCCGGACATCATTGGCGAGCTCCCGCGCGAATATCATGTCTTCAGGCAGATCGGCTCCCGCTTTCTGTCGTCTTTTGCGTTCGAGGGCAGCCGCGTCGCCAAACCGTTGCTGGATGCCGTCGCTGTTCTTGCGGAAATCGGCGGAGACAAACGCCGGCGACTGCCAGAGACAATACCGCTCGCCCATATCGAGCGGCGCTGGCGACGTCATGTCTTCACAAACGGTTCGATTGACCGCACATGCTACGAGCTTGCGACATACTTCGGCCTAGCAAACGCATTGGCGAGCGGAATCGTATGGGTTCCGACCTCACGTATCCATCGGTCGCTGGATGACCTTCTGGCTAATGACAAGGCGGACAGCAACGCGTTGCAGGCACATCCAGACGTCGACGCGGACACATACCTGCACGCGCGTGCTTCGATACTGGATACCGCCTTGCTGTCAGTGGCCGAGGGCTTCGCGGCCAGGGAACCGATGCTGTTCGCGGGCGGGCGGCTGCGCTTCCCGAAGGATCAGGGTGACGGCGAGCACGACGATAGCGCGGCCGCCATCGGCGCCCTTTACCGCATGATGCCCCACGTCCGCATCACCGATCTTCTCGATCAGATCAATCTGTGGACAGGTTTTGCGGAGCATTTTACGCATGTCTCGACGGGCCTGCCGCCAACCGACATGCGGGCGTTCATGGCGACCCTGATCGCGGAAGCGACGAATCTCGGCCTGTCCCGAATGGCTGAAGTCAGCGGCGCGGGATCACGGCGTGCTCTCCTGCGCATGCAGATGTGGCACATGCGCGAAGAAACCTTCCGCGCGGCTCTTGCCAACTTGACGGACGCCATTCACGCGGAGCCGATCGCCGCCTGGTTCGGCGAAGGCTGGCGCGCATCGGCAGATGGACAAGCATTCTATCTCGGCGGGCCGGGTGAAGCAGGTGGCGCCGTCAACGCCCACTACGGGCGGGATCCGATCGTCAAGATCTACACCACGATCACCGACAGGTATGCCCCGCTCCACCAGAAGGTGATCGCCGGCACCGCAAGCGAGGCCGTGCATTCCCTTGACGGCATCCTGGGTCACGAGAGCGGCGTCGATATTGCCGCCTTTCATGTCGATGGCGGCGGTGTCTCGGATATCGTCTTCGCCGTCATGCATCTGCTCGGCCTGTCGTTCGAGCCCCGCATCCCGCGCCTCTCGGACCGCAAGCTCTATGCATTCGAACCCAAGTCAAAATACGGTGCTCTCGCGCCCTTATTCGGGAATCGGCTGAACCCGCAGTTGATCCGCGCGCACTGGGACGAAATCCAGAGAGTGATCCATGCGCTGCGGCACAAGGCCGTCACGCCTTCATTGATCCTGAGGAAGCTCTCGGCGTATCGGCAGCAGAACAGTCTTGCCGCCGCGCTGCGCGAGATCGGCCGGATCGAGCGCACGCTGTTCACCTTGCGCTGGTTCGAAGATCCTGGCCTGCGTAGACTCGTCACGACGGAACTCAACAAGGGGGAGGCGCGGAACTCCCTCTCCAGGGCGATCGCTTTCCATCGTCTGGGGCGTTTCCGGGATCGCGGCCAAGAAAACCAGTCAAGCAGAGCAGCCGCACTCAACCTCGTCACGGCCGCCATTGTCCTGTTCAACTGCCGCTACCTTGGACGGATACTGAAGGAAACGAAGTCACGAGGAGCGAAGATCGAAGACACAATCACGGCCCGCCTTTCTCCGCTCGGCTGGGACCACATCAACATCACCGGCGACTACATCTGGTCCGAAACCTTGCCGCTCGACACCGATGGGTATCTGCCGCTGCGCAGCAATCAGGCTTGATTGCCATGCCTACCGTATATCCGTGTCCCAATAATGTACCGGTGCCTTCTTGCTGTTGTTTTCATGACGCTACGAAGCGGTCATGTATTTGGAAAATTAATTCTCATAATAAACTCATTTGCGCTCCTTATTGCCGGTTCAGCTCGATCGGGCGGCGTACGGGATCGCCTGAGACGCCCGCCTCGTCGAGCCGAGCGATGATATGGTTGACCAGCCGGATACCGGCGTCGGACAGGCGCGGGTGCTTGTAGAACAGGCCGACGCGGATTTCGGCAAGCGGCGGAAAGCCGTCGCGCTCATCAAGCGCCCGCATGCCCGGCAGAATCGTGTAGCGGGTCAGCGCACTGACGCCCAAACCATTGACCACCGCATTCTGCAGGCCGCCAATGCCGGGGCCAGTATAGGCCACTCGCCAGCGGATCTGCACCGCATCGAGCGCCTGAATCATGCGCGCCCGATACGCGCAACCTTCTGGATGCGCCGCGAGCGGAATGCCCTTCGCGGGATCGAACTTGACGGATTCCGCTGCCGCCCAGATCGGCCGTTCGATCCAAGATCGCGACAGGTATTGCGCACGCTCGTTGTTGACCATGGCCACCGCCAGGTCGAGTTCGTCGGCGCGGAGCCGATCCAGGATTTCGGCGCTCCAGCTACAGTGGATTTCCAACGAAATTCCAGGATGTTGGCGCGTATATTCGATGATGACACCCTGCAGGAAGGTCACCGCATAGTCGTTGGGCAAGCCGACGCGCAACACGCCGGCGATCTTCGACCGGTTGAAATAGGAGGCGGCCTCGTCGTTCAAGCGCAGGATTTCGCGGGCATAACTCAGCAGCATCTCACCTTCGCTTGTCAACAGCAGCGTCCGGCCAACCTGCTTGATAACGGGCGAACCGACGAGTTCCTCGAGTCGGCGGATTTGCAGGGAAATGGCCGGCTGGGTGCGGCCGAGCGCTTCGCCAGCCTTGGTGTAGGCGCCAAGATCGATGACGGAAACGAAGGTTCGCAAAAGGTCGGTCTGGAAGTTTAGGACGCTTTTCATGGATTTCCATTCCTCATGCAAGGATGACGATTATAAATTTCCCATATCATAAGGATGCCCTCTAATCATTGGCTATTCGCTAAATGGGAGATGACTATGCCTCGACTAACCGTCTTCGCCGCCGAGTTGGCCTGGCCCGACTACGATCAACGCGTGCGCGACGGCAGCACGCCGATCCTGCTGCCGATCGGCTCGATGGAGCAGCACGGCCATCACATGCCGATGAATGTCGATGTCCTTTTGCCCGTCGAATTCGCCCGCCGCGTCGCCGGCCAGATCGGCGCGCTGGTCGCGCCTCCCTTCACCTACGGCTACAAGTCGCACCAAAAATCGGGGGGCGGCAACCATCTGCCGGGCACCACCAGCCTCGACGGCGCGACGCTGGTCGCAGCGCTCCGAGACGTGATCAAGGAATTCGCACGGCACGGCGTGCGAAAAATCTGCATGGTCAACGGCCACTTCGAAAACTCGTGGTTCATCGTCGAGGGCATCGATCTAGCCCTGCGCGAGCTGCACTGGGGCGGCATAAAGGACATGAAGATCGTGGTGCTCTCCTATTGGGATTTCGTCGACAAGGCGACCATCGCGAAGCTCTATCCTGACGGCTTCCCGGGCTGGGAGATCGAACATGGCGGCGTTCTCGAGACGTCGATCATGCTGGCGCTCTACCCCCACCAGGTCAGCCTGGAACGGGCAGTCGATCATGCACCGGCAAGCTTCCCTCCCTACGACGTTTATCCGCCAAAGACGGAATGGACGCCCGCCAGCGGCACGCTGTCCTCTCCCAAGGAGGCATCCGCCGAAAAGGGCGAACTGCTGCTCCAGGTCTGCGTGAACGGCATCGTCCAAGCGCTGGAAAATGAATTTCCTGGTTGAAATCGCGAGATGAGAAAGAGGAAAAGCCGCGAGGGGATCGCGGCTTTGTGTGTCCAGTCAAAAGGGCCTTGGAGGTGGCACCAGCTAATGGTTGGCGTCATCATCGTGCCCGCCACTTTCGGTATGAGGCTCGGAATTACACTTCCTTATTCCCGGGATAAAACGCCACACGACTTGGAACAGACGCGCAAGTTCACGCGGCCATGCCGGGCAAGAGCGAGCCGACGCGGGATCCGCGTCGGCCCATCGGTAAGGCAAGTCATGTGGAATATAGGGGGCCACCAGAGACTCGTTATCGGTTCAGTTCTTGACGACGTTGTGCTCCGGCCCGAACGGGAAGCCGGTGATGTTTTCGGCGCTGTCCTCATTGACGATCAGGATGTCGTGCTCGCGATAGCCGCCTGCACCTGGCGTACCTTCGGGCAGCATCACCATGGGTTCCATGGAGACTACCATGCCGGGCTTCAGTTCGGTGTCGATGTCCTCGCGCAGTTCCACACCCGCCTCGCGGCCGTAATAGTGGCAAAGTACGCCGAATGAATGGCCATAGCCGAAGGAACGGTACTTCAGAAGGTCCCACTCGCGGTACATCTCGTTGAGCTCGATGGCGATGTCCTTGCAGCGTGCGCCAGGCTTGATCAGTTCCAGCCCGCGGCGATGCACGGCCACGTTCTTTTCCCAGATGTCCAAGCTGGCGTCGTCGACATAGTCGCAGAACAGCGTGCGCTCCAGCGCCGTGTAGTAACCGAAGATCATCGGGAATGTGTTGAGCGATAGGATGTCGCCTGAACGGATCACGCGGTTGGTGACCGGGTTGTGTGCGCCGTCGGTGTTGATACCAGACTGGAACCAGGTCCAGGTGTCCATCAGTTCGACGAAGGGAAATGACTTGGCAATTTCACGAATCATGGCGTTTGTGGTGGCGATAGCGACTTCGTGTTCGGGCACGCCAGCCTTCACGGCCGCCACGCAGGCCGCGCCACCGACGTCACAGACTCGGGCGCCCTCACGGATCAGCTTCTGCTCCTCCACCGACTTGATCGTGCGCATCCACATCGAGGGCTGGCTGATGTCGACAAACTCGACGCCCGGCAGTGCCTCTTCCAGCTGGCGCCGGAAATCAAGCGTCACATGATCGAACTCGATGCCGATGCGCTTGGCGCCCGCCGTAAGCTGGCGCGCGGCGCGGTAGAAATTGTCACGGCGCCAGTCGGTGTAGGTGATGTTGTCGCCGAAGCTGCGGCGGTAGGGTTGGCCACCATCTATGCCTGCAGAAATGGTCGTCGCGGTGGTATGGTCGATGACCATGCCGTACTTGCGGCCGAAATAGCAGTAAAGCCAGCCCGAATAGTAATTGATGCAGTGGTAGGAAGTGAACAATGCCGCATCGACGCTGTTCTTCGCCATCCAGCCGCGCGCGTCGTCCTGACGACGTTTCATCTCGGCATCCGAAAACGGCGAAAATTCCTTCTCGCCATTGTGCCATTTCATCACATGCAACATGTCGTCGGTCATTTACGCTGCTCCATTTGCGGGGTTGGGAGCACAGGTTACCTACGACAAAAGCATCAGGATAATTTATTCGTCTGATGGTCGCATTTTAAACAGTTATACCTTCTTGGCGTCCCCATCCATGATTCACCGGTAATTAGCACTGTAAATGGCGCCATTATCATTATTCATTTCTCGTCCGATCCGGGACGCCCAAGGTTAGAAACTCAATTGTTCGTCGTAGGCAAAAGCGGACGTACAACTACGAGAATGTGCGCCCATGTTTCGAAGAAAGTGAATCTTATGGATCCGGTTTGGGCTCTCTTTATCGATTTCGATGAACCTCCGTATTCGGGCAAGCGCGCACATGCGCGCGTTCAGCGGCAAACTCGGATGCCGGCATCAAGGGGAAGGCCGCCGGTCTTGCTTCACGCGCTGAAGAGAGTGTTACGAAGCCTTGTTTCTAGCCAATCGCCGAGCAGGCACCTTACCGAGCGGTTTATGCAGCTCGTTAGTCGAGCCGGTCGCGCGTGAAGACGTAGACCGCGCAGCCGGCGAGGACGAGAAGACCAAAGAACAAGAAAACTCTAGCATACGGGTCCGTCGCATTCGCTGACTCGGAGGCGGCGTAGAGCCATCCACTGGTGATCTGTGCGATGCCCGCGCCTCCCATCGCGACCAGATTAAGGAAGGTGACTCCGCGCCCGGCGAGGTGGTGCGGAAAGAAGCTTCGACCATACGCCATCATCAAGGGGTAAGATGACCCGAAGAAGCCGACGGCGCAGAGCAGGAATAAGGCGAGGCCGAGCCCGGCAGCTGGGCAGGCCCAGAGTCCGATGAGTGCCGCCGCGAGCGCGAGATTGCCACCGAGCAGCACACCCTTGCGGGTTCCAAGCAGCCGGTCGATCGGCCCATAAGCGAAGCTTCCCATTATCATTGCAATTCCCATCGCGAGGGTGGCATTGCCGAGCGCCAGCGCGTCGAGATCAAAGGCCTCGGCCAAATAGGGCCCGACCCAGAGCCCACGGACGCCAGCGACCGGGGAATAGTGGGCGAAAGTGAGCGGTACGACAAGCAGCACCGCTGGCGTCCTCAGCAGAGTAAGGAGCCCCACGTCATCCTCCTCGGGTGGGGTAGCGCTCATCGGGTCGCGTATGAAGGCGACAATCGCAACCGTGGTCATCAGGGTGATAGCTGCCAGTGCCCAGAGACAGGCTCGCCAGCCGAAGACGTCCGCAGCCCAGGCCATCGGGGTTGCGGCAGCGAGATTGCCGATCGAGCTTACGCCCATCAGCAAGCCGGTGAGGCTCGCGAACAGGGCGGGTGGATAGATGCGCGCGAAGATGTAGAGCGAGACCATCAGCGCCGGCGCGCAGCCTGCCCCGTTCAGGGCCATCGCTACCGTAACTGCCGTGGGGCCTTGAGCGAGTGAGAAGACTGCCGCGCCGACCGCGGCCAGGCCAAGTCCGCAGGAGGTACGGCGCGGGCCAAAGTAGTCGAGGGCGTAGCCAACCGGGAGCTGGAGTGCGGCGAAGGTCGCGAGCCAGACGCCGGTGGCGAATGCGAGGTCGTCAGTATTGGCGCCGATCTCGGTCTCGAGCACCGGCGCCAGCACAGCGAGAAAGGCACGGTAGAACTGGCTGAGCACATACGCAACTGTCAGCGCGAAGAAGCCGGCACGCATGGCTCAGCGGGCCTGAGCGAGGAATTCGGGGGTCGGTCGCATGTCAGGCCGGAAAGGGCGTCTAGATGTTTAGTCCCGGCGTTTGCTGGAGCGGATTTAGTGTGAAGCGTTCGGGCTGGGAAGTCCATGTCTTGCAGATGAACTCGTAGGGTGTGAGACCTTTGAGGGTCTTCAGCCTGCGGGCGAAGTTGTAAGCCGAGACGAAGTCGGCAAGGTGCTGGCGCAGCTGGTCGTGGCTCTCGTAGTAGAAGCGCTTGACGGTGGCGTCCTTGATGATGCGGTTCATCCTCTCGACCTGGCCATTGGTCCACGGATGCTTGGCCCTGGTGGTACGGTGCTCGATGTCGTTGGTGGCGCAGGTGTATTCGAAGGCATGAGCCCGGAAGCGCTCGCCGTTGGCGATGGCCTCCTTGATCAGCGGCACGGCTGATCCTCCCGCGCCGGGCGTGGTGAACTGGATGCCGTTGTCAGTGAGCACGGTGTGGATCTTGTAGGGAGCGGCCGCGATCAACCGAAGCAGGAACTCTCGCGAGACGGCGGTGGTGGCCTTTTCATGCAATTCGACGAAGGCGAACTTCGAGGTGCGGTCGATAGCCACGAACATATGCAGCTTGCCCTGTTCGGTCCGCACCTCGGCGATGTCGACGTGGAAGTAGCCGATCGGGTAGCTCTTGAACTTCCTCTTTGCCGGTCTGTCGCCCTCGACATCGGGCAGACGGCCGATGCCGTGGCGCTGCAGGCAGCGGTGCAATGAAGATCGCGTCAGGTGCGGAATCGTTGGCTGCAGCGCATAGAGGCAGTCGTCGAGCGGCAGCAGCGTGTAGCGCCGGAAGGCGACGATGACCGCCTCCTCCTCGACGGAAAGAACCGTCGACCGCGGCTCTTTTGGCCCCGTCGGAAGGTCGGCTGTTGAGGTCCGCTCCCGCCACTTCGCGACGGTCTTCTGGTTGATCCCGTAGCGCTTGGCCAGGGCTCTCAGGCTCTCTTGACTATGTTGTATCGCTCGACGGACCGCCTCTGTCGTCGTGGCGCTCCCATGCAGAACCTGCCCCATAGTGCCTCCTTCGATTCGGAGGACAAGGATGCCCCATCAAAGCCTGGGATCAAACATCTAGCGAGTGGGCCAGCGTCTTCGGCGACGCCAAGATGACGACTGCCCTTCTCGATCGTCTTACCCACCGATGCCATATCCTGGAGACAGGAAATGACAGCTTCCGATTTAAAGCCAGCTCAGCTGAAGCTGCTCGAAAAAAGCAGGAGGGCAGCCATGACTTGACCCAAACATAAGACCAAAACAATAATCAGAACTGGCTCAGCCCTCGGTGAAAATCCCGGCTCACTTCTGAGTGGAAATCAACAGCGACTTCGCAACGGTCAAATCTCAATCGCTGCCTGAACACCCCGACATTCCTTCCACTCCCCAGATCACCACCTCAGGCTGCAGATTCCGGGGTGATCGCGCGCAGCATTCCGAGAATTATGCGCGCAGCATTCCAATTTGATGGCGCGCAGTTTGGGGTGGGGCTGGCCTGATCGTTGGGCCATTTCTGAGGTCGGATAACGGCCTGGAGGAAATGGATGCCGACGAGGAGGGTTGCGATGCGCCATGTGCGCGAGATTTTGCGTCTGAGCCTTGATGCGGGGCTTTCGACGCGCGTTGTTGGCGAGCGGGTCGGGGTTGGGCCGACGACGGTCCGGGACACGCTGAAACGGTTCGGGAGGTTCGGGTTGAGCTGGCCGGTTCCGGCTCAGATGACGGATGCCGATCTGGAGGCATGCCTTTATGGCGTGCCCGGGGTGAAGCCGGGGCGGCGCAAGCAGCCGGAGCCGGACTGGTCGGTGGTGGCGCGCGAGTTGAAGCGCAAGCACGTGACGCTGCAGGTCTTGTGGGAGGAATATATCGCCGCGCATCCGGACGGCTATCGCTACAGCCGCTGGTGCGACCTGTTCAGGCGCTGGGAGGGCCGTCTGCCACTGGTCATGCGCCAGAGCCACGCCGGCGGCGAGAAGATGTTTGTCGACTATGCCGGCGACACGGTGCCGGTGGTGGTGGATCGCCGGCGCGGCACAGTGCGCGAGGCGCATCTGTTCGTGGCGGTGCTGGGCGGCTCGAGCCTGTCATTCGCCTGCGCGGCCTGGAGCGAGCAGTTCCCCGACTGGATCGAGGGACACAACGCCGCGTTCAGATTTTTTGGCGGCGTGGTGCAACTTCTGGTCCCCGACAATGCCAAGGTCGCGGTGATCAAAGCCTGCCACTTCGATCCGATGATCAACCGCAGCTACACCGACATGGCGCGCCATTATGGCACGGCGGTGCTTCCGGCGCGGCCGCGCAAACCGCGCGACAAGGCGAAAGTGGAAGCCTGCGTCGGGATTGTCGAACGTTGGGTGCTGGGCCGCTTGCGCAACCGGGTCTTTTACAGCCTGGCCGAGCTGAATGCCGCCATCGCCGAGTGCATCGCGGACTTGAACGATACCCGGGTGCTTCGCCAGTTCGGCAAGACGCGGCGTCAGCTGTTCGAGGAAGTCGACGCGCCGAATCTGAAGCCGCTGCCGACCGAGCCGTGGGTCCATGCCGAGTGGAAGCGGTGCCGGGTCGGGCTCGATTACCATATCGCGCTCGATCGCCATCATTACTCCGTGCCCTGGCGCTTTGCCCGCCGTGAGGTCGAAGCCCGCTTCACCGCCCGCACCGTCGAAATCTTCCTCAATGGCGAGCGCATCGCGGTGCACATGCGCGGGTCCGGCAACGGGCGGCACACGACGATTCCGGAGCATATGCCCTCGAGCCACAGGCGCTATCGTGAATGGACGCCGGCGAAGATCCGCGAGGAAGCGAAACGGATCGGCCCCATGCTGTTGCTGCTGGTCGAGAAGATCATCGAGGACAGGCCCCATCCTGAACAGGGCTATCGTTCGTGTCTCGGGATCATCGGCCTTGCCAAGCGCTTCGGACCTGAGCGTCTCGAGGCGGCCGCGCTTCGCGCACTGGAGATCGAGGCGCGGAATTACCCGTCGGTCAAATCAATCCTCGAAAAGGGGCTCGACAAGGTTCCCATGCGCCAATCCCCGGAGCGCGCGCCGATCATCCATTCCAACATCCGGGGCTCCGGATACTATCACTGAAAGGATCTGTGAATGCTGAAACACCCGACACTCGAGCAGCTCAATCAGCTTGGCTTGACCGGCATGGCCCACGCCTTTGCCGAACTGGAGGGCAACGGCGATGCCGCCAGTCTCGGTCACGCCGAATGGCTGGCCCTTCTGCTCGATCACGAAGCAACCTGGCGCAACGACCGGCGTCTTGCCCTTCGCCTGCGCCATGCCAAACTGCGCCATCATGCCGTGCCCGAGGACATCGATTACCGCGCCGTGCGCGGCCTCGACCGGCGCCTGTTCGATATGCTGCTCAAGGGCGACTGGATCGCCAATCACGAGAACTGCGCCATCATCGGGCCAGCAGGTGTCGGCAAGAGCTGGCTCGCCTGCGCCATCGGCCACAAGGCCTGCCGCGACAATCGCTCGGTTCTCTATACAAGGCTGCCACGGCTGATCGACGACCTCTCGCTCGCCAAGGGCGATGGCCGCATCGCCGTGCGCATGAAGAGCCTTGCCAGGGTGGACGTCCTCATTCTTGATGACTGGGGCCTTGAGCCGCTCGACGGCAATGCTCGCCACCACCTTCTCGAAATCCTCGAAGACCGTTACGGCCGCCGCTCTACCATTGTCACCAGCCAACTTCCCGTGGCGCGCTGGTTCGATCTGATCGGCGATCCAACATACGCAGACGCCATCCTCGATCGCCTCGTCCACAACGCCCACCGGCTTGAACTCAGCGGCGAATCCATGCGGCGTCAGCACATCGCAACGGCAGCTTGACCACAGCACAAATACAATGACACCATTACCCCACGATCAGGGGCTCCTCCTGCGCGCGATCAGTTCGGAATACATGCGCGCGATCGTCGGAATCCGCACCTCAGGCCGCCAAACGTTCAGCGCCGTGCATCAAGCGGGCTAGCTGCCAGGAGCCTGATCCTCCAAGTTCTGATCAAGGGAGTGTTCGAACTCGAGGTACTTGTCCAGGTCAACGACTTGGTTCAATTCGTCGAGGGAGAAGAATGGCGAGGCACCGATTCGTCCAGTCTTTTGCAGCATTGCCAGCATGGACCGGCTAGCAGCTGCGGCCGTGCGCAGCAGGCTGCTGGGGTAAATTGCAAGCCGATAGCCCCAGTCCTGAAGATCGGACAATTCCACGGCGTCGACGATATCGCCCTCTCCAACCAGGACGATATGCGGGCCGGAAATCTCTGCCGCAAATTCTCGCAACTCCGCCGGGGATTGCGGACTGTGCATCAACACAAGATCCGCACCAGCTTCCTTGAAGGCCTTTGCACGTATGATGGCATCCTCGAAGCCAAGTACGCTCCGGGAGTCTGTCCGTCCTATGACAAGTAAGTCGTCATTGCCGCGGGCGAGTACCGCTGCCTCGATTTTCTTCGCTGCAACATGCAGCGGTTCCAGCGTCTTATTGAACAAATGCCCGCAACGTTTGGGCCAGACTTGATCTTCGATTTGGATCGCGTCGGCACCAGAGCCTTCGATTACACGAACGGTCTGGCGAACATTCGTGACACCGCCATAGCCGGTGTCACAATCCACGATCAGCGGAAGCGACGTAACCTCCCTGACGGATTGTAAAGTCTCCTGGATTTCCCGCAGACCGACCAGGCCAATGTCGGGCACTCCATACCTTTGCGCGGCAACGCAATAGCCGCTGATATAGGCAGCCGAGAAGCCGGCCTTCTCGATCAGCAGTGTTTCCAACGGCGATCCGCTTCCCGGAACCATGATCAGTTCCGGGCCGGCTACGAGGGATCTCATCGAACTACGCATTGCCGACCGGTATGTCGCAGACAATGAGGGCTCACCTGTTCTTCTCCACGACCGAGGCCACGGCCAATACAATGTCCTCTCGAAAGGGCGCGGCTGAGATCTGTACGCCGATCGGCAATCCCCCCTCTTGGCCAGCGGGAACACTGGCAGAAGGCAACCCGCCGATCGAAAGCAGATTGACATAGTCGAAGGCACGGCTCGAAGCATATTCATCTTCGGGTAGGTCAGCCGGCGGCATTCCATGCTTGGATGCAGGACCTCCTGCCACGGGGCAAACGATTACATCGACTTCTTCCATCAACCGGCGGATTCTTGCCCGCAGATCGTGGAACTGCCGCTGAACGCGAAACCATCCCGCTGCGTCCAATGCGTAGTTGCGCTGCACGTCGAGATATTCCTGGAACAGCCGGACATGTTTGCCATTGGCGCCGGCGACATCGGACCGAACCAGTTCACCACCGTCTGCCCAGATCATCTGAAAGAACAACTCGGTTGCGTTTGGTTCGAGAGGTGGCTGGATTTCGCGTATCTGCATTCCCACTCGGGCAAGAAGCTCAATAGTGTTCCGCATCGTTTCGACCGTTCCGGGCGTGATTGGCACGCCGGGAAGATCAATGAAATATCCCACGCGCAGTTCTCGCGTTTCCATTTCGCGATAGTCGCGCAGCGCCACGGGCACCGAGTATGGATCCTCGGCATCTGGCCCGATGATAGCCTCGAACCCGAGAGCAACGTCTTCTACACAGCGAGCGATCGGACCAACACATACCAGATCCATGTAGCCGCTGGCGCGTGTACTCGGCCACAGGCCGGTTTCGGGCACCCTGCCGACCGTGGGGCGTAGTCCGACAACGCCGCAGAAATGGGCCGGTACGCGGATCGATCCGCCCCCATCGGCGCCTAGCCCGAGAGGTGTTGCATCTGCTGCTGAAAGCGCGGCTTCTCCGCCGCTTGATCCCCCCGGCGTTCTTTCCGTATCGATCGGATTGTTCGTGCGACCGTAGATGACATTGTCAGTTTCGTAAGATGCACTTCTTTCTGCGCAATTGGTCTTTGCCAGAATGATCGCCCCTGCACCCCGTAGCCTCTTGACAACGGGAGCATCCCGCTTCGGTCGGTATCCTTCTCGCGCGAACGAGCCGCCAGCGGAAACCATCCCCTCCACTTCTATCGAGTCCTTGATCGTCACTGGCAGGCCCAGCAAGGGGCGGCGGTCGCCTTTCGCCCGGGACCGGTCCGCTTTATCCGCGTCCGCCAGGGCCTTTTCAGGTTCCATGGCAACGACTGCATTGATCCTGCCATTCACAGCCTCTATCCGCTGAAGATATTGCTGCGTCAGCTCTCGGGATGAAAGCTCGCCACGGTCAAGCGCCGCGAGCCATTCATATGCGTAGGTCATCTACGGTACTCCTCGTCACGGAAACGTCATTCATGACCTGCCTGCAAGACAGGGCGGCCCCAGCCCGTTCCAGCCTCGAGCAGTGCAGCGCCGCTCTTCGTTTGCCGCCACCGACGGATGCGCCGGATCACTACAGCCCCGACAAGGGCGACGATCACCAGCGCCACGAGCATGCTCGCAACTGCCGCGACGGCGGGTGTCGCTCCGCTGACAACGAAGGAAAAGATGGTGACAGGCAGGGTCTTCTCGAAACCGGTCTGGAACAGCGCGATCACCGCCTCATCCCATGAAATGATAAAGCAGACCAAGAAAGCGCCGACAAGGGAGGGTACAAGGTTGGGTAGAACCACGCGCCAGAACGCGTATGTACGAGATGCGCCCATGGTCCATGCGGCTGCCTCCAGCGAGGGATTCACGCTGGCAAGCGCGTTGTTGAGGATCGCAAAGGCGAGCGGGAAGGAAATGATGGCATGCGCCAGGACAAGCCCGCTGACAGTGCCGATCAGATCAAGCGAGATCTGGATATCGTAGATGCCGATGGCAAGCACGATGACCGGTGCCGCGAGCGGCGCAAAGATCGCCGACTGCACTATGTTGCGAGCCCAACGCGAACGCAGCCCCTGTACATGACGGGCGAGTACAAGACCTATCACCGTGCCCAGAATGCCCGTGCCCACGGCGACGATAAGGCTCTTGGACACGGCCCGTCCCCAGACAGGATCGGTCAGCACATCCACATACCAACGAATGGTGATACCACGCGGCGGAAAACCGAGATAGACGGCCGTATCGAAGGATGCGGGCACGACGATGGCCAGTGGCAGAAGGAGGATGACCAGACTGATCACCGTGGCTGCCCAGAGCAGGACGGTTGACAGAGAGGACCGCAAGCGCTCCCTTTCGACCTCTCCGCGGGAACCGCCTACGCGCCTCTCCGGCACAATGCTGCCGCCTCCAGCCCGAAACGCAAGCACATAGCCGATCACGGTGACAATCAGGAGGATGACCCCCGTCGCACTCGCACTGCCCCATTGCAGGACGCTGACCTGCTTGTGCATGTAAACCGGAATCGTCGTATTCTGCGGACTTCCGAGGACCGCCGGTGTCAGGAAAAAGCCGAGGGACAGTACAAAGACAAGAAGCATTCCGCTTACAAGCGCAGGCCAGACCAAAGGAAGGAAAATGCGGCGGAAGGCTTGCCCATCTGACGCACCGAGCGTCTTGGCCGCCGTGGTCAGGGAAGAATCGATGTCGGTCATGGCTGCATAGAGCATGATGATCATGAATGGCAGTAGATAATTGACCATACCGAGAATGGTCGCGCCTGTCGTGAACAGAAGGCCGTAAGGTCCGCCAAAGCCAAGAAAATCAAGCAGCGAGTTGATGACGCCATTTCTTCCGAGAATGACGACCAGCGCAAACAGACGGACGACAACAGAGACAAAGAACGACGCCAGGATCAGCGTCAGCAACAGCATCGCCGTCGGCTTTGTCAGGCGCGACATGAGATAGGCTGTAGGAAAAGCGAGTATCGCACAAGCAAGGGCGGTCAGTCCGGCAATCTTGAAGGTTTGCGCCAACAATTGCCGAAGCACCGGATTGGCAAAGACCGACCAGTAGTGCTCGAGGCTAAATCGCAGATTCGAATAGGATACGAGACCCTGCGGATCAAGGCTGCGCAGTACCACATCCAGCAGAGGCAAGAGAAAGAAGACGCAGTACAAAAGTACCACCGCCACAAGAAGAAGCCAACGCGGGGAGGTGACCCACGTCACGGCTGCAAAGCGCGGCTTACGCGCTGCCGAAGAAATTTTGCCGTCAATCAACCGACCACCCTCTGACTCATGATCCAACTTGCAGGAGCTGCTTTTGAACAGATTTCGCGTTCAGCCCTGCACGGCCATAACAATCACAGCATCCTGTAGCGGTCTCGCAGATCCTGCCAGCCTGGAAGCTTGACGAGTTTTTGCACTTCCTGCAACGAGACTGCCTTCTCCTTAAGAAAGGCCGAGCTTACTCCGCCGTTCTCCAGAAGCCCCTTATAGGTATTCGCGATTTGCTTGTGGGCAGCACTCAAGCCGAGCGCACAATACATGACTGCCTTGAAGCCCATGTCACCATATGTGGAGACGGGGAGACACCAAGCTGGATTGTCTGCGGTATCGCCTGCGAACACGATGACCCGGCCGGGAAATTCCCGCCCTACCTGCACGAGTTCTTCCTCGGAGCTTTGCTCGCAAAAGATGCAATAATCCGCGCCAGCATCGAGATAAGCCGCCATGCGACGCTTCAGCCCGTCAATCCCCTCAACGCTTTTGGAGTCCGTGCGGGCGATCAGGATGAATCCCGGATCGGAGCGCGTCTCGACCGCTGCCCGGACTTTGGCAACCGCATCTTCCAGCGGAATGACAGCACGTTCGCTCTGCTGTGAACATTTCTTTGGAAATGGCTGATCTTCAAAATGGACCGCTGCGACCCCTGCCTTCTCATAGGCATGAATGGTGCGCACGAAATTGGTAAGGGCGCCAAAACCCTGATCGATATCGCATAGCACCGGAAGATCCACCGACCTGACCGTGCTGGTCGCGACGCTCAGCATCTCATCCATGGTGGCAAGGCCCCAGTCCGGGTAGCCGATCGAGGCAGAGATCGAAAATCCCCCGAGATAGACGGTTTCAAAACCGGCCTCCTGGGCAAGCAGCGCGGAATGCGCATTAAAGGCGCCAGGAATTATGGTAGTTGGCGCGCGCTCCAGGACTGCGCGCATCTTCTGCCCATTCGACATGCAAGTTCCTTTCAAACGGCAGCAGGGATAGGCATCTGCCCATCCCTGCCCTGTTTCTGCCTAGCGGACCATCCAAGCTTGGAATTCCTGATTCAGCTCATCAAGCCGGTTGGCGTAGAATTCACCATCTTCGCGAACCGCATTGTTGAGTTTGTCCGGCGTTGCCACGTAACGAGACACTTCATCCGGAAGCTCGATTGGCGGCACCAGGTTAGGCATGTAAGAGGTCCGGATTGCCATTTCCCGGATGGCGTCCCGATCGAGGATCATCATGGCGAGAAGGGCTTCGGCGGCTTTTGGGTTCGGTGCATCCTTGGGGATTGAAAAGAACTGCGAGGCATAGACCGCGCCGTCCCAGGTCATGTCCAGCGGGGCGTTATCGTCATGGATAGCCTGATAGATGCGGCCGCTCCAGGTCACGCCAAGATCACATTCGCCGGTCACGAGGAAGCGGACAGCGTCATCGCCGCCATTATACCAGATGACATGTTCGCGGATCGTGTCGAGCTTCTCATAAGCCAGCTTGGTATCGATGGGATAGACATCGCTCACCGGCACACCGGCCGCCTGCACTGCTGATTCCAGCACGCCCCCCGCTTGGACGCCATTGTACAGGCATCGCTTACCCGGGAACTTCTCGACATCGTAAAAGTCCACCATCGAACTTGGGTGCGGCCCGGAACTTGGCCACTTGTTCGTGTTCCACGTCAGCACCGCGCCCCAGATGAACCCTTCGACGGAATGGGTGGTGTCATAATCTCCCGCTAGTTTGTCTACTGGCACATTCTCGGGATCGATCGGGGCGAGCAGTCCCTCCTGTTGTGATTTCACCGCAGCCGCAGAGCCGTCGAACATTAGTAGGCTCCAGGGAATGCGGCCTGATTGCGCGCCCGCCCAAAACTGGGCCATGGTCGGATAGAAATCCGACTGCAACGTCACGCCCGTCAGCCGCTGGAAGTTGCCGAATACCGTGTCCATGTAGGCCCGGTCGGTAGAGCCGCCGCTGGTGCTGTACCAGACGAGCGGACTTTTGAGATCGCCAAATGTGGAAGGCGAAAAGATTTCCGGCGGAAATTCTTCATTGTCCTGGGCGATCGCCGCCCCGGTACAGGTGAGGCAGAAGGAAGTAATTATTGCGGCCTTCTTCAGCCATTGTCCATATTCTATCATGGTTTCCTCCAAATTTTCCGGTAGTCAGTTTTGTTAGTGCGTAGATGTGTTAGGAAGGTGCGCCTCCCCGTTCCGGAACGAAGAAAGCCGATCCCGCTCTACAGGCGATCTCGCAAGTGGTGCCAATTTCAGGAACATAGGAGCGCCTGTCGCATTCCGCAGCCAATGGCTGATCACCATGGCGCAGATGGACGCGATACCGGCTTCCTATGAAAAGGAGGCTTTCGACGCGCGCGCTGCCGAGCATATGCCTGTCCGACATGCCAGTGTGAGCCTGCCCTCGCGGGTAAAGGTCGATGTCTTCCGGACGCAGGCTACACAAGCCCCTGTCTCCGGCAACAACAGGTACCGCCGCCGAACAGGGAATGGTGGTGTTCAGAACATCGATCATGATCTGATCCGGGGAATTCTGGATGACCCTCGCCGGCAAGAGGTTGGTTTCGCCAAGGAACTGCGCGACGAAGGAGTTCGCCGGTTCGCTATATACCTTGGCAGGCCTGCCGATCTGCTGGATTTGTCCCTGATTCATCACGACAACCGTGTCTGAAAGCAGGAAAGCCTCGTTCTGGTCGTGAGTTACATAGATCGCAGTCGTCCCGGTGCGCTTCTGAATGGCCCGCAACTCGCTACCGAGTTGCTGACGCAGCCGTTGGTCGAGCGCTCCCATCGGCTCATCAAGCAGTAGCACCTTCGGACGATATACAAGTGCCCGAGCTATCGCCACGCGCTGCTGCTGGCCTCCGCTGAGCTGCGACGGATATCGATCCGCCAGATGGCCCAGCTCGACAAGATCGAGAATGGCGGCGACTTCCCTTTTCGCATCCGCACGATTCCAGCGGCGGACCGACAGCGGAAAGGCGACATTATCTGCTACGGTCAGATGAGGAAACAGCGCGTAATGTTGAAACACGAAGCCAATATTGCGCTTTTGCACCGACTCATGGGTCACGTCGGCACCATCAATCGAGATACGACCTTCCGACGGCGTGATCAGGCCCGCGAAAATACGAAGAAGCGTCGTCTTCCCGGAGCCGCTTGGACCCAACAAGGTCCAAAACTCGCCTTCGGGAATGGTAAGATTCACCGTATCGACCGCCAGATGGCCGTTGTCGAAGCGATGCTTTACCCCGACCGCCGAGACCGACCCAGCCGTAACGACATCATCTGTTAGATTCGCGGATGTCACAAACGCATCCATCTCCACCTCCGAATCCCCATTGGCCACCTTACGTACCGCCTCATGATATAGAAAATTTATTGGTCTTATGTGATCATAAGACTCGCAAATACGTTGCAAATGCTTCATCGACCAGATCGGGCGTCGCCGAAGATGGGGAACCCCAACATCTGCTGCCGACGCAACTGTCGTCGAACGATGACGTTGCCGGCGACACCAATCGCATGAACTTGAAACACCGACTTCGCGCGATCGATGCCGACAGTCGAAATCTCTTCCTTTCGAACGCTCCCGGTTTGTCCATCCTAACCGATGCAACCTAGCACCGGCGGAGCGGGAGCCTTCCATCCCATCGATTTCGCACTGCTATTGTTCCGAGCCCGACTTCGCGCGCCAACGCCCGCCGCTCAAAGATTCGCGCCTTTGTCGAGCATGTCTTCTCTAATCGGCGTGGTGAGGTCAAGCACAATCGCGCTTTTCACTGACGCGACGTTCAACGTCTTTTCGCGACCCGCGCTTCTCTCCGGGATCGGCGTGTAGCCCTCCCACCATGGCCTCAGAAGAATGATGTGGTCCAATCTTCGTCGCATCCTGATGACACTGTCAAGCGAATCGAGGATTTGACCCCTCCTATTGCCTCATGGAAGAATGTTACCGAAGCCAGAGGCGCTGAGATGGCCTTCCGGATGCCACGTCGTTTGGCGACATTCATCGTCTAGGCTTTTAGCCATGACCATTTCTTGCCCCGGATCAGCAAAACCTGGGCTGCCTCGTAAAGAAGAGTTCGCAGCATGCCGTCGCCGCAAAGGGAAACGCGGCCTATGCGGTTGCTCTCTCCCGACTGATTGAGGGCAGGCGTCGGTCCGAGCACAGCTCCGACCACCCGCGAGTTCCGAAAGCGAGATGGAATATCAATCGTCGCCGCGTATGCTAGCGAGACGATCGGGCCAACGCCGGGCACCGTCATCAGGCGTCGGCAAACCGGATCGATCCTGGCCTCTTCCCCAACCTTGCGGTCCAGCCGCGCAAACTCCTCTCGCAGCTTCCTCCGTGCTCCAAGCAGAGGTTCTACAATCTCCATCAGATCCGGCAGACCTTCGACCAACTCGCATATACGCTCTTCGAACTTGACGGCTCCAACCATGCCCACCTTCAGCCCAAAGTTCCGCAGCAGCCCGCGAATGTCGTTCTCAATCGCAATTGCCTTTCCTTGCAGCAGAGTCCGCGCCGTCAGCAGGCCACGGCGCTTCTGGCTCGTCAGGGTCTTCACATGTACCGGCCGGAACAGATGAACGCGCATCATCTGGGCGATGCCACGGGCATCATTGCGATCGGTCTTGTTCGGTTGCGCCTTCAGGAAGGCTTTGGTGTGCCTGGTCTCGATGCAGATCACAGGGAGCCCCGCCCTGATCAAGCTCTCATACAGCCATTGAGACAATGGCGCTGCTTCCAGACCCACCCTTTCGAATTGCCATCGAGGATCATTCAAGAGCGTAACGAGATCATCCGGGTGGCTGACAACCTTCCGTTCCCGGCAAATTTTACCCGTCTCATCAATAATACATACAGAGGTTTCTTTCACCGAGACGTCCAGACCTGCATAATGTTTCATGTTGCCTTCCTCTTCTGATGCGTGTGGCTAGCCACCCCAGACCACGTTACCATCGACACGAAACGCAGCACCTCGCTCCTTCCTGGCGAAGATGGGCTCAAAGCCGATTACGCCATCTTTGCGCAACAGAAATCCCGTATGGGCCTGTTCGTGCGCACGATCGGCATCGGTCGCGCCAGAACCAAGATCGCTTTTGGTCAATCTCGCCTACAATCTCACCCGCTTCGTGTGGCATCAGGGGCGAACTGCACCCGCATGAAGGCGGAGGCGGCTGAAACCGTCCGCCGACATGCCGAAATTGGCACTCCAAGTCAGCTCAAGCAGCGGCCAGAGCCACGCCTTGCGCCGTGACCGCCCTCATCCATACCTCCCAGCCGCGAAAGTCCGAATTGATCTCGTCCGAATGATCGACGTAGGCGTGGGTTCTCAGTATGGTCACGACATAGTCGAGCACCTGTTCGTCGAGCTTCTCTCATGCCGCGCGGATGGTTTCTTCGTTCTCAGCCCGCCGGCGTGACCCTACTTAATGTTTACTACGCGAAGAAGGATGCCTCTGCCCCGGCGGAGCGGGCCTGCATAGGCTCCGCGACCGTGATAGACGAAGTGACTATATAGCCTAAATCCTTCCTTCTTCCACTGCGTGGCAGGCAATTCCATCAAGCAACGCTGGCAGCTCGGATCTGCATCGTGAATTCGCAAATGCACACCGTGGATGGAATGGACAGCCAGGAGGAGGATCTATCGGACTGGGAGCTTCTCCAGCGATCACGGATCGCTCTCGGCCAATAAGACCAACGTCCGGGACGGCATCCAGCAATAATCGGGTGTAGGGGTGGCGAGGCTTGGCAAATATCTCGGAGCTTGAAGCAATCTCAACAAACCGGCCCAGATACATAACTCCAACGCGGGTGGCTACCGCCCTGATGACGGAGAAATTATGACTGATGAAGAGATAGGTCAATCCGAGTTCATCTTGTAGATCCCTCATAAGATTGACAATCTGTGCCTGTACCGAGACGTCCAACGCGGAAGTCGGTTCGTCGCAGATGATGAAGTCGGCTTCGGCTGAAAGTGCTCTCGCTATGGCTATGCGCTGCCGCTGGCCGCCGGAAAACTCGTGCGGAAATTTCTTGGCGTCTTCGGTATGAAGACCAACCATTTCCAGAAGTTCAGCTACCCGCATCTGCAGTCGCCTGCGATCCATCTGTGGGCGCGGTACATTCAGCGGTTCTGCAATGATCCTGCCGACTCTCCATCGCGGGTTCAAGCTAGAAGCTGGATCCTGAAAGATCATCTGCAATCTGGCCAGCTTGTCCGTTCGCCGCCCTTTCGTCGGATAAACAGGTTGACCGTCGATCAGGACATTTCCTTTGCTCGGTTCCAGCAGCCCCACCACCATCCTGGCCAGCGTCGATTTTCCGGATCCGGATTCACCGGCAATGGCGAAGGTCTCGCCCCGTCTTATCTCAAATCCTACGTCGTCTACGGCACTCAGGTATTTCTTAGGCTCCCGCCCGATCAATCTGCTGACATAAGGTTTGGACACATTGTAGATCTTGGACAGGTTGGACACCTGTACATAGACCTCTGGCTTCGCCAGCGCCTGAAGCTGCGTCGAGGGCTCCGCTTTCATAACGCACTTTCCTGATGCGGTGCGTCACCGTACTCATAAAGATGGCAAGCAATCTGTGAGCGCTCTTGCGCGATCAGCTTGGGACGACTGGAACGGCAAAGGTCCCAGGCATGAGCGCAACGTGGGTTGAAATAGCATCCTTCCGGCATCGCAGCCAGCCTCGGCATCGAACCGGGAATTTGCACCATTCGCCCTGCCCTGTCATGAGCAATGCTCGGAATTGCACCCATCAGCCCTTGCGTGTACGGGTGCAAAGCTTGTTGAATGAGGTCCTTGACGGGACCGATCTCCGAGACCCGACCGCCATAGAGCACGGCGACGCGGTCCGCGACTTCGGCAATTACACCCATATCGTGGGTTACAAGCATGATCGCCGTACCATGGTCCCTGGCTACCCGCTTTAACAGAGCGATGATCTGGGCCTGGACAGACACATCCAGCGCCGTTGTCGGTTCGTCTGCGATGATCAGCAAAGGATTGAGGCAAAGGGCAAGTGCAATGACCACCCGCTGCCGCATGCCGCCTGAAAGCTCATGCGGATAGCTGTCGATCCGTTGCTCGGGCGAAGGAATACCTACCTCATGAAGCAGCTTGACGGCACGTTCACGCGCAGCGCGTGCAGTTTCATTGCTGTGGGTCCTGATCGTCTCGATGAGCTGGTCGCCTACCGTGTAGAGCGGATCCAGGCTGGTCAACGGATCCTGGAACACCATGCTGATGTCCTTGCCCCGTACGCGCTGCAACTTCTTCTGGCTCAGATTGTCGATGCGATATCCCGCGAGGGAAACCTTGCCTGCGGAAATGCGGCCCGGGGGCTCCAGAAGACCGACGATCGCGGAACCGAGCAATGACTTGCCGGCGCCGCTCTCGCCAATCACACCAAGCACCTCGCCCTTCCCGATCTCGAAGGATATGTCGTCCAGGGCGGTGACGGTGCTGTTTGGCATGTCGAACACCACGCTCAATCCTTCGACCTTCAGAACTGGCGTTGCATGTGCCGGGTCAACCAAGGGGTGCCGTTCATTCATCATGCTCTTCATTCCGTTCCTTCGTGATGCCGTATCGAGTTCCCGATCCGAAGGTTTTGCCATCGCGGCGAGAAAATCCTGCTTTGGCGACAGATCCAGGCGGGATGAGCCGAATGGCCGTTCCCGCCTGGACGCTTTCATCGCGCAGCTATCAGTTCAGGGTCACGTCCTTCAGATGAAGGAAATTGTCCGAGCCCTGCGTTGCATCAACCTTGTCGTTCATGGCCCAAACCACATGAAGATACATCAGCGGCACTGCAACCGCACTGTCGCGCAGGATCTGGATGCCCTCAGCCATGATCCTCTTTCGAGCCTCCTGGTCGTCCTCCTTGAGCGCCTTGGCATAGATCTGGTCGATTCTCTCATCGGAGAAGCCAACAACATTATAGCTCCCAAGAATCGGGCCTGGCGTGTGGAACACGTTGGACAGGATAGACGTCGCTTCCATCGTTTGCGAACCGGACCATCCGAACATATAAAAGCTCGCATTACCCGAAAGGATTTTGTCGTAAGCCCGGGTGTAATTCATGGTCTCCAGATTGACGTCAATGCCTATCCTGGCCAGCATCGGAACGATCGACTGGCAGATTTCCGCGTCGTTAGGATACTCATCATTTGGGCAGGTCAAGGTGACACGAAATCCGTCCTCATACCCGGCGTCACTCAACAATTGCTTCGCAAGCTCAGGATCATAGGGAATTTCTTCTGCAAGCGCTTCGTCAAAGCCGAGAATGTCCGGCGCGACAACAAGATTTGCCGGCGTAGCGTTTTTCATCATGACCTTGTCGACAATGGACTTCCGGTCGATCGCACTGGCTATTGCCTTGCGAACCTCGATCTGCTTGAACGGGTTCTTGCCGGTGACGTTGGATTCAAGCAATTCATCATTCTTCAAGTCCATCATCAGAAACAGGGTTCGCGTACCCACGGTTTCCATGACCTTCACGCCGGATGCGGCTTGCAACTGACCCACCGACTGAATCGGAACCGGGCTGATGAAGTCCACCTGTCCCGAAAGCAGCGCTGCAACACGTGTTGAATCGGATGCGATGGGTGTGAAGCGAACCTCCGACAGATTATGCGTCGGCGTACCCCACCAATCCGGGTTTGGCTCCAAGGTTATCGACGTGCCCGGATTGCGTGACTTCAGTTTGAACGGGCCGGTGCCATTGGCATGACGAACCGTATGCGCCTCGACATTCGTCACCGCATCGCCAGCCGACTCCAGCCCGTGTTCTTCAGCCCATTTCTGGCTCATGATAAAGAAGGTGTTCAGCTCGCGCGTGATTCCCGAATTTTCCGAGACAAGATCCATCTCGATGGTGTGCGCATCGATTTTTCTTATGTCTTTGATTCCCTTAACCGCGTAGCGCACCCGGGAACGTTCATCGGCAGCTCTCTTGAAGCTGAAGATCACATCATCGGCAGTAAAGTCTTCGCCGTTGTGGAACTTCACTCCCTGACGAAGTTCAAAGCGCCAGGTCGTTGGCGCGGTCTTTTCCCATGATGTCGCGAGACTGGGCTGTACCTCGCCGCCCGGAACAAAATATGTAAGAGCCTCGTAAATGTTGCTCTGAAACTGACTGGATTCGGTTCCTGAGGTTCCGTGTGGATCCAGCGTCTCGACATCGCCCGCATGCGCAAAGCGGAACACTTTGGTTTCCGCCGAGGTAACCTGGACCATCCCCAGAGACAGGAGCAGCGCAGCAAAAGGTATGTATTTTTTCATGACTTCCTCCATTGGTGACGTTTGTCTCCCGGGAAGCAGATAAAAACCCGAGAGGATCGAGCACCGTCTTAAATTCGACGGTGGATTTCTCACGTGATATTGATTCCACGCTTCGGCATCACGCAGTGGACGCCCTTGATTTCATTGACGTTCTGGGTAATGCGCATGTCCGCGATCAGGCTGCACAGCATATAGGCGTCCACGCGGCTGAGACCTTGAACTTCCTGTACCCATTCGATCATCCCGCGCAGTGCCTGCTTCAGGGCGTCATCGAGATCTTCGTCGAAGCCCATCGTGATCCATGACTCGGCATTCTCCGCCCGTGGAGCGTGCAGCTTGCGCCCCTTCAGCACCGAAAAACGGAAGGTCCCTGTGAGCGCCGTTTCCAGCGCGCTCACGCACACCTCGCCATCTCCCTGAATGGCGTGACCGTCCCCAATGGAAAACAGCGCCCCTGCACGAAACACCGGGAAATAGACTGTGGTACCCGGCCGCATCTCCTTGTTGTCCATATTGCCGCCGTGCCCGCGCGGCTGGATACTGTTGATGCGACCCCAATTTGCCGGTGGAGCGACGCCCATGACCCCGAAGAACGGTGCAAGAGCCAGTTCCTGCCCCCAGGGCAGCGTGGCGGTCTTGCTCTCGAGGTTGATCGGAATGATCCGCCGCACCGTATCCGGAAACTCGTCCGGCAAGCTTCCGATCAAGGGCAGGATCTTGTTCCATCCCCAGTCCTGCCGTAACGATATATCAAGAATCTCGACGGCGAGAACATCGCCAGGCAACGCTCCGCGGACATGAACCGGTCCGGTCAGGAGGTGCGGGCCGGGTCCTCTCTGACTCTGCTCGAGAACTGCACGATGATCGGGTAACACGTCAAACTTGCCGTCCGACGGCAGATCCTCCGGTTCACCGGATATTGTTTCGATCGTGACAACACTACCGGAATCAACCTCCAGTGCTGGCGGTATGGTGGGATCAAAATATCCCCAGTGCACGGTTTCAGTATCCGCACCAAGGACGAAGTTATTTTCCGGAACTTCGCCCGGCCTTCGCAAGTACTCTGCCTCTTCGACGATTACACCCATCTGATTACTCTCTTGTCTTCAACTTCGGGTCAAGCTCATCGCACAGAGCATCACCCAACAAATTCAGAACGATGATTATGCTGGCCAGTACGATCCCGGGAAATACGGCGATCCACCACATGCCGGAAAACAGATAGTCGCTCCCGACCCGGATCAAGGTTCCCAGCGAGGGTTGCAGGGGTGAGACGCCTACGCCGAGGTAGGACAGGGATGCCTCCGTAAGGATGGAGGTCGCGAACTGGATCATGCCCACCACCAGGATCGGATTGAGCACGTTGGGCGCTATATGTTTCCAGATGATGTATCCGTTGCCCGCCCTGATCAGGCGCGCGGCCATCACGTAGTCCTTCTGCGCTTCGACCATGGTGGCGCTACGAACGATCCGGGCGAACTGGACCCAGCTCGAAAGAACGATGGCGCCAATCACGATCACCAGCGAAATCTCCTGCTGAAAATCGCTGCCCATGAAGGTCCGCACGATTCCATTTACGAGCAAGGCGACCAGGATAGCGGGAAATCCAAGCTGAACGTCGGCGATCCGCATGACGATCGCGTCGAATACTCCGCCGTAAAAACCGCTCAGCAGGCCAAGCGTCAGGCCTAGCATCAGCGCCAGCGAGACGCTGACAAGCCCGACGAGGACCGATATGCGCGTGCCGTACATGATCACGGAGAGGACATCCCTGCCCTGATAATCCGTGCCAAGCAGGAACCTGCTATCGCCGCCCTCCATCCACGATGGCGGGATCTGCGCATTGGCGATTTCGACCAGTGCCTGGTTCCACGGGTCGTAGGGAGCCAGCCAAGGAGCAAAGGCGGCAACAAACAGGATGACGAAGGTCATGACGGCGGAAAAAAGAACCACCGGAGACTTCAGAACCACGCCGGCCGCACGCTCGATCCGCTCCATCAGGACGACCTCCGCCGCAGCCTCGGATCAATGAGGCTATAGGTGAGGTCGACCGCGATATTGATCAGGACGAACATTAGGGAGATCGTCAGCAGATACGCGCTCAGCACAGGCACATCGGCAGTCCTCATCGCGTCGATGAAGAGCAATCCTATGCCCGGCCAGGAGAAGACAACTTCGACAATGATTGAAAACGCAACCAGTGAACCCATTTCCAGGCCGATGATCGTGATGGCCGGCAACAGGGCGTTCTTCAGAGCATGCCTGTAATAGATGGCAAAGCCGGTGAGCCCTCGTGCGCGCGCAAACCGGATATGATCGCTCCGCAGCACCTGCAGGATCTCGGCCCGGATGAGACGCATGATCAGGGCCGCGGGATAGAGGCACAGCGTGACGGCAGGCATGATGAGAGACCGAAGGCCCGACTCGGTGAGCAGGCCGGTGCTCCACCCACCGATCTCGTCCAGTTCGCCACGACCGAACGCCGGCAACCATCGAAGCCAGACGGAGAACACCAGGATCAGCAGGACACCCGTTACGAAAGTCGGCACCGAGATCCCGACCAGCGAAAGCACCTGAACCAGTTGTGCCAGCATGCTTTGCCGATAGCGGGCAACAAATATCCCCAGCGGCACCGCGATCAGGATCGCAAGCAGGCCCGCCACAAGGGCCAGTTCGATCGTGGCCTGCAGATGGCGGGTAATGAGGGACGAAACCGGTTCCTGCGTGAGGTAGGAAACGCCGAACTCGCCCTGAATCGCCCTGGCGATGAACCTTCCGTACTGGACAATCATCGGGTCGTTCAGACCGAGGGCAGTCCGCATGTTCTGTCGGTCTTCGACAGAGGCTTCCGGCCCGAGCATGGATTGGACCGGATCTCCGGTGAACTGGAACATTGCGAATGCGATCGCTGATGCCGCCAGAAGTACGGTCAGCGACTGGCCGATGCGACCGAGGAGAAAATTCAACATGTTCTTTCGAACTCACCAGCAGGAACAGTAGGGCAAACTGTATCCCGGGCCGGGTAACGATTGCCGGAGCAATGCCACATTTCGTCGGCCGACGAGGATGCGACCGTCACCGACTGGCCGGCAAGAGTAGACCGCTGGATTAATTTCGAGCGCATGTTTTGGCTCTCTAACTCTTGCCGGACGAATGGTCGGTGTCCCGCTCAAATACGAACCTCCGGGGCGAGCCTCAACTCGCCGCCTTAAGGTTCCCCTTTGCCGCGTTCAGCGCGCCGTTGAAGGACGCCTTGATACGGTCTGCGGCCATCTGCAGGTGCATCGTGTCGGTGCCGAACAGGATGCCAGAAACGCCGTCGTCGAACATCTCGCGCATTGTCGTATCCGGCACGGAGAGCTCCAGCGGGATTGCGAAGACGTAGACATTGTTCTTCGCCGCGGCATCGCAGACCCTGCGCAGCGCGTCGCGCGTCTTCTGCATGATTTCGGGGGTGAAGCCTTCCTGGATGGCACCGATCGACACGCCATAGTCACCGGGGCCGAAGAGTACGGACCGGATACCGTCGACCTTCATGATGGCATCGATATTGGTGACCGCCTCGTGATCCTCGATGAGTGGGATGACTGCCACATGGGCGAAGGGATCGCGCGCATATTCGAGCCAGAACTCGCTGCGGTACTGCGTTGCGCGAACGTCGGGACACATTCCGCGGAGCCCGTGCGGGGGGAAGCAGGCGGCGGAAGTGGCTCGCTTGGCCTGCTCGACGGTGTTGAGGCGTGGCACGATCACGCCCTGCGCGCCGCGATCGAGCGTCTTCATGATCAGGACTTCGTCCAGTTTCTTGACGCGGACGACCGGCGACAGGCCGAAGGAATCCGACGCACGGATCAGATGAGCGATATGACCCGTATCATACTCGGTGTGCTCGGTGTCGAGCATCGTAAAATCAAAGCCGGCCTCGCCGATCAACTCCACATTGTGCGGAGATCCCGAGTAGAGCTCCAGACCAATCATACGTTTCTTTTGGGCAATCTTTTCAACGAGCTTCATATTCATGTTCCTGATGAGTTGGATCGGGCGTGACAGGGAGAACAACCAGCGAAGCAATCTTGCGCCAAGCGGTCCGACCGCTGCAGTCAGTTCTTGACGACGTTGTGCTCCGGCCCGAACGGGAAGCCGGTGATGTTTTCGGCGCTGTCCTCATTGACGATCAGGATGTCGTGCTCGCGATAGCCGCCTGCACCTGGCGTACCTTCGGGCAGCATCACCATGGGTTCCATGGAGACTACCATGCCGGGCTTCAGTTCGGTGTCGATGTCCTCGCGCAGTTCCACACCCGCCTCGCGGCCGTAATAGTGGCAAAGTACGCCGAATGAATGGCCATAGCCGAAGGAACGGTACTTCAGAAGGTCCCACTCGCGGTACATCTCGTTGAGCTCGATGGCGATGTCCTTGCAGCGTGCGCCAGGCTTGATCAGTTCCAGCCCGCGGCGATGCACGGCCACGTTCTTTTCCCAGATGTCCAAGCTGGCGTCGTCGACATAGTCGCAGAACAGCGTGCGCTCCAGCGCCGTGTAGTAACCGAAGATCATCGGGAATGTGTTGAGCGATAGGATGTCGCCTGAACGGATCACGCGGTTGGTGACCGGGTTGTGTGCGCCGTCGGTGTTGATACCAGACTGGAACCAGGTCCAGGTGTCCATCAGTTCGACGAAGGGAAATGACTTGGCAATTTCACGAATCATGGCGTTTGTGGTGGCGATAGCGACTTCGTGTTCGGGCACGCCAGCCTTCACGGCCGCCACGCAGGCCGCGCCACCGACGTCACAGACTCGGGCGCCCTCACGGATCAGCTTCTGCTCCTCCACCGACTTGATCGTGCGCATCCACATCGAGGGCTGGCTGATGTCGACAAACTCGACGCCCGGCAGTGCCTCTTCCAGCTGGCGCCGGAAATCAAGCGTCACATGATCGAACTCGATGCCGATGCGCTTGGCGCCCGCCGTAAGCTGGCGCGCGGCGCGGTAGAAATTGTCACGGCGCCAGTCGGTGTAGGTGATGTTGTCGCCGAAGCTGCGGCGGTAGGGTTGGCCACCATCTATGCCTGCAGAAATGGTCGTCGCGGTGGTATGGTCGATGACCATGCCGTACTTGCGGCCGAAATAGCAGTAAAGCCAGCCCGAATAGTAATTGATGCAGTGGTAGGAAGTGAACAATGCCGCATCGACGCTGTTCTTCGCCATCCAGCCGCGCGCGTCGTCCTGACGACGTTTCATCTCGGCATCCGAAAACGGCGAAAATTCCTTCTCGCCATTGTGCCATTTCATCACATGCAACATGTCGTCAGTTGCCAGCGCGTCCATCGTCTTCTCCTTGTAAGGGCACGGGCAAATTAGGTGCCGGGTAGGAATTTGCAAAATTGATTGAACTAATAATTACATTAGGAAAATAAATGCAGGAGAGACTTGGTCAGACTGTCGTTTTGCACGACTCTTCGAAGGGGTATCGGAGTTGACTGTCGTGTCGAAGCACATCGTCTTGCCTAAAGAATGCCCCATGTGGGGGTCATCCTGACCTGATGTGGTGGACGGCCTCCGCTCCCGGCATCGCAATGTGCCAAAGTGTGGCTGTCGAAAGTCACATCGAGGGAGAGCCGTCCATGGAGAAGATTATCACAATTGGGCTGGATGTAGCCAAGCATGTGTTCCAGGTTCACGGGATCGATAGCGCTGGCGCGATTATCATCCGCCGCAAGCTGCGCCGTGAGGATGTCGTTGGATTCTTCACTGCATTGTCTCCGTGCCTGATCGGCGTCGAGGCTTGCGCGACCGGACACCACTGGGCTCGAATTCTTATGGCGCTCCGTCACGAGGTTCGGCTGATGCCGGCATCTTACGTCAAGCCGTACGTCAAATTATGGCGAGGTGAGCATAACTTGACTAGCGCTCGTGGACAAAGGTTGACTGCGGAATCCGATTTTGATTCAAGGCTTCCATTTGGAGGGAGCCTTGGGCGAACGGATTGGTTTGACGGATGAGGAGTGGATGCTGGTCGGACCGCTTTTGCCTGCTGAACGAGGTCGCGGCTGCCGCCCAGCGCAGGACAACCGGCGCTATTTCGAAGGCATGATGTGGATGGCGCGCACTGGCGCACAATGGCGACACCTGCCTGACGAATATGGCAAGTGGAACAGCGTCTTCCGGCGCTACCGACGCTGGGTCAAGACGGGTGTGTTCGAGGCGATGCTCGAAACGCTTGCCGAACTGGTCGAGCGTGATCGAAGCGCAGACATGATCGACAGCACCGTCATCCGGGCACATCATTGTGCGGTCGGCATAAAAAGGGGACTCAGGAGGCCGAGGCGCTTGGTCGATCGCGTGGTGGCTTCACCACCAAGCTCCATGCCCGATGCGATGCGAAAGGCCGCCCACTCGGCTTCGTCCTGACGCCTGGGCAAGCACACGACACTCAGGGCTTTGCGCCCTTGTTTCGGATGATTACCGACCGGATCGAGGCTTTCCTGGCCGACAAGGGCTACGATGCAGATGCCATTCGCGAGGAGATCGCCGAGGCCGATATCGAAGTCGTCATTCCTGCAAAGAGTAATCGCCGTGAGCCCGCCCCGCATAACAAGGCCAAATACAAATGGCGCAACCAGATCGAGCGGCTCTTCAATAAACTCAAGAACTGGCGGCGCGTCGCAACCCGATACGACAAGACCAAAGAATCTTATCTCGGCTTCGTTGCCATCGCAGCGGTCAAACTATGGATGCCCTTTGTCCACGAGCGCTAATCACGAGGTTCCCATAATGCGGAGGAGCGCGGCCTTGTCCGGCTGATTTGGAGGTCGGTAATGTCCAGGAAGATGGCAGAAGCGGATTGGTCTGTGGCGCTGGAGGTGTTTTGTGTCTCGTTGCCACGCCGTGGCGACAAGGGCCGCAACGATCGGCTCTTCCTCGAAGCGATGTACTATTTCTCGGTCCACAACATCTCCTGGCGCGCGCTGCCGAAGCGGTTCGGTAATTGGAACAGCATCTGGAAACGCTTTGATCGGTTGAGTAAGGCAGGCGTGTTCGAGACCTGGAAGGATTGAAGAACTGAGTTTTGACGCCTGGATGAGGGGGTTCTGACAAATCGTCTGTTTTGATGTCGGTTTTTTCTGAGGCTTGCGTCTGTGAAAGGGCCCTGGGCTATGCAGTGCGCGTCAGGTGGCGCTGATGCGCTCCAGGAAGATGAAGCGGCGAATGTGTAGAGTAAGAAGCGCTGAGGCGCTTCTCCTCCCCCGAACCGTAGCCGAAGGCCGGGATGGCGAGATCGACGGCCCGAGCAGTGCCATCCTCCTGCGCCTTTGCCTTGGTGCCTCCGATATCTTGCCGGCCTTGATGTAGGCTTTCTCCGCCTTCGTATTGCGTCCCTTTTCGTGGTGCTTGTCTGCATCTTCGCGATCTTCCTCCTTTCAGGCGTGGATGTCGTAACGAAGAGTCTTGTGCTCGCCATCGGCGTCCACAACACGATGCTGTGGCGCAGCCTGACGGCTGCAATGTTGTGCGGCGCCGCTTGGTCGACGACGAACGACAAGCCGCCAAGTCGAAACACCATGAAGCTGCATGTGCTTTGTCGCTACGAGCTTCTTCTGGGGTTTGGCGCGTCCACCGCTCGCTGAAGCCATCGCGTTGAGTTTCATCGCGCCTTTTATCGCGCTTTATCTGGCGGCGGTTCTGCTTGGAGAGCGCATCGGCCGGCTAGCAATTTGGGGCTCGCTTGCGTCAATGTCCGGTGTCATGATCATTATGCTCAGCAAGTTCGGCGATCTGGCCTATTCGGAAGATGCGTTTCTGGGCACCGCAGCGATTCTGATCTCGGCAGCGCTATATGGCTGCAATCTCGTGCTCGTGCTCGGCCGCTGGCAAGCCCAGATCGCGCGCCCGCTCCAAATCTCGTTCTTCCAGAACCTGACGGTGACTGCGGTACTTGCGCTGGCGGCCCCGTGGCTCGCGCACGTCGTACCAGCTGGGCACTGGCCTTCCCTGCTTGCAGCGATCGCGCTGCTGCTTTCCGGCCAGATATTGATGAGCTGGGCGTACGCGCGCGCCGAGGCACAATACCTCATCCCGGCCGAGTACACCGCCTTTGTCTGGGCGGCAATTCTCGGCTGGATCGTTTTCGGCGAAATGGTCGGATTGGCCACGATCGCCGGGGCGGGTTTGATTATTGCTGGTTGCCTCATCGCCGCATCGGGAAAACCGAAATTGGCGAAGCCGATCGAGCAGGCTGGCATCTGAAAGGCAAGGACAGGACTGGCACAGCCTCCTCAATCTACTTCCAGATCTTCCCCAAGCAGGCTTTCCACAATCGTAGGCTCGGCCAACAGAGCCGCCTTGCTGAGCAGGCCTGCATCCTCGAGCTTCTCGAAATCCGGCAGGTCCCGCAGCGTGTTCATGCCAAAGCTGTTCAGGAACTCGGCCGTCGTCACATAAGTATAAGGTGCACCTGGAACCGGACTGCGTGGTCCGGCATCGATCAGGCCTTCCTGGCGCAACGCGCCGATGGTGTCGCGGCTGACCTCCTTCCCGAAAATCCGTGACAGCTCTGTCCGCGTCACCGGCTGGAAATAGGCGATCGCCACGAGCACCAGGCTTTCATGCTCGTTCAATCCTGTCGTCTCATGCTCGACCAGGCCCGATGCGCGGATCACCTCGGCCATCCGCGGCCGTGTCCGGTAGTGCCATCCGCCTGCCACCTCGACCAGTTCGAAGGCGCGGCCATTCATCTCCTGCTTCAGATCGTCGATCAAAAGGTCGACGCTGCAGCCCTGCCCCACCACGCGGCCGATCACCTCACGAGGCACCGGAACCGGCGAGGCAAAGATGATCGCTTCGGCCCGCAGCATCCACTCACGCCAGCGCAGCTCCGGTGGAAAGGTGTCCAGCTCCCTGTCGATCAGATCTGTGGTTTTCCGCTTTGCCGCCGGCATCGTCACAGGCCATAGATACGGAAAGTCGAACGGCCGCTAAGCTCGCGCGCGCCACCGAGCTTAACGAGGCGCTCCAGCAGGCGCCGAGCGGCGCGATCCGACAGCTTGCCCCTGATGCGCGCTGGCGTCACCGCATCTTCGCGCAGCAGCATTGCGATCGCAGCTTCGGCCTTTTTTGTCCGCACCTTCGTTGCCGCCGCCTCGAGCCGCGCTGCGCGCCGAGCCGTGTCGGCGCCAAGGTCGATTGCCGTGACAGCCGTGGTTGCCACGGCCAGAGCCGCCGCAGCCGGCCATTCGGCCGCGCCGGGAAACGGACGATCGCAGCGGGGCGCGCGCGCCCGGCTGGCGAGCATGCCGATGGAATGCAGCGGCAGCGCCAGCTTCCAGCCAAGGTTTTGTGCAAGAACCGCGTCGGCGACCCACAGCGCCAGCAATTCGCCCTCCCTGCCCCGTGCCGTATTCGCAATCGTTGCCGCAGCGTGCGCTGCCGCAACGAGCGGCGACACCTCACCGGTGCCAGGATTGGGCATCGTCAACAGATCGCCTGTATCAATTTGTCCACCGCCAAATGCCAGCGCGGCCTGCCGAAAAGTTTCCGGTTCGAGAGAACGGCGTCCGGTCAACCGCAGATAGGCCTGCAACACGGCTCCCGATGGCCCAACTGCCTCGTCGGAGCTGCGCAGCTGCCAAAAATCCCGCAAGGCGGGCTCGTCTTCGCTGCGGCCAAGATGTCGGCAGGCCGCAGCGGCGGCGCGCAGCGCCAGCCGCTGTGCCCAGACGCCGGTCCACACCGGCGGTTCGCGCAGGAACTCGTGCAGGGCGCCGAGCGCTGCGCCGGCCAGGAAAAGCGGCTCACCTTTTTGGGCGCGCAGCCATGCCGGCAGCCGAAACTGCGGCGCCTCGGGCGCTGCTTTCAGGGAGTGGGTGCTCGGCGAATCCATGCCGGCAGCCTGGCACAGCCCGGCGCTTGACGCCAGTGAAGTCAACAAAAAGCGCCGTGGTTGTGGATAGTCAATAATGACTGATAATCTTGCATTATCGCTCGTTTTGTTCTCTATAGAGGAAATGGCCCAAAACGTCGAGCAGAAGCCCGAAAATCACGTCGCGCGATCCTCCGGACCGTCCCACGGCACGGCGCCGGCGGATGACTTTTCGGTCGCGCCGGCGTTGGCCGAGCTCGACGCAAATGCCGAGGACCTGCCCGACATCATCGACCTCGTCCTGGAGATGGGCCGCGTGCCGGGGGAACCGCCCGCCGAAGCCCCCTCCCCTCCCCTTCCGGCTGTCTCTGCCCCGCGCCTGCCCACGCATCTCGATGAGCTCGCGGGCCGCGCGCGCGATTATGTCGAGGCGGCGAGCTCCTCGAACACGAGGCGCGCCTATCAATCGGACTGGAAGCACTTTTCCAGCTGGTGCCGCCGGCAGGGCGTCGAGATGTTTCCGCCCGATCCAGAGGTCGTCGGTCTCTACATCACTGCTTGCGCCTCGGGAAAGGCGACCGGGGACAAAAAGCCCAACTCCGTGTCGACGATCGAGCGACGGCTCTCCTCGTTGACATGGAACTACGCCCAGCGCGGCCAGCCGCTCGACAGGAAGGATCGCCACATCGCGACCGTCATGGCCGGCATCCGCAACAAGCACGCCGCCCCACCCCGGCAGAAGGAAGCGGTGTTGCCGGAAGATCTGATCGCCATGCTGGAAACGCTCGATCGCGGCACGCTGCGCGGCTTGCGCGACCGCGCCATGCTCCTGCTTGGCTTTGCCGGCGGGCTACGACGATCCGAGATCGTCGGCCTCGACGTCGGCCGCGACCAGACCGAGGATTCCTCCGGCTGGGTGGAAATCCTAGACAAAGGCATGCTGGTGACGTTGCGCGGCAAGACCGGCTGGCGCGAGGTCGAGGTCGGACGCGGCTCATCCGATGCAACCTGCCCTGTCGTGGCACTCCAGACCTGGCTGAAGTTCGCGCGGATCATCCACGGCCCTCTGTTCCGCCGTGTGACGGGCCAGGGCAAGTCAGTCGGATCGGAGCGTCTCAACGACCAGGAGGTCGCGCGCCTCGTCAAGCGCGCCGCACTGGCGGCAGGCGTGCGTGGCGATCTGCCGGAAGGCGAACGCGGAAAGCTGTTTGCCGGACACTCGTTGCGATCCGGCCTCGCCTCGTCGGCCGAAGTCGATGAACGCTACGTGCAAAAGCAGCTCGGCCATGCCTCTGCGGAGATGACGCGGAAATATCAGCGCCGCCGTGACCGATTCCGGGTTAATCTGACAAAGGCGTCAGGGCTGTAAGAAGCCCCTCCCCTGCCCCCGTAAGTTTTGTCAATTGGGAGAACTGTGAGAACTGCGGCCGAGCGATCAATTGCTCTGACCCTCTGTGTTTGAACGGACGCCTTGCTAGGGTGTCTATATGTCGATAAAATCGAATTATGGCGACATGAATTCCTCATATGTCGATGCCGGCGACATATCCCAGAGACGTGTCGAGAAAAAGAGGATTGATCGACATGCCATTCCGTCCGGACCGCCCCTATAACGACCTCCCTCCCCTTCCCCCAAGGGAAGACGTCGAAACAAAGGCGATCCTCAAGGCCTGCATCGCCGCACGGGCAGCGTTGGCCGAGCTGCGGGTGTCGGGCCAGCTCATTCCAAACCAGTCCGTGCTGATCAACTCGATACCGCTGCTCGAAGCACAGGCGAGTTCCGAGATCGAAAACATCGTGACCACCACGGACAGGCTTTTTCGATTTGCCAATGAGGCGGCTAATCAGGCCGATCCGGCGACGAAGGAAGCCCTGCGCTACCGCACGGCGCTCAGCGAGGGATTTCAGTCCCTCAGGGCCCGTCCGGTCTCGACCTCCACTGCGATCGCGGTGTGCCGCACGATCAAGGGCGTCGAGCTGGACATTCGTTCGACGCCCGGCACCGCATTGATGAACGAGACAACCGGCGCCGTCATCTATACGCCGCCTGAGGGGGAAAGGACGCTCCGCGACAAGCTGGCCAACTGGGAACGCTACATCCACGAGGCCGAAGACATTGACCCTTTGATCCGCCTGGCCGTGATGCACTACCAGTTCGAGGCGATACATCCGTTCACGGACGGCAACGGCCGCACGGGTCGGATTCTCAACCTGCTCTACCTCGTTGACCAGGGCCTCCTCGACATCCCGGTGCTGTACCTCAGCCGCTACATCATCGGTAACAAACAGGCGTACTATGACCGCCTCCTGGGCGTCACCGCGCACTCGGCCTGGGAGGATTGGATACTCTACATGTTGGAAGCGGTGCGAGAGACCGCGGACTGGTCGACCGCGCGCATTCGCGCCATCCGCGATCTCCTCGATCAGACGGCTGAGCAGATGCGGCGTGAACTGCCCAAGATTTACTCGAGGGAATTGGCCGAGGTGATTTTCGTCCACCCCTATTGTCGCATCGGCGACCTGGTGGAAGCGGGCATTGCCAAGCGGCAGGCGGCGTCTGTCTATCTCAAGGCGCTCGTGGAGAGCGGCCTCCTTCAGGAAATGAAGTCGGGTCGAGAGAACCTCTACATCAACCCAGCGCTCCTCGCCCTCCTCAGCGATCGCCCGGCTACCAGGTCCACGCCATGAAAGCGCGCGCGGGAAAGTCGCGGCTCATCGGCTGTGTCCCCGTCTCAACCGACGAACAGACTGCGTAAATACAGGAAATGACGCTCCCCGCGGCCGGCTGCGTGAACGAGGAACACGCGGCTGAAGAGGGTTCCCAATGACCGAGCATAGAACCTTCTCCCTACCCCTAGCCGCCAACGACCCTCGAGGCGGCACGCGTCTAGCTAGGGTACGATCATTCATAATAGCTCGGACGATCGACCGCTTCGGCTCTTCCGGCACCAGTTCGAAAACCTGGATGAGGCATACGAAGGCTGCTACCGCCGTGATAAGAACACAATATCCATTCCCGTTGAAATCATTGCCTAAAAGCTGAAATTAGACTGCCGTCTATATCCGCGGCTGATGGGTGCAATGGCATTCGTGCCGTGAGTACACCTTGCACAAAGCAGCCCACTGCCACTAGCTGATGAGGTACCGCTCGTCCCGCGTCTGTTTGATCCTTTCGCCCTGTCAGGGTGCAATGTCCCATCCAGCCTATGGTGCTGGCACGGAGCCGTGGTCGTTGATGGCCCGGAGTTCCGGCGGAACTCAAGATTCTCGTTAATGTTCTGTTAACCTTAAACTTCTTGTGAGCGGAGCAGAATCAGGCATAATGACGGCAATCTGGCGTTTTTGTGCGAAATGCCGTCATTTGAGGTCTCGACGAGATGAATGCTCCAGTCACTGCCGTCAACAAGCAGCGATTTGACGATACCATTTCAGCCCAAGGCCGCGAAATCAGCCGCAAGCTGAACCTCCTTCGGCTGGAGACGTTTCCTCCAAACGCCACGAAAACGCTACGCGACTTTTCCCTTGGCGAAGCAGCATATTTTCTTGGAGTCTCCACCAGCAATCTGAAAAAGCTGCATTTAGAAGGAAAGGCGGTACCGCCTACGGTCCATGCTGGGGGACGAAGAACGTATTCCGCCGAGCAACTCTTGCAGCTTCGCCACTGGCTGGATCGCCACGGACGTGCTGAGAGTAAAAACTATGTTCCCCATCGCAGACCGGGCGACAAGCTGCAGGTAATCGCGGTAGTCAATTTTAAGGGCGGTTCCGGAAAAACGACAACGGCAGCGCACCTCGGTCAGCATCTTGCGCTCACAGGTCACCGTGTGCTTGCTGTTGATCTTGATCCCCAAGCCTCTCTTTCGGCTCTTCATGGCGTCCAGCCTGAGCTCGATCGGTATCCCTCGATCTACGAGGCGATCCGGTATGACGACGAACGCAAGCCTGTTTCGAGCGTAATCAGAAAGACAAACTTCCCGGATCTCGATTTGATTCCGGCCTCCCTTGAGCTGCAGGAGTACGAGTACGACACCCCACTCGCGATGCAAAATAAGGCTTCGCTCGATGGAAAGACCTTCTGGAACCGCATTGAAAACGCCTTGGAGCCGGTCGACAGTGACTACGATGTCGTCGTAATCGATTGCCCTCCTCAACTAGGCTATCTGACGCTTACGGCGCTAGCGGCCGCCACCTCAGTTCTTATTACCGTTCACCCGCAGATGCTCGACTTGATGTCGATGTCGCAATTTCTGCTGATGTTGGGCGACCTGCTGAAAACGGTGAACCGTGCAGGGGGTGAGGTAGATCTAGATTGGTTCCGGTACCTAGTGACTCGCTACGAGCCAACCGACATCCCGCAAGCTCAGATGGTCGGATTCATGCAATCGATCCTTGCGTCGCAGATGCTCCAAAATCAGATGCTGAAATCCACTGCGATCTCCGACGCAGGTTTGACAAAGCAGACCCTCTATGAGGTTGAGCGCTCCAGTATGACCAGATCGACTTACGATCGTGCGATAGAATCCATGGAGGCTGTAAATTCGGAGATCCGAAACCTCATCCACGCAGCTTGGGGCAGGAGGCCGAAGATAGACGGCAGTCTAAACCATGGTTTTCCTCTGTGATTTCAATGAGGCGACACCGTAGGCGCGACGATGGCTAGAAAGAATATTTTCAATCGAATTCTCGCCGAGGACGACGAACCGGATCTCGTGACTGAGGACCGTTTGGCTGCCATGCCCAAATTTGGAGCGGCCAAATCTATCTCGTCGTCGATCAATGAACTAACAAAACAAGCAGCCTTGCTGACAGACGGCGAGGCGATCATCGAACTTGATCCAGCCGTCGTTGACGTGTCCTTCGTCTCGGACCGGATGACGGTTGACGATGAGCAGTATTCCGATCTCGTGGAGGCGATCCGGGTACGCGGACAGGACACTCCGATCCTCGTTCGCCCGCATCCTACGACTGAAGACCGCTATATGGTGGTGTTCGGGCATCGTCGCTTACGTGCAGCAATTGAACTGGGTCGGAAAGTCCGCGCTGTCGTAAAGACGCTCCAGGACCTCGACCACGTCGTTGCCCAAGGCCAGGAGAACTCTGCTCGGGCGAACTTGTCTTTTATCGAGAAGGTTGTTTTTGCCAATCAGCTTGCTGAGCGTGGATTTGAGCGCGAAACGATTCAATCTGCGCTTTCTATAGATTATCAGACGTTCTCGAAAATGATGACCATACCGAAGTCCATTCCCCCGGGAGTCATCGAGAGCATCGGGGCAGCCAAAGGGGTCGGGCGCGATCGATGGCTTGAGCTTCGGAAGCTGATTGACAATCCCCGCAACGCGGCAGCAGCGGAGGAATTTATCAGCACTGAGAGCTTCCTGGCCGCAGATTCAGATGAACGCTTCAACAGCCTGTTCAATGCCCTCCATAAGGGCAAAGAGGTTGTCCGCAAAGCGATCGCGAAGCCAGGAGCCACATCTTGGGCCCCCAGCGACAAATCAGTCAGCGTAACCGCCAAGCGGGGTCCCAAGGATTATACGCTAAAGATTTCAAAGGCCGAAGCGACCCCGTTCGGCGAGTGGATTGCCGGCAATCTGGACAGTCTCTTTGAGACCTACAGACAGTCGAAACAGGAGAACTGAAACCGCAAAAGAAAAAGGCCCCCGAACGTCACCGTCGCGGAAGCCCTTCTCAACCTTTAGCAAGCTGAGAATCACATTTCCGCGAATCACTGTCAAGAGTCTTGGCGTCGTTTTGGCGAGCAGATTTCTTTTGCCTGACTGAAGGTGAAGGAAATGGAGAGGGAAATTGCAACGACTCCCTTCGGGAGCCGGCCGATGTCGCTTGCCCTTATGGCAGCGCAGCTGGGAGCCAAGGAGATTCCGGATGGGAAGGCCGCCGACAAGTGGCAGGTCTATCGCGATCTCTGCGAAGGCAAGAGCATCATAGGCGTCGGCGATCGCTCGCTGGCTGTCCTGGCCGGCCTACTGTCGTTCCATCCGGATGATGAGCTGTCCGAAGAGAATGGGCTCATCGTCTTCCCATCGAACAAGCAGTTGTCGCTGCGCTCGCACGGCATGGCGAATGCCACTCTACGCCGGCATCTGGCGGCGTTGCTCGAATGCGGCATTATCCTGCGCAGGGACAGCCCGAACGGCAAAAGGTATGCCCGAAAGGGGAGGGGAGGGGAGTTGGAGGACGCCTTCGGCTTCTCTCTGGCCCCCTTGCTCGCCCGTGCCGAGGAGTTCCACCAGGCGGCCGAGCGCGTGCGTGCCGACAACCGCGCACTGAAGCTCATGCGCGAGCGCATTACTCTGCAGCGCCGCGACATCGCCAAGCTGATCGATGCGGCGATCGATGAGGGCGCACCGGGCGCCTGGCAGGCCCTCTGGAAGCGCTTCAGGCTCGTGGTGGATCAACTCCCGCGAAAAGCGAGCGTTGTTGAACTCGAGCCGTTCGCCGCGGAGCTCGACCAGATCCGGGATGAGGTCGATATCGCATTGAAAGATTTCATGAATGTTACGAATTCGAGCGCCAATGAGTCTCAGAATGAGCCGCAGCAATCTGATTCAAATCCCGACTCCCACTTTGAATTTGAACCAGCTTTCGAGAAAGCCAGGGGATCGGCCGAGCCCAGACGAGAACCGAAAGAGCCGCCAAAAACGTATCACCTTGGCCTAGTGCTGAAAGCTTGTCCCGATATTGTGGATTACGCCGCCGCCGGGATCGGAAACTGGCGCGATTTGATGGCGACCGCTGCCCAGGTGAGGGGATATCTCGGCGTGTCGCCGTCGGCCTACGAGGATGCCTGCCACGTCATGGGGCCGGAAACCGCGGCCATCGTCGTCGCCTGCATTCTGCAGCGGGCCCAGCATATCAACTCGGCCGGCGGATACCTGCGGGCGTTGACCGAGAAGGCGAGGGCAGGGCAGTTTTCCGTTGGACCCATGCTGATGGCGGCCTTCAAGGCATATTCGTCAGCGCCAGAAAAGAATGCGGGGTAACGTGGCATCTTCCCGATGTTTCGGCCATCGGCTCGCTGCCGGCCGTGCGCCTGACTTGGTCACCGACCATCGTGTTGTGAGCAAATCGTCATTTGACACAGGCGCGTCGCTCGACGGAGATTGTCTTGCGGGAGGTGATATGCGCTCTCGATCTGGGCCAAGACGTCATGGGCAAGTACAGAGACCATCGCGAGCGACGCGGAAAACGTCGTGGCAATGCTGCGGAGAATGTCTTTTTCGAGCCGCCTCCCGAGCCTGGCTACTTTCAAGAGCCACCAAGCGCTGCTCCAGATGTCTTCGACGCCGAGGTGCTCTGGTTCAACGCCGCCAAGGGCTTTGGGTTCGTGAAACTACCGGATGGCGCCGAGGCGTACCTGCACATTCGTGTGGTCGAAGCGGCTGGCCGCACAGACCTACCTGAGGGGACCCGGTTAAAGGTTACCGTGGAAGATGCGCCGCGCGGGCGGCAGATAGCCAAAGTCCTCGACATCCAGGATCAGGGTCCTAAAGCACCCGCTTCTGTGCGCCAACTGGACGATAGAGCGGACGTCAGCGACGCGCAGTTGGAAATCGAAGGGACGGTCAAATGGTACAACCCAGAAAAGGGTTTCGGCTTCATAGCTCCCGACAAAGGTGACACGGACGTCTTTGTCCACGCCACTGCTTTGAGCCGTTCAGGGCTCGGCGTCTTGGAGGAGGGACAGCGGGTCTCTTATCAATCCGGGCCGGGCAAGAAGGGCATGGAGGTTCGATCCATTCGCCTTGTCTAGACGCCAAAACGGCCAGATCATGAAAAAAGCCCGCTGCCGGGAGGAGGTGGCAGCGGGCTCGATTGACGAATACGGCGCGGGAGGAGGTGCACCGCATCGAGCATCGGCATCGCATCTGGGAGGAGTAGATGGCCGATAACGGGATCATACTCCACACCGGCCATATTGCAATGCACAATTCTTTACCGCAATTGCGAAACTCAGGGACGCGTGTGTTATGTTTCGCCCAAGGGCAGGGGAGGCATCTCTTCCTCCGCCGTGCGCCAGATCCACGCGCCAATTTCCGCCCGCGACGCGATCAACTCTTCCAGTGCCTCCTCGTAACCGTCCTCCGCTGAAGGCGGAACGACATAAAGTGCGATCGGCTGCGTTTGACGCTGCAGCATTGCAGACGCGGTTGGCGTTTCTGCCGACAAATTGTACCGCAACCCTTTGACGCTGCGGTCACGAAGCCTGGCCAAGGCATCGACCAGCCTCTTTTCGTATGCGGAATCGTAGGGCACCCAGTTTTCTGCGACCACCATCAGCGCCACGTCCTCAACGACCGCAAGGCCAGCCGGCGTCAACCCGAACGTCGCGATCGCCATCAGGTGAGAAGCCTCGTCGGCGTTCCACAATTCCAGTTCGGCTTCAAAGCGTCTCCGCAGACGCCCATACAGGCCCTCATCGAGGAGGAGAGGAAAGTCCGGCAGATGCTTCACAATCAGCCGATGACCGCTACGTGTCGGAGCAAACTCCTTTGCCTCACCCACCAAAATCATCAATCTGCGTGGTCCGGCCTTGGGCGGGAGTGCGGGTATCAGAGCCGCGGTCCGGCGCTGCTCGATCGCGGCCTTGTCGACTGCTCGAAACGGTTCAGGCACGAAGAGCATCTCACTGAGCGGTCCGCCCTTCACCATCATCTGGCCGGCGGCCTCGATCAGGTGCCAGCGAATATTCCACCAGTGACGCTTGCCAGCCCATCGCGAGGTCCACGCTGTCAGCTCGGCCTGGTGCCAAAGATAGTGGAGCAAGCTGCGCAACGAGAGCTTCTTTGCGTCGCCGGCGATCGTGTCAGTCGCGTTCGTGCCCGCTCTCGGCGCAGCCCGGGTGCCGATTTTCGTCAGACTGAAGGCGACTTTCAGCGCCGACATTCCGCTCTCCGGATCGACCTGGATCGCGCTGCCCATCAGCACGCCGAGACCGGAGAGTTCGTCAGGCGGCTCGTAAGAGGGACATCCTGGATCGTGCCTGCCACCGGACATCGGCATGCGCTTGACGATGTATTGCTCTCCGACCTGAGCAATATACATCGGAAGTCCGCCATCTTTGCAGAGGCAGAGCGGGCGAATGCGCTTACGGTAAGCGTCCGCTAACGCAACCTGAAGGTCCGGCGCCGTCTCTTCGATCACCTGCTCAGCAAGTTTGAATCGTCGCATCGCCTCCATCGCTCCGGACGCCGCCGCATCCCCTTACTCACATTGATTCACGGTTTCGGCGGCGACGCAACCTTCAACACGGCGAACAGAGAGCGCGGCCGCGATGCCCGCGCGCTTCGCGCGCCGGCTAGCGCGGGCAGAGGCAGAGGGGAGGCCGGAATGCGATGGCGGGCCGAGGCCAGGAGAGAGTCTCCCGGCGCCCGTCGCGGAGAACGATGATGACCCATATGGAAATCCAGGCGCCAGCGCGCAGCGTGTCAAACGGCTACAAGGTTGATGTCGGCCGCGGACAGCGCATCGGCCGCGTGTCGTCGGAATGGTTCAGCCGGCCGGATGACGAACGCTTTCTGTCGCTCACCGACCTCAACAATGCTGTGAAGCGGCGGTCCGAACGCAGCAAGACCCGGATCGTTGAAAGCGAGGGGATCCGGGTCGAAGCATCCCGCGACAATCCCGAGCGGCTGACGCTCATGCTGCCGGATGCCCACACGCCAGTGGCGCCCACACATTGGAGTTTTGGCCAGCTTGCCAGCCTGGTCGGCGCACCGGCTACCTATCTGCGCCAACTGCCGGCCGCGCTCGCCGGCATCAATCTGCAGTATGGCCTCTCAACGCACCGCGCCGAGCAGGTCAAGACGCTGGAGATCGAGAACGGCCGTCTCGAACTTCGGGCGGTAACGGGGCCGGATTACGGGCGGATATTCGATTCAGAACTGATCGGCGCCGTCCAGAAGATCGCCGGCAACGGCACCGGCGACACTCGCTGGAAAGTGCCCGGCGTGCTCGAC
>CAZROU010000032.1:0-47935 GCA_964601795.1 uncultured Mesorhizobium sp. | reverse complement strand
TAGCTCAGCTGGTAGAGCAGCGGTTTTGTAAACCGAAGGTCGCGGGTTCGATTCCTGCCGGGGGCACCATTCCACCAGCCGAAAATTCCCGCTTTTGAGTAATTTCTCGTACTCCCGAAGCTCCTAGAGGATCAGGTTCTCCATGGGTGCGACAAGATGACAAAGCCGGTCGGTCGACTATCAAAGTTCGAAATCTACCGGGTCCGGATCGTCCACGAAGGGCTGTACAAGCACAAATCGAACCGGTGCCACCAGCATCCACCGCACATGGCCCGGTTCCCGGTCGAGCGAGCTTCTTCCGCTTACCGACTGCGGGGCTATGCGTTGTAGAACCACGTTGCCAAATCCGCGGTGGGAAGCGTCCTGGGCTGCATCGCGCACGACGGAAGTCTCATCCCAGATCAGCTGGATTTCGTCTTCCTCCCCGGGCCTGGCAAGAATCTGCCAAGTAACGGAGATGCGACCGACAGCCTCGGAAAGCGCACCGTATTTGGCGGAGTTCGTTCCCAATTCATGGACGGCCATGCCGAGATACTGAACCGCGTTGGGGGTCAACATCACCAATGGCCCTGAAAGCGTAATGCGTTCCTCATGCCCGAAAGGTTTCAAATGCTCCTGGGCCAGTTCAAAGAGGCTCGCCCCCTCCCAATCGGATGACACCAAAAGATCATGGGAGCGCGATAGCGCAGCAATCCGGTCGCGGACGCGTGCCAGAAACTCGTCATTGTCTTGCGTCCTGTTGGCAGTCTCACGGATGACGGACAGGATCACGGCGAACTGGTTCTTGACGCGGTGGTTGACCTCTCGAAGGAGTAGCCTAATCCGGCGCTCGCTTTCCTTTGCGGCGGTAATGTCGCGCGCAATCTTGGAGGCGCCCACGATGTTCCCATTGGGATCCTTGATAGGCGAAATCGTCAGCGAAACGTTGATATGACTGCCATCCTTCCGGAGCCGGACCGTCTCGAAGCTGGCAATGCGTTCGTCCTTTTTGATTTTCTCGATGATCTCCACTTCTTCGCTGCGCTGGTTCTCAGGGATGAGCATGAGTACCGATCGCCCGATGGCCTCCTCGGCAGTGTAGCCGAACATGCGCTCCGCAGCCGGGTTCCAATCGCTGATGATGCTGTTCAGGTCCTTGCCGACGATTGCGTCGAAGGAAGAATCGACAATCGCCCGAAGCCGGGCTTCCGCGGACAGAACTGGTTTTTGATGAATTCCGATAATCTCAGCCATGCGGCAAGCTAGAGCGAATTTTACCGCACGGAAAGCGATTGTTGATGACGCCTCGCAGGCTGCAGCAGCAGGGCAATCTACGCCGCTCTTACCACGGATGCTTATAGCTCCCGATGATCGGAATTACCTCGCCGGGTATGTAGCTCGTGAACTTTTCCTACCCTTCGGCGTTTTTCTATTGCTGCGGGCCGTGTCAACCGGGCCCGATGGTAGCGGTGAACAGGAAGTCTTTTTCCCGGTTTCTCTTCCTGGCCAACGAAGTGGCAGACGAGCATCTATCCCATCCGGCCCGCGGCACCTTTCTTTCCAGCATTGACAGTAGCCGAGCGGCGATGACCAGCATCGCGGACAGAAATCCGGCTCGCGCCACGCCCGAAACCTGAATGTCGATTGATCCTAGAGCGACAACGATTTCGCGCGCGCACCGGGCAACTCGATCAGAATGCTTGCGCCGGTTCGGCGGCCTGCACATGAGCTAAGCCGCCAGTTGTTGGCTTCGACGATCTCCTTGACGACCGAGAGGCCAAGTCCGCTCCCATCGGCAACGACTTGGTCGCGTTCGAGGCGCTGATTTCGCATCAGCGCCTGCTCGAACGCCGTGCCGTTCAAGCCCGGCCCCGTATCGTGGACCTCGATGCGATGCCCCGGCCCGTGCTTGCGCAACGCGACCACGACTCGTCCCGCGGTCGTATACTTGATCGCGTTGGAGACGAGATTGGCGACGACGCGCATAAGGGGATAGGCTGCCACAGCTGCGTCGGGGGCAGCCAGCACGAGCTTTAACTCGAGACCCTTGTCCGCCGCCTCGGACGCAAACATATCGGCAATGCCACGCAGGACGCCGTGAAGGCCGGGATCGCCAGTCTCGCCAACGCTTTTGCCGGCGGCGCCGGTGCTGATGCGATACGAAGCGCCGTTCGCCATGACCGATGCCGGCTTGGTGGTTTCCGGACCAATCTGCGCCCGATCGGCCAATCGCTCGGCGACCAACCTCTCCATGTAGCCGAGCGCCGATTCAAGCTGCCCCACATCTGCGGTCTTTCCCGCCTCGTCGCTGAACATCTGGCGAAGCGAGAGCCTGAGCGCGTGCATCGGCTGACGCAGATCGTGGACGGTGTCCTTGACGCTTTCCTCGCGCTGGCGCGCATCAACAGTGACCTGCTGATAGCTTTCCTCGAGCGAAGCCAGCCTTTGGCTCAGCGCGAGATTACGCTGCGCATGTGCGAGCGTTTCCTCCATGGCCGACTGGCGCAGATGGTTGTAGCGATCGAAAATGGCCAACCCCATCATCATCGCGTCGAACAGCAATGCGAGACGGATCGCGTCATAGGTAGTGATGATCGTCGGCTCGAAACCGAAGCCGTAACGGGCGGTGAAGAGCGTTGCCGGTATGAGGCCGGCGAACCAGGCGAAGACGTAGAAACGGACTTCGCGAAACCGCGTTCGCGCGGCAACCAGCCCTGCCGTTAGGCTGCAGAATGCGCTGACCGAGATCATGACGACCAGCAAGCGCTTCAGCAGTTGCGGGTCGGTCGACCAGAGAATGACGTCGATCGCGAGCACTGAGATAACCACCGCCTGAAGCAAACGATGCATGATCGGATGATAACGCGCAGTTTGCAGGAAGGTGATCGCAAACAAGCCTGCGAACACCATGACGCCCGACCCAGCCACCACCGAAGCCATGGAGTTGAAACGCGGGAAGTCGGGCCAGATGTACTGGAACGCAGTGCCATCCGCATGGGCGACATACATCAAGACAAAAAGAAGGTAGGCGGCATATGCTGCGAAGACCGGCTGCCGAAGCACGACAAGCGCCAAGGTCGCCAGCGTGATCATTACCATCATCATGCCGTAGAACGCATAGCTCTTCGCCTCGCTGGCGCGCGTCTGGGCCACGAAGCTTTCAGGCGTTTCTATCGACATGGAAAGTCGCGAGGCTCCCTGCGAATAGTAGGCGACGATCAAGGTCGCAGCCTCGCCTGGCATCAGATTGAACGGCGCGACAATTTGCGGGCTGTCGATCGGTCTGGCGCTGAACGGTGTGTCTTCGGTCAGGTCGAGCAGTGTGGCGACCGTGCCGTCCGCGCCTATAAGGTAGATGGTGATCTGCTGCGTAAAATTGGCTTGGACGAAGAACCGCCACGCATCCACCTCGCTCGTCCGGTTCACCAGGCCAAGCCGCAGCCAGATCTTCGCTTTCGTATACCCGAAATCGGGTATGGGCCCGGGGATCGGCGCCGTTTCTACCGGCGAAACCCCTGTAAAATCCTCCACCTTCAGTTGCCAATCAGGATCGGCTATATATTCAAAATGGCTGCCGAGAACGGCGCTGTCCGTTGGTCCAGTGAGAATCAAGGGGCCTCTGCCGGCAGCAAAGCCGGGCGCGAGGGGGAGCGCCATGACCAGGATGAGAACCATCAAGGCACAGCGGCGCAATGCCTTACGCACGCGCGGATCGAGAGCCCTTCGGTGACGAAGAGAATCCTGATCGCAGATGACCATGCGTTCGTCTCCTGGGGGCTCGCCAAGGCGCTCTCGGCGTTGGAAGACATCGAAGTGATCAAGTCAGTTGCAAACGGTATCGAGGCGATCATCGAGATCCGAAAGACCAAGCCGGACTGCGCGATCCTCGATTACAATATGCCAGGGGCGAACGGCCTGGAAGTCTTCCTGGAGTCTAAACGCTGGTCGCCTGATACCCGTTTCGTTCTCCTGACCGGCTCGGCGACCACGCAGACCGTCAACGCTCTGGTCGACGCCGGCATTCATGGCGTGGCCCTAAAGGACGGCACCGAGACTGAGATCGTCGACGTTGTGCGCCAGGTTTGCGCCGGAAAGACCGCAATCGGCGCCAGCGCGCGGCTTCTGATGAGATTGCCTGTGGAAACTGTTGCGGTCACTGACCGCGAACTTGCTGTCTTGCAGGCAATCGCGCGCGGGCACACCAACGCAAGTGCCGCCGAGAGTCTCGGCATCAGCCCCAAGACAGTCGATAGCCACCGCACCAGCCTGATGCGTAAATTCGACGTCAGCACATCGGCCAGCCTTCTTCTCGCTGCGGTCAAAGCCGGGTTACTGGACCCCGCAAGTATCCGCTGATCCGCCAACTCACCCTCGGTCTCACCTCCGCATGACGCAGCGGCAATTCAGGTGATCGCCTGATGGGCCGAACATCCGCTTTTTGCTCAACTCGCTCATATCGAACGGCCTTCGGCAGTCGGTGGCGCTTGGGGAGGGAACATGGATTACACGGCTCTTATGGCGTATTTCGCGGCGTTGACGGCGCTGACAGCAGCCCCCGGCCCGATTGTTGCCGTCCTCGTAGCTCGCTCACTCGGGAGCGATGTAAAGGGCGCTACCGCTTTCGCAACGGGCCTCTGCCTCGGCGACGTGCTGACGGTGTGCGCGATCGCGATGGGTATTGGCGGCTTGGCCGAGAGCAAGCCGGAATGGTTTGCCGTAGCGAAGTATGCAGGCGTCGCCTACCTGCTGTGGCTGGCCGCTCAAATCTGGAAAGACAATTCCATGATAAACGATAAGCAGACGCGAAGCGGCGGATGGCTCGCTTCCACCGGCGCTGGTATCGCGCTTTGCCTGGGGAACCCATCGACGGTTTTGATCTACATGCTCCTGTTGCCGAGCGTTGCACCTTCGGGAATCGACAGCGTGCAGCAACTCTCCACCGTGCTTCTGGTTACGTTCGCGGCGGTCGGCATCGTCTTCTTCGGAGCGATCCTGTTGGCCCGGCAGTTCAGCAGGATTATAGAATCCCCCAAATCATCGAGCATGTTCAGTCGGGCAACGGCCTCCGTTATCGCGGTGACGGCAGTGTGGATGCTGGCGACCTGATCGATGCTTCTGGCTATCACCCAGCACCATAATTCGAGTCAAACTGGACGCACTGTTTCGTCGGGAGCGAGTCAGGACAACCCTTCCCACCGCGTCATCTTCCCGCCGGGATCGACGCCCGCCCAGTTTATGATGCGGGCGACGATTTCGCGCACAACGTCCTCCACGGAAGCAGGACGCGTGTAGAATGGCGGCACCGGAGGCGCGATAGTTGCACCCATTCGGGAGAGCTTGAGCATGGCTTCAAGATGGCCCTCGTGCAAAGGCGCCTCACGCGGCACGACGACCAGTCGCCGCCGCTCCTTCAGCACCACATCGGCGGCTCTCGTCAGGAGGCTGTCGCCCACACCATAGGCGATAGTCGAGAGGCTCCGCATGGAGCAAGGCACCACGATCATGCCTTCGGTGCGGAACGAGCCGCTGGCAATCGGAGCCGCCAGGTTACGACAGGAGTGCACGTGATCTGCTGCCGCTCTCAGCCGGGCAACTCCATCGCTGCCAAGCTCATGGTCGATGGTCAGTTGTGCGCTTTGCGAAATGACCAGATGCGTTTCCACTCCCGCCCCGGCAAGCTGCAAAAGCGCTTCCAGCGCCAGCGCCGAACCCGACGCTCCTGTGACGCCAACGATCAGGCGCTTGCGCATGCCGCCTCCACCGAGCCGGTCGGAAAGAACTCCGCCCAGCGCTCTTCGACCTGCCGGGCGACAGCTGCATCCATATCCAGCCTGACGCCCCATTCGCGGCTGGTTTCGGCACCGATCTTGCGGGTCGCGTCGAAGCCGATCTTCCCACCGAGACCTTCAAGCGGTGAGGCAAAGTCGAGCTGATCGATGGGCGTGCGGTCAGCCAGGAGAACGTCGCGCGAAGGGTCCATGCGTGTGGCAAGCGCCCACATCACGTCCGCCCACGAGCGGATGTCGATGTCGTCGTCCACCACGACAATCATCTTGGTCATGGAGAATTGCGGCAACAGCGACCAGAAACCCATCATGACGTGCCGTGCCTGTCCCGCGTATTTCTTGCTGATCGAGATCACGGCCATCCTGTAGGAGCACGCTTCGGGCGGCAGCCAGAGATCGACGATTTCGGGCAGCTGCTGTCGCATCAGCGGCTTGAATACGTCGAGAAGTGCGGTTCCCATGACAGATGGCTCGTCGGGTGCACGGCCCGTAAAGGTGGTCAGATAGTTTGCATTGTCGCGCATACGCACCCGCAATAGCTTGAATACCGGGTACTGTTCGGGCGCGTTGTAGTAACCGGTATGGTCGCCAAATGGCCCTTCAAGCGCTGTCTCCGTGGGCGAAACCAGACCCTCGAGCACGATCTCCGCGCTGGTCGGCACATTGAGTTCGATACTGGCACAGGGCGTAAGCCCGACACGGCGACTGCCGATAATGCCCGACAGAGCAAGCTCGGACACGCCTTCCGGCGCCGGCATGACCGAGGCAAGCAAAGTTGCGGGATCTGCTCCAATGACTATCGCCAAAGGCATTTCCTTGCCGGCAGCTTTCCACATGCGATGATGAGCGGCGCCGCCGCGCATCGGAAGCCAGCGCACGATGGCGCGGTCGCGGCCTATCACCTGCATGCGGTAGACGCCCAGATTGTAGGCGCTCGGGTCGTCTTCGCCCGGTGGGCGGCTCACCACGACCGGCCAGGTGATGAGAGGACCCGCATCTCCCGGCCAGCACGTCTGGATCGGCAGAAGCGAGAAATCCGGATCGACAGCCCTCCACTCTTTCGGAGCGCCAACAATCTTGGGCCTCGCCTGAAGTGCATTGAGGGCAGCGGGCAGAAGCAAGCGAGCCTGGCTGAAGTTCCGTGGCGGCTGCGGCGAGCGCATCCATGAAAGCAGCGCGCCAAGATCTTCGAGCCCATCCGGCTCAGTGCCAAGCCCCCAGGCTACGCGCTCTTTGGTGCCAAACAGGTTCGCTACCACCGGTAGCGGTGATAGGTGCGCGTTGGAGCCCAGCGGTCGTGTGAAGTGGAGAGCCGGACCATTGGCGGAGATCACTCTGCGATGCAGTTCCGTAACTTCAAGCCGCATCGAAACGGGCGCTGTAACCGTGCTCAATGCATGCCTGCCCTCCAGATAGGACAGGAACGAGCCGAGCGTGGGAAAAAGAGGGAGTCTGCGCTGATACATGAACAATCCGGCGGCAGTTGATCCGCCGACGACATCACCTTGCCACCGCAAAGGCCGGCTGACGTTGAGGACGCGCAAAGAAACAGGCGCCCCATCGCAAACTACTTAGTCGGTTAATTAAGATACTCGTTTCTTTTTGCTGCGGCGCAAACTCGAATCCTGCCTCCCAATTTAACGTGCGTCGGCGTTAGCGGCAGGAGGCATTGAGAGTGACGAAAGACGACGCGAGTTTGCCAGGGTTCATCCGGCGTCTCTTGCCGTCTTTTTCCGGCCAGCCTCTGGGACCGTTGCTGACCATGTCGCTGCGGTCGCTGGCACGGCGCAGGCCGCAAGCGTTCGAGCGGCTTGGCGAGCATCGCAAGGCTCGTTTCCTCATCGACCCGACTGACCTGCCTTTCGCATTCTCAGTGATCCCGGATGGGCCTGCTTCCATCGTGCAGGCAACCGGCAAAAGCGCGAGCAGCGACGTCATCATCCGCGGCCCGATATTGATGTTGCTTGGTATCCTGGACGGCACGTTGGACGGAGACGCGCTGTTCTTCCATCGCTCGATCTCCGTCAGCGGGCGCACCGAAGCCGTGGTTGCGCTGCGAAATGCCATCGAGGATGCGGAATTGCGCCCCTCGGATATGCTGGGTATCGGCGGCCAGCTTGCGCAGATTGCCGACACCGGCATTCTTGGAGCGCTGGCATTTGCCAGGCGGGTCGTGGCCGGCGCAAGAGTTGAGCAGGAGCATATCCATGAACGGTAATACGCGCATGGAACTGGTCTGCCCCGCCGGCACTCCCGCGACTTTGCGTGCCGCCGTTCAGGCTGGCGCGGATGCGGTTTACTGCGGGTTTCGAGATGAGACGAACGCCCGCAACTTCCCGGGCCTCAATTTCTCGGAGCAAGAACTGGCCGAGGGAATACGCTTTGCCCATGATCACGGCAAAAAGGTGCTGGTCGCCATCAACACCTTTGCACGCGCCGGCGATATGGAACCTTGGCGAAGGGCCGCCGACACTGCCGCACGATGCCGCGCCGATGCGGTGATTGCGGCCGACATCGCCGTTCTCGACCACATGGCCCAAAATCATCCAAAGACCCGTCTTCACTTGTCCGTGCAAGCTGCGGCGGCAACGCCGGAATCAATCCAGTTCTATGCCGAGGCTTTCGGCGTTCGGCGCGTCGTGCTGCCGCGCGTGCTTTCCGTGCAGGAGATCGGCGCACTCAACCGGGCAATAAACGTTGAAACCGAAGCTTTCGTCTTCGGGGGCCTGTGCGTCATGATCGAAGGCCGTTGCTACTTGTCGTCTTACGCCGCAGGCAAATCTCCAAACCTCAACGGGGTCTGCTCCCCGCCAGAAATGGTGAGCTATGTCGAAGACAAGAGCGGCACGGCGGCCAGGCTCGCCGATTTCACCATAGACCGCTACGAACCCGATGAACCGGCAGGTTATCCGACCTTGTGCAAAGGCAGGTTCAATGCCGGTGGCAAGACCGGTTACCTGTTCGAAGATCCGGTCAGCCTCAATGCCGGCAGCATGATCGTCTCGCTCAAGGCCGCAGGCGTCACTGCCCTCAAGATCGAGGGGCGCCAACGCGGCAAAGGCTATGTGACAGAGGTTGTGCGCGCTTTCAGGAAGGCGGTCGATGTCGCCGAGAGCGGCGGCGATGCGGTCGAGATCGACAGCATTCTTGCAAGCATGTCCGAAGGCGGTCGCCAGACAACCGGCGCCTATCGCAAGGCCTGGAGATAAATTCATGCAGCCAGTCGCTTTGACCTTGGGGCCTCTCTTTTTCCATTGGCCGGCGGACAAGCTGAAAAGCTTCTATTTTCGCATCGCAGATGAGGCGCCGGTGCAGCGCGTCCATGTCGGTGAAGTCGTCTGCGGCAAACGAATGCCATTCTCTGATCCGGCCTGGCCTGACATCATCGAAAGGCTGGAACGCGGCGGCAAGGAAGTGGTTCTGTCCACTTTGGCCGCGCCGGCTACCACACGCGAACGTCGCGCGGTTCAGGATTTGTGCACCGACGAGCGGCTGGTCGAAATCAACGACATCACCGCATTACCCGCCCGTTCCGGCAGGGCATTTGTAACGGGTCCGTTTCTCAACGTCTACAACGAGGCCACGGCGCGCTTCCTAATCCGGCATGGGGCGACCACGATCTGCCCTCCCGTCGAGCTTTCGCTGGGGACTGTCGGCACCATCGCCGCCGCATGCCCCGAAGCCGAGTTCGAGATGTTTGCTTTCGGGCGATTGCCACTCGCGCTTTCCGGCCGTTGCTATCATGCGCGCCTCCATGGGCTGCATAAGGATTCGTGCCAATTCACCTGCGAGAAGGACCCTGATGGGCTTGTTGTCGATACACTCGACGACCAGGCATTCCTGGCCATCAATGGCGTCCAGACACTATCTGCTCAGGTGCATGCAGTTATAGACAGTAAAGATAGGTTGGCCAGCCACGGCGTTCGCCGCCTGCGCCTCTCGCCTCAGGACTGCGATATGGTGGAGGTAGCGAAAATCTACCAGTCGCTGGCCGAGGGAAAGTCGGCTCCTGACGAAGCGCGCTTCCTGCTGAGTTGCATGAACCTGCCGGGCATTCTCGTGGACGGCTACTACCGAGGCGAAGCAGGTGCTAGCCGCGCGATTGCAGCGGAGTGACAAGCCGGGACGTGAACCGCTTTACGCCGCCAAGGAAACACCTTGGGATGTTTTTCGGCTGTCGGTCAATATCTCCGCGAAATTGGCATGGTTGGCGCAGAAATCCCCGTAGTTGCTGGCGAAACTCGATGTCATGAGTTCGTGCTGGCACCGGCTGCGATGCGGGCACGTCACGCAGCTCCTTTGCATATCCTGATACCACGCCGCGTGGCGGGAACTGAGCCGGCCCTGTTCGAGATTGAGCGCGCGCATCGCGCCCGACAGAAGGTCTTGCGAAGCAAATGCCTGCTGCATCGCGCTACCAAACTCAAACGGCGTCAGGTTCCAATCGCGCAAGGTGCGAGCCCTGTCTTCCGGGGCAATCTGTTCGAACTCACGAAGTGACGCAGCTCTTGCCATCCAGTCCTTGACGTAGACGACCGTAAATTTCGTTGCTGTCTGGATCGCGTTGATCATCTGCCAACCTCCCTTTGAGCGGGTCTCTGGTGCTTAGCCTCCGCAAGCACGCCAAGATGCTGATTGGTCATGAATAGAACAAACGCTACCCGGCTTCGTTGAGCCGGAACAAAAAAGATGGGACCGAAGCTCCGAAACGGAAACGTCAGGATATCCGCGCAATCAGCGAGGAAAACCCGCTGGCCGGGAAGACTGCGATCTCCGGGGGGCGGTCGGGCACAAGTGCGATTTGCCGAGTAGCTTTCAGCAACTCCTCCATGACGACCCGCAGTTCCAGCCGCGCAAGCTGTGCGCCGGGACATACATGGATACCTCGGCCATAGAGAAGGTTTTGTGCAGGATCGCGATCCAGGCGGAATTCATCGGGGTCTCCGAACACCGCTTCATCGCGGTTTGCCGATGCCCACATGAGCGTTATACGCTCCCCTGCCCCGATCTTTCGCCCGCCAATGTCCACCTCCGTGGTCGTGACACGACGATTGGAGATCAATGGCGCGTGGAGCCGCAGTATTTCATCTATGGCGGCAGGCAGGAGATGCGGGTTTTCTCTAAGTTGCTGCTGGAGATCGGCTTTCTCCGCAAGATAATGGGCCAGAATCCCCACACACGCAGTTATCGTGCCCAATTCGCCAACGGTCCAGTTGCGCAGGATGCTGACGATCTCCTCATGATTGAGCAATCTGCCATCGATCTTTTGCCGCAACAGCTCCGTCGTGATGTCGTCGGGAGCCTCGGTTCCGGCTTCGAGCCGCTCTTCCAGCAACTCGCTGATATAGTCGTCAAACTCGAGCGCTATCGCTGCCATCGCCTTGGTGTCCCTTGCCAAGGTGGCTCGATGGTTCTTGCGAACCCACAACAGCAATGGCTCATGCAACCTCGCCGGCCAACCGAGAAAGGCGCACTGGATCTGAACCGCAAAAAGCTGCGCGAGCTGCGCCACAAGGTCAATCTCCGCTCCCCTTTCCAGATTCGCCACGAGATTGGCGCTGATGGTCCGGCACAAAGGCTCGAAAGCCTCGACGCGCGAAGGATCGAAATGCTGTTCGATCAGTCGCCGGTATGCGGTATGCGCAGGCGGGTCCATGCCGCTGGGCACGGAAAGATGCGTCGAGACAACGTTCGAGAAGGTACGGTGATCGTCCAGGGCACGCACCACGTCCTCGTGCCTGAACAGCGACCAACCGAGGTAGTCGCTATATGCCACCGGGCAGCGGCGGCGCACCCTGTCATAGGCCTTGATCTGGTCGGAAAGCACCTCGCCCGACCGCGGATCCCATTCGGGGGGTGGCTTATCCGACATCCGGTGCATGGCAGTCCTTTTCCGAGATTACCGCGCCGGACAAAAGCTGTGGCGCACACGAACCTTCCCTATCGTGCAACCGCGGCAAGGTCGTTGAGCAGGCTCAAACACATGCGAGCGGAGAGCTTTCGGGAGTTCTAATGATCGTGGGTTCCCAGACGATGATGGAGCCGTGCATCGTGCGTCTTGAAATGCTGGGTGAACCAGTCATCCAGTCGTTGTGAAAGCTGACGGGAACCCGCCACGGGATCGGCTTCGTAGCCGTCCATGATATCGCGGATGTCCTCCAGAAGCTGCTCATGCGCCTGCTTGTGTTCAACAAGCTGGTCATATCGGTGCTCGCGCATGAATTTCTCTTCAAGCGCGAAATGTGCCGAGATGCCCCGGAAAATTTCGCCGAGAAACGCCGCCACGTCAGGTTTTTCCGCGTCGGCGACCAGTTGCTCGTGCAATTCGTTGATGAGGTCGATCAACTCACGGTGCTCGTGGTCCACCGCTTCGACCCCAACGCTGTAGTGGCTTTTCCATTCGATCAGGCCCATCGCACGCTCCTTTTTTCTGTTGTCAGTGGAACACGAAACCACCGGCGTTGGCGCGGAAATCGATGACGCGGTTCGCACCGGGGTCGATCCCGATCGTCCGTTCGCCGGCCCAGGTGAAATCGCCTTGCGGCTGCTCGGCCATGCGGACGGCGACATCATAGCTTCCCGCCGGCAGCACGAAGCGTTGGTGGACCCGCGACGGCCCGTCGCCTGCGATTCCGGAGGGCGGCACTTCAGCCTCGTACATGCGCTTGCCGTCGATATCGAATTCGACCCGGATAGACGGCCGGTCGCGCGGACAGATTTCCGGCCGGCGCATATTGGGCGGCATCTTGGCAAGTTCCTCGGGCGTTGCCTTGCGGCAGGCTGCGCGACGATCGGCGCCGTGGCTGAACGACAGAATAAGAACCCCAGTCCCTTCGGGCAGGTTGCGGTAAGAAGGCCAGTTCGACAAAGCCGCCACACCCATGAAAACGAGCGTGAGAACGGCCAAGCGGGCCAGCATCTTGATGGCGGTCTTCATCCTTCCGCCTCCAGACGAGGCTTGTCCTCTTCTGCTGTCATCACGGGAGGCGCAACTCTCTCCAGACCGGCGAGGCTCGCAGCGAACGCCGCCTTCTCGGCCTCATAGCGCCCGCTCTCGAAAGGAGATCCCCAGATCGTGGCAAGCCGCTCGCGCGGGACACGCTTGCGCAAATAAGGATCGCGCTCGCCTGCGAAACGCTGTTTCGTCCATTCCACGCCGAGCCGGTTGTAGCAGGCGCTTTCACTGCATCCGGCAATCGCCACGCCATCGGCCAGGTCCCTGCTCAGGATGAAGTCGATCAGCGACGGCGGCACCATGGCCACACATGGGAAAGTGACTACGCCGCCGATGTCCGCGCCGCCGGCCCCGTGCTCGCAGGCAAGAACCATCACTCGATGCTCGCCTTTCAACTCGGTCGCAGCCGCGATCACGCTCTCGCGCACTTCGCCGAGCGGTTGGCCGGGCAGGTCGATGCCCGTCTTGAGATCCTGCACGCGGCGGAACGGCGTCGAGGACGGACAGGAACCCATGCAGATACCGCAGGAAACGCAAAGATCCGCACTGACTTCGGCTTGATGCGGGAACGGCTCGCCGTCCGTGCGCGGCACCAGTCGGATCGCCTCATAGGGGCAATCTTCCACGCAGCGGTTGCAGCCGTTGCAGTTGGGCAAATCCACTTCGGCTGCCGGCGGTCTCCGAAACGGGGGAAGCCAGGGCATGGCGGCGAGCATGACGGAGGTGCCGACGAGCAGCCCCCACAGGCTCCATTCGCCCCATAGTTCGGCCAGCGGGTAGAGGGGAAGGAACAACCAGTCGAGCCCGAGCTGGACCGGCACGCGCGTCAGGTCGGCCGGCCCTTGGCTCAGCGCCGGCTTCCACAGCGACACCGCGAGCAGCGCGGCGAGGATGAGGGCCGCAAGAAGTCGCGGCGGATTCACCTTCGGCCGCGAGATGCGCTGGATGTGGATCCACATGCCGAGCAGGAGGATGAGCGGCACGGCAATATGCAGGAACACCAGCAGGGAGAAGAAGCGGCTGCTCAAATGCTCCGGGGTCAGGAAGTTGCGGGCCAGCGGCTCACCGAAGATCGGGAAGACGTCGAGCAGCTTCGCGGACACCAGCGCCACGTATTGCGCCAGCATGTCCCACACCAGCCAGTAGCCGGTGATGCCGGAAATATAGAGGAACCAGATCAGCGGAATGCCGGTGAACCAGGAAAACCAGCGCGTGCCGCGGTAACGGTCGAGCGAGAATTCCCGCAACAGATGCACCGCGACCGTCACCACCATCAGGTCCGAGGCGTAGCGGTGGAAGCTGCGCATCACGCCGGCATGGTACCAGTGCGGGCCGCTGATCCATTCGACCGAGGAATAGGCGTCAACGATGCCGGTGTCGAAGAAGATGAAGAGATAGATGCCGCTGACCGCGACGATCCAGAACAGGAAGAAGGACAGTGCGCCGATCTGCGCCAGTGGGTTGAGCGCCGGCGAGAACAACCGCTCCGCTGACCGCTCGAGGACATCGAAACCTCGCCGCAAGCCCATCTTGAGCAGGCGCAGCGGCAGCCAGTCGTTGGCGCTCTTCCGGGTCACCGTCACAGTCAGGCCCTCGCCCGCTCCGCCCGGCGGTTGCCAAGCCACATGCGCACGATGATCCACCCCATGAGCACCAGCGACAGGGCGCCTGCTGCCATGCCCATGTAGATGCCGTAGTCGGTGCGGTAGCGGCCAGACTTTGGATCGTAGACGGTGCACAAAAAGCGCAGCCGATCGACCAGCGCCGCGGGCGTGAAAGAGGCGGCGCTCGTGCCAAAGACCAGTTCCTTCAGCGGCTCGACCAAGACGGGAAGCGGAAAGTCGTCGCCATAGACCTGGCGATAGACGCGGCCGTCAGCGTCGAGGATCGTCGTCTGCGTGACATGGTCAAAACCACCGGCGACCCCCGCATAGCTGAAGCCCACTTGATCGAGCAGAGCGTCGAGCACTGCCGGCGAGGCGCTTGCGACCTGCCAGAGCGGATCGCCATCGATGCTGTGATCGACGGCGAAGGCATGCATGCGTTGCGGTGTGTCGTTGCGCGCGTCAAAGCCGAGCGTCAGCACCGCGAAGGAACTGTTGCCCAATGCCTTGCGCGCCTTTGCCACGGAGATTTTCAGCGTCTCGGTGCTGGTCGGGCAGACGGTGCTGCAACTCGTGTAGATCAGGCTCAGCACCAGCGGCTTTCCCCTGAGTTCCGACAGCATCAGCGGGTGGCCGTCGGAACGCAGCAATCGGTGGTCGCCGGTTACGGTTCCTATCGCTGCCTCGCTTCGTTCAAGCGCCTCAGCCGGATCGATGCGCATGGCCGCTGAAACCGTACCGGTTGCCAGAAAGGCAAGCAGCAAGCCTGCGACGCCTACCGCACGCAAAGGCATGAAAATCATTCCACCAGGGCCGACAGGAAGATACCGCTCACCAGCAGCAGAAGCTGCACCAGCGAAGCGAGGAAATTGGCCATTGCCGCCTTGCGCGAGGGCGCGCGGTGGAGCTGCCAGCTCTTCCACAGAAACCACCCGCCACCAACCGCTGCGAATGCGCCGTAGATCCACCCCATGCCGAACCAGAGCGGAGCCAGCGAGAGTATGGCGAGAGTGGCCGTGTAGCTCAGGATCGCAATCGTCCATTCCTGTTGCGGCACGACGACCGGCAGCATCGGGACGCCCGCTGCGGCGTAGTCATCTGCCTTCGCCGCAGCCAGGCTCCAGAAATGGGGAGGCGTCCACAGGAACAGGACGACGGCGAGAATGCTTGGCACCCATTGCGGTTCCGGATCAATCGCAGCGGCGCCAGCCAGGACGGCAAACGAGCCCGCCAATCCACCCACGACGATATTCCACACCGTGCGACGCTTCAGCCAGACGGTGTAAAGGAGCCCGTAGGTGATCGCACCGAGAAAGACATAGAGTGCGGCCACGGTACCTGACGATGCCCAGGCAAGCAGGATCGAGGCGCCGAGCAGCGCGGCGAACGTTACCGGCCAGATCGGCCCCGGCTTGAGCTGCCCACTTGCGAAAGGACGCCCGGCAGTGCGCGCCATCATCCGGTCGCTTTCGCGTTCGTAGTAGTGATTGAATGCGCCTGCCGCCCCCGCAGCCCCCAGCACGGCCAGCGTCAGTGCCACGATCTGGGCAATCGAGGCCGGCTCGCCGGTGGTGGCTGCGAGGCCGGCGAGCGCGCTCGCTGCAATGGCAACGCCGATCCTCAGCTTGAGGAGAGTGACAACTATCCTTGCAGCGGCGAGCATGCCTGATCCCTCCGTTTTCGCGTCAGCGCAGGAGCCAGATTTCTGACAGGTACTTCCAGTTGACGAAGTAGTAGAGGACGAAGGAGAGGAAGAAGATCGAGACCAGAATGATGGTACCCGGCAACTTCACAGTGGTGTGGCTGCCATATTCAGCCACAGTCGCGGCCTGCTTGTGCAGCGGGAAGTTGAGCGGTGCTTCTCCCTTGTCGAGGCGCTTGCCCCACAGCACTGTACCGACCGTGATGACGATATAGAGGATGCCACCAACGGCCGCGATCACGGCTGCGAGCCCATTCAATCCCATCATCAGGAAGCCACCCGAAGGCAGGTCGAACGGGTGCATGGCGTCGGTCAGCGTGATGTCCCAGTGCCGGCGCGGTATGCCCAGCGTCCCTGCCCCCATCATGAACAGGGAAATGCCGGCGGCGCCAATGCCGAACAGATAGGGTTGCCAGCGGGCCAGCTTCGGCCAGATGACGTCGCGCTGGAAGATCAGCGGCAGCACGTAGTAGGTCATCGCCATGAAGGCGAGCGTGGTACCGGCCACCACCGTGCCGTGGAAATGGCCGGGAACGTAAATGGTGTTGTGCATCAGCAGGTTGAGCTGTTCGGTGCCGAGCACCACGCCGGAGATGCCGCCAATGAAACCGAACATGACGAGCGACAGGAACATTCCGGCAAAGGCGGGATTGCCCCACGGCGCCTTGCGCAGCCACTCGAATGCGCCCTTGGTATAGCCGTTGCGGCGCTGGGCGGCCTCGAGCGCGCCGGGCACGGTCAGGCCATGGATCAGCGAGCCGAGCACGGCGAGATACATCAGGTAGCTGGTGTTGACGATTTTCCAGGTCGCGCTCATGCCCGGATCGGCCAGCAGATGGTGCGCCGAGGCAAGTTGCAGGAACAGGATGTAAAGCAGAAAGGCCGTGCGGCTGACCTTTTCGGAAAGCGGCTTGGCACCGATGGTGAGCGCTCCGATCGCATACCAGACCGATACGTGCGCGGCGACGTTGATCTGCTGCGAGGAATGGCCCATTCCCCACCACACGACCTTGTACATCAGCGGATCGATTTCGGTGATGAGGCCAAGCGACCACAGATAGGTTGGAATGAGAATGATCGCGCCGGAGGCCAACGTGAAGACGGCGATGATCGCCGCCGTCAACGCGCCAAAAGTAACGAGCGGGATAGATCCCTCATAGGTGTGCTCGCCATGCGCAATCACCAGCGTGCCGAAAAAGATGCCAACCCCGATGAGCGCCCCGACAGCGAATATGATCAGGCCGAGATAAAAATGCGGCGAGGCCTGCATGGGCGGATAGGACGTAAACATGACGCTGGAATCGCCTTGGAAGACAGCGACATTGGTCATGACCGCGCCAACCAACATCAGGACGAAAGCCGCCCATGCGATCTTCGGTGTTGCGATTCGAGATCCGAGCAGCACCGCGGAAGCGAAATAAAGGATCGCGATTTCGAAGAAGATGATCCAGAACAAAAGCACGTTGGCGCCGTGCCCGGTGAGCACGAGGTAGAACCATTCGGACGGCAGCAGGTGGACCGCCGGCCAGCGCGTAAGCGCGACCAACAGGCCCATCACGCCGCCAACGGCCAAGAACACTACTGCCGCAACCGCATTGGCCATGATCAACCGCTGGGCGGCTATATCGACCTTTAGGCCGGTGAAGCGACAGGTACGGAAGGTAGCAGCAGCCGCTGCCGATCCTGGATAGGGCGCGTCTATAGCTGCCATGATCCCTCTCCTATGAGCTATTCGACAACGCGGATGCGGCCGGTCATCATGTGGTGGCCGATGCCGCAATATTCGTTGCAGGCAATGCCGAACTCGCCCGCCTGGGTCGGCGTCAGCGTGATGATCTGCTCGTAACCGGGATGAACTGAGATATTTATGTTGACCGGCTGCAGCGAGAAGCCGTGCTGCCAGTCAAGCGACGAGAGATGGATGCGATAGCTCTGCCCCTTCTTCAGTTCGAGCAGCGGCCACCATTCCCAAAGCCTGGCGAGCAGATAGACGTCCTCGCCTACCGGGGGGCGCACCACCGGCGTGCCATCCTCCTCCGCGACCTGGTATTTTTCAGCGAAGGCCACGACCTTTTCTTCATAAGCTGGCGGCTTGATCCGGTAGGTTTCCGTCGAGAGATTTTGACCGCCGATGAAATGCCAGGCGATCATGAAGAAGAACATGAACAGGCCCCACAGGAAGGCGACAACGATCCATCCGATCTCGACACGCTCGATCGGTTCGTTCCACCAGAGTCGGTTTCGGGGTGGTGATATTGCCATGTCTGAATCCTCCGGCAGTCGTCAGGGCGCAACCGGAATGGACGCGATCTCCATCACGCCCCAAACGATGTAGAGAACCGTCGGGACCGTGATTCCGATGAAGAGCAGCAGAAACGGATTATCCAGAAGCTGCTGCATCGGGGGGACCCGCTGCGGTTGCACTTCAGGTTCCGGATGGTCGCTCATCGCATTTCTCCTCAAAGGTGACTTGCAGCGATGTAGCAGAGGCTTCCGCGGAGACCTCTTGACCAAAGTCAAGCGCGCCCTCGAAGCCGGTACAACAACCACCAGCCGATTGCGTTGCAGCAAAGTGGCCTGCCTTGGACTGTGTTTATCTGCCAGCGAAGGATGGGGACGATGAGCGGACTGGACATTGATCCGCGTGATCGCGGGATAATCCAAGCAGCACCGATGTTTTCGGGCCTGCCAAAGCCTTTGCTCGACGCCCTTTTGGCGCAATCTGAACTTCAGGTGCGACCGAAGCGGACAACGCTTTTCGAGCAGGACGAAGCTGCGGGTACATTCTACGTCGTCATGGAGGGATGGGTAAAACTTTTCCGTATGACGGCAGGCGGCGAAGAGGCAGTGGTCGGCGTCTTCACACGCGGTGATTCCATTGCAGAGGTGCCATGCCTTGCAGGCGGCAACTATCCTGTCAGTTGCGAAACGGTGAGCGATGTGCGCCTGCTGGCCGTACCGACACGAAAGATCATGGAACTTAACCGATCAAGCCCCGAAATCGGCTTGGCCATGCTGGCATCCACTTCTGCGCATTTGAGAAGGCTGGTCGATCAGATAGAGGAACTCAAGGCACACACCGGCCCGCAGCGGCTGGCAGCCTTCCTCGTCGACATGGCGCCCACATCGCGCGGTGCCTGCACGATCGCCCTTCCCTATGAGAAGCTGCTGATAGCCGGTCGCCTCGGCATGAAGCCGGAGAGCCTGTCGCGCGCGTTCCAGCGGTTGCGGGCTCTGGGAGTGCGGATCAATCAGAATACCGTCGCCGTGGGAGACATCGCCCGGCTCGCCGAATTTGCCGGCCGCGAGCGGGTGATGGCCTTCAAATGTCCGGCCTTCCGCGCCGGCTGCAGCAACTTCTTTTGACGGTTTTGCCTGACCCGCTTTCACAAGGCATAGATAACCCGACCTGCGTGGGCGATCACTCACAGGCCTTGAACGAATGGCGCAGGCGGGGCCAGTAGTCTTTCAGCCACAGCAAAAATGCCGCTGCCCAGAAGCACGCCGTCCACGCATAGGGTGGCCCCGGCGGTTGCGGCATCAGGTCGAGATTCGGCAAGACCCTCAGCCCTACCGACACGACCAGGCAAACCATCGCCAGCCTGGCGCTCCGGCTGAAGCTCAGAGAATGGCCGGTGTGCAACAGCCCCGCGATACAGAACACGGTGAGCACGCCGAGACCCAGACCGCCCATGAGAGCGACATGCAATCCGGCAACCCCGGAAATTGGCGCGCCAAGTTGTGCAGCACCCAAAAGCAGCAAGCCGGTCCCGGCGAATGTGCTCGACCCGGCAAGGGACGCGACTTCGGCGCGCAAGGCCGAACGCCCGATGAAGACCTCGCCGACGCGATCCATGAAAGCAGCGCCTGCCGCAATCAGCGTATAGCCGCATACGGCATCCGAAAAGCCCGCCAAATCGACGGCTACCGCGACCGCGACCAGGCCCGGCGCGAGGTTGAGACGGCCGGGATGCGGGCGGAAAGGAGATGTCGTCTCGGTCGGATCGAGAACCAGGTTCGTCACCGGCACGGTGATCCGCGCCAGCGCCACGCCAAGCAATCCGACGAACATCAACCCCGAAATCCGAAGCAGGCGGCTAGCCAGTTCGATCGCTTCCAAGTGAAAGCAGAGTCGCACGGCGGCCTCGCATATTGCCAGAGCGGCGATCCAGCCGATGAAGGCAAGCGACCTGTCCGTTCGCTTGATGATCGAAACATGCGCCATATAAACAACGAGCAGGATCAACCATGTCAGGTCACATATGGCGCCGAGCGTGCCGGCGAAATCTGCGCCCGCAAAGCCGATGAGCCGGCCACCTCCCCACAATGCTGCCAGCACGAAAAGCCGCCTGCCTTTGAGACGCGGCGTATCCGTCCACTCAGGAACCGCGGTGGTGATGAACCCGATCAGGGCCGCGCCGAACGCTCCGAAGATCATCTCGTGCGCGTGCCACAGCGCCGGCGGCGTTGTCCGGGCAAACGGCAGGTCCAGCGAAAAGACGAGAACCCACTGGAATGGCCAGAGCGCGCAATAAAGCGCGGAAAGAGGGAAAAACAGCCGAAGGCCTTCGTCGCCAACTGCACGAAGCAACGGCAAGGCGTTGGGCGATCGCTGCTCCGCCACGGCGCTCAAGCCAGCCTCCGCTCGTCGACATCGTCGATATGACGGAAGATCGGATCGTCGCGCAGAAACGACTGCACGGTCTTGAAGATCATCTCATCCGGCCGTTCACCCGGTGCCTGCGGCAGGCGGCGCTCACCGGCAATGCCGTTGCCGGTGCTGTCCAGCACGACGATGCGATGCGCGACCCTTGCGGCCTCCATCAGGTCGTGGGTGACGAAGACGGCAGCGAAACGAGCCTGCCTCGACGTCTCGATGACGATCTCCTGCATTCGGCGTTTCAACGCCACGTCGAGCGCAGTGAACGGTTCGTCGCAAAACAGGAAATCCGGCTCGATGACCAGTGCCCGGGCAATCGCAATGCGCTGGCGCATACCGCCCGAAAGCTCTGACGGGTATTTGTCGAGATCGACCGGATCGAAGGCCACCGCCATCGCAGCGTTTTGGGCACGCTCCTTGCGCTCGGCGCGCGCTACGCCCGCAAGGCGCAACGGATAGGCGATGTTGTCCCTCGCCGTTGCCCACGGCAGTAGACGCGGTTCCTGGAAGATCATGCCGTGGCGTCGATAACCGCGTTCCACACGTCCGCGTAGCGGCTCCACGATGCCGGCAGCGATGTGAACGAGCGTACTCTTGCCGCAACCCGATGGACCTACCAGCGCCACGCCCTCGGCGGAATCTACCTGAAAATCGATATGGTCCAGCACGGTGCGGCCAAAATAAGCGTGGCCTATGCGCTTGAGTCGAAGCGCACTCATCGCTTCACGCCCCATGGCTGGGCGGCGGCGCGCCAGCGTTCGAACTCGGCTCGAACCGGATGGATGAGGCCGTATTCGACCATGATCAGGGCAGCCACGGCAATCAACACCCAGGCCAAGGCTCCGGTGATATCGAGATTGGCGCGGGTGCGGGCAAGTTCACCGCCGATGCCGCCGACATTGGCCAACAGCTCTGCCATGACAGCCACCTTGAATGCCGATCCAAGCGAAACGACCAAAGCGGGAAACAGGTGTGCCGCGACATGGCGCAGGCTCAAGGTCGTCAGGCGCTTCAACGCATTGGCCCCGAAGGCGCGGGCCATATCGTCCAGCTTGCGGTCGCGGCTCATGACACCTTCGGCGACGGAGACGAAAACCAATGGCGAGGCGGCTACAAGGATGGTCACGGCCACGGTGCCGTCGGTCGACCCGAACCAGATCATGGCAAGCACGATCCAGGCGATGGGAGGAACGCCTAGCAGCACGGTCACCAAAGGGCGCGCTACTCGCAGTACGGCAGGGAAGTAGCCTGCGGCGAGGCCGAGGGCCGCCCCTGCGGTGCTCGCAGCGAGAAACCCCTTCAGCGCGCGGCGGCTGGTCAAAAGCGCGATTTCCCATGCAGCGGGGTCCGCAAGCATGGCGAACGCTGCCTCGAGCGTTGCCAGCGGTGACGGCAGGATGAAATCGCCATAGGCCTCGTGGCCGACCTGCCACAACGCCGCGAGCAAGGCCAGGGCCGCCAGGCCGGACCAGGCCGACCACACGAAGCGGCCGCTGCGGCCCAGACGCTCAAGCCATTCAGTCACTGCCGCCCCGGTTACAGATAGAAGCCGTCGTCCGGCAACTTGCCGCCGATGATACCCGCATCGCTCGCCGCAAGCGTCTCAAGCATCGCTTCGATGCTGGAGCGCGCTTCGCTGGCCCGGATTGCAACCAGCTTCGACGTTGCGATGGACGCGGCGATGACCGGTTCAGGAAAATCGAGCGAGGAAGCTGCCGCCTGCGCAGCAGCCTGCGGATCGGCATTGACGCGCGCTGCGACATCCGCCAACGCGCCCTGCAAGGCATCGGCAAGATCGGGGTTCTGAGCAGTAAGGCTATCGGTAAGTGCAAGCCCCGCCTGAGGCAGGATGGGAGCTTTGCCCGTAACCTCGCCCCATACTTCCTGCACGTCGATAACACGCTTTATGTCCTTGCCGGCCATTTTCCCCAGCATGATCGCGGCAGACACCGCCGGCTCGGGCGCCAGAACGGCGTCCACCTTGCCGGCGACCAGCATCTGCATTGCCTCGATCGGCGAGCCCGTGCTTTCAAGCGTGATGTCCTTTTCCGGCGACATCTCGTAGGCGGAAAGCAGCCGCTTGACGACAAGGTCGGGCATGTCGTTCCGGAACGGAACCGCCAGCCTCTTGCCCTTGAGCGCCCTGATGTCGGTAAGGCTCGCATCGGTCGAGACGATGTAGATCAGCCCCTTGGTCATGATGTTGAGCAACTTCAGCTTCATGCCGCGATTGTAGAGATTGGCAGCCACCTGAACCGGCAGCACGACTGCCGACATCGTTCCCGATGTCAGGCCGGCGCGCATCTCGTCGGGGCTGCGCCATATTTTCAGCGATACCTTATCGGCGACACCCGCAAGCGCATTCGATGTGACGGCCTGGGCGAGAACGATCGAAGGCCCAGCCGGAGGCCCGAACAGGACAAGTTCCTGTAACGATCCCGCCTTTGCCGGCCGGACAATGGCAGGCAGGCTCGCCAGCGCCAGACCCGCCGCCAGGCCGGTTAGCGCCACCCGCCGATCGACAGGCTGGGCAAGGATTGCCTGCATCGTTTTCGACATCGAACTCTCCTGAGGGTTGGGTCTTCGGCTGAACGCCAAGGCCGCACATCGCTAAACCGGATAAAACCGATCAACTTTGCGCCAGCGCAAAGAAGAGCATTTTCATCAAGATTACTGGCGTTGATGAGGATCTGGTCGAGGGGCCAGGCCGTCCGTCGTCGCGCCTGCGACCGAGCGGATACCTTCGGGGCACCCAAAATTGTCGGATCAGGGGATAGCAGGCCGCGCATGGTGGCCTGCTGAAGACGGGGGCGTTCATGCAGTACAGCACCGGGGCAAGCATCAAGCTCGGAAATATCAATGCAACATGTCGGGGCCTGTTCCGGCTATCGGCTATATCGGGCCTGCTGCTTGCAAGCGCCAGCACCTATGCGCTGGCGCAATCCGCCACGCCGGGTTCGTCTGTCATGCTGGAGCGCATCGTCATCGACGCAACTGCCTCCGAGCCCATAGCGGAACGTTTCGGCGTGATGCCGGGCGGTGTCGCGCTGATCGACAAGACAGACAAGCCGGTGACGGCGAACCAGACCGTTTCGAGCGCATTGCGCTCGGTGCCGGGCGTGGTTGTGCAGGACTTCTTCGGCGGGAATGACCAGCCACGCATTCAGATTCGCGGCTCGGGCCTGCAACAGAACCCGGTCGAGCGCGGCATCCTCGTGCTCCAGGACGGCCTGCCGCTCAATCGTGCGGACGGCTCCTACGCCGTAGGGTTCGCAAATCCCGCCCGAGCCGATTCAATCGAAGTCTACAAGGGCTACATGGCCAACCGCCTTGGCGCCACGGTTCTGGGCGGTGCGCTGAATTTCGTCTCCCCGACCGGCTCGCAAAACCCGGGTATATCCATGCAAGCGAGCGGCGGCTCATTCGGCCAAGCCGGAATTTCAGGCAGTGCCGGCTTCCAGAACGATGCGCTCGACGGAATGCTTCAGCTCGATCTCACCACGCGCGACGGATTTCGTGACTACAATTCCTCTGACCGGGCAAGCATAAGCGGCAATGTCGGCTTCGAGATTTCCGACAACATCAAGACAAGGATCTTCGCCGGCTACACCGACCTCGGCTTCGACGTCGCCGGCCCGTTGACGAAGAGCCAGTTGGAAGCCAATCCCCGGCAGGTCCATACCGGTCCGACCGTCACCCCTGGCGGCGCAATCAATCCCGGGCCAAATGTCATTCGCGACCAACCACGCCGCGAGGCGAGCCAGTATCTCATCGGCTCTCGTACCACCGCTGAATTCGATCGGCATCTGATTGACGTTGTCCTTGGCTATACCTTTACCGACGACATGTTCCGCTTCCCGATCTCGGCAGGCATACGCGACACCAAGGGCGGCGATTTCACCGGGGTGGTGCGCTATGCCTACAGCGGCAACGAGGGTGCGCTGCTTCCGCTTTTCGAGACAACCGCCCAGTACTCAATCGGATCGGCCGAGCGCGACTACTATCTCAACGACGCCGGCACCCAGGGCGCGCTGTTCGGGAAGAATGACCTCGACGCGGCGACGCTATCCTTGCATTCCGGCTTCAATGTCCCGCTGGGAGATGCATTCACCGTTTCGCCCGCCATCTCCTATGCCCATGCCACAAGAGACAACACAGACCTCTATGGCGCGGCTACCCGTCCAACGAACGCGTTCAATCCGGCCAACCCGACGCAGCGGCTACCGAACGGAGCGGTGCCTACGCAGGACACCAGCTATGCGCGAAGCTATGACGGCTGGAGCCCAAGCCTGGGGCTGACCTACCGGCCCGACGAGATCAATACCTTCTTTGGCGCGGTCAGCCGCAGCTTTGAGCCCCCGACCCATGACGACCTGCTTGCCACAATCAACGGCACGCCCAACAGCAGTGCCGGGCGGCCCAATCCAGGTGCTCCCGGCGCAGCGGCCGATGCCTTCAGGACCCCCGACCTGGAAGCGCAGACGGCAACCACAATCGAAGCTGGTTGGCGTGGCAGTGCCGGAGATTTCGCCTGGGACGCTGTCACCTACTATTCATGGGTAGACAACGAACTGCTCAGCCTGCGCGATGCAACTGGCGCTTCGCTCGGAGCGATCAACGCTGACGATACCCGCCACTTCGGCATCGAACTTGGATTGACTGCCCAACTCGCAATCGACTGGACCGCGCGGCTCGCCTACACTTATCAGGACTTCCGGTTCCATGACGACCCGGTTCGCGGCAACAACCGCCTTGCCGGCGCGCCGAGGCACGTCATCAACGCTACGCTGAACTACGATGTAAGCGAGACATGGTCCGTCCAGGCAGGTGTGCGCTGGAACCCGGAAAAGACGCCCGTCGACAATATGAACACGCTTTACGCCGACCCATACGCCGTGGTCGACTTGCGCACGCAGTTCAAAGTCGGCGACCATCTTACGGCCTTTGGCGAAATCACCAACGTCTTCAACGAAACCTATGCAGGCTCGACCTTGATCGTCGATCAGGCGCGGCCGGATCAGGCCGCCTTCCTGCCGGGGGACGGTCGCGGCTTCTTCGTCGGCCTCAAAGCGGACTATTGAGCATCCGGCGGGTGCAATTCAGGCGCTTGGATGAACACCGGATGAACGCGGCATTCAGGATCGGCCAAGCCAATGCTTGGTAGCATTCTTGCGCCGCGGTGGGGGCATCCCGGCAAGCCCTGCCCTGGAGCCGAAAATCTCGTTCTTGGGCGGGGCTTTTTACTGCAAGCGCTATCTTGAGCCCGGCGACCTACATGGCCCGTCTGGTCGGGCATGGAGCACCAGCGGCTTCGCCGCAGTTCGACGCCGTCGATTGGGGCCTTGCGCTCAATGCGTCGGATTGGCGCGTCAGTCCTGCAAAGGCGAGCGCGAAAACTCCCATCAGCAGAAGAACGATTGTCATGCGCATGAACGGCACGGCTTTATCCTGTCGGCTAGGCCCCCGCCTGGCTTCCAGTACCCCCTAGCATGAGAACGGGGTCTTTATAAGGAATTAAGAGCAATCTTAACCTCGGTGACCATTTGTAGCAGCCAACGATCAAACGCATGCCCCTGCGGGATACGGATCCGTGTCACTTTGCAGGCGCCACTACCCATGCTACGCCGCAAGCGCATCGAAACTGGACCTTCCTTCGAAACGCCATGACCAAAGCGCCAGCCCGATTCGCGTTCATCTCCTCGGACACGCCCGATGCCAAGGCGGCATTGAGCGAACTCTCGGCGCAATATGGCAACGTCGACGTGGACAAGGCGGAGATCGTCATAGCGCTCGGTGGCGACGGGTTCCTGCTGCAGACGCTGCGCGACACTATGGGGACCGGCAAGAAGGTGTTCGGCATGAACCGTGGCACCATCGGGTTCCTGATGAACGAATACCACATGGACGCGCTGCCTGAGCGCATCCGAACCGCAGTCTCCGAAACCATCCGGCCGCTCGAAATGCAGGCCGTCACGACGGCCGGAGAAACGGTAACCGCTCTTGCCATCAATGAAGTCGCGCTATGGCGCCAATCCTACCAAACCGCCAAGATCCGCATTACCGTCGATGATCAACTGCGCATGGCCGAATTGAGCTGCGATGGCGTCATGGTGGCGACGCCCGCCGGCTCAACAGCCTACAACCTGTCTGCCCATGGGCCGATCCTCCCGCTGGACGCGCAATTGCTTGCCCTTACGCCGGTAAGCCCATTTCGGCCACGGAGCTGGCGCGGGGCGCTCCTGCCGAACAGGGCAGTCGTTCGCTTCGACATACTCGAGGCCGACAAGCGGCCCGTGAACGCGGCAGCCGACCACACCGAAGTCAAGGGCGTGTCGAGCGTCATCATTCGCCAGTCGACGACAGCTACGGCAACGCTGCTTTTCGATCCCAGCCATTCCTGGAACGAGCGAATCCTGACTGAGCAATTCAGATATTGATGCTTCGCCCCTTGAAAATCGGCGGCGCGAATTAAGAATACAGTTCCGCAATCCTGGCATTTCCGCCCGTTTGTGTTGACAAATCGAGGACTTGCGCCTATCGGCATCCCGTTATCGCGTATGCGACGCGCTGGCCGCAACGTAGCCGCTGCGCTCTCCGAACAAGCTAAAGACAGCAATCGATTTGTCCTCAGACACCCAGACCGCCCAAGAGGCGTTGACTTTCACGGACCTTGGCCTGTCGCCCAAGGTGCTTTCCGCAGTTGCCGACGCCGGCTACACGCAGCCGACGCCAATCCAGGCCGGCGCCATTCCACACGCTCTGCTTGGCAAGGACGTTCTCGGCATCGCCCAGACCGGCACAGGCAAGACTGCGGCGTTTGTGCTGCCGATGATTACGCGCCTTGAAAAGGGCCGCGCCCGCGCCCGCATGCCGCGCACGCTGATCCTTGAACCTACGCGCGAACTCGCGGCGCAGGTCGAAGAAAACTTCGTCAAATACGGCAAGAACCACAAGCTCAACATCGCCCTCCTCATCGGCGGCGTTTCCTTCGACGAGCAGGACAAGAAGCTTGAGCGCGGTGCTGACGTTTTGATCGCAACGCCCGGCCGCCTGCTCGACCACCGCGAGCGCGGCAAACTCTTGCTCAACGGCGTCGAAATCCTCGTGATCGACGAGGCCGACCGCATGCTCGACATGGGTTTCATCCCCGACATCGAGCGCATCTGCGAGATGATCCCGTTCACGCGCCAGACCTTGTTCTTCTCGGCGACGATGCCCCCCGAGATCACCAAGCTTACGGAAAAATTCCTGCAGGCTCCGGTGCGCGTCGAAGTCGCCAAGGCCGCGAGCACGGCAACGACCGTGACGCAGCGGCTGGTCAAATCCGGAACGAAGCCCTGGAACAAGCGCGAAGTGCTGCGCGACCTGATCCGGGAGGAAGAAGACGGCTTGAAGAACGCCATCATCTTCTGCAACCGCAAGGTCGAAGTGTCGGAACTTTTCCGCTCGCTGACGAAGCACGACTTCAACGCAGGTGCACTGCATGGCGACATGGACCAGCGCGCACGCATGGCCATGCTGAGCAACTTCCGCGACGGCAAATTGAAGCTGCTCGTCGCCTCCGATGTCGCCGCGCGCGGCCTCGACATCCCCGATGTCAGCCACGTCTTCAACTACGATGTGCCGATCCATGCGGAAGATTATGTCCACCGCATCGGGCGAACCGGGCGAGCTGGCAGGTCCGGCAAATCCTTCACCATCGCCACTCGCCTCGACACCAAATATGTCGACGCGATCGAGCGGCTGATCGGCCAGACCATCGAATGGCACGACGGCGATCTCTCGACCGTGGTCGTTACCGAAGACGAGCAGGATGCTCCCCGCCGTGGCCGCGGCGCGCCCCGCAGAGCCGGACGCAAGGAAGATGGCGGCAGGGGTCGCAAGCCACGTCGCGAGCACGACGCTCCAAAGGACGATGCCGCCAAGCCGGACGAACCGGTTGCATCGATTGCTGCGGAAACGGCACCGGCGCAAAGCACCGAGCGGCGCGAGCGCAAGCATGCGATCCGCTCCGACAACAACGATCGCAAGGCGTCGCCCGAGCGGAACCGCAACGAAGCCAGGCCGCAGCGTAGCGGTCGCCCTGAGCGGGGCCGTGAAGACGACAACGACGCCACGGTCGGCTTTGGCGAAGATGTGCCGGCCTTCATGCGTATCGTGGCCAAGGTCTGATCCGCGCCAAGCCCGTAAGCCGAACGCTGTTCGCAGCCCTTTCCGAATTCTGAAATTATCTGGCTATAGGGTGGCGTCCGTCCAACGCACGATCTGCGTTGCCGCATCGCCGAACGCCCGGTCGAGCGCGGCCACATAGGCCTGGTTGCCGCTTCCCGACACAGGTGCCGACGCAGTGAAGTTCCTGGCCGCCCGCACCTCGCCGTTGCGGTCATTGAGCAGGCGCACATAGAGCTCGACCACGGCGCGATCACCGCCAGCGACCCTGACGTCGAAGGAGCGGATCTCGGCGATAACCTGATAGTCGATGGCCAGCCCCTCGCCCGGCTTGCCGACACCGGCAAAGCTCCCCGAGCGCTGGAAGGTTTCGGCCAGCCGCGCCTGCACGATCAGCGGCAAGCGGTCGGCCCACTGCGCGCCTTTCAGGTACTGGATCGAGCCGTCCTTCGGCTTGATGACGATGTTCTGGCCATCGAATGCCTTGAGCGCCGCAGGCTCCGCGATGAGGATCTGGCGGCGGCTATGGCCTTTCGCCTCAACTGCCGGCGCTGAAAGCTCGAACGTGTCCAGAGGTGCCGGACCACCACCGGGCAACGCCGCGCAGCCGGAAAACCCGACAGCAAACAGCACGGCCACGAAAGAAGCTCTGACAGCCTTCACGAAGTTTCCCCGGTCTGCTGCGGCCGCGCTTTGTGCAAACATGCGGTCGGTGCTGCATGGCCCTCAACCGGCGGTTTTGTGCTGTGATTGGACGGCAATGTCAACGCCGCACCCTCCCATCGTACTGGCGCACCTCGCCGTCCCCGCCGGACAAGATGCGTTGCGGGTTACGCTGAAGGTCGGTCACTGCCTGCTCGATGCGGTTGATCGAGCGGCGACTGTCCTGCACCAGCGCCTCGACGTTCTGCAGCCCCTGCCCTGAGAAGCGAGCAAGATTGTCGGTGATCGTGCCCAGCCGCGCATTCAGCGTATCCGCCACCTGCTTGAACGACTTCAGCGTCTCGCGCGCATCGGCCATCACGCCATTGGCCTCGCCGGAGCCAAGCAGCGCGTCCACCTTGGCCAATATGCCGTCTACGCGCACCGAGGCGTTGTTGAGGCGTTCGGCCAGTTGTTTGGCATCGCTGATGGTCTGGTCGATATCGTCGGCGCGGTCGCCGAATTTCTTGGTAACGGAAGCAATGTCGCTCGCGGCCTTGTTGGCGTTTTCGCTCGCACTCTTGATGTTGGACAAAGCCTCGCGCACATCGTTCGGATTGACACCGTCCAGCACGCCGTCAACCTTGGCCAGCGTGCCTTGCGTCTTCTGGGCAAAATCGTTGATCGACGCGACTGCCGTGTTCACGCCCTTGATGACGCCGTCGAACTGGTCGCCGGACTGCTTGAGGTTTCTGGTGAAGGTGTCGATGTTTTCGACAATCTCTTTCACGCGATCCTTGTCGACCGAGTTCAGCAGGCCTTCCGCCGCCTTGAGCGTGCCATCGAGCTTCCCGGACACGCCTTGCAATTCCTCCGACAAGGCGCTGACGCTGGCCAGGAATTTGTCGACGCCATCGGCATTCCTTGCCAATGCGTCGGAGAATTTCTGCGCGTTCTCGACCGTCTGGGTCAACGGACCGCGCACGTCGCTGGTGAAGCCTTCCAGTTGCGACAGAACCTTGTCGGCGCGCGTGAAGATGTCCTGCGCCGTCTGCAGAAGGTTGGTCACCGCCGAGGGGTTCGCAGTTATCTCCGCGATCTTGTTTTCCGCTTCCGCCTCATCCAGCAACTTGGTTTCGCGCGGATCAGCTCCCTTCAGTTCGATGTTCGCCTGCCCCGTCAGCCCGGCGAGGCCAATGTCGGCCTGCGTGGACTTGGTGATTGGCGTCAGCCGGTCGATTTCCGTATCCGCGATTGCAACAGTCGGATTGTCGACATCGATATAGACGCGGCGGACGTCGCCGACCTTGACGCCGTTGAACAGGACGAAACTGCCGCGAGCCAGGCCCGAAGCGGAACCGGGTATGCGGACCCGCAGCAATGCGGTTTCGCCACGGTCGCCGATGGCCGCCGTCCAGTAGACGAAGCCGAACGCTGCCAGGATCGCGGCCAGCGTGAAGATACCGACAATGACGTAGTTGGCTCTGGTTTCCATTGGGCTGACTATCTTTGCTGTCGGACGGCAAGATCAAGCTGGCGGGCACGTTTTCCGCGAAAATAGGACTTTACCCACGGCTCTTCGCTTTTCAGCATGTCCTCGATGGTGCCTTCCACCAGAACCTTCTTGTTGCCAAGCACGGCAACGCGGTCGCACGCGGTGAAAAGCGAATCGAGATCGTGCGTGACCATATAGACGGTCAGCCCCATCGTATCGCGCAGCTTGACCACGAGTTCATCGAACTCTGCCGCGCCGATCGGATCGAGGCCGGAAGTCGGCTCATCCAGAAAAACGATGTCGGGGTCGAGCGCCAGCGCACGCGCAAGTGCCGCGCGCTTGATCATGCCGCCGGAAAGCTCGGAGGGAAACTTGCGCGCCGCGTCCGCAGGGAGACCGACCAGCTCGATCTTGAGCATGGCCAGTTCATCCATCAGCTTTTTCGGCAGGTCGAGATATTCGCGCATCGGCACCTGAACGTTTTCCTGAACCGTCAGCGCCGAAAAGAGCGCCCCATGCTGGAACAACACGCCAAGGCGCATATCGATCCGCAGGCGCTCGACATCACTTGCCTTGTCGACGTCGACGCCAAACAGCGTGATCGTGCCCGACTGCTTCTTGGTGAGACCTAATATGGTGCGCAGCAGGACGGATTTGCCCGCGCCGGATGCGCCTACGAAGCCAAGGATTTCGCCACGCCGGACCTCGAGCGAAAGCTTGTCCAATATCACCTTGGTGCCGAACGCAACGGTCACGTCGCGCGCGGAAAGGACGACTTCCGCCCCGTCGCTCTCGCTACCCGGAACCGCACTCGCCGTGATTTCGCCAGCCATCGCCATGTCAGAAATTGATCGACGCATAGAAGATGGCGAACAGGCCGTCGAGCACGATGACGACGAAGATCGACTTCACCACCGATGCAGTCACATGCTGGCCCAGCGATTCGGCGCTGCCGCCCACTTTCATCCCTTCGACCGATGCAATGGTGCCGATGATCATCGCCATGAAAGGTGCCTTGATCAGCCCGGCGAAGATGGTGCTGAGATCGATGGCCACGCGCAGCCTGTCGATGAAGGCGGCTGGCGGAATGTCGGAATAGAGCCAGGCCGCCACCAAGCCCCCGCCGAGCGAAGCGAAGTTCGCGAGTATCGTCAGGCATGGCAGAGCGATCACAAGCGCCACCAGGCGAGGAAAGACAAGCACACCGATCGGGTTCAGGCCGATGACCTTCAAGGCATCGACCTCCTCACGCATCTTCATGGAGCCGATTTCGGCAGTGATCGCGCTGCCGGATCGGCCCGCGATCATGATGGCCGTCAACAGCACGCCCATCTCGCGCAGCACCAACACGCCGACCAGATCGACGACGAAAATGTCGGCACCGAAATAGCTCAACTGATAAGCGCCCTGCTGCGCAACGATGGCGCCGACAATGGCCGACATCAAAAGCACGACGGGGATCGCTCCCACACCCATGCGGTCGATCTGGTTGAAGATCGCGGCCGGATTGACCGCGTGTCCTCGGCCCAGCTTCATCTGCGCGCCGCGTATGGTCGCGCCAAGAATATTCATAGCCGCGAGGAAGTCGTCGCGCATGTCGTAGACGCTGCGGCCAACCACCTCCAGCGCGCGAATGACGATGTTGGGCGCGCGCTCGGGCCTTGCTTCATCGGAACGCGCCGCAGCGTCGCCGACCGCACCGAGCAGGATGGCCGCGATTTCGCTTTCTCCCTGCATCGTCACGTTGACGCCGCGAGCCTTGTTGGCAGCCTGCAGCCTGTCGATCAGCCAGGCCCCCGCCGTATCAAGCTTTTCGATTCGCGAGAGATCGAGCGTCAGCGTTGCAAAGCCGCTACGCTTCTCGATCTTGCGCATCTCGGCATCGACATGCGCCACCGTTCGCGTTGTCCAGATGCCGGAAAACGCGCAGCCAAGCGTATCGCCGCCCTCGCTCAACGCGATGCGCGGCATGTGGTCTGCCTGCCGTGCAGCCGCCCTTCTTGCGTCGCGTTTGCCAATGGTCAACATGGCGCCCTGTTTAACGTGTTGGCGTTTGACTGTCGATTTGCAGAGGCCATCGCATGCCCCTGATGGAGAAGAAAGATATGGCGCGTGTCATTTCGGTCGAGGCGGAACGTTTTCCCATCGCCGGGACCTTCACCATTTCGCGCGGTTCCAAGACCGAGGCGGAGGTCATCACCTGCACGATCACCGATGGAGCCCACTCCGGGCGGGGCGAGTGTGTTCCCTACAAGCGCTACGGCGAAACGATGGAAAGCGTTCGCGCCGCGATTGAGAGCATCAAAGGGCAACTGTCATCCGGGATGGACCGGCAAGCCTTGCTCAAAGCCATGCCGGCAGGCGCAGCCCGCAACGCCATCGATTGCGCGCTTTGGGACCTCGAGGCAAAGGCCGGAGGCACCTCTGTTGCCGAGCGACTGGGTATCGCCCCCGTTCCACTTGAAACGGCCTACACCTTGTCATTGGGTACGCCGGAATCCATGGCGGCGCAGGCGCGAGCCAACGCCCATCGCCCCCTCCTCAAGGTCAAGATCGGCGGCGATAATGACATTGCCTGCATCCGCGCGGTCACGGAAGCGGCCCCTCGCTCGCGCATCATTCTCGATGCCAATGAAGGCTGGACCGACGACAACATCGTCGAAAACCTGGCGGCGGCGGCTGAACTCGGAGTGGCGCTTGTCGAACAGCCGCTGCCGGCAGGGCGCGACGGCATCCTAAAGAAGATCGCGCATCCAATACCGATCTGCGCCGATGAAAGCGTGCACGAAGCAAGCGATCTGGAAGCGCTTGTCGGCCTTTACGATGCCGTGAACATCAAGCTCGACAAGGCTGGCGGGTTGACGGAAGCATTGCTGTTGCGGGACCGCGCCCTCGAACTCGGGTTCGGCATCATGGTAGGCTGCATGGTCGGCACCTCGCTCGCCATGGCCCCTGCGGTGCTGCTTGCGCAAGGTGCCGATTTCGTCGACCTTGACGGACCACTGCTGCTTGCGCGAGATCGCGAGCCCGGCCTCACCTATACGGGATCGCTCGTCTCGCCGCCTTCACAAGCGCTTTGGGGCTGAGCGCGCGGCAAGGCCGATACACGCCAGGCCCACCAAGGCTACCGCGATCATGGCAAAGAAGCCGTCCACGCCGAACCGGTCGTAGATCGGGCCGGAAACCAGGGTCACGGCGGCCGTGCAGAAGCCGTTGGTGAAATAGGCAATGCCTTGGGCAGCCCCCGTCTGCTCTTCCGCAACGGTTTCGGCAATCATCTTCTGCAAGCCGATCAGGATCAGGGCCGTCGAAAGCGCGTGCAGCGTTTGCACGGCGAAAAAGCCGCCGACACCAAGGCCCAGCGGCCAGATCAAGGGGAAAATCAGCCAGCGTATAACCGCGCCAACCCCCGCCAAAACCATCACCTTCACGACGGTCGAAGATGCGAACAGCCTGTTGAAGATCAGGAAGATGCCGATTTCTGCCGCCACACCCCATGCCCACAAAAGGCCAACCACGGAATCGCTGATGCCGATGGATTTCCAGTAGATGGAAACGAACCCATACAGGAAGCCGTGGCTGCCTATGAGAATGCCCGTACCGGCGGCGAAATAGAGAAAATAGGCGTTCAGCAGCTTCGGCCCGGATACCTGCATATCTGTCGCAGACAACGGTGAAGCGCGGCGTGGCGGGCCGAGGCGCGGCGCAAACAGGCCCGCGATCACTGCCGCGCAGAATGACAGGAACAGGATCAGGGGCACCGCTTGGGCACCCGTTTTCGCCAGAATGAAGCCTCCGGCGAGATTCGCAAAAAGGAACGAAATCGACCCCCATATGCGCATTCCGGTATAGTTGGCGCCGTAGCGCCGCACTCCCGACAATGCGATGGAGTCCGCGATGGTCGAATGCGGCGTCCATACCACGGCCAGCGCGAGCGACACGGCTAGAACCAGCACATAGCCAGGCTTCAGAAAGTAGCCCGCCGAGATGAGGACGGAAGCCGCGACAAGCGCGACATAGACGTTCGCCCGATCGCGCGCTCGGTCGGCCATCGCGGTCAGGAAGGGCGTCGTCACCACGCGCAGGAACATTGGCGCGGACAGGATCACCGCGACCTCTTCGGGACCAAAGCCGTTTTCGGTCAGCCAAAGCGGAAAGTACGGGATGTAAATGCCGTTCGGGATCAGTAGCGTGAAGAAGATTGCAGCCATGCGCAATTCAAAATGGCGCGGCCTGATCTGCTGTTCTGACGAAAGCGGCGGCAGGGACATGAATTGAAACGATCCGACAAGCTGCCGCCCGAATCCGGGCGACGAAGCTTCGGTCGATCTACCACAGCGCACTATCGGGCGGAACGGTCATACCGCCGGTTGTGCCTGCGGCCTTTCAGGCGGCTTCGGGCACGCGAACGTCTATGCGGATCGGAAGGAGGATGTTGCTGGGCGGCGGCGCATCGGATTTCACCTGTGCCCAGCGCAGGATTTCCATACGTCCGTCGAAATGCTCCACCACCGCCGTGCAGCTTTCGATCCCAGATGCATATCGGAGATGAAAATGCTGCGGAAAGTGCGGGGTTCTTAGCCGGGCATCGCAATCTCACCTTTTGGTGATGCCTATGCCGCGATTCATGCAACAAGCGTATGACAGTTGCGATTGATCCAGCCCGCAGGGTAGCGTCAGGCAAGTGACCGGATCAGGAACGGGAAGGAACATCTCATGGATCTTGGTATTCGCGGCCGCAAAGCCATTGTCTGCGCATCGAGCAAGGGGCTTGGGCGCGGTTGCGCCATGGCGCTGGCCGAGGCTGGCTGCGATATCGTCGTCAACGGCCGCAACACCGAAGTGCTGGCCCGAACAGCCGCTGAAATCCGCGAACGCTTTGGCGTCACCGTCACCGAAATCGCCGGCGACGTTTCACAGCCCAGTGTCCAGAAAACACTGCTCGCAGCCTGCCCGGAACCGGACATCCTCGTCAACAACAATGCCGGCCCGCCATTCCGCGACTTTCGCGAGCTCGACCGCGAAAAGATTCTCGCCGGCGTCACCCAGAACATGGTGACGCCGATCGAACTGGTCAAAGCCGTCGTCGATGGCATGGCCGCGCGCGGCTTCGGCCGCATCGTCAACATCACGTCGCTGTCGGTCTACATGCCGATCCCCGGCCTCGACCTCTCTTCCGGCGCGCGCGCCGGCCTGACGTCGTTTCTCGCCGGCATCACCCGCACCGTGGCCGACCGCAACGTCACCATAAACAACCTCCTGCCCGGCAAGCTGGACACCGACCGGCTGCGCGGACCGCACGAACCGGGCTCGGTCGAGGACCCCGCCGCCGCGACCGCGCGCAAGGCGCGCATCAGCGCCGACATTCCGGCAAAGCGGCTGGGCACCCCGGAAGAGTTCGGGCAGGTCTGCGCCTTCCTCTGTTCGGTCCACGCCGGCTACCTGACCGGGCAGAACATCCCGGTGGACGGCGGCCTCTACGTGAGTGCCTTTTGACGAAAGCGTGCTAGTACCAACATCGTGTTTAGAGCGTGACGCAGATTGGCTGTCGAAAATGATTACGCTCAAACAGACAGTTAGAGCCGGACTATAATAAAAAGCATCGGCTTCTGGGTCCCAATGGCGAGCGAGGGGAGCTGTGACATGAACGGCGGCAATACGAAATCGACGCGGTCGGATCTCGAAGAGGCCGCGCTCTTCTTCCACAAGCATCCCATACCCGGCAAACTGGAAATCCAGGCCACCAAGCCGCTCGGCAACCAGCGCGACCTCGCGCTTGCCTATTCCCCCGGCGTGGCCGCCCCCTGCCTGGAAATCCGCGACGATCCAGCCACCGCCGCCGACTACACCGCAAGGGCGAACCTCGTCGGCGTCGTCTCCAACGGCACCGCCGTTCTCGGGCTCGGTAATATCGGCCCCCTCGCCTCCAAGCCGGTGATGGAAGGCAAGGCCGTCCTGTTCAAGAAATTCGCCGGCATCGACGTCTTCGACATCGAAATCGATGCGCCGGACATAGACCGCATGGTCAACACCATCTCGGCGCTCGAACCCACCTTCGGCGGCATCAACCTCGAAGACATCAAGGCGCCCGAATGCTTCGAGGTGGAAGAACAGCTCAAGGCGCGCATGAACATCCCGGTGTTCCACGACGACCAGCACGGAACCGCGATCATCGTGGCGGCGGCGATCCTCAACGGCCTGGAATTCGCCGGCAAGTCGATCGAGAACATCAAGGTCGTCACGTCAGGTGCGGGTGCTGCGGCGCTGGCCTGCCTCAATCTTCTCGTCGCGCTCGGCGTCAGGATAGAAAACATCTGGGTCACCGACCGTTTCGGCGTCGCCTACAAGGGCCGCGTCGAAGAAATGGACCGCTGGAAGGACCCCTACGTCAAGGAAACCGAAGCAAGAACATTGGCCGACGTCCTTCCCGGTGCCGACGTATTCCTCGGCCTGTCGGCTGCGGGCGTGCTGAAGCCTGAACTGCTCAAGCTGATGGCGGAAAAGCCGCTCGTCCTTGCGCTTGCCAACCCGACGCCGGAGATCATGCCCGAGACCGCGCGGGAGGCGCGCCCGGACGCGATGATCTGTACGGGCCGCTCTGATTTCCCCAATCAAGTCAACAACGTGCTGTGTTTTCCTTACATCTTCCGTGGTGCGCTCGACTGCGGCGCCAAGGCGATCAACGAGGAAATGAAAATGGCCGCCGTGCGCGCCATTGCAGCACTTGCCCGTGAGGAACCCTCCGATGTCGCCGCGCGCGCCTATTCCGGCGAGACACCGATTTTCGGCCCGGACTTCCTGATCCCCTCGCCGTTCGATCCGCGCCTCATCCTGAGGATCGCGCCGGCGGTCGCCAAGGCTGCCTGCGACACTGGCGTCGCCACGCGCCCGATCACCGACTTCCCTGCCTATATCGACAAGCTCAACCGCTTCGTCTTCCGCTCCGGCCTGGTCATGAAGCCGGTGTTCACGACCGCTCGCGCCTCCACGGCCAAGCGCGTGGTCTATGCGGATGGCGAGGACGAGCGCGTGCTGCGCGCAACGCAGGTCGTCGTCGAGGAAGGCATTGCCGAGCCGATCCTGATCGGGCGCCCGCATGTCATCGACGTGCGCCTCAGGCGCTACGGGCTCAAGATCAAGGCGGGCAAGGATTTCCAGCTCATCAACCCCGAGGACGATCCCCGCTACCGGCACTATGTCGATCTTCTCATCGAACTGGCGGGACGGCGCGGCGTCACCCAGGAAGCTGCGCGCACGATGGTGCGCACCGACAATACCGTAATTGCGGCCCTAGCCCTGAAGCGCGGCGACGGCGACGCGATGCTGTGCGGTCTGGAAGGCCGGTTCAGCAAACATCTGCGCAACGTCTCGCTCATCATCGGCCCGCGGCCGGGCATCAAGGACAATGACCTTTCGACGCTTTCGATGCTGATTTCCCAGCGCGGCATCACCTTCTTCACCGACACCTATGTCACTGTCGACCCGACAGCGGAGGAAATCGCCGAAATGACGGTGCTCGCGGCAGAGGAAATCCGGCGCTTCGGTATCGAGCCAAAGGCCGCGCTGCTGTCCCATTCCGATTTCGGTTCGCGCGATACGGCAAGCGCCGCCAAGATGCGGCAGGCGGCAGAACTCATTGCCCGGCTCGCGCCCGATCTGGAATGCGACGGCGAAATGAACGCGGATTCGGCGCTCTCGCCGCAACTGCGCCAGCGCGTCTTTCCGCATTCACGCCTGAAGGGCGAAGCGAACCTTTTGGTCTTCCCCAATCTCGATTCGGCCAATATCGCGATGTCCACCGTCAAGCAGATGATGGATGCGCTTCATGTCGGGCCAATCCTGTTGGGTGCAGACATGCCGGCCCATATCCTGACGCCTTCGGTCACGTCACGCGGCGTGGTCAACATGACGGCGCTGGCAATCGTCGAGGCCGCGCAAAAGGCCCAGGCAACATTGGACGTCGATCAGCCGACGCCACGGTCAAAAAGGACCCTAAAGAAGTAGTTAACTTGCTGCGCGCTAGCCTCGCGTGGACAGCGTTGAACATGGGGCGAAAGTGCAGGGTCAGAAGCGAAAACTGACAATTGCCTTGACGCTTGCGGGCGCGATGATGGTCGCGGCTTGCCTTCCGGCCGTCGCTGCTTCGAATATCTGCCGCCAACTCGAAGCGGAGCTTGCCGACACTCCAAACAACGCCGGCGAATATGACGACGCGATTGCCGAACAGGTCGAGCAGATCGAGATCGCACGCGACCATGCGCGCCAGCAACAGTGCGATTTCCAGCTATCGGGCAATGCGATCAAGGACTGCGCCGACATCAACAGCGCCATCGATCGAATGAATGCCAATCTCGACAGCTTGCAACGCGAGCGGGCGTCGAACGCACGTCATACAGGCAATCGTGATCATGCCCGCATCATGGCTTCCCTCGAGGCCAATGGTTGCCGCAAGGGGCAGGTCATTATCCTGCGATCTTCACCGTCGGATGACCAAGACCAACTGGGCGAGCCTCCGCACGTCGAAAGGCAGGAGCAGGCGCTGAACAAGGGCGTCATCATTCGCAGAAGTGGTGACGGTTTCCAGCGGCTGGATGGTGAATACCGCACGCTTTGTGTGCGTACCTGCGATGGCTATTTCTTTCCGATGTCGACCATCGCCTCGGTCGGCGATTTCCAGCGCGACCAGGCCCGTTGCGAAGCCGCCTGCCCCGGCACCAATGTCGAACTGTTCTATTCGGAGAGAGGCGACACCAAAGCCGGCGACATGCTGTCGTCCGTCACCGGCGGACCTTACAGGCAGTTGCCAAATGCGTTCGTTTTCAAGCGGCTGGACGTGATGAGGGAACCGAGTTGCAGTTGCGGCATCGTCAGGGATTCCTCATTGTTTGGAACCACGCCGGATACCCGATCCCCGGAGATGGTTTCGCGGCCCGGATCGTCCATTATCGAGGTCAAACCTACCAGGCCTGCCGCCCCGGCACTGGATACGGCAAAGAACATCAAGCCTGTCGAGCGGGAAATCGACGAAGACCGGAAGGTCAGGGTCGTCGGGCCAAGGTTCCTTCCCGGCCCAGAAGAGGCAATAGATCTGCAAGCTCCGGCCCGGAAGACAGCCCGGTAAGCGCCAGCCGAAGCGGTGCAAACAGCGCCTTGCCCTTGCGGTCGGTATTTTCACGAATAGCCGTGGTCCAGGTCTTCCAGACCGTTGCGTCCCAAGGCTCCTCAGGCAGCAAGTCGAATGCCCGGCGCACGAAATCCCGATCCTCATCCGAGAATTCAGGCTTGTCCTGCACGCCCTCGTTTACGATGCGCCACCACTTGCCGGCATCCGCCAGCCTGTCGAGATTGCCGCGCACTGCGCTCCAGAACGGCTCGGCGCGCGCATCCGATACGCCGAGTACGATCAGGCGGTCGCGCGCCTCGGAAAACGGCATGTGATGAAGCAGGGTCCGGTTGAGCACGAAAAGCTCGTCGGGATCGAACTTCGCCGCCGATTTCGAGGTTGCAGCCGGATCGAAATGATCAGCAAGCTCCTCCATGGTCGGCATTGCCTGCACACTTTCAGACGTACCGATCAGCACCGCCAGCGACGCAATCGCCATCGGCTCGATACCGGCTTCACGCAGGCTCTCGATGGACAGTGCGCCGGTGCGCTTGGAAAGACCCTCGCCGGTTGTCGTCGTCAGCAAATTGTGGTGGCCGAAAGTCGGCAGTTGAGCGCCAAGCGCCTTGAACAAGGCCATCTGCACACCAGTATTGGTGACATGGTCGTCGCCGCGGATGACATGGGTCACGCCCATGTCGATGTCATCGACAACCGAAGGCAGCGTATAGAGATAGGTGCCATCCTCGCGCACCAGCACGGGATCGGACAACGAAGCAAGGTCTACGGTCTCTTCGCCGCGTACCAGGTCGTTCCAGCGGATATCGGTGCGCTCGGTATGCAACGGATCGGACGCGAAGTTTGGCAGCAAGAAGCGCCAGTGCGGCTTGCGCCCATCCGACTGGTATTCCGCGATCTGTTCGGCTGTCAGCGTCAAGGCTTCCCGGCCATAGACCGGCGGCAGACCGCGCGTACGGCGAATCTTGCGGCGCAGGTCAAGCTCTTCCGGCGTTTCATAGCAGGCGTACAGAACCCCTGCTGCCTTCAGCTTTTCCACTGCGGCGTCGTAGATATCGAAGCGCTTGGACTGATAGTCGATGGCATCGGGGAAAATGCCCAGCCAATGCAGGTCGTAAAGGATCGAGTCGGAATATTCCTGCTTCGAACGAACGACATCCGTGTCGTCGAAGCGCTGGATGAAGCGGCCCTTGTTCTTTTGCGAAAACAGCCAGTTGAACAAGGCTGTGCGGGCGTTGCCGATATGAATTCGGCCCGTGGGCGACGGAGCAAAGCGGACTGTAACTGTCATGGGCGGGGCGTAACGGATGCTTTCAAGGTTTACAAGATCGCGCCGTCCCGATCAGCCCCGGTCTCTGAACCGGTTGGTGATCGGATAGCGACGGTCGCGGCCGAAGTTCTTCTTGGTGATCTTCACGCCGGGCGCAGCCTGGCGGCGCTTGTACTCCGCTATGTAGAGCAGGTTTTCCACCCGGGTTACCGTCGCCCGGTCGTGCCCGCGCTTGACGATATCGTCCACGCCCATCTCGTTTTCGACCAGGCATTCGAGGATATCGTCGAGCACCGGATATGGCGGCAGCGAATCCTGGTCCGTCTGGTTTTCGCGCAGTTCCGCAGACGGCGCCTTGTCGATGATGTTTTTCGGAATCACCTCGCCTGACGGCCCGAGAGCGCCGGGCGGCACATGCGAATTGCGCCAGCGCGAAATGGCGTAGACCTGCATCTTGTAGAGGTCCTTGATCGGGTTGAAGCCGCCATTCATGTCGCCGTAAAGCGTGGCATAGCCAACCGACATTTCGCTCTTGTTGCCCGTCGTCATCACCATCGAACCGAACTTGTTCGAGATCGCCATCAGGATCGTGCCGCGGGCGCGTGACTGCAGATTTTCCTCGGTGATGCCTTCCTTGATACCGTCGAAAAGCTGGGTCAGCGCATGCATAAAGCCTTCGACCGGCTCGAAGATCGGCACGATATCATAGCGGCAGCCAAGGGCGCGGGCGCAATCCTCTGCGTCCTTCAGCGAGTCCTTCGACGTATAGCGATAAGGCATCATGACGGCCCGCAGCCGTTCTTCGCCAAGCGCATCCACCGCCAAGGCCGCGCAGATCGCCGAATCGATGCCGCCCGAGAGGCCAAGCACGACGTTCTTGAAGCCGTTCTTGTTCACATAGTCGCGCAGGCCCAGCATGCAGGCACGATAGTCGGCCTCTTCCTTCTCGGGGATCTTCGACATCGGGCCTTCGGTGCAGACCCAGCCGTCTGCCTTGCGCTTCCAGGTCGTGACATCAACCGCATCCTCGAACTGGCTCATCTGGAAGGCGAGCGACTTGTCGGCGGCAATGGCAAATGACGCGCCGTCGAACACCAGTTCGTCCTGACCGCCAAGCTGGTTGGCATAGATCAGCGGCAGTCCGGTTTCGATGACCTGCTTGATGGCAACCTGATGACGGATATCCACCTTGCTGCGGTAGTAAGGCGACCCGTTCGGCACCAGCAGAATTTCGGCGCCGCTTTCCGCCAGCGTTTCGCAGACGCCAAGCTCGCCCCAGATATCCTCGCAGATCGGAATGCCCAGCCGGATGCCGCGGAAATTGACCGGCCCCGGCACCTCGGGTCCTGCCTGGAAGACGCGCTTCTCGTCGAACTCGCCGTAGTTGGGCAGATCGAGCTTGTAACGCTCGGCGATGATCTTGCCGCCGTCGGCAACGATGATCGAGTTGTGGGTGCCGCTCTTGCGCTTCAGCGGCGTGCCGATGATGACACCGGGGCCGCCGTCGGCGGTTTCATTGGCGAGTTCCTGCGCGGCACGTTCGCACGCCTTCAGGAAGGCCGGCTTCAGAACAAGGTCCTCCGGCGGATAGCCTGCGATGAACAGTTCGGTGAACAGGACGAGATCAGCGCCTTGGCGGGCTGCATCCGCCCTCGCCTCGCGCGCCTTGGCAAGATTGCCGGCCACGTCGCCAACCGTCGGGTTGAGCTGGGCAATTGCGATGCGCAACGTATCGGGAATGGTCTTCTTGGTCATGCCTTGGATTTAACTTGCGGCAACGCAACCGGCAATGGCCGCTTTCTACTCACCCGTATATTCGCGGATCGTCTCGGGCGAATTGTTCTGGCCGATCGACATCGCCAATATGCGCGATATGTGCTTGCGCGGAAGCCCGGTCTCGTCCGCCCACTCGTTGATCTGCGCCTGGACCTTGGCCAGGTCCTTCTTCGATGTCGGGCTTTCGGCAATATCGAGCCCGGCATCGCGCAACGCGGCTACCATATCCTGCGAGACGATGAAGGTGTCCCACTCGAGCCAGCGCAGGAAATACTGCCCTGTATTGCCGCCGAGCCGGCTGCCATGTTTGCCGAGATAAGCCATCAGCCCCAGCTGATCGTTGGCCGGCCACGCGCTCAGGAACTTGCCGAAACCGCCATGTTCCTTCGAAACGCGATCGACGAAAAAAGCGTTCTCGCGCACGGCGAGTATCTTTTGCGGGTTGCGCACGATGCGCTTGTCGGAGGCAAGGTCGTGCCAGAAATCTTCCGGCTGGAACAAAAGCCGCTTCGGCTCGAAGTGCAGGAAAGCTTCCTCGAAACCCGGCCATTTCTGCTCGATGACGCGCCATACGAAGCCGGCTGCGAAAATCCGCTCCGACATAGTCGACAATATCCGATCGTCGGCGATGCGCGCGACCGCTGCGTTATCTGGCGCGGAACCGAGAAGCGACATCAGCACATCGTCGCCGCCCTTGCGCTGGGCCGCCCGTGTGCGAATTTTCTGGAAAGACAACATGACGCCCCCTCCCCGATGTGCTCAATCTAGCACTTTGCACACGCGTTAGAAGATCTCATTGCCGCCTGTCAGATCGGCGCGCCCACGAGCCTTTCGATAAGAGCAAGGCCCCAGACGCCGGCGGTGAGCACGACGGCAATCAGCACCGCCAGCGAGCCGCAATCCTTGGCAAGCTGGATGTCGATGTTGAACTCACGGCTGACCGCATTGCAGGTCGCCTCGATGCCGGTGTTGAGCACTTCAACCAGTATGAGCACGAGGATCGAAGCGATCAGCAAGGCATAGCCGCTCCACGACGAGGAGATCAGCCAACCCACCGGAATCGCGATCAGCAGAAGGATCAGCTCCTGCTGGAATGCGGCTTCGCTGCCGGCCAGCCGGCGAAACGCCCGCACGGAGTTGAAGAACGCATCGATCAGCCGCTTCATGAAATTGATTCCTTGAGAATTGCCGGGAGCAAGAATTGCAGGATTGTGACCGTTCGATGAAACGGTGCGCTTATCCTCCAACCGTCATTCATCGGCAACCTTTATCGAGGGCGTCGAGCGGGCAAATTGCGGCAAACCGTCGTCGATCTGGTAATAATCGCCCTTGTCCGCAACGAAGATGTGGCATTCCGCCTTGAGACCCGTCGGCATGTCGAACGATCCGGCCATCACCGAAATCTCGTCGAGTTCGTTGTGCTTCCAGAACAGCACCGAACCGCATGTGCCACAGAACCCGCGCCTGGCGAAGCGGGAAGCCGCGTACCAGACCAGCGCATCGCCGCCCTCTATGTCGATGTCGGCGTCGTTCACGTTCGTCGCCGCTAGATAGTGCCCCGTCTGGCGGCGGCATTGCGAGCAATGGCAATAGGCGACGCCGCGCAATGGGCCACGCGCATTGAACTTCACCTTGCCGCACAAGCATGATCCGGTATGTGTTGTCGTCATCGTCTCATCCCTGACAATTGAAGCGCCGTTATCCGATACATCTGTCTACCAGCAAATACATTTGCTGTTGTCCTGACTGCGACCAATGACGATCTACATCTTCAGGTAGAAGAAAAGCCCTCCCATCCGGGCAATTAAGGAAAATTTAGCCAAGGCGACTTATAGATATGGTCGTGAAGATCGATCTTTTGGGGGCACGGATCTTCGCAATGTTTTTTGAAATTTCGGGATGCGCTCCCCGACCGGTGATCGTGCCATTGCAGCGGCCCATCGGATCTGAGGGAGTGGGGGTCGTTCATGCAGCCGGCAGCAGTTTCGCAAGACCGAAACTCCGACTTGGCCACCACGGTCGTGGCCACAATGCGCCAGCTTGGCGTTGTCGCCATTCCTCGAAACTACGAAATATTCTATGAGGCGCTCACCGGTACCAATCCGGAGCTCAGCCTTGCCGTCGTGGCGCTGAGCAACCGCCCGACACAGGACGAACTTGACCGTATCGGCCGCCAGTTTTTCGCACAGAGCCACGGCCAGGGCATCGTCGAACAGGCTCGCGATGTGCTGGCGAAGGAACTGGAAGAAATCGCCGCCCTTTTGCGCAACGAGCGCACGCAGGTCGAGAAATACGGCAAGATCCTGAACGAGACCTCCGGCGGCCTGGCCAACCGGACCACGATCTCGCGTGATCTCCTGCAGAAGATCGTCAGTGCCGTTTCGGTGGCGACAGCCTCGACCATCGATCGCGGCAAGCAGGTGGCGAATACGCTGAACGACAAGACGGCGGAACTGGAAAGCGTCAAGTCCAAGCTCGAGGAATACAAGCGCCTTGCCGACACAGATCCGCTGGCGCAGGTTTGGAACCGGCGCGCCTTCGACAAGGAAATCGCCCGCATCTACAACAGCAACAAGGGCATCCTGTTCAACGCCCTGATCCTCGTCGACATCGACCGCTTCAAGGACATCAACGACAAGTTCGGCCACCCCGTCGGCGACAAGATCATCCGCACCGTTGCGGATATCCTGCAATCCAGCGTCAGGCGCGGGATTTTCGTCGCCCGCACCGGCGGCGAGGAATTTGCCCTGATCGTCGAGGGCACCAGCGAAGACATCACCTTCGACATCGCCGAGCGCCTGCGCAAGCTTATCGAGCAGACGCAGTTCTCCAGCAGCCAGACCGCGACGAACTACGGCACCGTTACCGTCTCGATGGGCGTGTGCATGGCCTCCGAAGCGGAAAACCCGGAAGACCTTTACGTCAAGGCCGACCAGGCGCTCTACCGCTCCAAGGTCAGCGGCCGCAACAAGGTGACGCGGCATTCCTCGATGGCGGGGCCAGGCAGCAAGAACTGGATGCTCTACAAGAAGGATTAGGCCTTCTGTCTTCCGTGTCAGGACCGTCGCCACCGTCGCCATGGCGGCCACATAACACGCCCCTCTCCTCTTCCATTCCAGTTTTGGACAAACCGATGCGAAAAAGGCGCCCGCTGCTGCGGACGCCTTTTTCGATGCCGGTATTTTATCCAGCCAATCAGCCGTTGACGGCGTGCTTGTGCTGGATCGGGTTGTTCTTCTTCAACAGGTCGGAGACCAGGAAGGCGAGCTCGATGGCCTGATCGGCGTTGAGGCGCGGATCACAATGGGTGTGATAGCGATCCTGCAACTCCTCTGCCGTGATGGCGCGCGCGCCGCCGGTGCATTCGGTGACGTTCTTGCCGGTCATCTCGACGTGAATGCCGCCCGGATGCGTGCCCTCGGCCCGATGGACGTCGAAGAAGGACTGCACTTCCTTCAGGATACGGTCGAACGGACGGGTCTTGTAGCCGGCTGCCGTAATGGTGTTGCCGTGCATCGGATCGCAGGACCACACCACGGAACGGCCTTCCTTCTTCACCGCGCGCACCAGCTTGGGCAAGTGATCGCCAACCTTGTCGGCGCCGAAGCGCGCGATCAGGGTAAGGCGCCCGGGCTCGTTTTCCGGGTTCAACTGGTCGATCAGTTCCAAAAGGCCATCGGGCGTCAGCGACGGGCCGCACTTCAGGCCGAGCGGATTCTTGATGCCCCGGCAGTACTCGATGTGGGCATGGTCGGGCTGGCGCGTGCGGTCGCCGATCCAGATCATGTGGCCGGAGGTCGCGTACCAGTCGCCCGAGGTGGAATCGACGCGGGTCAATGCTTCCTCGTAGCCAAGCAGCAGCGCCTCGTGGCTGGTGTAGAAATCGGTCTCGCGCAGCGCATGGTTGGTTTCCGAGGTGATGCCGACGGCTTTCATGAAGTCCATCGTCTCGGTGATGCGGCGGGCAAGGGATTCGTACTTCTCACCCTGCGGGCTGTCGGACACGAAGCCCAGCATCCAGCGATGAACGTTCTCGAGGCTGGCATAGCCGCCCTGCGCGAAGGCGCGTAGCAGGTTCAGCGTGGCCGCCGACTGGCGGTACGCCATGACCTGACGGCGCGGATCGGGAACACGCGCCTTGGTATCGAACTCGATGCCGTTGATGATGTCGCCGCGATAGCTCGGCAGCGTGATCTCGCCCTTGGTCTCGTTGTCAGACGAGCGCGGCTTGGCGAACTGGCCTGCCACGCGGCCAACCTTCACCACCGGCTGCGAGCCGGCGAAAGTCAGCACCACCGACATCTGCAGGAACACGCGGAAGAAGTCGCGGATGTTGTCCGCGCCATGCTCGGCGAAGCTCTCTGCGCAATCGCCACCCTGAAGAAGAAAAGCGTCACCGGCGGCGACGGAGGCAAGCTGCTTCTTCAGCTTGCGTGCCTCGCCTGCAAAAACGAGCGGCGGAAAGCTGGCAAGCTGAGCCTCGACGGCCTTCAACTCATCCATGTCCGGATAAGCCGGAACCTGTTGAATTGGCTTTGCTCTCCAGGAGTTCGGGGACCACTTCGTCATCGTCGTACCAACACTCGTTTCGGCAGGCACAATTGCCCGCAGTTCTCCCATATGGGAATTCCGGCTCAATACATGAAGGCTGTTTTCCATACTAGCCCGGAATTGCCACGCCTGCGAGCACATGTTGCATCGTTGCCACGCCGGGTGGTGGCCGAGCGAAGCGAGGTCGGATGAGGGGTGCTTGGCGCAAACGCCTGCCGACCCCCT
>CAZROU010000031.1:0-49786 GCA_964601795.1 uncultured Mesorhizobium sp. | reverse complement strand
CCGGCTAGGGGCACCAACCGACTTTGAAAAGAGCCGGCTCCTTTTCCTCCCATATGCACACCATCCACCGCAGGCGATTTCCCCTCAGCCACGGGATTTGCCGACAGGCACGGCGAACCGCTTTGCCCCGAAGCCCTGACCGCCGTATCTGCTCGGGCGAAATGCCCCTCCCCTTCGAGTATCACTGCGGAAAAGCGCGTCATTCTGCGCCTCCAATATTTTGTATACAAAACCACCGGTGATATGTTGACAGAAATGTATACTCGTGTTTTCGTTACGTCACTCGCGCAGCCACAGAGCCGATAAAAGCGCGATCATAAAAAAGGGGAGTGAAATGATTAACAGACGCACTGCTTTGAAGTCTCTGGCACTCGGCGCTGCCTCCACACTTGCCATTGTCGGCGCTCTCTCTTCGGCACACGCCGAAAACAAGACCCTCAAGATCGGTTTCGTTGGCGTGACCAGCGGTCCGGCCGCCGCCTGGGGAACATCGAATGTTCGCTCCATGCAGGTCCGCGCCGACTGGATCAATGAAAAGGGCGGCGTCAAGATCGGCGACGACACTTACAACATCGAACTGGTCACCTTCGACGACCAGAAAGACCCGAAGCGCGCAATCGCCGGCATGGAAAAGATGGCGCAGGAAGGCATTCATTACGTCGTCGGCCCGAACGTCGATGACGGCGCGGCCGCCGTCCGCCCGGTAGCGGAAAGCAAGGGGATCATCTACTTCCCGTATGCATTCCCCAAGGCGCTCTATACCCCGCCGGCCTCGAATGCCGTTCTGGGCATGGTCGCCAACTACCAGTCCGCCCCCGCGATCTATAAGTACCTCAAGGAAAACAAGGGCGTTAAGAAGATCGCCTTCGTTGCCGCCAATGAATCGGATCCGCTCAGCCAACGTGATGGTGGCGTCGAAGCCGCCAAGGCGCTTGGGTTGGAAATCGTTGCACAAAACGACACCTACCCGAACGACACCCGCGATTTCACGCCTGTGATGACGCCGATCGTCCAGCAGAAGCCGGACCTTCTCGTGCTTTCGGGCGTTGCTCCGGCCAACGCACCGCTGCTCATTCGTGCAGCGCGCGAACTTGGCTACGAGGGCCTGATTTCTGCTGAAACGGCGCAGGACGCCACCGTGCTCCAGGAAGGCGCCGGCGAGCTTGCCAACGGCTTCATCTCTGTCGGTGGTGCGTCAACGCCGGAAATCAGATCGGCCGAGATGGAAGAATTCATCGACCGCTATACGAAGAAGTATGGCGAATATAACGATGAATCGAACACCAAGGTCTATGCCCTCGACTACATCGTCGAAACACTGAAGGCCAACCCGGCTGCGATCGACAATGTCGAGGAATACAAGAAGACGATGGACACCTTCTCCGCGCCCAATCCTTTCGTGAAGGAAGGCACGCTGAAGTATGTCGGCCAGACGTCGTTCACCCAGAAGCGCCAGATTTCGGTGCCGATGGTGGTGACCGAGTTCAAGGACGGCAAGTTCGAGACCCTGTTCGTCGGCGAAGTCGACTGATCGACCGTTGCCGAAGCCTGCATCGGTTTCGGCAGAAATGTTGCGCAACACTGCTTTGGAGCGTCGCCACCCGTAGGATCGGGGCGCTCCAAAGCGGGACCTGATTGCCCGTACGCCCCCTGCAAGGGCAAAAGACATGCGCAGGCGCAGCATTCAAGAGTGCGATCAAGCGCAAGACCACATGTCATTTCTGCTGGTTGCACCGTAGAGTTTTCGAGACCTGGGACTTGGCCCAGTTCTCTTTCCGAACCGGATTCGACATCATGGAACAGGTAATTGCCAACGGGCTTTATCTCGGAGCCCAGTACGCTCTTATCGCGCTCGGTCTGACCTTGATCTTCGCGCTGATGAACGTGCTCAACTTTGCCCACGGGCAGATGTATGTGCTTGGCGGCTTCGTCACCTATGCCATCTATGGGCAGCTGGGTCTGCCGTTTCCAGTGGCACTGGCTGCCGCAAGCATAACCCTTGCCGTGGTCGGGGCGCTGATCGAAAAATTCCTGTTTCGACCTGTCGTGCGACGAAGCGAGCGGGAGGAAAGTACCATGCTGCTTGCAGCGGCGGTCGCTTTCTTCCTGGACGCGGTCATCCTGCTTGCCTTCGGCGAGAAGCAGCGTGGCGTGCCGAAAATCGTCAGCGGCGTCTTCGTGTCCGACGGCCTGATCATGCCTTATGACCGTATGGTCGTCGGCATTGTCGCGCTCGCCATGATCGCCGCCTTCGTTCTTTACATGCAGTATAGCAAGCCCGGACGCGCCATGCGGGCACTCGCTCAGGACCGTGTCGCCGCCCAGTTGATGGGCGTGAAGGTCGATCGCTACTCGATGATCGGCTTTGCCCTCGGCGCGCTTCTGGCCGGAGCGGTCGGCGGCCTTCTTGTCACCATCACAGGCGTCAATTCAGGCATTGGCGGCCCGATCTCGATCAAGGCATTCCTCATGGTCATGATCGGCGGCGCGGGCGTGGTCGGCGGCGCAATCGCCGGCGGCTTCATCCTCGGCATGATGGAGTCGGTCGGCCTGACCGTCCTGCGCGAATATGGCGACATCACCTACCTGGTGATCTTCGCCCTCCTGATGGTGTTCCTCAGCATCCGCCCCAACGGGCTGATGGGCAAGCCGTGGGGTTGATGCCATGACCATGACAACAAAAGCCCTCCTTGCAGGCGCTTTCCTGCTGGTTCTCCTCATCGTGGTGCCGCTCGCCATCGAAGCGAGCGGCCGTGGAGACCTCTACTACACACTGACATCTGTGGCGCTGCTCAGCATCATCAGCGCCGGGGTCTGGATCACCTTCTACATCGGGCGCATCAATATCGGTCAGGGCGCCTATGCCTTGATGGGCGGCTATGTCTCCGCGGTCCTGGTCACCACCTACGGTGTATCGTTCTGGCTGACCCTGCCATTGGCCGGCATATTCTGTGCGGTAGCCAGCGTCCTGATCGGTCTGCCGATCCTGAGATTGCGCGGCGTCTATTTCGCCATGGTCACGCTGGTTTTGACTGAAGTGGTGCGCCTGCTGGCGCTGGCGCTTCCGATCACCAACGGCGCCAAGGGCATCGTCAGCATTCCGCAACCCGGCGGCATCAGCCTGTTCGGCATCACGCTGCTGCCGGACTTTGCCACGCTCACCAACCCTCGGCTGGCCTTCTACATCGTCTCGGTAATTTTGATGGCGCTGTGCTTTGCCGGCCTTTACCGGCTTAAGAACTCCCGCATCGGGCAGCTCTGTCAGTCCCTGCAGCAAAACGAGGAACTGGCGTCTTCGATCGGCGTGAACATCACCTATCTGCGCGTCCTCGCCTACGCGATCTCCTCCTTCCTTGGCGGTGTCGGCGGGGCGATGTTTGCGGCCATCTCGCAGTCGATCTACCCTTCGAGTTTCACCGTGGCGGATTCCGTCAACTTCATGCTGAACTGCTTCCTCGGCGGCTTGAGCTATGTGTTCGGACCGATCCTCGGCACCTTCGTGCTCTACTTCGGCTGGGACGTGCTATTCCAGACCGGTGAGTTCCAGTTGCTCATCTTCTCCTCGATCCTCATCGCGCTGATGCTCCTGCTGCCTAACGGCCTCTTGAGCCTCAGGTTCTCCAGCAAAGCGAAGGGAGCAGGGCGATGACCGACATTCTCACCATTTCGAAGGTCACCAAGCGCTTCGGCGGCCTGGTGGCGGTCAATGATATCTCCTTCACCGTGCGTGACCGGGAAATCCTTTCGGTGATCGGTCCGAACGGCGCGGGCAAGTCCACGCTGTTCAAGCTGATCTCCTCGTTCCTTCGCCCAACCGAAGGCGAGGTCCGCTTCAAGGGCGAGCGCATTTCGGGCCTTGCCGCGCACATCGTGGCGCGCAAGGGCGTGGTGCGTACATTCCAGGAAACCACCATCTTCAAGGGCATGACGGTGCGTGACAATGTCATCACCGCACATCACCTGCGCTCCAATGCCAGCCTTGCCGGGTTCTATTTCGGCACCGCCACCGCCCGCCGCGACCAGGAAGAGTTCGGACGCTCGGCAGACGAGATCATCAACTTCCTCGGCCTTGGCGAACTGGGCGGCGAAGTGGCTTCTACCTTGCCGCACGGCCATCTCAGGGCGCTCGGTATCGCCATCGGCCTTGCCACCAACCCAACGGTGCTCCTGCTCGACGAGCCTTTCGCGGGCATGAACCACGACGAGACAAAAAAGGCCGTGGAGATGGTGCGCAAGGTGCGTGATCGCGGCATCACCGTGCTCCTTGTGGAACACGACATGCCCGCGGTGATGAACATCTCCGACCGCATCGTAGTGCTGAACTTCGGCCAGAAGATCGCCGAAGGCACGCCTTTGGAAATCCAGCAAAACCCCAAGGTCATCGAAGCCTATCTCGGCGCCGAAGACGAATCGATCGGGTTGTAGGCCATGGAACAACTGCTCAAATTCGACGATGTCGAGCTCTACTACGACCACGTTTACGCGCTGAAGGGCGTGTCGCTTGAGGTGAACGAAGGCGAGACTGTCGCGCTGATTGGCGCCAACGGTGCCGGCAAGTCATCGATCCTTCGCGCAATCACCGGCTTGAAGAAGCCGCGCAAAGGCACGATCCATTTCAACGGCAAGCGCATAGATGGCGCAGGCCCCGACGAGATCGTGCGCATGGGCATCTCCATGGTGCCGGAAGGCCGCCGCGTTTTCCCCTACATGACCGTTCGCGACAACCTGTTGATGGGGGCTTTCACCCGCACCGATAAAGGAGAGATTGCCCAAAGCCTTGAGATGGTCATGACGCGCTTTCCCCGCCTCAAGGAACGCTATTCCCAGCAGGCAGGAACGATGAGCGGCGGCGAGCAGCAGATGCTGGTCATCGGCCGAGCCCTGATGTCGCGGCCGAAGCTGTTGCTTCTGGACGAACCCTCGCTCGGCGTCGCGCCGAAACTGGTTCAGGACATCGCCCGCTCAATCGTCGCCATCAACCGCGACGAGAAGGTGAGCGTCCTCCTTGTCGAACAGAATTCGCGCATGGCGCTTCGGATTTCGCAGCGCGCCTATGCGCTGACAACGGGGTCTGTCGCGCTCAGTGGAATTTCCTCTGAAATGCTGACCGATGAGCGCGTCAAGCGGCTCTACCTCGGCGGAGAGGTCTAGAGCGTATGCGTATCCTTGTCATCAATCCGAACACCACCAGGTCCATGACCGGCAAGATCGGCAAGGCCGCTTCCTTGGCCGCTGGCGCAGGCACGGAGGTTCAGGCGGTCAATCCTGAGGACGGCCCGCCCAGCATCGAGGGCTATTTCGACGAAGTGTTTGCCATTCCGGGCATCATCGCCGAAATGCACAGGAACCCCGGGATGGATGCCTATGTCATCGGCTGTTTCGACGACACCGGTCTGGACGCCGCGCGCTGCGCCACAGAAGCGCCTGTCATCGGCATCGGCGAAGCCGCCTTCCACATGGCCAGCTTGATTGCCGGCAAGTTCAGCGTCGTCACCACGCTTGCTCGCTCCGTTCCTGCCATCGAGCACAATCTGGTCAAGTACGGACTATCCTCGCGCTGCGCCAAGGTCAGGGCCTCCGACGTGCCGGTGCTCGATCTGGAGAAGCCGGATTCGGACGCGCGCCACAAGATCTCCGACGAGATCGCCCGCGCGCTGCATGAAGACAAAGCCGAAGCCATCGTTCTTGGATGCGCGGGAATGGCCGATCTTGCCAACCAGCTCGCCCATCAGCATGGCCTGCCGGTACTGGATGGCGTGGTCTGTGCGGTCAAGCTTGCTGAATCACTGCATATGCTGGGGCTGAGGACCTCGAAGGTCGGAAGCTACGCCGCACCGCTTGCCAAGCGTTTCGCCGGCTTTTATGCACCGCTATCCCCTTCCGGACATATCAAGGACAGTTCCGCGGCATAGGCTGGTCTCAATAGGCGAGAATCGAAACGACCCGCCTTTTCCTCCGCCTTTCTGCGCAGATTGGAGGGATTGACCGACATGCGGGCAATGTGAGATTTCAGGCTGTATTGGTTGGATTGGCCGGCTTGTGGTCCCATATCGGTGGGGAGCTAAAGAGCTATCGCCGGAAAAGAAAAGAATGCTGACTGTATTAAGGCCGGTTGATGAAGGGAAAAAGCCGGCGTCTCGCTGGACCAGCCTCCATCAGGGGCTGAAGGATGCCATTATCGGCCGTCGCCTGATGCCGGGCACCAAACTGCCTGAAGATGAACTGGCAGCCATCTATTCGGTCAGCCGCACCGTCGTGCGTGCGGCACTTCAAGCCTTGTCGCATGAACGCCTCGTTCGTCTCGAGCCCAATCGCGGAGCGTTCGTCGCCCATCCGTCGAAGAAGGAAGCGCTCGATGTCTTTCAGGCGCGCGCGCTGATCGAATCCGAGGTGGCAGCCATCGCCGCGATGCGCGCGAAGCCGGAGGATATCGCCCTGCTGCGCCAGCATCTGGAGCGCGAGCACGAAGCGCTGCACGCAGGTCGTGACAGCGAGGCCATCATCCTGTCGGCGCGTTTCCACGTTGGCCTGGCGGAGATTGCCGACCAATCAGCGCTGATCAACATCGTCCGCGATCTCGTGTCCCACTCCTCGCTCATCATCACGCTATACTGGTCGCGTCGCGAAACCACCTGCCATACCCATGCGCACAACGAGTTGGTCGATGCGATCGAAGCGCACCGCGCAAGCGAAGCCTCGGAACTGATGAAAAGCCACCTTGCCGATCTTCTTTCCGGCCTTGATCTCAGCCTCGGCGACAAGAAGCCGAACAGGCTCTCGGACATACTGCGCTAGAGCAGGTGGCTCTACCAGACTACCGGCGCTTGAGAAGCCCGCGCATACGGTTGCGTAACACCCGCGCCATGTTGCGGGTCTCCCTGTAGAGATGCAATTGCGAGGCGGCCTGCCGCGCAGCCCGGTCGGCATCCGGCGACAACCCGATGACGAAGGTTCCAACCGACTTGCGTTCCGACCACAGCCGGCTCATCACCGGGTGATCCGGCACCGCGCAGGAATCGGTGAAGAGGATGTTGGGGTCTTCGAGATGCTGTCTCGTCACCTCGATCATCAAAAGTGTTCCGGGCGAAAAGGCCGCCATGCTCTCGTCGTAGGCAGTCTTCCATGTATAGGCGACGCCCTGCTCTACAAAGACAACCAGGCTGGCTATCGGCCGTCCATCGAGAGACAATGTGTGGATGCGGCACATGTCCAGTTCGGCCAGCCGATGCACCGCCTCGCGGGCAAACGGCGCCTGGAACCGATCGATGGCCATTGCCGTACGCTCGCGGCCTTTCCAACCATCCGCTTCCAGCGCCAGAAAGCTCTCTGTGGCCTCGCGGATCTCCTGCGCGCTTCGCGCAACGCTATGTTCGAGCGTGCCCGTATCGGCAAGCCTGCGCCACAGCCTTCGAAACTCCCGGTAATGATGGGAACGCAGCGATGCCTTCAGATAGGCGTCGCCTTCGAGATCGCTCTCGAGCACCGGCCGCTCCACCTTGTCGGTCGTGACCAAAGTGAGATGGCGCGCTTCGGCGACAGCCGTGAGCAGGCTCGCCATCGCGCCGTCCTGCCAAAGATCCGGCAACACCAGCACCTTCGGCAGCTTGAGGTGCGGGCGCGACATCATGTCGAGGAAGTCTTCCAGAACGCCCAGCGGATCGTCGCGGTCGACGAGCGGCGTGCCGGTCGGTCCGAACGGGTTCGACCACGTCCGCATGATCGACTGCCCGAGCGGCACGGTCGAGCGCTCAACGGAAAACGGGACCAGAAGCCGCAACCGGGAACGATACTCGTCGCCGTCGCGGATGACGGCGAGCCGCACTTCGCGATCTTCCAGCCGCGGCATGGCCGGCGCCAGGAAACGCGGATTGAAAAAGATGTTCGGCTCGACGGTTCGCACACACAAATGGTCGAGTTCCTCGACGAGATCGAAGCCCGCCGAAGCCGGATAGATCGCAAGCCGCCGCTCGGGCCGCCCGCTTGCGAGAAGTTCGATCTCGGCAAGCTCGGCCGGATCGCGCGCCAGTCCGGCAAGGCCGGACACCATCGCGCCGGCAGGCCCGCCGCTGGTTTCCTGGATCAGCGGAACGGCGGCCATCAGGCGGCGCTCCGAACCGAAATGAATATCGACATGACGATGCCAAGCCGCCGCCATACCGTGAAGGAAAGCGCCACGGCTTCGAAGACCATCGCCATCGCTGTAGCGAAGGCCGCGCCCCACAGTCCGAACAGTGGCAAAAGGAGCACGTTGAGGGCGATGTTGAAGGCCAGCGTCGTCGCGTTGACGACGGCGCAGACATTCTGGTTGCCGCTCATGGTGAGCAAGCTTTCGCATGGGCCGACCGACGCACGCGCCACCACGCCCACGACGAGCACGAACAGGAGCGGATAGCCGTCCACGAACTCCTCGCCGAACAGCGCCAGCATGGGCTCGCCGAGGATCAGCACGACCGCCGCCATCGCCAGTGACGGCCAGAATGTCCATGATACCGTTTCCCGGGCAAAGCTGGCCAGCCGGGCAGGATCGCCGCCATGCGTGAATTGGGCGTAGCGCTGGGCCACGCCCGCCTTCACGGCAAAATAGACGAAATGCACCAGCGCCAGCGTCTTTACCGTGGCGAAATACACCGCCACCTGATCGGGATCGAGATAGAGCCCCACCATCAAAACATCGGCGTTGGTCAAAAGGTAGAAGAACCCGTCGACAAGGAAAATCGGCAGCGAGACGGCAAGCCAGTAGCGCAGGTTCACCCGCATCGGCCCTGCAGGTATTAACGTGTCGAGGCGCGCAGTCAGGCTGGCCAGTTGCAGCACCGCAGTCATGTAGGTCGCCGCGATTGCGGACAGGATCGCGGTCTTGGCGTCAGGCGGAAAGCCGAACCAGATCGCCAGCGCCATGAAGACGAGGATCAGGATCGGTCGCGTGATGAAAGTTGGGAACAGGGCCGACAATGCCCACGAATAAGCGCGCGACATGCCTTGCATCAGGTCGGTCAAGGCAATCATCGGCACGCAGAAGATGCCGAGCACGAACGGCGCGAAATAGTAGTTTTCGATCCACGGCGAAAACAGCCAGACCCCGAGCGCGCCAACACCCGCAATGGCCGTAGAGGCGGCAAGCACGAAATAGCGGCTGGACAAGACGATGCCGCGCAATTCCTCCAGCATCGCCCGCTCGCGAAACTCCGGGATGAAGCGGATAACCGACGTGCTGAAGCCGAGGCAGGAAATGCTGCCGATAATCAGCATCGTCACCCACACCAGCACGAAGATGCCGTATTCGAAGCTGCCCATCCAGCGGGCCATCATGACCTGGCTGATGAATGCGATGGCGGCGCTGACGACACGTATCGCAAATGCGATCAGAGACATCCGCCCGGCTTCGCCGCGCTCGTCTGCGCTGAAAAGAATGTCGTCGATGCGCACAAGCAGCGGGCGCATGCGCGACGCGAGGCGCTGCGGCAAAATCCGGTCGGCGGTCGTGGCCGCGGAAAAGCGCACCCTGTCCGTCTCCATGTTTGCGCAAAACTTGCCCTTGTCTAGCCAAAACACCTTAAGAAACGGTGGGAGACGGCCATGCACCTTCCCAGCAAGCGGCATGAACCCGCCAGCCGGAAGGCGGCAGCTCGATCGCGAATGTTATCGCGCCAGCACGTCGGCCCACTCACCATGACGACGAAACTCGGCGGCAACATAGCCGCAGACGGGCGTGATGCTGGTGCTGCTCTCTCGCGCGTCCTCAACGGCGTATGCGACCAGCCTGGCCGCCACGCCGCGGCCACGCGCCGACGGCGGCACGAAGCTGTAGTCGATCACGATATGCGCTGGGCTGGAGCGCACGAAGGTCAGATAGGCCTCTTCGCCGCCCGGCATCTCAAGCACATAGCGGCCCCTGCCCTTGTGCTCCTCCTTGCGGATATCGACATGCGCATCCATTCGCGACCTCGACCGAAATTGCCTGGCATAAATATAGGAAGCGGAGACCGCAGGGCCAGTTCAGCTTTACTGCTTGAGCACGTCGGCCCATTCCGGGTGCCTGCGAAACTGCGCCGCAGCGAACGGGCACAGCGGTATGATCTTCTTGCCGGAAGCGCGCGCGTCCTCGACCGCCTTCGTCACCAGCCTAAGCCCGGCGCCTTGGCCGCGAAAGGCATCCGGCACTTCGGTATGGTCGATGATGAACTGCTTTTCGCCGATCTTGGTGAAGGTCATTTCAGCTTCGGCACCATCCGGGCCGCGCAGCACGTAGCGTCCCTTGGTTTCCTTGTCCTCAAGTTGAACTTCCGGCAATTGCTCGTTCATTTCGCCATTTCCTTTCCAGATACAGCCGCGAGGAACAGGCGTGCCGCCTCGATTTCATTGGGGCGCACCTCGTGCCCGCCCTCATGCCATTCGACAGTCACGCTGGCTCCAAGATCACGCAAATACGCTTCCAGCCGCGTGGTCAAGTTTGGCGGACAGATCGGGTCGCGCCGACCGGCCGTTACCAGCACCTTCCGACCGGCGAAGCCGCCCGCCACTTGCGGCTCGAACGGGATCAGCGGATGCATCGGCACGGCAGCATCAAACAACTCAGGCGCGTCGAACAGCACCGACGCCAATATGTTGGCGCCGTTTGAATAGCCAAGGCCCACTACACGCGACGGCTTGGCATCCGCTATGTGTGCCTTTACGAACCCGGCCATCTTCTTGGTTGCACGCGCCAGATCGGCCATGTCGTAGACGCCTTCGCCGGTGCGGCGGAAGAAGCGCGCCGCGCCCATTTCCGAAACGTCGCCGCGCGGCGAGACAATGGTGGCGTCCGGCATGAGATCATGGCCGAGCGATAGAAGCTGCGTCTCGTCCGCTCCCGTGCCGTGAAACACAAAGAGAAGCGGGCCGCCCGGCTTGCCGGGCACGATCTTGTGGATATAGGCATCCTTGGTCATGGCTCGCTCCTTATGCGTTCAACTGCTGCAGATGCTGCTCGAGATAAGGGCGCAGGTGTTCGTGCTGCTTGGGCAACTTCAACGCCTCGCCGAGATGAGCCGTATCCTCGTCCCGATCAAAGCCCGGCTCGTTGGTCGAAACCTCGAACAGCACACCACCCGGCGTACGGAAATAGATCGCCCAGAAGTAGTCGCGGTCGATCACCGGCGTCACTTGATAACCGGTATCCATCAACGCCTTGCGGACCTCGAGCTGACGCGCGCGGTCTTCCACCGCGAATGCGACGTGATGCACCGACCCCGCACCGAGATTGGCAAAGGCGGCACCGGGAAGCGTTTCGATATCGACGAGATCGGCGCCGTTGCCGCCTTCGATGGCCAGCCGCCTGATATTTCCGGCTCTGTCGATTTCCTTGTAGCCCATGAACTTGAGAAGTTCCTCGGTCGCGCCACCATCGCGTAGCCTCAGCGACACGGAATGAAAGCCGCGGATCGCTTCGTCTGCCGCAACATCGGCCTTGGACCAGGGCGCACGAGCATCATCCTCGGCCTCGACCAGTGCAAACCCGTCCTCGTCCGGCCCGGCGAAGGTCAGGCGTTTTTCGCCGAAGCGCTCCTCGCGGCCAAGCACCTTGACGCCTTGCTCCGCAAAGCGCTGCTGCCAGAAATCGAGCGTGCCTTCCGGCACTGAAAAGACCGTGGTTCCGACCTCGCCCACGCCGGGCCGGCCCTGTCCGATATTCGGAAAGGGAAAATAGGTCATCACTGAACCGGGCGTACCGACCTCGTCCGCATAATAGAGATGATAGACGTCGGGCGCGTCGAAATTGACGGTCTGTTTCACCCGGCGCAGGCCGAGTTTCTGCGTGAAGAACGCATTGTTGGTGCGCGCATCCTTCGCCATCGAGGTGACGTGATGCAGGCCTTTGATCTGGGTGAGCATGATTGCCCCTTTCTGCGGCACTTGCCGCCGTCGAGACCAATATGGTCCCGTCATGGATCGGAGCAAAGGCGACAAACCCAGAATGGTCCGTGCTGAATAAGTGAACAATCACCTCATCATTGTTTACCACTGAGCCACGTCAAACAGAACACGGATAAAAGAATGCCCGCGCCGTTGCCGGCGCGGGCGGTCCTTCGGCAGGATACTGGACTACTGCAGCATCAGGCGCTGCTCATCGCGCTTCTCCGTATAGCTGCCCTTGTCATAGGCCGCTTGCGCTTCAAGCTGCTCCTTGGTGAAGTCGGTATAGAGATATTTCTTGCCGTCCTTGTCGGTCATGATCTTGAGATTATCCATGCCGACTGCGACCTCTTTCTCGCCTATGCCGAGGAAGCCGCCGACATCAACGATAACGGCGTCGACCTTGCTGTCGGCGGTCAGCGCCACATCGCCGATCTCGCCGACCTTGGCGTCATCTGCACCGTAGACGGTGGTGCCAACCAGATCTTCGGAGCGGATTTCACCCGTCATCGGCATTTCCGTCAGCGTCGACTTGTCGATTGCAGCCGTCTGCGTCTCATCAGGCGTTGCCGTCGCATCGGGGGCCGGCGTTTCGGCCGCCATCTCTCCAGCCGGTGCCGTCCCAGCCGGTGCCGTCGAGGTCGCGTCCGGTGCACTCTGCGTATTGGCAGCGGTGTCCGTCGTCGGCGTCACGGTTGCCGGCGTTTCAGCACCCGCCGCCGCAACCGCCGGAGCAGGATCATAGGCGCGGCGATCGAAATCAGGCAAGGCCTGGAGCGACTCCTTGGTCGCCTCGACCACCAGCCAGCGGTCGCCGTTCTTCTCCGTCCAACTCGTCTTGCCGTAGTCGAAGGCAACGTTCTTCTGGCCGAGGCCCAGGAAACCGCCCACACCGATCACCAGTGACTCCATCTGGCCGGCCTTGGACAACACGATGTCGTTGACGCTGCCGATATCCTGCGCGTCATCGCCGGTGCCGTTGTAGACATTCTCGCCGATGATCTGCGTGGCGATGCTGCCGTCGGCCCGCTCGACCGGCGGAGCCGGTTCAGCCGGTGCCGTCTGCATATCGGTGGCCGGTGCCATGGCCGTGCTGTCGGCTGGCGCCGAAGTGCCATCGGCAGGCGCGGTGGTAGTCGCAGGCACGTCAGCGGCAGCCTGCGGCGCGGGTGCCGGCTCGTAAGGCGCCGGATCGAACGCCGGCTGCGCGGTCAGTTCTTCCTTGGTAGACGGAGCTACCAACCAGCGGTCGCCGTTCTTTTCGGCCCATTGCAGTTTGTCGAAATCGAACGTCACGTCCTTGGCGCCTATGCCAAGGAAGCCGCCGACGCCGATCACGACCGAAGTCGCATTGCCGTCCTTGTCGAATACGACGTCGGTCACCTTGCCGATGTTCTCGGCATCGTCACCGGGGCCGTTGAACACCGATTCACCGATGATGTTGGTGACGAGGCTGCCGTCCGCCTTGGCAACCGGCGCGACCGGAACAGCGGGGGCGGTCATCGGTGCCGGCGCGGTCGCTGCAGGCGCGGTGGTATCCTGCGCCATCGCGCCAGAGGCAAGAAGCGTCGCAAGGGCTGTAGTAGCCAATAGTGTGCGGATCATGATGTCTCTCCTCGTATGCTGTTCGTTTCCACCGCAGCCAGGACTTGGGAGGGCGGCCACGGCTATGACAGATCGACAACGCCGCCCTCACCTCGAAGTTCCGAAGTTTTTCGGCGAATCGCCTTCGTTACAGATCGCCCGACGACAGGGAACCATCTGCGATTATTGACGTTTGGCATGGGAGGCCGGCCGATCCGGACAGGCCAATGACCATCCGGAAGGATTTGACATGCGCTTCGCAGCGGTGTTGAACAGCGAGGGCGGCACCTTGCGCACCACCGATCTCAAAGCGTTTTCCAGGCGCATGACCGAAACCCTTGAGGCCGCTGGTCACAAGGTCGATATCGATATCGTGCCGGGAAAAGATGTGGCAGCCGCGCTGGACAAGGCGGTCGCCCGGCACAACGTCGGGGCCGTCCTCGTCGGTGGCGGTGACGGAACTGTTTCGGCGGCGGCATCAAGACTGATGGGCAAGAAGAAAGCACTTGCCATCTTGCCGGCGGGAACGATGAACCTGTTTGCGCGCGGCCTCGGCATTCCCCAATCATTGGACGGCGCCATCGCAGCCTTTGCCGAAGGCCGCACCATTTCCGTCGATATGGCCAGCGCCAACGGCGAGCCGTTCGTCCACCAATTCTCGGTCGGCATGCACGCCAAGATGATCCACCTGCGCGACAAGATGCAGTTCGGCTCCCGGTTGGGCAAAATCCGCGCTTCGGCGCGCGCCGCCTATGACACCCTCGCCAATCCTCCCAAAATGGACGTGATTCTTAGGATCGGCGAAGCCGAACTCGTCACCCGCGCCAGCGCCATCGGGGTCACCAACAACCTGTTTGGCGAAGGCCATCTGCCCTATGCCGACAATCCCGCCGGCGGCGTGCTGGGCATCTATGTCACCGTGGCGCGGCAGAAGGGCGAACTAATGAAGTTCATGCTCAACGTGGCGCGCGGCAAATGGCGCGACAACGAACATGTCGAAATCCACCAGACCGACAAGGTTAAGCTGAACATCCGCTCAAGGCGGCGCAAGCTCTATGCCGCCATGGATGGCGAACTGGTGGATCTCACGCCGGAAACCACCATCGAAATCCATCCCAAGGCACTCAAGGTGCTCGTCCCTGCCACGAAGTAAGTTGATCAGGCACCGCCCTTGTCGGCATCGTCGTCGCCTGGCTTCACGTTTTCACGGTAGATGGCATAAGCCACCAGTGCGGCGGCCGGGCCGAGTATCGCGCCAAGGCCGCCCTTGCTACGTAGCAGAACGGGCAGCGTGGCGAGAGCAGCCGTCACCCCCAGGGCGGTCATGTCGGCGTTGCGGCGGCGCGCGCGGCGTACCACCCGCGATTCCGCGCTCAGGCGGAAGATGAGCAGGATCAGCCCGGACAGCACCAGAAAGCCGACGCCAAAGCCGAGTGCGGCCTCCAGCGGGCCATACCGCGCCGCGGCCCAGATGTAACTGGCCCCAATAAGGAACCCGATTCCACACAAGCCAGCCAGACCAGCCAGCGCGTATGCGATTGCCGCGCCTCGCGCGCGGCGCAACGCCGCAACCGTTTCACCGGATGCGAATCCCGCGATCAGCGATGCGATAAACCCCATGGCACGCAGCCGCTAGCGACGCGACAGAAGCGCGAACAGGAAGCCGACACCGGCGGCAATCGCCAGCGACGTCACCGGCTTCTCGCGTACATTGGCGATGACCTGTTCTTCAAGGTCGCGCGCATTGGAGCGCAGGCTGTCCATCGCCGCCTCGCCCTGCGCCCGCAGTTGCTCGACACCTTCAGTCGCGGCCCGTCGCGCTGTGCCGTACCCATGCTCACCGGTCTTCGCCAAAAGCTTGGCCAGTTTGTCGATGTCCGCCCTAAGCTGTCTGATATCGGCTTCCAGGTCCGGCGTGGTCTTGGCGTCGTTGTCGGTTTTTCCGGTTGCAGTGGCCATTCTCAACTCCTTGAATTCGGTAGTATCGGGAACGCGCAAGAAACCTCAAGGTTCCGGTCAAGGTCGTGGGCCCATAGGAAGGCTTTTCCCCGCCGGAGTCCACAGCAAGCAGGCGCGATCGTCACATAAGCGGCCTGCGCCCTTCGCCCAAGCCGTCCCAACCAGCAATGGACTGCAATCCGTCCACGTCGATCACCTCGCAACCTCCATCACGCCAATGGATCAGCTTGCGATCGATGAGCTTGCGCAGCGTCTTGTTGGTGTGAACCAACGACAGGCCGAGCGTGTCGGCGACGTGCTGTTGCGTGATCGGGATTTCGACCCGCGTCTTGCCATTCAGCCCGACGACCTTGGCCCGCGCATGAATGAAGGCGATGAGATAGGCCGCACGCTCCAGCGCCGTGCGCCGCCCCACGCTCAGCAAATTCTCGTCGAGCATACGCTCCTCGCGCGCCGCCAGCCAGGTGATGTCATAGGCAAGTCCGGGATGCTCGCGATAAAGCCCATGCAGGTTGTCGCGCTCGAAAACACATAAAAGCAGTTCGGACAGCGCCTCCACCGAGTGCTGCATCTCGCCCATCACGCTGCCTTGCAGCCCGATCAGATCACCCGGCATCACATAGTTGAGGATCTGGCGCCGGCCATCGTCGAGCAGCTTGTAGCGGAACCCCCATCCGGAAAGCACCGTGTACAGGTGGGCGCTGTGATTGCCCTCGACCAGCACCGTCGCTCCGCGGTCGACAGCCAACTCGCCTTTCTTGAAAGTGCTGATGAAGTTAAGTTCCTGCGGTTCGAATTCACGGAAAGCGTGCAGCGGTCGCAAGGGGCACTTTTCGCAAGGATAGCGACGCGCCGAACGAGTTCCTTGCTGTTCCGCCATTTTGCACCCCTCTCCCGAAGCCATTCAATCCAAACGCATTTCCCTTGTCGAAGTTCCGAAAGCCGCGTTCCGAAGCTATGTCTTTTTTAAATGACAGGGTAGGAAAATGCGGCCATGACTGCGCCCCCGTTCAAAAGGAGAGTCTCGGCGTTGTCAGCTTTGCTCGATGGACTGCGTATTCTCATCCTTGAGGACGAGTATCTTATCGCCATGGATGTCGAGCAGATTTGCCGCGACGCAGGCGCAGCCGATGTCGCCATCGTCGATGACCTCACCGGTTTCGATGCGCTGGCGGCATCCAGCTTCGACGCAGCGATACTCGACCTGATGCTGAACGGCGCGTCGACGCTGGGCTTTGCCGCGCAGTTGCAACGCGAAGGCGTTCCCTTCGTCTTTGCTTCGGGCCACGGGCCAAGCGACGAGTTGAAGCGTGATTTTCCCGGTGTCACGCTGGTCGAAAAGCCGTACTCGGGCGACGACATCGTCGCGGCCTTGGCGGCTTCGCGCAAGGCTCCGCCTCTTCAATCCGCCGGAGACGTCATCACCTGAGCGGAAATCGCGTCGGGGCCGAAATCGTCCTCGCCCGAAATCTGCAGGATTTCCTGCAGCCGGGTGCGGGCGCGGCTGACGCGACTCTTGATCGTGCCCACGGCGCAGTTGCAGATTTCCGCCGCTTCCTCGTAGGAAAAGCCAGATGCACCGATGAGGATGATCGCTTCGCGCTGGTCCTCGGGAAGCTTCTCCAGCGCACCCTTGAAATCTTTCAGGTCAAGCTGTCCATGCTGCGCGGGGTGCACGGCAAGCCGCGCGGTCATGATCCCGTCGCTGTCCTGCACCTCGCGTCCACGTTTTCGCATCTGCGAATAGAACTCGTTGCGCAGGATGGTGAACAGCCATGCTTTCAGGTTGGTGCCCGGCTGGAAGCTTTCATGCTTGTCCCAGGCCTTGACCAGGGTTTCCTGCACGAGATCATCGGCCTTGTCCGCGTTCTGCGACAAGGAGACGGCAAACGCGCGCAGGCTCGGAATGGACCCGAGCAGATCGCTCTTGAAGCCCGCTGATACGGCCATGCGTCAGTCCTTCTTCAGTGCGGATTCGGCCTGCTCCAGTTGGCTGAGCAACTCGCTGAACCGATCCGGCACCTCGTCGGAGACCAAGTCGTTGTAGTATTGTTTGAGTTTGCGGCCAATTTCAGAATTCGGGCCGAGTGGGTCGCCTGCACCGGCTTGCCGCATGCCTGAAGCAGCGGCGCTGTTTCTTTTCGGATCCGTCATAATGCCTTCTGCCCCATTCCCTACCGCTTTCCACGCGCAACAAGAGGCAAAGCGGTGCCCCTCTAAGCTCAGATTCCGTTGCAAACGCCTTGGATTCGGATTGGTTCCGGCGCTGGCAAAAATTTTTCCGGGAACTTTTCATTCGCCGGCGAGTTTCTGCGACCGGGGCTTGTAACAACACGGCCTGTCTGATCATGCACACACGTCATTTGAGGGAGACGTAATCGTGAGTCTATCTGCTAAAATTGCACCGCATCTTCCCTATCTGCGCAGATTTTCGCGCGCCGTCTCCGGCTCACAGGAAAGCGGCGATGCTTTGGTAGCCGCAATGCTGGAGGCAATCATTGCCGATATCGGCATTTTCCCGGCCGCCTCGAACGACCGCATCGCGCTCTACAAGATTTTCGCCAAGATGTTCACATCCATCGCCATCCGCATTCCGCAGGAGCAGTCGGCGACAGATTGGGAACAGCGCGCCGCCGCGAATCTCAACGCATTGGCGCCTCGACAACGCCAAGCCTTCCTTCTTGTGGCGGTCGAAGGCTTCAACGAGGACGAAGCTGCCGAGATCCTCGATGTCGACGAAGTCGAATTCTCCACCCTGTTGTCGCAGGCAAGCGGCGAGATTTCGCGGCAGGTGGCAACCGATATCCTGATCATCGAGGACGAACCGCTGATCGCCATGGACATCGAGGAGATGGTGGAAAGCCTTGGCCATCGTGTCGTCGGCACCGCCCGCACGCACACAGAGGCAGTGGCGATGTTCGCAAAGGCGCGCCCCAAGATGGTGCTGGCCGATATTCAACTCGCCGACGGCTCGTCAGGCATCGATGCCGTGAACGAGATCCTGTCTTCGACATCCGTGCCGGTGATCTTCATCACCGCCTTCCCCGAGCGCCTGCTCACCGGAGAGCGCCCCGAGCCGGCGTTTCTGGTCACCAAGCCGTTCAGCCCCGACATGGTCAAGGCACTGATCAGCCAGGCACTGTTTTTCGACCGTCAGGCGAAGGCCGCCGCCTGACCACATTTTTCGCCGGCGGGGGAACCAATGCAGCCGGCTCTCGTTTTTCCTGCAAGGAAATGAAGGAGTTCGAACAATGCTTTACTGGACGCTTGTGTTTCTCGTCGTGGCGATCATAGCCGGTGCGCTTGGCTTCGGCGGCATCGCGGGAGCATCCGCCGGCATTGCCAAGATCCTGTTCTTCATTTTCCTGGCCTTCCTGGTGATTTCGCTGCTGGCCGGCATTTTCCGGCGGGCATGACAGCACCGGATGAGACCTTTCTACCGAAAACTGGAAACCGCCCCCCTCAAACGGTTTCCAGCCGCCGCCGGGCAGCAACCCAGAAATGGGTACTGTCCGGCGGAACGTTCTTGAGGGGGTACTCAAAAGGGGCGTAGGGGCTGCAAACATGGCTGGAGGCCGCAACAAGGAACCCGTCGAAAAACTCGACAGCGAGGTCATCGACTCTTCCTTGATGGACGAATCGCAACTTGGCCGCGCACTCCTCCATGCCTTGCGAAACGCCGGCGTTTCGGTTCTCTACCAGGATCGCGACTTGCGCACCGTATGGGCGCGCAACATGCCCGCACCCTGGGCGGTGGTGGGCGGCCACGGCGATACCATCCTCCCCCCATCCCAGACGGATCGCATCATCGCCGCAAGGCGCAATGCGATCGCATCGGGTCAGCCAGACCGGTTCGAGATCAGTGCGCCCGGCGAAGATGGCATGCGCTGGTTCGAGGTTTGGGTGGACCCCGATGTCGCCAAGGATGGCAGCGTGCGCGGCGTCATGACCACCAAGGTCGAGACCACCGAGCGCAAGCGGCGCGAGCAGAGCCTGCGCGCCTTGTTGCGCGAGGTCAGCCACCGCTCGAAAAACCTTCTTGCCATAATCCAGAGCATCGCCAGTCAGACCGGGCGTTATTCGGAAAACATCGCCGACTTCCTCACTCGCTTCCAGGGCAGGCTGCAATCACTCGCCTCTTCGCAGGACCTCGTCACCTCGTCCAACTGGCGCGGGGCGCAACTGCGCGAGCTGATCTATGGCCAAGTCGGCCGATACACCAACGGCAACCAGAACAGCCTGCGCTTCGAAGGCTCCAACCCTTATCTCAATCCCAATGCAGCGTTGCATATCGGCCTGGCCATACATGAACTGGTCGTCAACTCGCTCGGATATGGCGCACTCTCACGACCGGGTGGTACTGTGAGCGTCGGCTCCAACCTGACCAATGCCGGTGACGCGCCGTCACTTCACCTGCTGTGGAGCGAACCGTTCGGCTCCGGCGGGGAACTTCCCAACTTGCGCCACTTCGGCCGCGTCACCCTTGAGCGCGTGGTGCCGCTATCGTTGAACGGGCAAGCCTCTCTCGACATGGCTGGAGGCCGGCTCGAATACCGCCTCACCGTCCCGCACGGCAACTTTGAGACGGAATAGCATCACGAACCGCACCATCTCAGGAACCATGCACGGTTCTGCGCGTTTCCACTGCCAAGAGGAAAACGCAATGGAACACATCGCTGCATTGTTGCTGATCGTGGGTTGCTCGGGCGATCTTTCCCAGTGCCGGGAATTGCCCGCGCCGGTCACCGTATTCGAAACCGCCGAGGATTGCGCCGCCACGCGGGCGCTTTCGCTTCGCGAAATGTCGGCGGAGGCCGAACACCTAATCGGTACCTGCATCGATCTCGATCCGGCGTTGGAAGAAGATTATGCGGAGCTTGTCTGGTCGGTAAGCCCCGAGGGCAAGCTCGACGCTTCGATCGAAACTGCGGCAGTCATGGCCGCCAACGACCATCGCCCTGAAAAAGACTATCTTAGCCAAGAATGAAAACGGTAACGCAGAATCGGCGCGCTCGTGCTAGATGGCAGGTGATCGCCGTGAAGCGAGAGAGATCAAAAGCGAGAGGAGTGACTACATGCGCAAGCTAATCGTCGTCGTGGCCGCACTCGTGGCCCTGAGCGGCTGCACCACAACCGAGCAGGACGTAGGTGTCGGCACAGCGGCCGGTGCTGTCATTGGCGGCATCGCCGGTGGTGGCAGGGGTGCATTGATCGGTGCGGCTGTCGGTGCAGGCTCCGGCCTTCTGGTGCGCAACTTGCGCAACGGCTACTGCCAGTATCGCGATCCCAATACCCGCCGCATCTATACGGCCCGCTGCAACTGATTGCACAGTCAGTCGGGAATTCGGAGGAGGCCGGGGAAACCCGGCCTCTTTCGTTGAGATAAGCTATTTCAGGGGAATCCTGATCTCGACCTGCAAGCCGTTCGGCTTGAACTTGCGCTCGATGGTGCCGTTGAGTTCGCGCGTGATGTTCATGTCGATGAGCTTCGTGCCGAAGCCGGTTCTCGTCGGCGCCTCAAGACCGGTCTGGCCGGATTCGCGCCAGGTGAGCACGAGTACCCGTGCACGGTCCAGGCGCTCCGTTTTCCAATCGACCTTGAGCGCGCCGACCACATTGCCGGCCCTTCCGTACTTGAGGGCATTCGTCGCGAGTTCGTGGAACGTCAGGCCAAGCGCTTGCGTCGCAGTCTCGTCAAGCAGCACCTGCGGCCCGGACAGCAGATCCTCCGGCAACTCCTTGCCGAACACCTGTCCGAGTTCGATGCGAAGCAGATCGCCAAGATCGGCCTTCTGCCACCGCGAACGGGTCAGCATGTCCTGCGACGCCGCCATTGCCTGGAGCCGCGCCGCAAACGAGTCGGAAAACTCCTTGACGTCGGTCGCCTTCGAAGCTGTCTGGCGCGCGATCGCCAAAACGCGCGTGATCAAGTTCTTGATGCGATGCTTCATTTCCTGAAGCATCAAATCCTTTTCAAGCAGGCTTTTCTCGGTCGTCTCATGAAGCAGGGCGGCGGCGTCATATGCGCGTTCCTGGTAGCGTGCCACCAAGGCAATGGCGCCGGCGAGCAGTAGCCCGAACAGGCCGAGCATGATCGGAATGGCGCGTGAGGACGGCGGAGAAAACGCGTTGGTCGGCCGGAACTCCAATATCCACTGGCGGCCCGCCACCGTTATCTTGCGCGTATCCAGAAGCTGGTTGCCGATCCCTTCGACCGGTGGGGTTTCGGATCGGAACAGCAAGCTGTCCGAATTGGTCGCCTGGTCATAGATTTCGACATTGACCGGCAATAGCGGCATCCGTCGCAACGCAACCGAAAACAGGTCACCAGCCCGGAAAGCCGCATAGAGGAAGCCTGCGGTGGACGACGTCGTCGCATCGACGGCACCCGGTGCGGTATCGACGTTAAGCCGCACAAACACGAAGAAACCGGGAAAAGTTTGCTTGGCGCCGGTCTGCTCACCCAAAAGAACGCGCCCGCTCGCATGCTGTTCGTCGTCTGCCATCGCCAACTCGATTGCAGAGCGGCGAACCTGCTCGGTGAACATGTCGTAGCCGAGACTGGAAAGACTGCTCTCCGCCAGAGGCTCGAACAACACGATGGGCGTGCGCCATTGCTGCGTGGTCGCCGGATAGACGGCCCGGTCGATACCATGCTCCTGCTTGATCGCGCGCTCGGCGACCGCCTCGTCGCCGGTACGGACCAGCTTGAGGAAACCGATGCCGCGCAACCCGGCAAAGTTCCCGTCGACATCGAGCGCATCGAAGTAGGCCTTGAACTCGTTGCGCGAGACCTGTCCATTGCGCGCATCGAAAAGGGCCTGGGTGGAACGCAGCAGCGAAAGGTGCAGGTCGATACGGCTTTCGATACGGTTCAAGGCATCGTCCACTGTTGCCTGGAACTTGATGCGGGAGGCTTCCTGGGTGGCGAAATAGGCAAAGCCAGCCATCGTCAGGCTGATCAGCGCCACCGCCAGAAACGTCAGGATAGGGAAAAGTTTTTTCAACAGACGATGCGACCTGTGGCTAGCCCCCTTGCACTTCTTAGCAAGTCCACGCGTCAACACAAGGCGCAGCTTGGCCGCGCCTTCACATTGGCGACAGTCGCATATCGCCCAAGGCTTATCGGCCCCGGCGCAACCGGATCAGGCTGCGATCTTCAGGGCTCCGGGTCCAGGTATCGCCCCCGCCGGGCATTTGCCCAGAATGATCATGCCAAGCACCTCGTCCTTGGTCACATCGGTCGTCCTGGCAGTGCCGACCACTTGCCCGTTCTTCATCACGCAAACCCGGTCGGCGAGGTCGAAGACATCATGGATATCGTGGCTGATCAGGAAGATGCCGATACCGTCGGCCTTGAGCTGCTTGACCAGTTCGCCCACCTGCGCGGTCTCCTGCGGTCCAAGGGCAGCGGTCGGCTCGTCCATGATCAGGATACGCGCGTTGAACAGGATGGCGCGCGCGATCGCCACAGACTGCCGCTGGCCGCCGGAGAGCTTGATGACCGGTTCCTTGAAGCGCTGGAAGCGCGGATTGAGCCGGCCCATCACCTTGCGGGCCTCCGCTTCCATGGCCACGTCGTCCAGCGTGTTCCAGCGCGTCATCAGTTCGCGCCCAAGGAACAGGTTGGCGGCGGCATCGACATTGTCGGCCAGCGCCAGCGTCTGGTAGATCGTCTCGATGCCGTATTTCTTGGCGTCGCGCGGGTTGGAGATCGCAGCCTCCTCGCCATTGACCAATATCTGGCCGGCGTCACGCTTGTAGGCGCCCGACAGGATTTTGATCAGCGTCGATTTGCCGGCGCCGTTGTGGCCGAGCAGCGCCACGACCTCACCCGGATAGAGATCGACCGAGGCGTCGTCGACGGCGCGGATACCGCCGAAGGCGATGGAGATGTTGCGCAGGTCGACCAGCGGCGTTGCGTTGGCAGCTTGAGCGGTAGCCATGGTCAATTCCTCCCTAAACGCGCTTGCGATAGACGGTGTCAAGCCACACCGCGACGACGAGGACGCCGCCGACGACAATGCTCTGCAACGGTGAATCGACGCCGAGCAGCACCATGCCCGATTGCAGCGACTGCATCAGCAACGCCCCCAGCATCGCACCAACAATGGTTCCTGCGCCGCCGGCCAGCGACGTGCCGCCGATAACCGCCGCCGCGATGACCAGAAGTTCGTCCAGCGTACCGAGCGCATTGGTGGAGGCATTGAGACGCGCCGAGGAGATGGCCGCACTGATGGCAACCAGCGCTCCCATGATCATGAACACCTTCATCGTCACCCAGCGGGTGTTGATACCGGCCAGATTGGCCGCCTCTGGATTGCCGCCGATGGCGAAGACATAACGCCCGAAACGGGTCCGGTTGGTGACGAAGGTCATGACGATTCCGACCGTCACCGCCATCAGCACCGGAATGGCAACGCCGTGGGCGATGAACAGCCCGCCCTCGGGAATGGGGATGCCATTCGCCTCGGCATAGCGCTTAACGATGCCCGCCGGCCACGGATAGGAATTGGCGACCCAGATCGCACCAAGAATGACGGCGCAGGCAACCGTGCCCAGGAACACCTCGGCCCAGACCGGCCGCAAGGGGAAACGGAAGCGTTTGCGCTGCGTGCGACCGCTAAGCAGCATGAAGATGACCGCGAGGCAGGCGACAACCCCGATGATCCAGCTCCACGTCGCGCCGATGGAGCCGTTCGGGCCACCGCCCATGAGCTGGAACGTCGCATCGAGCGGCGCGACCGTCTGGCCGCTGGTAACCCACCATGCAGCGCCGCGCCACACCAGCAGGCCGCCAAGCGTGACGATAAAGGACGGCACTTCCAGATAGGCGATGATGAAGCCCTGCAAGGCCCCGATCAGCAAGCCAAAGGCTACGCCGCAGGCCAGCGCAATGATCCATATCCATGGGTCGCCGAGCGGGAAGCCCACCACGCGGATGAGTATCTGGGCCTGCAGCACGCCCATGATCATGCCGATGACGCCTTCGAGCGAGCCAACCGACAGATCGATGTTGCGCATGACGATGACCAGCACCATGCCCGTCGCCATGATCGCGACCGACGAGGTCTGGACCGAAAGGTTCCACAGGTTGCGTGGCGTGAGGAAAAGTCCGCCGGACAGGAAGTGCAGCACAATCCAGATCAGGATCAGCGCCGCGACCATGCCCAGCATGCGGGTATCGAGTTCTGTCGCTTTCAGGAAGCGCGCAACGGGGCCAAGCTCGGCCTCCCGCGCCCGGTCGACTGTCGTTGCTGAGGTCACGTCACTCATGGTTTCCTCCCTCCGGCTTGCTGATATTTGCAGACAAGCATCCAACCAATCGGCGTTATGCCCATCTGGCCGTCTTGCATCGGATCGATGTTCGCTGCGTCCCGTTCGCTCCGATGCATCGGCGCAGCAAGCTCATGCTATTGTCTTTCCGGCCTTGCCGGAAGCGGAAAGCGCGTTGGAAGATGTGAGGCTTTCATGGCATGCCCACGCCGCGCCAATCGTGGCGTCTCGAAACGAACTGGGCAATTGCGTCCGCGCTTCTTTTGAAAACGCCGCGGCTTTTGGGCCGCGGCGCATCGTGTTCACCGTCAGGCGAACTTAGTTGCAGGCGGCAACCGCGCCAGCGGCAACGCCGGCGCAAACCGCATCCTTGGAAATCCAGCCGGCGTCGATGACGACGTTGAGATTGTCCTTGGTGATCGCGATCGGGGTCAGGAACACCGACTTGACGGTGTTGCCGCCGGGCGTGGTGAAGTCCTGCACGTTGGCGATGTCGGTCATGGCCTTGCCATCGGCAAGCTGCGAAGCGATCTCGGCGGCGTTCTTGCCGAGCTCACGTGCATCCTTCCACACCGAAACGGTCTGGGTGCCCAGCGCCACGCGGTTCAGAGCGGCATGGTCGCCGTCCTGGCCCGAGACCGGAACGCTGCCCGCAAGACCCTGTGCCGTCAGAGCCGCGACGACGCCGCCGGCGGTGCCGTCGTTAGCCGCCACGACCGCATCGACCTTGTTGTCGTTGGCGGTCAGGAACTGCTCCATGTTCTTCTGGGCGTTAGCCGGCAGCCAGCCATCGGTATAGGCCTCGCCGACATTCTTGATCTTGCCGCTGTCGATGGCATCCTTGAGCACTTCCATCGAACCTGCGAACAGGAAGTCGGCGTTCGGATCGGCGCCCGAACCCTTGATGAAGACGTAGTTGCCTTCCGGCTTCACCTTGAACACTTCGCGGGCCTGCATGCGGCCGACTTCCTTGTTGTCGAAGGTGAGATAGAAGACGTCCTTGTTCTCGATCAGGCGGTCATAGCCCACGACCGGAATGCTCTCGTCCAGAGCCTTCTGAACTGCCGGGCCGATAGCCGAAGCGTCCTGCGCCAGGATGATCAGTGCATTGGCGCCCTGACTAATGAGGCTTTCGACATCGGTGAGTTGCTTGGCCGCGGACGACTGTGCGTCGGCGGAAATGTACTTGTCGCCGGCAGCCTCGATCGCCGCCTTCATGGCGGCCTCATCGGTCTTCCAGCGCTCTTCCTGGAAGTTCGACCAGGAGACGCCGATGACCTTGTCCTTTGCCTCGGCGGTCGCGACGAGCGTCAGCGACATGGCGGCACCCGCCAGGATGGCGGCCGTAAATTTCCTCATGATTTCCTCCCTGCGCCACACAGGCGCGACTAATCTGACCCGATGCTGGTGCGGAAGCTCTTTTTTTCGAGCCTCGAAAAAAGTGTGCCGCAACACCGCATGTCTGTCAACTGGGATTCCGCACCCGTAATTGATTTTTTTCGGAACCCGAATTAAATAATGACATCGCGTGGAGCTTCTGACACTATCACAGTGCTGTTATGCACGGCGCGGTGCCGCAGGGAGGACAACGCGACATGACGGTGGGAATCCGCCACGACGATTTGCGCCGGCGCAACCGCGCCATGGTCATTTCGGCCGTGCGGCGCAATGGCCAGACCTCGCGCACTGAAATCGCCGCGGCCACAGGCCTCAGCCACTCCACCATTTCTGCGATCTCGTCGGACCTGATTTCCGAAGGCATCCTGGCCGAGGCCCGCCACGAACAGCTTGCCCTGAAGCGCGGCAGGCCACAAGTGGCGCTCACGCTCGAGCCAAAGGCGGCGGTGGTCATGACCGTCGTCCTGTCGCTCAATTTCCTTGCCGCCACGCTGCTTGACTATGCCGGCGAAATCGTCGCCGAGGAACAGCATCGGCTCGACACCCGCGCCATGCCGCGCGAACAGCTCATCGGCGAATGCGTGGCGATCGTCCGTCGCAAGCTGGACGATCCGAGACGCGACGGCCGCCGCGTCCTGCGCATCGTTTTGGCCATACAGGGCATCACCGATGCGCCGGCCCGCTCCATGCTGTGGTCGCCGATCACACCGCACACCGACATTGCCTTTGCCGACATACTGGAACGCGAGTTCTCCGTGCCCGTCACGGTGGAGAACGACTGCAACATGATGGCGGTGGCGCTGCGCTGGCGCGACCCCAAGCGCTACAGGAACGACTTCATCGCCATTCTCTTGTCGCACGGCATCGGCATGGGCCTGGTTCTGAAAGGTGAACTCTTCACCGGCACGCATTCGTCCGGCGGCGAGTTCGGCCACATGATCCATCGCCCGGACGGCGCGCTCTGCCGCTGCGGTCGGCGTGGCTGCATCGAGGCCTATGCCGGCAACTACGCCATCTGGCGCAATGCGCGGCGCATGGACGAGAACGCCGAACCGGTGGACGACATCGGCGAGGCCGATATGCGCGCCTTGGCGAACGCTGCGAGGGATCATGACGGGCCGGAACGGGAAGCCTACCGCAAGGCCGGCGAGGCGCTTGGCTTCGGCCTCGGCAGCCTGTTTGCGCTCATCGATCCGGCCCCGGTGGCAATGGTCGGTGCAAGCGCCGCGGCCTTCGACCTCATCGAACCTGCGCTGCGCGAAGCGATTGCCAGGACAGCCGGCGGCCACCACTCGACCTCGATATCTTTCGACATCGAACCGGACGAACTGGCGCTCTTGCGCGAAGGCTGCGCCATGCGGGCGCTGACCTTCGTCGACAACGAGATTTTCGCCGCCGGCAATCCGACCCATATGGAACTGGCCGCCGGACATGAAATGGCGTGAGGGCGATTAGCCCTGCGGCTGGCGCAATTCAGCACCGAAACGCGGCGGCCGTTTTTGCCTACTCTTCCTGGATCGCGTAGCCGGACCCGCGAATGGTCCTGATGACGTCCGGCATGCGGCCATTGTTGACGGCCTTGCGCAACCGCCCGACATGCACGTCCACCGTGCGCTCATCGATATAGATGGTCTCGCCCCAGACATTGTCGAGCAATTGCCCGCGCGAGAACACCCGTCCTGGATGACGCATCATGAATTCGAGCAGGCGGAACTCGGTCGGCCCAAGCTTGATCTCGCTCTTCTTGCGATAGACTCGGTGCGACTCGCGGTCGAGCACGATGTCGCCGACCTTCAGAACGGAGGACAGCACTTCCGGCTTGGCGCGCCTCAAAAGCGCCTTCACCCGGGCCATGAACTCCGGTGTCGAAAACGGCTTGACCAGATAGTCGTCGGCACCGGTCGAAAGACCTCGGACACGGTCGCTTTCCTCGCCGCGCGCGGTCAGCATGATGATCGGCAGCCGTTCCGTCTCGGGGCGCATGCGCAGGCGTCGGCACAACTCGATGCCGGAAACCGCCGGCACCATCCAGTCGAGCACCAGAAGATCGGGCACGTTCTCCTGAAGCCTGATCTCGGCCTCGTCGCCTCTCGTGATGACTTCGACCTGATAGCCCTCGGATTCCAGGTTGTAGCGAAGCAGGACGCCCAGCGGCTCCTCGTCTTCGACCACCATGATGCGCGGTGCAATCATCTTGTTCGTCTTCCCGTCTTGCGCGTCAGGCGGCGGACATTGCCGTCTCGTCCTGCTTGGGACGATGCACCGGCAACTGCTCGCCGGTCAGCACATAATAGGCGTTTTCCGCGATATTGGTGACATGATCGCCGATCCGCTCCAAGTTCTTGGCGCAAAACAAAAGATGCGTGCAGGGCGTGATGTTGCGCGGGTCTTCCATCATGTAGGTCAAAAGCTCGCGGAACACCGACGTATACTTGACGTCAATGCGTTCGTCGTCGTCGCGCAGCTTCACCAACCCTGCGGCGTCGCGGGCCGCGTGACGCTCGATGACGCCCTGCACCTGGTCAAGCACAAGTCCTGCCATGGTCTCGATGGAATGGGCGAGTTCGCGCGGCGCAGCCGATTGTCCGACCGCGCTGACGCGCTTGGCGATGTTCTTGGCAAGGTCGCCGATGCGTTCGAGATCGCCCGCCATGCGGATGGCGCCCACCACCGCGCGCAGGTCCTGCGCCATCGGCTGGCGCTTGGCGATCAGCGTGATCGCGCGGTCGTCCAGTTCGCGCTGGCGCGTATCCATGATCGCGTCCTCGGAAACAACGCGCTGGGCCAGCGCATTGTCGGAGGTGAGCAGCGCGCGCGTCGCCCCGCTCACCATCGAGCCGGCAAGATCGCCCATGTCGCGAACCAGTCTGCTGACCTCGTTGAGGTCTTCGTCAAATGACGCAACGGTGTGCTCACCCATCATGCTGTCCTCAAATCTCTTGGCGTTTCGCAGATACCGGCTCAGCCGAAGCGGCCGGTGATATAGTCCTGCGTGCGCTTGTCGTCGGGGTTGGTGAACATCTTCTCGGTCGCACCCTCCTCGACCAGATAGCCGAGATGGAACATCGCCGTGCGCTGCGACACGCGCGCCGCCTGCTGCATTGAGTGGGTCACGATGACGATGGTGTAGTTCTGGCGCAGTTCGTCGATCAGCTCTTCCACCCTTGCGGTGGCGATCGGATCGAGCGCCGAGCATGGCTCGTCCATCAGGATCACTTCCGGCGACACCGCAATGGCGCGCGCGATGCACAGGCGCTGCTGCTGGCCGCCGGAAAGCCCGGTGCCCGGCTCATGCAGGCGATCCTTGACCTCGTTGAACAGGCCGGCGCGCTTCAGGCTCGATTCGACGATGCCGTCGAGATCGGTCTTGTTGCGGGCAAGACCGTGGATGCGCGGGCCATAGGCCACGTTTTCGTAGATCGATTTCGGGAACGGATTTGGCTTCTGGAACACCATGCCGACGCGGGCGCGCAGTTCCACCACGTCGATGGCCTTGTCGTAGACGTCCTCGCCGTCGAGCGTGATCTTGCCGACCACGCGGGCGCTGTCGATGGTGTCGTTCATGCGGTTGAGACAGCGCAGGAAGGTGGACTTGCCGCAGCCCGAAGGGCCGATCAGCGCCGTCACCTGGTTCTGCCGAACCAGAAGATCGACATCGAACAGCGCCTGCTTGTCGCCGTAGAACACGCCGACCTTGTCGCCGCGCATCTTGATCGCTTCGTTGGGTTGGCTGCTCATCTTGGCGTCCACCGCGCTTTCAAGGGTTTTTTCGGTCATGATATTCATCGTTTGCCCCTTTGCTACCAGCGCCGCTCGAAACGCCGGCGCAGCACGATTGCCGTGATGTTCATGGCCATCAGGAAAATGAGAAGGATGATGATTGCGCCCGACATGCGCTCGACGAAGGCGCGTTCAGCTTCGTTCGCCCACATGTAGATCTGCACCGGCAAGGCCGTCGCCGGGTCGAATGGCGTCGCCGGATAGTCGGCCACGAAGGCGACCATGCCGATCAAAAGCAGCGGCGCGGTTTCGCCGAGCGCGCGCGCCAGCCCGATGATGGTGCCGGTCAGGATGCCGGGTGCGGCTAGCGGCAGGATGTGGTGGAACACCATCTGCATGCGCGAAGCGCCGAGACCGAGAGCCGCGGCACGGATCGAAGGCGGCACGGCGGCAAGCGCCGCGCGCGTCGCAATGATGATTGTCGGCAGGGTCATCAGCGTCAGCACCAGCCCGCCGACGATGGAAGCCGAACGCGGCATGCCGAGGAAATTCACGAACACCGCAAGGCCGAGCAGGCCGAACACGATCGACGGCACGGCCGCCAGGTTGTTGATGTTGACCTCGATCAGGTCGGTGAATCGGTTCTTCTTGGCGAACTCTTCGAGGTAGATCGACGCCGCCACGCCAATCGGCAACGCCAGCAGAAGCACGATCGCCATCATGTAGAATGAGCCGATGATGGCAACGCCCATGCCGGACGTTTCTGGCCGGCTGGAGGCCCCGAAAGCGAACAGGCCAATGTTGAAATGCTCGGCCATGACGCCGTCGGCCTTGAGCTGGTTCATCCAGGCAACCTGCTGGTCGGAGACCTTGCGCCGCGCCTGGTCGACGCTGAGGTCGATCTGGCCCTTGAAGGCGGAGTCCAGGTTGGCCGAGGCAAGCACCTCGACGTCGCGCGTGGTGCCGATCACCGACGGATCGGCGGCCACGATGTCACGCAACTGCACCCGCGCGCCGTCGGAAAGGAAGCCCTTCAGCTTGCGCACCGCAGCCTTGTCGTCCGGGTTGATGCCAAGCTTGGCAACCAGCGCATTCTCGGCAAGCTTCGGATAGTTCGCCTTGATCAGCACGTTCGGATCGGTGGCGCGCTCGCCCTGCGGATCGATGACCTTTTCGTCGAAGCTGATCGGCAAGGTCACGGTCGTTTGCCAGAACGCGGTGTGGCCCTTCTGCACAATCGAGGCCAGCATGATGGCGAGGAAGATCAGGCCAACCGAAATCGCCAGCACGCCATAGATGCGGAACCGGCGCTCGGCACGGTAGCGCGCCTTCAGCCCTATGTCGCGCCGCGCCGGCGCCTTGGCCACCGGCATCGTATCGAAGGAAACGTCGGTCATTCGTACTGCTCCCGGTATTTCCGCACGATGGCGAGCGCCGCGATGTTCATGATCAGCGTCAGGCCGAACAGCGTGATGCCGAGCGCAAAGGCGACGAGCGTTTGCGGCGAATTGAACTCGAGGTCGCCGGTCAACTGGTTGACGATCTTGACGGTGATCGTGGTCATCGCCTCGAACGGGTTGAGCGTCAGGTTGGCGGCAACGCCGGCGGCCAGCACCACGATCATGGTTTCGCCAATGGCGCGCGAGGCGGTCAAAAGCACCGCGCCGACAATGCCCGGCAAGGCGGCCGGCAGCACCACCCGCTTGATGGTTTCGGAGCGCGTCGCGCCAAGCCCGAGCGAACCGTCACGCAGCGCGCGCGGCACGGCGGTAATGATGTCGTCGGATAGCGACGACACGACCGGGATCAGCATGATGCCCATGACAAGACCGGCAACGAAGATGCTTTGCCCCTGGATGAACGGCGCACCGCCGGTCAGCGCCGCGCTGAGATCGCGCAGCCAGGGACCCAGCGTCACCAGCGCGAAGATGCCGTAGACGATGGTGGGGATGCCGGCCAGCAGTTCAAGCGCCGGCTTGACCACCGAGCGAACCTTTGAGGATGCGTATTCGGCCATGTAGACGGCCGACATCAGCCCGACGGGTACGGCGACCAGAAGCGCCACCAAAGCGATATAGAGCGTGCCGGCAAGCAGCGGGATGAGGCCGAACTGGCCTTCGCTGCCGCCCGAGCCGGCAGCGGCAAAGCGCGGGTCCCACACGGTGCCGAAGAAGAAGTTCATCGGCGAGACCGACCCGAAGAACTGGATGGTCTGGAACAGCATCGACAACACGATGCCGATGGTGGTCAGGATGGCGATGGTCGAGGCGCCAAGCAGCCCCCACAGCATCAGCTTTTCGACATTGTTGCGGGCACGGCCGCGCGGCTGAACCGCGCCGACCGCATAAAGTGCGCCGGCTGCTGCGAGCACGATTGCAAGCACCCCGCCAATAAGGCTCAACCGATCCTGCGAGGCATTCGCTTCCCTTGCGATCGGGATCATGTAGTCCTTGGTATCGGTTGCCAGCGCCACGCCCTTTTGGGCAAGCAAGGGCTGCAATTCGGCAAATGTCGCAGGCAAGGCTGTCTGCGTGCCGGCATCGAGGCGGCGAAGCCCTCTTGCCAGGCTGTTCACCAGTCCGGCCGAAATCTGCGCGTTGACCGACGAGCCGTCCTCAGCCTGTGCAGGCAGCGCCGCATGGACCTGGCGGCTGAGATAGGTCGAAGAACCGGCATCCCACACCAGAAGCATGAGCAAGGCAGGCAGGACAGCCAGCAAGAACGCCCACCAGCCGTGGTAATGCGCGCGCGAATGCGGCTTCACCTTGCCGTCGTTCTGCGCCACTGCGCGTTGCCTGCCGACGACGAACGCGGCAAGGCCGATGGCGAGAATTATGGCAAGCACGATGAATGATGACATGGGTCCGTTCCGGGATCGGATGACCGTCGCCTCTCAAGAGACGGCGAATGCCGGGGCGCGGCGGGCCGCACCCCGGCAATTGCGATGATTACATCGTCTTTCCGGCGTCGAAGGCTTCGCGCTGGGCAGCGCGCTCGGCGTCCGGTGCGGCAACCAGGCCATACTCGGCAAGCGGGCTCTCGGGGCCGACCATCTGGTCGTCGAGGAAGAAGTCGACATATTCCTTGAGGCCCGGAACGACGCCCAGATGCGCCTTCTTCACGTAGAAGAACAGCGGACGCGAAACCGGATACTCGCCCTTGGCAATGGTCTCGACCGAAGGCGTGACGCCGCCAACGGTGGCGACCTTCAGCTTGTCGGCGTTGTTTTCGTAGAAGGCGAGGCCGAACACGCCGACGCCGGTCTTGTTGCTGTCGATGCGTGCCAGCGTCTCGGTGTAGTCGCCGTCGATATCGACCGCCTTGCCGTCCTTGCGCACTGCCTTGCAGGCAGCTTCCGCGCCCTTCTCGTCAAGGCCCGAAGCCGTGCCGGCCTCGACGCCGCCGAGCTTCTTGCAGCCGGCGATGAGGAGCTTTTCCTCGAACACTTCACGCGTGCCGTGCTTCTCGCCCGGAATGTAGGCGGCGATGTCCCAGTCGGGCAGGTTCGGGTTGACCTGGTTCCACTTGGTGTTCGGATTGTCGACCAGCTTGCCGTCGACAGCGATCTTGGCGGCCAGCGCCTTGTAGACGTCTTCCGGCGTCAGCGCCCAATCCGGGCCGTTGATGTCGGTGGCGAAGACGATGCCGTCATAGCCGATCTTCACTTCCTGGATTTCCTTGACGCCGGCGTCGATGCAGGACTGCACCTCGTCCTTCTTGATCGGGCGCGAGGAGTTGGCGATGTCGATGGTGTTTTCACCGACGCCCTTGCAGAATTCCTTGATGCCGGCGCCGCTTCCGCCCGATTCAACCACCGGGGTCTTGAAGTTGGTGAAAGTCTCGCCGAACTGCTCGGCAACGATCTTGGCGTAAGGCAGCACGGTGGACGAACCGGCGACCTGGATCTGGTCGCGCGCCGAGGCGAAGCCAGCCGTCCCGGCCAGCACGAGCGCCGCAGCGGACGCCGTCAAAAGGTATCGTTTCATATGGCCTGCTCCTGTTCGGATGATAAGGTCTCTTGGCGCTTTGCTTCTGCGCCCGGTGAGGCCATAGCGTCCGTTTATAACAGTCGCATGACAGTTTCGTGTCGGTCCGGTAAACGTTGCGCCGGCTTGCTAACATCGATAGCCGTTCCGTCATCGGCGCTTGCGGGCGGTTTGATTTCTGGAATCAGCCACTTGGCTTGAAGCTGCGCCCTGTCCACGCGCCGCACCGGCAAAGCTCTAAAAAATATCGATTGTTACAGACGGCTGAACACAGCCTCGCCAGTCAGGCGGTACGATCCATGTCGGCCGCGATCCCGATCCAGCGATCGAGCTTCGCCATCAGCGCCTTCGGGCTGATCGGCTTGGGCAGATAGTCGTCCATGCCGGCTTCGAGACAGCGCTCGCGGTCGCCCTTCAAGGCGTGCGCCGTCACCCCTACGATCGGCACATGCGTCCCGCGCGCCACCTCCAGTTCGCGGATCTTGCCGGTCGCTTCGTGCCCGTTCATCTCCGGCATCGAAACATCCATCAGGATCATGCGCGGATTGAGCCTCTCATAGGCATCGACTGCCTTGCGGCCATTGGCGACGATTTCGAAACTGTAGCCTGTCTCCGAAAGGATCTGGGTGAACACCAGCTGGTTCACCTCGTTGTCCTCCGCGACCAGTATGTCAAGATTGCCATGTATGCCTTGCTGCATACGCGGGCGCGTTGCAGGCGCAAGCAGCGATGAGCGCTCGACCGGCGCTTGAACCGTGGCGACGGGAGCCGGTTCATCGGCAACCCCAGGCAGCGCAACATGTTCGCCGCTCCTGGCCGCCCTGTGGCGCTGGATGGTGGCAACCAGCGTCTCCAGCAGCGATGAGGCGCGCGTCGGCTTGGTCAGATGGGCGTCGATACCAAGATCGCGATAGTTCGCATCGGCAAGAGACTGGTCGACTGAGGTCAGCAGGACAATCGGCGTATCGGCCAACTCCGGCGTCGTGCGTATGATCCGCGCCACTTCCGCTCCATTCATGCCGGGCATCTGGTAGTCGAGGATGATGCAGTCCACCGACAGCCCGAGCGCAGTGGCGGCGGAAAGCACCTTGAGGCCCTCTTGCCCACTGGCTGCCGCGCAGGAATCAAATGCCCATGAAACCATCTGCTCGGTCAGGATCGACCTGTTCACCGCATTGTCGTCGACGACAAGGACGCGCGCTCCGGTCACATCGATCGGGAGACCCCTGCGGGCGGCAGCGCGCTTCACTCTTGGCAGTGTCACCGCGAACCAGAAGGTCGAGCCCTTGCCCTCTTCGCTCTCCACCCCGATTTCGCCTCCCATCAACCTGACAAGCCGCGATGAAATGGCAAGGCCAAGGCCGGTGCCTTCATGCCGGCGCGTCGATGAGGCGTCGACCTGACTGAATTTCTCGAAAATGGGCGCGAGCTTGTCCTGCGGGATGCCGATGCCGGTATCCGTGACGGATACGTGCAGCCACGTTCCGTCGGCTGCGTCCTCGCCCGAAACATCGACCAGCACATGGCCCTTGTCCGTGAACTTGACGGCATTGCCGAGAAGGTTGAGGACAATCTGGCGGATACGCCCGACATCGCCGACGAAATGACCTTCCAGACCGGGCTCGACGCGCACGATCAGTTCGATATCCTTTTCCCTGGCGCGCGTGGCCACAAGTGTCGCGGCGTCCTCTATCGCCTCCGACAGGTTGAAGGGTGCCGGATCAAGCACAAGCTGGCCCGCATCGATCTTCGAGAAATCGAGGATATCGTTGATGATGGTCAAAAGGGCGTTGCCCGACTTCACGATGATCTCGGTGAATGTCCGCTGCTTGGGATCGAGATCGGACTTGGCGAGCAATTCCGCCATGCCTAGCACGCCATTCATCGGCGTGCGGATTTCATGGCTCATATTGGCCAGGAATTCGGATTTCGCCCGGTCTGCGAGAACGGCGCGATGGCGCGCGTCCTGCAATTCGGCCTCGCGTTCCTTCAGGTCGGTGATATCGGTGCTGGTGCCAAGCAGGTGCACCGCGCCGTCGATGGTCGTCAGCCGGTTCTTGCGGGTCATCAACTGCCGCACGGTCCCGTTGCGGTGCCTGATCGGCTCCTCGACTTCCTTGACATGGCCGGTGCGGATGACCTCGGTATCGTCAACGGCATAGACACGCGAATATTCCGCGCCGAAAAGATCGGTATCTGTGCGCCCGGTCGCTTCTTCCTTGGAAATCCCGGTCAGCGCACACCAGGCCTTGTTGACGAACTCGAGCGTTAGATCCTGGTTCTTGGTGAAAGCCGCGATCGGCAATTCATCCATTATGTGCCGGAACAGGTCGATCTGGCGCATGCTGATGCCAAGCGCCCTTTCGCGTTCCTTCAGTTCAGTGACGTCGTAATACGAGATCAACCGCTTGCCGCCGGAAAGGGCGGTGACCGAATAGATCATCGTGCATCCGTCGGCCCGCTTGAACTCGCGCGGCGCGACATCGCCGGCGCCGATTTCCTCAAGCCGCGAGGCCACATAGTCTTCCCACTCCGCATCGGCGACATCGTAAATGCCGTTGTGGCGGTTGATATCGATCAGCGAGCGGAACGGATTGCCCGGGCCGACCTGCTGCGGGGTCACCTTCCAGATATCGTAAAATGCCTTGTTGATCAGTTCGACGTTCAAGTTCCCGTCGACAATGACAATAGCCAGTTCGAGCGAATCGATCGTCCGCTCGAGATCGTAGAGCAATTCCCGGCTGCGCTCGCCGGCATTCGTCACCTCGGTCTTGTGGCTTTCCAGTTCCGTAACATCCGTGCAGACGGAAATGATGCCGCCATTGTCAGTACGCATTTCCCGATGGAGGACCACCCGCCCGTCTGCGAAACGGATCGCGACCGACGTGCCGCATCCGCCGCGATGCCGCTCGATAATGGCATCGCGCCAGGCTTGCGGATCCAGCCCATCGATATCCCAAAGGCCGCGCGAAAGCCCGGCCTCGATCATCTGCGGCAGGGTGACGCCGGGCTTGATGACATCGGCAATACCCGCATACATGGAAAGCATCGCCGCATTGTGCAGCACCAGCGCGCCATTTTCGTCATAGAGGCACAACGCATCGCTCATCACATTGAGCGCGGCCAGGATTTGCCGGATGTCCTTGCGTCCCAATTGCGGCGCTACCGCAAGATCAGCCACGGCTTCCACCGTCGCCGTCACGTTACGACCGGCACCCCGGTACCCGACGAACCGTCCTGCCTCATCGAAGCAGGGAAACCCGCTCGTCGAAATCCAGCGGCAGTTCGGCAAGCCGCCCTTCAACTCGTAGACGAAGTCGCGAAACGGCAGGTGCGCCTGCAAATCCTGCAGATGGGCGACCGCCTTTTGCCCACCCTGCTGCACCTGTTCCATGAAGTCGAAACGGAAGTGCCCGATCACCTCGGCGGCGTCGATCCCGGTCACATCCCGATAGTTTTCGGATAGCCACGAAAAGCGAAGATCGGCGTCGGTTTCCCAGAACCAGTCGCCGGCAAGATCGGCCATCTCATGCAGGGCCTGCGGGGAATGCGCCGCAGTAGCCTTCGCCTCACCACCGCGTGCAACCTCGTCTGCAAGAAGCTCTCTATCAGCACCTCCGGTGCCGGCCTCCCCCGCGGTCTCCATCGCAATCCAGTCCAAAAGCAAATCGGGTCCGGACAAGCCCCCTCGTCCGCATCCGGAATTTGGATGATAAGACTTAATGATCCGCTAACCTTAACGTCGGCGAACGCATATCGCAGCACGATCATTCAAAAAAGGTCATTCATAGCTTACCTAAAACCTGCGATTGCCAGCCTGCCGCCCGGCGCGCTATCAGTGCCGCAAATGACCGTCATGGCGCGAATTCTTGTCTGCCTTTCATCCGTTCTCCTGCTTGCAGGCGGCGGGTGCTCGCGCACGTCCGACGGCACCGTCGTCATCCCCAGGCAGATCGACGCCCGCCGCATGTGGGACAAAGGGCCATCGACCACTCAGACGCCGCCGGTCGCGAGCGGCGCCAATGTCTTTCCTGTGGTCGCGCGCCCTCGCCAGTTTCCGCGAGACAGGACACCGGCAAGCGCTCCGGCAAACGACAAGACGGTTGCTTGCGCAACGGCGCAGCAATCCGGCCAACGCGTACGCGTCGTCTGCCAATAAGGCATGGACGTCAAAGCGTGGCAGCGCCTTTTTTCGGCTCCCGCGCGCCCAGCTTGTCCAACGCAAACCTGACGAGGCGCAGATCTTCCTGCCAACCATCGTCATCGGCCATGGCGCTCTCCGACGCCGCCCGTTGCAGCGCACGCGCCTCGGACTCGATGTTGCGCAGCTTTTCGATCTTCTGCCGGGTGGTCAGGGCCTCGTCGTCGACGATCTCCTGAACCTTCATTTCCCTGAACGTAACCATTGCTCGATCCCTGTTCGAAGTCGAGCAAAACGCGCCCGGCAAGATGCGGTTCCGGCTGCGCCGCCGAACCATGGCGACCATTAACGTATGTTAGTTGCAGGAGCCCTTTGTTTAGCTACCAAAAGTTGTTGTTGGAAAGTGCGTGATTCGATTTCCGCGAGTTGCAGGCCTTGTCTTGAAACCGAAAGGAATCCCCATGCATACACTCTCCCGTGCCTTCGCCGCTGCCGTCTTGTCGTTTCTGTCGATGCCGGGTCTGGCTACAGCACAAGACGGCGGGCCCTATGCCAGCGTCTTCGGCGGCATCAATTTCCTCCACGACAACGACTTCCAGATCGGCTCTTCCGACCCCTCGCTCACCGGCTTTTCGGCCCTGCCGGCGAAGATGTTTTTCGATCCCGGCGGCACCGTCGGCGCTGCGGTCGGCTACGATTGGGGTTCCTTTGCCGCCGAGGCCGAACTGTCGGGCCGGCGTGGAACGTTCGACCGTGAGGTGATGCCTTTCGGCACAATTCCGCTGGACGGGCACTATGACGCCGTCTCCCTTATGGCCAACGCCTACTACCGCTTTCATAACGAGACGCGCTTCATTCCCTATGTCGGAGCCGGCGCCGGCGTTGCCTTCCTTTCGGCCAAGGTAACACCGGCCGGTCAGCCAACCCTCGAAATCAGCGACACCAGGGCAGCCCTCCAGGCCATCGCCGGCGTCGCCATTCCGTTGGGCGAGCGAGCCGAACTGGGCGTCGAATATCGCTACTTCACCACTGATCGCCCGTCTTACGCCATCAGCCTAGGCAGCGTGCCGGGCACAGCCAACATCGGCTATAATTCCAGCAACGTCCTTGTCCGCCTGAACTGGAAATTCAACTGAAAGAGCCCGACGCATTGCGCGGACATCTCGCCATTTACCCGGCTCAGACTATCCGGCAGACCCACAAAAGCTTCAGCAGCCGGGGCAAGCTGGGCAGGGTGTTGATGGCAAAATAGGTTTGCTTTCTCGTTCCCCCGTAACTGTCCTTGTGCTTGGCAAGGCTCTGGAACGGGTAGATGAAACGATTGGTCAACGCGTTCGTGTAGACGAACCGGAAGCTGCGGCGGACAAGCCAGTTCTTGTTGAATTCCTTGTCATGGATCGCATGAAAGGGCGACAGCCCGAGGTGCAGGGTTCGAAGGCCCTCAGCCTTGAATTTTTGTATTCCCGCAGAGAGCAGGTAGTAGCCGGCCAGCGGCTCGACCCCGGGCAGCCTGCGCCGGGTGGACGACAGGTAGCCCGTGACCACGCCGTTTTCGTAGACCGGGTCGAAAAAGGCGAAGGCGACCGGCTTGCCGGACGGCTCGAAGATGAAGAACTTGCGCACGTCCGCTTCATCTGCAAGCACCACGGGCCGGACCAGAAAGGCAAGTTCATGGCGCTTCGTCGTCCGCGTGCGGCGCCACTGGTCAGACACTGCCCGCAGCTCTTTTGGGTCCAGCGCCTCGGTCATGCTTTCACGCACCGTATAACCGCCTGCCTCGAACCGCTTGATGGCGGTGCGGAAGTTCCGCTTCGAAGGGCCGCGAAAATCGTAGCTCGCCAGATCGAGCGAGGTTTCCGGTCCCATGTCGTTTACGAAAAATCCGAGTTGGGAAAGTATCGTGGCGGTGGGCTTCGAAACCTGGGCGAAACAGACGTCCTTCTTGGCCGCTACGAAATCTTCGATCAGCGCCCGACATCGGGTAGGGTTAGCCAGGGGATTGGCCAGCACGAAAGCCGTGCGGCCCACCATCCTGTAGGCAAGGAAACCTTCGCGATCGCCGAAATAGGAAAGTCCTGGCTGAAAGGCGGTCGAATAGGCAAGGGCGAAATTGCCATGCTGGTGAAGAAGGTCGCGCCGTACCGCCTCGGACAAATCGGTCATGCTGCAGGCTAGAGTGTTTCGCCACCGGATGGAATATTCCGTTTGTCGGGCGGCGGTTATCCACCGAGACATGGCCAAGCCGGTAAACCCAGAAGTTTGCTGAGCCCGCAACACATTGCAACGCAAAGTGAAAAAGGAACTGGCGCAAAAACGCGAGGCGTGAGTTCCACACTTTGTAAGCCATGATTATGATGCGCAAGCACCGCTATGTGAAGGCACGACAACGCTGATCGTCAGTCGGGACATTTTCCGCCCATCCGGCTGTGGTCTGAACCCACACAGAACCGCGTGGATCGCACATGCCTCTGCGACGATTGAAGAAGCTGTTCCCACGCTTGCCAGAGCGGACAGAGAACAACGTACCCGATGCATCCGAAGCAACGGCAACGCGCCACCTGCTCATTGCCGGCACAGGCCGCGCGGGAACCAGCCTGCTCGTCCGCTATTTGACGGAAATGGGCATGGACACGACCCTCTCGAGGCATGAGAAAGCCGCAGTCTGGTCGGACGACGCTGACGCTGGCCTGGAGGAAAGCCCCCATGCGCTTTTCGGCAAGGGCATCCCGTATGTCGTCAAATCACCTTGGCTCTACCTTGTCATAGACGAAGCGCTCGCCAAGGCGCGGGACCGCATCGATGCGGTTATTGTTCCGATTCGCGATCTCTCCCTTGCCGCGAAGAGCCGGACAACCGTAGAACGGCGCGCCATGGCCCGAACCGCTCCGTGGCTCGGCGATCTGGAAAAGGAATGGGATGTCTGGGCGACGACACCTGGAGGAGTCATCTATTCCATCGATGAAGTGGATCAGCAGCGTCTGCTGGCCGTCGGTTTCTACAGGCTGATCGAAAAATGCGTCGAATCGGACGTGCCTTTGGTGTTTCTGCATTTCCCGCGCTTTGCCGAGGATTCCGACTATCTGTTCTCCCAACTGGAACGCTTTCTTCCTGCCTCGGCCGATGTCAATTCATCGAGAAAGGCGTTGACGAAAGTCACGGACAGGTCGAAAATTCACTTCAGATAATCTCTCGACGCCATACAAGATAACTAATGGGAAAATAATTCCACTTTTAGGCAAAAATCGGCCACGACTGGGGCGACCGTGGTCACGATCTGCAGCCATTTACGGTTGAGACTTAGCCCTCGCCGCCGACCTCATATTCGTACCCTGGGAATGCAGACAGTACATTCTGTGCCTTTTCTGCTACAGCATAAGGCGGGGATTTACGTTACGGAATAAATACAAATTGATGAGGGGTTTTCATGCGGATCGCAATTGCACTTGCAGTTATTCTTGGGGCATCCGGCGCGGCACTGGCAGCCGATCCCGCGGCGGAACTTCCGGTTGCTTCGACCTATAACTGGTCAGGCGCGTACGCCGGACTTCATACCGGCTATTCATGGGGTGACGGCGATGGCGCTTACCTGGTGGGCGGCACCCGCATTGAAACGGCAAACCTGAATGCGGACGGTTTTCTGCTTGGTGGCCAAGTCGGCTACAATTGGCAATTCGGTTCCATCGTTGCCGGTATCGAAGGCGACCTCGCTTTTTCAAATGCAGACGGGGACGACAATATTTTCAGCTTTCCCGGTGGCGTCGCACCTGTCGCAACCACCCATTCCGAGATCGACTATCTTGGCAGCATCACTGGCCGTTTAGGTTATGCCGTCGACCGAGCGCTGTTCTATGCCAAGGGCGGTGTTGGCTTCACCCGCCTGAGCATCTCCGATACCGACACTGGTTCTACCGTTGTGAATGCGGTCGGGAAAGAATCGATTGCCGGCTGGACCCTTGGAGCGGGCGTCGAATACGCGCTCAACGACAACTGGACCGTCAAGGGTGAGTATCAGTTCTACCGATTCTCTCCGAGTTTGACATTGCTTACCCCCGGCGGTGCCGAATTCAGAACGTATGATGACAACTTCGATGTCCACGCGCTCAAGATCGGCTTCAATTACAAATTCTGACCTGCTTTCAATGTGATACGCAAAGCCCCGCTTCAGCGGGGCTTTTTTTTCGGCGCTTTGGAAACGGCACCGGCCGAGCGCACCAAGGCACACGATAATCCCTATTGTGGAATTGAAGCGGGCGGCCCGAAGCTGGAGAATCACCGCCTTCAGCAACTCGCAGGCGTTCCATAAAGATCGTTTGCTTCAGATTTCATTCCTCGCAACGACGGCGCTGCTCATCGCTGACAGTGCCTTCCCTCATTATGGAACACCATGCACGGCCTATGGCAGAAGGCTTTGCGACGCACGCAACGCAACTGTCGCAGAGCCTTGCCCCAGCCGGCACATGGCGAACTCACGCCGGCCTGCAAAGCCTGTCTGGCAAAAAAAAGTCTGGCAGTCGCCAAATGGCTGGACCCGTCCTGCGGCCTGCATCGATATGGCACTTACCATTCGGTAACCGAATCGCAGCAGCCTGCCTCGCGCGAAATGTATCGTGTTCGCAGCAACCGGTGGGCTTCCTATGCACAAGCCCCCCCCGACGCCCGCCGGTTGCACTCGCTTAATCCCAGCACACACGCCCGAAACCGGAAAATCGATTGGACCTGGCGCAACGGCCTTGCCGGCATGGTGGGAAAGTTCCATCGGCTCGATGATTTTCGACGGCTTCTTGACAATCTGTCGAACAGTGCACTCAGGTGCATGAGAACACTGGTACGCCCAAGGGGAATCGAACCCCTGTTTGCGCCGTGAGAGGGCGCCGTCCTGACCGCTAGACGATGGGCGCAGCCGAGAAGGGCGATATAGGCTGGCGAATTTGAAAAAGCAACCGCTCGATTGGTTGCTTTGTTGGCACGGGCATCGCGTCAACGCCCATGCTGTTCGTCATCAGGCAGGAAGGCAAGTTCGACGGGTATTGGCGCCTGTGCCGTCATCGGCGTGAAACTGCCTGTTTCTGCTGCCGGCACCGCTCGTGTGGTGACCACGCGCCCGATTACGAACAGCAGGAATGCCGCAGCTATCGCCACCGCGACATAGATGAAGGCTTCCGTGCCGATGGCCGCCGACAGGCCGGTGACGATGCCGGGAACGATGAACCCCGATAACGACCAGGCAAACAGGAGCGAACTCGACATCTCCACGAGATCATCCTTGCCCGCACGGTCGTTGGCGTGCGCGCTGCCCAGCGAATAGATCGATTCCGATGCACCGTCCCAGATCACATAGATCACGACGAGCAGTCCGAGCGCGCCACCGTCGAAGCCGAGCGCCAGCAAGCCGCCGGCCGATGCCAGACCGGACGCGCCAATCAGCACGTAGCGGCGGTCGGTGCGGTCGGAGATCCATCCGAACGGTATCTGCAGCAGCAGCGTGCCGAGCGGCATGCACGACAGCAAGAGCGCCACTTCGGCCTGGCTGTAGCCCTTGGCGGTTGCATGGATCGGAGCAAAGCCGCTGATTGTCAGCGACAGCCCGCCGACGGCCAGCATCGCCGCGAGGCCCACCGGCGAGATGCGCCAGGCCTTTCTCAGTGCCACGGAGGCCGCCAGCGGTGGCGGCGGTTGCGCCAGCCGGGTCAGCCCCACGGGCAGGATCGAAAGTGCGGTGAAGGCGATGCCGATGAGCGGCGCCTCCGCAGCCTCCAGGTCGATGAAAGCAAGCGTGAAATAGCCGACCCCGAGACCTGCGGTATAGGCGACATAGAACACCGCCATCACCCTGCCGCGTATCGCATTGGCAACGACAGCGTTCAGCCAGCTCTGCGCTACGATGAAGAGGCCGCAAATGGCAAAACCGTACAGCGCCCGCGCCGCGATCCACAGCACAGGATAGGTGCCCGCGCCGACACTGGCATTCGAAAGCACGATAAGGGCGGACAAGACCATGAAGACGCGCGCATGGCCGACGCGCCGCACCAGTGGCCCGGTAAGGATGCAGCCGGCAAGTCCGCCTGCGGACAGTCCTGTCACGATCAACCCGGCCCAGGCCGGGTTGAATCCCTCCGCGCCAAGGCGCACCGGAATATACGCAAACATCAGTCCGTTGCCGATGGCGACAAGCCACATCGACAGGATCACGCTGGCAATGGCGATCAGCGGCGTAGGTTTCCCTGCATCCTCCGGACAGTCATCGGCAGCGCTTCGGTTGACGTTCTTGCTCATTATTCGATCATGGCCTGTCTGCCTGCCTCAAGGCGGCAGTAAAAGCGACACCTCTTGGATGAAACTACGCCTTGGCGCCGTTGCGGATCGCGGTGGACGACAGCACCGAGCGTGGACCGTGCACGAAGGTCCATGCGGGCGCCCTCATGCGCGCAAGCCTCGGCGCGTCGCGCTCATCGACGCGGGCATAGTCGAAAGTCTTTGCCGCCACCGACGACAGGAACGACAGTGTCGCCCCCGGCCTGTCGATCACCGCGATCGGAAAGGTCAGCATGATCTGCCGCCAGCGCTCCCAGCGATGGAAATCGCGCAGGCTGTCCGCGCCCATGATCCAGACGAAATCGACACCCGGATTCTTGGCGTGCACCAGCGCCAGCGTATCGGCGGTGTAGCGCACATGATACGCCGCCTCGAAAGCCGTCACCTTGATGCGCGGGTCCTGCGCCACCTTTTCCGAGAGCTGGATGCGCTCGGCAAGCGGCGCCAGTTCGCGCGCGCTCTTGAGCGGATTGCCCGGCGTCACGATCCACCACAGCTGGTCGAGCGAAAGCCGCCTCAGCGCGATCTCTGCCACCAACTCATGGCCGGCATGCGGCGGATTGAACGAGCCGCCGAACAGCCCGACCTGCATGCCCTTCTCGACATGCGGCATGCGCAGGTACGGCCTTGCGACGGCAGTGCCGGACGACGACACGTCTTGCTAGGCTCCGCCAGGAAGATCGGTCACGGCCGCACCTGGCCGGAACCGCGCACGCGATACTTGAACGAAGTGAGCTGCTCGACGCCCACCGGCCCGCGCGCATGCATCTTGCCGGTGGCGATGCCGATCTCGGCGCCCATGCCGAATTCGCCGCCATCGGCAAACTGGGTCGAAGCGTTGTGCAGCAGGATCGCCGAATCGATCTCATTGAAGAAGCGCTCGACCGCCCTCGCATCCTCGGCCACGATCGCCTCGGTGTGATGCGAGGAAAACGTCTCGATATGCTCGATCGCCCCCCCGATGCCGTCCACCAGCTTCACCGAGATGATGGCGTCGAGATATTCGGTGCGCCAGTCGGCCTCGCTCGCCGGCACCGCATCGCCGAATGCAGCCAGCACCTCCTCGTCCGCCCGTATCTCGCATCCCGCAGCCTTCAGCGCCTCCAGCACCGGCTTCAGGTGCGTGTTGGCCACGGCGCGGTCGACCAGCAGCGTCTCCGCCGCACCGCAGATGCCGGTCCGGCGCATCTTGGCGTTCACGGCAATCTTCACCGCCATGTCGAGATCGGCGGACCTGTCGATATAGAGATGGCAGATGCCTTCCAGATGCGCGAACACCGGCACGCGCGCCTCGGTCTGCACGCGCTCCACCAGGCTCTTTCCGCCGCGCGGAATGATCACCTCGAGATTGCCGGCAAGCCCCTTGAGCATCTCGCCGACAGCGGCCCGGTCGGTCGTCGGCACAAGCTGGATCGCGTCCTGCGGCAAGCCCGCCGCCTTCAGCCCTGCCACCAGGCAGGCATGGATTGCCGCCGAGGAATTGAGCGAATCCGAACCGCCGCGCAGGATCACCGGATTGCCGGCCTTGAGGCAGAGAGCGCCCGCATCCGCCGTCACGTTGGGCCGGCTCTCATAGATCACGCCGACGACGCCAAGCGGCGTCCTGACCCGCTCGATATGCAGCCCGTTCGGCCGGTCCCATTCGGCGATCACGTCGCCCACCGGATCGCGCAGCTCGGCAATGGCGCGGATGCCGTCGGCCATGGCGCGGATGCGCGCAGGCGAAAGCTTCAGCCGGTCCAGCATCGCCGGCGACAGGCCGGCCTCCTCGCCATTCGCCATGTCGATGACATTGGCGTCGAGAATATCCTGCTCGTGCCGCGCAATCGCCTCGGCCATGCCGATAAGCGCGGCATGCTTGCGCTCGGCGTTGGCGATCGCCAGTGGTCGTGCGGCGGCGCGAGCCTTGCGGCCGATCTCGGCCATCAAGGCAATGGTGTCGTCCCCGGATCGGTCATGCGCCTTCAGCATGTCTCATCCTTTCGCCTACGCATCGACGTCGCTCACCACGAGATCGTCGCGGTGGATCATGGCCGAACGCGCCTCGTAGCCCAGCACCGCCTCGATCTCGGCCGTCTTCAATCCCGCGATCCTTACGGCATCGGCGGCATCGTATGCAACCAGCCCGCGCGCGATCTCGCGGCTGTCGGGCGAAAGGATCGCCACCGTGTCGCCGCGCGCGAAGTTGCCGCTCACCAGCTTCACACCCGCCGGCAGCAGCGACTTGCCCGACAACAACGCCTTCACCGCGCCCTCGTCCACAGTCAGCCGTCCCGCCGGCTCAAGCTGGCCCGCGATCCATGTCTTGTAGCCTTTCACCGGATGGTTGCTCGGCTTGAACAGCGTCGCCCGCTCGCCGCGCTCAATCGCCATCAGCGGCGATTGCCGCGTTCCGGCGGTGATGATCATCGCCGTCCCGGCAGCGGTCGCGATCTTGCCGGCATCGAGCTTGGTCCGCATGCCGCCGCGCGAAAGCTCCGACGCCGCCGCCCCGGCCATCGCCTCGATATCGGGCGTGATGCGCGCAACCAGCGGGATGAACGTCGCCTTCGGGTCCTGCGCCGGCGGCGCCGTATAGAGCCCGTCAATGTCGGACAACAGCACCAGAAGGTCCGCGCCCATCATGGTGGCGACACGCGCCGCCAGCCGGTCGTTGTCGCCGTAGCGGATTTCGGAAGTCGCCACCGTGTCGTTCTCGTTGATGACCGGCACCGCCTTCATCTTCAAGAGCGTCGAGATCGTCGCGCGCGCATTGAGGTAGCGCCGCCGCTCCTCGGTGTCGCCAAGCGTGAGCAGAATCTGCCCGGATTTCAGCCCGTGGCTGCCCAGCGCATCCGACCATGCGCCGGCAAGCGCGATCTGCCCGACCGCCGCCGCCGCTTGGCTTTCCTCCAATTTCAGCGCCTTGCGGCCAAGCCCCAATATGGTGCGGCCAAGCGCAATCGCACCTGACGACACCACCAGCACCTCAGCGCCACCCTCAGTCAGCGCGCCGATGTCGTCGGCAAGCGAGGCCAGCCAGTCGCGCTTCAGCCCCTTGCTGCGGTCCACCAGCAGAGCCGAACCAACCTTCACCGCGATGCGGCGATACTTCTTCAGCGAAAGCGCAGTCGAGCCCGTCGCCATTGCCGTCAGGCTTTCCACCGGTCATCGACCGCCTTGGCGCTGGAAACGCTTTGCCGCGCTTCTTCCACCACCGAAATCAGCGCGCGCAGCACGGCCTCTACCCCCTCGCCGGTAGCAGCCGACAACAGCACCGGAGCCTTTCCGGCAGCCCGCTTCAGCGAGGTGAGCTTCTTCTTGCGCTGATCGGCATCAAGAATATCGACCTGGCTGAGAGCCAGGATTTCCGGCTTGTCGGCAAGGCCGTGGCCATAGGCCTCAAGCTCGCCGCGCACGGTCTTGTAGGCTTTGGCCGGGCTTTCCTCCAGCGCCGAGACCAGATGCAGCAGGACGCGCGTGCGCTCGACGTGACCGAGGAAGCGGTCGCCGATGCCGACGCCCTCATGCGCGCCTTCGATCAGGCCCGGAATGTCGGCAATGACGAATTCGCGCGCATCGATGCGGGCAACGCCGAGGCCCGGATGCAGCGTCGTGAACGGATAGTCTGCGATCTTCGGCTTGGCCGCCGTCACCGCCGCCAGGAATGTCGATTTGCCGGCATTGGGCAGGCCCACCAGCCCGGCGTCCGCGATCAGCTTCAGCCGCAGCCAGATGTTCATTTCCTCGCCCGGCAGGCCGGGGTTGGCGCGGCGCGGCGCCTGGTTGGTCGACGTCTTGAAATGCTGGTTGCCGAAGCCGCCATTGCCGCCCTTGGCGAGCAGGAAGCGCTGGCCGACCACCGTCATGTCGCAGATCAGCGTCTCGTTGTCTTCGGCCATCACCTGCGTACCCACCGGCACCTTCAGCACCACGTCGGCGCCCTTGGCCCCGGTCATGTTGCGGCCCATGCCGTGCGTGCCTGTCTTGGCCTTGAAATGCTGCTGGTAGCGATAATCGATCAGCGTGTTCAGCCCGTCCACGACCTCCACCCACACGTCGCCGCCACGGCCGCCGTCGCCGCCATCCGGTCCGCCGAACTCGATGAACTTTTCGCGCCGGAACGACACCGAACCGGCGCCCCCGTCGCCGGAGCGTATGTAGACCTTGGCCTGATCGAGGAATTTCATCTCTACTTGCCGTTCCGTTACGCACTTCTGCTGCTATTGCACTTCGCTATCCGGCCTTCCCTACCCTATGGTGCGGGCAAGCGCGAGAGCAGACAAAACGATTCTGCGGGTGAGCAGGAGATATCGCAATGAAGCTGGTGACTTACAACGTGCAATTCGGTGTCGGCCGCGACGCCAAGGTCGGCCTGGAGCGCATTGCCGCAAGCGTTGCAGATGCCGACATCATCGCCTTGCAGGAAGTCACCCGCAACTATCCCACCAATGGCGGCATCGACATGGTCGCCGGTCTCACCGCATTGTTGCCCGACCACTACCATGTCTATGGCGCGGCGATGGACATCGATTTTGGCGCGCTCGCGCCCAATCCGCCCAAGCCGGCGCTCCGCTTCCAGTTCGGCAACATGCTCTTGTCGCGCTGGCCGATTGCGTCCAGCCGCAACCTGCTTTTGCCGCGCAGCCGCACCTACGACAAGGCCAACCTGCAGCGCGCCGCCCTCGAGGGCCTCATCGTCACGCCGCTTGGGCCGCTGCGCTTCTACAGCGTCCATCTCGACCATGTGAACATGGACGAGCGCATCACGCAGACCCGCTATCTCAAGGAGCGCGCCTTCGGCTACCCGAAGGAAGGCGGCTCCATCACCGGTGCCGGCGAATACGGCTTTCCCGAGCCGCCCTGCCCGGAAGATTTCGCGCTCATGGGCGATTTCAACATGCGCCCCGGCGAGCCTGAATATGCCGAAATGACCGGCGCGCCCGATCCTCTGTTCGGCCACCGCATCGTTGCCCACCATCCGGTCGATGCATCACGCCTTGCCGGACCGTCACCGGAAGAAAGCATCAGTTGGACGGACCTGACCGGAGCCGGCAAGCATTCGCGCCTCGACTATTGCTTCGTCTCCGCCGGCCTAGCCCCGCATGTAAAGGACTGCTGGATCGACAACGACGCCGACGGCTCCGACCACCAGCCGGTCTGGACCGTGCTGGAATAGTTCTTCCCGTTTCTCCACCGCTCCAACCCCTCCGCTTCGTCATCCCGGAATTCACTTTCGAGCAAAGCGAGGAAGGAATGTCCGGAATCCATTCCGTGCCATCACGGCAGAGCGAAAGCCGTGCAGAAGCAGCGCCCCTCTCCCCGCCTGCGGGGAGAGGATGCCGGCAGGCAGGTGAGGGGCAGCGCGGACGTCGCTAGACGTGGATCGAACTACCCACTTCTCTATCCACACCCCATACCAACCCCTTGATCTGGCTCACCTCGCGCAAAAACCTTTCACCCCACTTATCCCCACCCCCTGCTACCTCTCCCATACTCAGTCCCATCGCTCTTGCGGGAACCGGCTGCGCACCGGGCA
>CAZROU010000030.1:0-49809 GCA_964601795.1 uncultured Mesorhizobium sp. | reverse complement strand
ACATGCCGATGGAGGCGCAGACCCGCCTGTTGCGCGTGCTCCAGCAGGGCGAATACACCACCGTCGGTGGTCGTACACCGATCAAGACCGATGTGCGCATTGTTGCTGCGACCAACAAGGACCTGCGCGCCCTGATCAATCAGGGGCTTTTCCGCGAGGATCTGTTTTACCGCTTGAACGTCGTGCCGCTCAGGCTTCCCCCTTTGCGCGAACGCTCCGAGGACATTCCCGATCTTGTGCGGCATTTCTTCAAGGCCGGCTCAAGCCAGGGCTTGCAAGCGAAGCAGATTTCGCCCGCGGGCATCGAGTTGATGAAGCGCTATGCTTGGCCGGGCAATGTGCGCGAGCTTGAAAACCTGATCCGCCGGCTCGCCGCGCTCTATACGCAAGACGAGATTTCAGCCGAGATCATCGAGGCGGAACTGAGCGTTGGCGAAACACCCGGCGATGCGGTTGCGGCAACGCTCATTCCCGAAACGCTTTCAATCGGGCAGGCGATGGAGCACTATCTGCAACGCCATTTCGCTTCCTTCGCTGGCGAGCTGCCGCCACCCGGCCTTTATCAAAGGATTTTGGAGGAAGTGGAGTATCCGCTGGTGCTGGCCGCAATGACGGCAACGCGCGGCAACCAGATCAAGGCGGCCGATTTGCTTGGCCTCAACCGCAACACGCTGCGCAAGAAAATCCGCGACCTCGGCATCAACGTCTACAAGTCCGCTCGCTGAAACGTGGCCGCTAGCTGGTCCGAACCAGTTTCGCAGGTGCTGCATTTGCACCTGACGTTGCGGCACATGAAAACCCGTTGAAAAACACATTCCGGGCGAGTCTTTGTTGCATAATCGCCACAATGCGTTGCATACATGTGACTCAATCCATGGTTTCAGTCGGCGGAATGGCAACTCAGGTACCCACATTGAGCGGGCTACGCTTTCGCAAAAGCGGCTTCCAGGAAGCCCGGCGACTGCTGGCGTTGCCCGGCATCCTCGCCATTTTGGGGGCGGTGCTCGCGGCTGCCGTGTCGTTCGCAATTCTTGTCGGCATCACGCCGATTGCGCCTGATTCCAACACCACGCTTATCCTGATCGGTCTGAACGCTGCCTTCATCCTGGCCCTGATCGTGCTGATCGTGCGCGAAGTGCATCGCATCGCCATGGCGCGGCGCACCGGAAAAGCGGCGTCCCGCCTGCATGTGCGTATCGTGACCATGTTCGTGCTAGTCGCTGCAATCCCGGCCATCATGGTGGCTATCGTTGCGTCGGTCACGCTCAACATCGGCCTCGACCGCTGGTTCGAAATCCGCACCAAGACGATTATCAACTCGTCGCTGTCGATCGCCGATGCCTATGTGCAGGAAAATGCCCGCAACCTTCAGGGCACGACCCTGTCGATGGCCTACGACCTCGACAATGCCCGCACGCTCTATGGTCTTGATCGCACCGGCTTTCTCGATCTGATGAACAAGGAAGCCGTCGGACGTGGATTGGCGCATGCCGCGCTGGTCAAGCCTGACGGGTCCTTTGTCATGAGCGCCGACACCCAGGCGGATTTTGCCATGCCTGAGCCGCCAAGCGGCGCGGTCGAAACGGCGACCGATGGCAAGCCAGTGCTGATCGAGCCGCGCACGCGCAACATCATGGGGGCGATCGTCAAGCTGAGGGAGATCGAGGGGCTTTATCTCTACACCATCAAGCTGGTCGATCCCGAAGTCATCAAGGCGCGGCAGATCGTTCGGGCGAACACAGACGAATACCGTGGCCTGGAAGCCAACCGGCGACCCTCGCAGCTTGCCTTCGCGCTGCCCTATCTGTCGCTGACGCTGATAATCATCCTGTCATCGATCTGGACGGGCATTGCTGTTGCGGACCGGCTGGTTCGCCCAATCCGCCAGTTGATCGGCGCTGCAGACGAGGTGGCGACGGGCAATCTCGACGTGTCGGTTCCCGTACGTCCGTCCGACGGCGACGTCGCTTCGCTTGGCGATACGTTCAACAACATGCTTCTGGAACTCAAGTCGCAGCGCAACGAACTGTTGTCCGCCAAGGATCTGATCGACGAGCGCCGCCGTTTTTCCGAAGCCGTGCTTGAGGGCGTAACGGCAGGGGTTATCGGCGTGGACGCTGACGGCATCGTCACGATCGTCAATCGATCCGCCGAAACCATGCTTGGCATTTCGGCCGAAACTGCCATCGGACAGAACCTTTCGGTGCTTTTGCCTCTGGTGGGACGTGCGTTTGAAATCGGGCGAATGTCGGACAAGTCCGCTTATCGTGAGCAGTTGACCTTCTCCCGGCTTGGTGCCGAGCGGACCTACAACATCCAGGTGACGATGGAGGAGGAGGACAACGACACTGCCGCCAAATCCTACGTGGTCACGGTCGATGACATTACCGATCTCGTCCAGGCGCAACGTACGTCTGCCTGGGCTGACGTAGCGCGGCGCATCGCGCATGAAATCAAGAATCCGCTGACGCCAATCCAGTTGTCGGCCGAGCGCATCAAGCGCCGTTACGGCAAGGTCATTACCGAGGACCGCGAGGTCTTTGACCAATGCACCGACACGATAATCCGGCAAGTTGGCGACATCGGACGCATGGTCGATGAGTTCTCGTCCTTCGCCCGTATGCCGAAACCCGACATGAAGGAACTCGACTTGCGTGAGCCGCTGCGCGAGGCGTCCTTCCTTGTGGAGGTGAGCAGGCCCGACATCGCTTTCGAGCGCTCGTTTGGCGACAAGCCGCTCAAGGGCACGTTCGACAGCCGTCTGATCGCACAGGCGTTCGGCAACGTCATCAAGAACGCTTCGGAAGCGATGGAAGGCATCGAGCGCAGCGATGGGACGCCCAATGCCATCCGCATTCGCGCCGAGCGGCAGGGCGATTCGATTCGGATCGATGTGATCGACAACGGCAAAGGTTTGCCGCGCGAGCATCGCCAACGTCTTCTCGAGCCCTATATGACGACGCGTGACAAAGGCACAGGCCTTGGCCTCGCTATCGTCAAGAAGATCGTGGAAGACCATGGCGGTCATCTGGAACTTCATGATGCGCCTGCCGAGTTTTATGGCGGGCGCGGGGCAATGATCAGCATGATTTTGCCGGCTTCGGCGGCAACACCGAACGAAAGCAGCGCACCACCCTCAAAAGAAACTGAAAAGGTCGACAATGGCGTCTGACATTCTCATCGTTGATGACGAAGAAGACATCCGGGAACTGGTCGCAGGCATCCTTAGCGACGAAGGCCATGAGACGCGCACCGCGCACGACGCGGATAGTGCGCTTGCGGCCATTGCCGACCGCGCCCCGCGCCTGATCTTCCTCGATATCTGGTTGCAAGGCTCGCGTCTCGATGGCTTGGCGTTGCTGGACGAGATCAAGACGATGCATCCCAATCTGCCGGTGGTGATGATCTCGGGGCACGGCAACATTGAGACGGCGGTCTCTGCCATCCGCAGGGGTGCCTACGATTTCATCGAAAAGCCGTTCAAGGCCGACCGGCTCATCCTCGTTGCCGAACGCGCCATCGAGACGTCGAAACTCAAGCGCGAGGTTTCGGACCTCAAGCAGCGCAGCGGCGAGACGTTCGACCTGATCGGCATGTCGTCGGCCATGAGCCAGTTGCGCCAGACGATCGAGCGCATCGCACCGACCAACAGCCGCGTCATGATCATCGGCCCTTCGGGTTCCGGCAAGGAACTGGCGGCGCGCGCCATCCATGCCTTGTCTGCCCGCAAGAGCGGTCCGTTCGTGACGCTGAGCGCGGCGACCATTACGCCCGAACGCATGGAAATCGAGCTGTTCGGCACCGAATCGAACGGTACCGAACGCAAGGTCGGCGCGCTCGAAGAAGCGCATCGCGGCATTCTCTACATCGATGAAGTGGCCGACATGCCGCGCGAGACGCAAAACAAGATCCTGCGCGTTCTGGTCGAGCAGCAGTTCGAGCGGGTAGGCGGCACCAAGCGGGTCAAGGTCGATGTGCGCATCATCACCTCGACCTCTCAGAATCTGGAGGCCATGATCGCGGATGGCCGCTTCCGCGAAGACCTCTACCATCGCCTCGCGGTGGTGCCGGTGAATGTTCCGGGCCTTGCCGAGCGGCGCGAGGACATCCCCTACCTGGTCGATCACTTCATGAAGCAGATCGCGCGCCAGGCAGGCATGAAATCACGGCGCATAGGCGACGACGCCATGGCGGTTCTTCAGGCGCACAACTGGCCGGGAAACGTTCGCCAGCTACGCAACAATGTCGAACGCCTGATGATCCTGGCGCGCGGCGATGACGTCGAATCGCCGATCACCGCGGACTTGCTGCCGTCCGAAATCGGCGATGTCATGCCGCGTACGCCCAACCAGTCGGACCAGCACATCATGGCGCTGCCGCTGCGCGAAGCGCGCGAGCAGTTCGAGAAGGATTATCTGATCGCCCAGATCAACCGGTTCGGCGGCAACATCTCGCGAACCGCCGAGTTCATCGGCATGGAGCGCTCCGCGCTGCACCGAAAGTTGAAATCCCTCGGTGTTTGACGCCCGATCAGGGTAGGGCGCGCGACGCACGGGATTAAATCGATCAGGCTTGGGATCGCGTGGACCTGTTCGCCCGACCTGCGGCCGTGTTTCGTAGTTCAGCAAAAACAAAAAAGAAGGGCTCGCGACAGCGAGCCCTCAGAAGCTTTTCCGCCGGGTCTCAGTTGAACTTGTATTTGAGACCGAGGCGGGCGGTGTGGAACGATGGTTCCACTACCACGGTGCCGGGAGGTGCGCCGAGCTGAGCCGAGAAATCCTTGTCGGCAAACTGCGTGTGGCGATACTCCAATCCGACGGTCACGTTATCGGTCACCGCCGTTTCAAGGCCGCCGCCCAACGAGAAGCCGCTTGATCCCCAATCGATCAGCGAAGTCGACGGCGCACCGCCTATTGCCGCGTTGACGTCGAAATGCTGCCAACTGTAGCCGCCAAGAACATAGGCTAGGGTCGATTGGTTGACCTTCATGCCGGTGCGAGCCAGCACGTCGAAGCCGTAATCCGCTTCGGCCTTCCCATCGATCCCAAGAACCGCGGCGTTGATGTCTGTTGAAATGCCGGAGTAGCGCGCGTCGAGCATCACGCCGGCGACCCAGGTTCCGAAGTCATGGTCGTAGCCGACATTGGCCTCGCCGAACACGCCTTCGCCACCGATGCCGTTCACATCAATGATCCCGCCGCCGGGATTGATTGACAGGTCGTGCACAACCGACCCGGCTCCCAGTGCGCCGCCTGCATAGAAGCCCGTCCAGTCGTAGGAAGGTGCTGCAAAGGAGGCGCCCCCGCCATTTTGTGCGCCGAAGCGGTAATTCGCACCGACATGGAATGTGTGGGTCGATGGTTGAATTTTCAGGACCGTGCCGCCGCCGAGATCGGCAATCGCGGCGTTGCCGTAGTCGGAATAGCGGTACTCGGTCTTCAGGGTCCAGTTGCTGGAAATCGCCGTTTCCATACCGACTCCGAGGATGTAGCCGCTGCGGTCCTCGCTGGCCGAGAACGCAGGCCCGCCCGTAATGTTGGCTTCGAGCTTGAAGTGCTGCCAGCCATAACCGCCCAGCACGTAGGCCAGGGTCGAAGGGGCCACGAGGTAGCCCAGCCTTGCGCCGGCGTCGAAACCATAACTGTTGGTAAGCTTGATGTCGGCAACCGTCACGCCACCGGAACTCAAGTCGATCGTCGGGCCGATATTGCCGAAATGCGCGTCGATGAACCCGCCGAGAAGGACGCGGTCGGACAACATGTGGTCGTAGCCGGCGGTGACTTCGCCGAACAGGCCTTCACCACCAAGGCCGTTGACGCTTGCCGAGTTGACGCCGTCTGTGATCTCGAAGCGATGCACGACAGCACCAACCCCAACGCCGGCGCCGACATATGCACCGCTCCAGTTGAAGCCGGATGGCGCTTCTGCTGGAAGCTGGGGGTCGGCGGCGTAAGCCGCCGTACCAACAGCCAGCAAAGCTGATGTGCACAGAAGAAGAGTTTTCGAGCGAGATCCCCGCAGCATTTCAAGTCCCCAGAATCAAACCTATAGGTTGCAGATATCACATGTTATACGTTTTGAGTGTAACTCATATGCAACTATCTAATCAAATCGATTAGCCGGATTTAGCCAAATGGCGTAGGGCGAGCCGTTTTTTCAGGCACAAAAATGCCCGCGAGAACGTCTCGCGGGCACCAAATTTGCGTTTTATCGGCTTCAGGCAGCCAGCACTGATTTCGGCTCGGACATCTCGTAGCCGAGGGCTTCGGCCACCGCCTTGTTGGTGATCCTTCCCTTGTGGATGTTCAGGCCGTTGCGCAGGTGCTGATCGTCCACCAGCGCCTTCAGGCCCTTGTCGGCAAGCTGCAGGCCGTAGTGCAGTGTCGCATTGTTGAGCGCATGCGCCGATGTCACCGGCACGGCGCCGGGCATATTGGCCACGCAGTAGTGGATGACGCCGTCGATCTCATAAGTGGGGTCGGCGTGCGTGGTGGCGTGCGAGGTTTCGAAGCAGCCGCCCTGGTCGATCGCCACGTCCACGAGAACCGCGCCCTTCTTCATGCCGGACAGCATTTCGCGCGTTACGAGCTTGGGCGCCGCCGCGCCCGGGATCAGCACCGCACCGACGACGATATCGGCGGAGAAGCATTCCTCCTCCAGCGCCTCGACCGTCGAATAGCGCGTGTGGATGCGACCGCCAAACAGGTCGTCGAGTTGGCGAAGGCGCGGGATCGAGCGGTCGATGATGGTAACGTCGGCTCCAAGCCCAGCCGCCATTCTGGCTGCGTGCAGGCCTACGACGCCGCCGCCCAGAACTGTTACCTTGCCGGGTGGAACACCGGGCACGCCGCCCAAAAGCACGCCGCGTCCGCCATTGGCCTTTTGCAAGGCGGTCGCACCGGCCTGTATCGACAGGCGGCCGGCGACCTCCGACATCGGCGCCAGCAAGGGCAGGCCGCCACGGTCGTCGGTGACCGTCTCGTAGGCGACGGCGGTCACGCCGGAGCCGATCAGGCCCTTGGTCTGCTCTGGATCGGGGGCGAGGTGGAGATAGGTGTAGAGGATCTGGCCTTCACGCAACTGCACCCACTCGTTGGGCTGCGGTTCCTTGACCTTGACGATCATGTCGGACTTGGCGAACACGTCGGCGGCTGTGGCTGCGATTGCCGCACCGGCAGCGCGATAGGCGTTGTCATCGGCGCCGATGCCGCCGCCTGCGCCGGTCTCGACCAGCACTTCGTGCCCATGGGCAACATACTCTCGAACCGACCCAGGCGTCAGTCCGACACGATATTCATGGTTCTTGATTTCCTTAGGGCATCCGACGCGCATTTTTTTGTCTCCTCCAGGCCGTTCCGTCATCGCCTGCAATATCAGCAGTCTTTCATGAATCGCCTCGCAGGTGTTTGCGAAGGTGCTTGCCCAAGTGTCGAATCTTCGTTATTCCTTGCGCAAAAATACAGATTTGTCGCAGGATTCACGAAAAATGGCGCTTGATAGGATTGATATCGCTATTCTCGACACGCTTCAGAAAGATGGCCGCATGCCCAACGCGGCGCTGGCGGAGAAGGTCGGCCTGTCCCAGTCCGCCTGTTCGCGGCGGCTGGACAATCTGGAACGGTCCGGCACGATCAGGGGCTATCACGCCCAGCTTTCCAATGCCGCTCTCGGTCACCAGACCACGGTGATCGTGCACATATCGCTTTCGGGCCAGTTCGAGAAGACCCTGTCGGACTTCGAGGCGGCGATCAAGCGCTGCCCCAACGTGCTTTCCTGCCACTTGATGTCAGGCGAATACGATTATGTCCTGCGCATCGCTGCAAAGGACCTCGCCGACTACGAGCGCATCCACAAGGAATGGCTGTCCGCGATGCCGCATGTGACGAAGATCAATTCGTCGTTCGCCCTTCGCGAGATCATCGACCGTACGGCTCTTGGCTTGAAGCCTGAACTCGTCTGACGAAATGGGATTCAGGCAGCGGAAGCCTCCGTCACGATCTTGTCCATGGGAATGTCGTGCTTCTGGGGGTAGATGGTGGGAATGCGCTGCAATTCATAGCCGATGCCGATGACGAGCGGCTTGAATGGCATCGCCGCAAGCGTGCGGTCGAAGAAACCGCCGCCATAGCCTAGCCGGTAGTTGCCGGGATCGACGCCCACGATCGGCGAGATGACGATATCGGGATAGACTGGATCGCCCTCGGCCGGGATCGGGATATTCCAAACGCCTTTTTCCAGCCGGTCGCCGGACTTGTAGGCCTTGAAAACGAGCGGCTGGCCTTTTTCGATCACGAGCGGCAGCGCTGTCCGTCCGCCACGGGCGTTTATGCTTTCCATCCAGGGGCGCAGATCCGGCTCGCCTCGAAAGGGCCAGTACAGGCTGACCATGCGCCCCGACGGGTTGCCGATTACGCGATCCAGGCCTTCCGCAATGCGGGCCGACATCGCTGCACGGGTGTCGGCGGAAACGGCAAGCCTTGCAGTGATCAGGCGTTCCCGTTCCGCCTTGCGCCACTGGCGAATGTCTGCCCAATCCGTCATCGGCGCCGGATTGTCGTTGCCAGCCATAGTCGTCCTCCGCCCATTCGCTTGTCTTGACTGGACGTCATAGTGACGCAATGTGTGTCGCCTGACGATATTTTATCGACCATCGGAGTTGAGCTTTTTGCCGCAGGCAATACGTTGCGCGAGATTTGTCGGCAGTTGCACAACCGCTATAGCTGTCTGCTCCGATATGCGCTAACCAAAGGCCATGCGCTACGTTATCATCATCGTCAGCCTGGCTTTTCTGATCATCTGGGACGGCCTGTACAACGATGGCCAATACTTGGATTTTTCGGTCCGAAGCGTGAAAAACGTCGTGCGGATGGTCACTGGCTGACCTGTTTCGCGCGCCTCGCGGGCCAGACAGCGCGACATCGTGCCGATTGACGCGGCAACTTGTCTGGATCACAACGCCGCTCAATAGCACTGCCTGTGATGGCATGTCCGGCAGGTCAGATTTCCATCAGGAGGCCGAGTTGATCCGGCACATCGTGTTCTTCACCGTCAAAGCCGCCGTCGATGTCGAGACGGTGCGATCCGGCTTGATGGCGCTCGGGCGCATCCCGCATTCCCGCCATTTCGAAGTCACTGTCAATCGCAAGGTCGATCTCTACGCCAACGACATCGATATCGTCGTCTATGCCGAATTCGAGGACGATGCGGCGTTGAATGCCTTCAAGGCACATCCTCTTTACGAGGCGACGACAAGGGCGGTGAGGCCTCTGCGGGAATTGCGCTTTTCCGCCGACGTGCTGGCGACGGTGTCGGAGACCGTCAACGCCTAGCCATCCTCGCGACTTTCCGGCTGGTTTGCGCTTTGGCCGATCGTCTTGCGCCGCACGCGTTTCATCAAGTTCCAGATTGCCGGGTTGTTCTTGATATAGGCGGTCAGCCTGGCGTTCTGGTGCAAGCCGAAGGCGAAGGCGCGGCCCTTCATTGTCAGTGGCAGCAGAACGTCCCTGTGCTGGATTTCCAGATCGCACCAGTTTCGCTTGTACGGCTCGTCTCCGACGGAAAAATCATAGATCGCAAAGCCCTGCTCGCAGGCTTCGCGAATGTTGTCGAAGAACAGGAAGCCGCCGGGGCTGGCGTGGGCAAGCTCGTCGTCGGTTATCGACCCGAATTCGCAGATCAGGCGTCTTCCGCAACGGCTTGATCCGGTGACGGCCCGCAGGCTCCCGCCGACTTCGAGGCCATGAAGCACGAAGGCCGGCTGGGGGTGGCTCGAGGCGTCGACAAACAGTCTTACGAAGAAGCTGCGCACCTCAGGGGCAGCGAAAACATTGGCAATGCCCATTTTCCTGAAGCGCGCGTCCTTCATGGCGAAGAATGCGTCCAGCAGCGTAACGACTTCTTCTGGCGTCTGCGCTTCGATCCGCTCGCATGGGCCGAACGCTTCGAGTTTGCGCGCCTGCCAACGGTGTTTCTTATGCTTGCGGACCCCGTTTGGCCTTTGGAGCAGGGCTTCGAACCCTCCTGCCAGATCGACCCCGAGAGAAACGTTGGGGCTGCTGGAACTGGGAAAAGCCAGCAATGGATTGGGTCTGCCATCCAGTTCCGGCAACAGGCGATTGAACGAGATCACGTCGATGTCCGGGCGCTGGCTGGAAATTGCTTCCAGCAGAAGCGCTAGTGGCCGTGTCATTTCCCTCGGCAGCCGCTCCAGGTCGGAGGCCGGGAAATTTCCGTTTGCGTGCCGCCCGCCCATGAATTGGGCAATGCGGAAAGGGCCGGTGGATACGACCTCCAGCGGCAGCGCAAGGACAGCGCGGTCATCCACATACAAAGTGGCGATGAGGAAATCCGGCTTGCATTCGGCGATCCAGTTCGAGACCCACACTGCACTTTGCGACGGCGCGAACGCCGCTCGCCGGCACAAATCCTGATAGCCGGCTATGGCCGCATCCGCAGTGCATTCTACGGACGCAGTTATCCGCGCCTCAAACGATGCGGCGTTCACGGCGTCGGTCTTCGATTGGTCGAGCCTCGCAACTGACGGGGCAGCATCAATCATCATGGAGCCTCTGGCTATCGTGCCAGCGCTTCTTTTGGACAGTGGCATTGCATGGAAGCCTAGGGCCAAAAGATAAATGAAAGGATGACAGGCCTTTGCAACTTATCGGCAACTGCACCTGGATCGGCGTGTCAGCTTTTCTTCTTTGGTTCCAGAATCATCCATTTGATGATCGCCATGGCCGGCAATATCCAGACCAGGCCGCCGATCAGGAAGAAAAGAAGATGTACTACCGGCCCCGATTCAGAGAGTTGCGCCACGGCGACGATCGTGGCCACTAGCGCATAGATGACGACCAGCGCCACGAGCAGGATCGTACCGATGAGTTTCTTCAGCCGAACGGGCATATGAATATCTCTGTTGCCGGTTTCGATTAGAATTTGTCGGAGCAATACGCAACCTGTCGTGATCGGCGCGACGGCGTGCCGCGCCGCCCGGTATTGCCACAGGTAAGACCTTGGTCCACGAATCCGCGACTTCAGTTGTTGGAGATCGGCATGGTTGTTGACGCTGGCCACCCCATAATGTCTGCCGAGGGCAGGGATCGCGCGCTGCGCAATCGCACGCTGGTGCGCTTTTGGCTCTATGCAATATTGCTGGTGCTGTTTGCGCTGGTGCTCGTCGGTGGCGCGACCCGCATGACAGGCTCCGGCCTGTCGATCACCGAGTGGAAGCCCATCCACGGCGTCATCCCGCCGCTCAACGATGCCGAGTGGCAGGAAGAATTCCTGAAATACCAGCAGATTCCGCAGTTCAGCCAGCTCAACTCGGATATGACGGTCCAGGAATTCAAATCAATTTTCTGGTGGGAATGGGCGCACCGGCTCTTGGCGCGCGGCGTCGGCTTCGTATTCGCCATCCCGCTGATTTTCTTTTGGCTGACGCGCCGCATCGAGCGAAGCATGGTGCCGAAACTCGCCGGCATTCTGGCCCTTGGTGGACTCCAAGGCGCCATCGGCTGGTGGATGGTGGCTTCCGGCCTCGTCGAACGGGTTTCCGTCAGCCAATACAGGCTGGCGATCCACCTGACGCTCGCTTCCCTGATTTTTACCGCCACAATGGTTGTGGCGCGTGGTCTTGCGCCGCATTCGGAACCCGCCGCCGACCGGTCGACCCAGCGCCTTGCCGGCATTCTGGTGTTCCTCGCGCTGGTCCAGATTTATCTTGGGGGACTTGTTGCCGGCCTCCATGCGGGCCTGAGTTATACGACATGGCCGTTGATGGACGGCAAGATCATTCCCGATGACCTTCTCTTGATCGAGCCCGTCTGGCGCAATTTCTTCGAAAGCCCGAAAACCGTTCAGTTCGTCCACCGGATCGGCGCCTATACCCTCTTCGTCGTGGCCTTGTGGCACGTCGTTGTCACCTATCGGCGCTTGCCGGGAACAACCCATGCGCGCCGCTCGGCTGTCCTGTTCGTGCTGATCACGTTGCAGGCTGTCATCGGCATTTCGACGCTGGTGATGCAGGTGCCGTTGCATCTGGCGCTGACGCACCAGGGCTTCGCTCTGGTCGTGCTCGGCTTCGCCGCCGCCCACTGGCGCGGCACCAAGGGGGCGTATCCGATGACGGTCGGCAATCGGCAGTCGGCAGTCGGATGAAAGCGGGCGAACAGCCCGACTGCCTACTGCCCGCCGCCGAGCATCAGGTTGAGGTTCTGCACGGCCGCACCCGAAGCGCCCTTGCCGAGATTGTCGTAGACAGCGATCAGCAAGGCCTGCGCGCGGTTGTCGTTGGCAAAGACGTGCACCTTCATGCGGTTGGTGCCGTTATAATGTTCCGGGTCGATATCCGGCACGCGCTCGAGTCGCTCGTAGGGCGCTACCTCGACGACGCCTCCCTCGATGGCCGCGAAGTGATCGGCGATCGCCGCGTGCAACTGCGCTCCGGTCGGCACATAGTCGAGCGTACCTAGTTGCAGCGGCACCACGGTCACCATGCCTTGTGCGAAATTACCGACGGCCGGCTGCATGATCGGGTCGCGTGAGAGACCGGCATAGGCCTTGATTTCAGGCACATGCTTGTGCTGCAACGTCAGACCATAAGGCAGGAATTCCGAGGCGCTTTCGCCCTTGGCCTCATAGTCCTCGATCATGGTCCGCCCGCCGCCGGAATAGCCGGTGATGCCATTCACGGTCACCGGATAGTCCGCGGGCAGAAGGCCCGCAGCCACCAGCGGGCGCAATGACGCGATCGGCCCTTGCGGCCAGCAGCCGGGATTGGCCACCCGTTTCGCGGCTGCGATCTTCCCAGGCTGGTCCTTGTCGATTTCGGCAAAGCCATATTCCCAGCCGTTCGCAACACGATGCGCCGTCGAGGCGTCGATGACGCGCGTCGTGTCGTTTTCGATCAGCAAAACGCTTTCGCGTGCCGCATCGTCGGGCAGGCAAAGGATGGCGATGTCGGCAGCGTTCAGATATTCCGCGCGCGCCGCCTTTTCCTTGCGGCGTTCGGTCGGCACCGAAATGATATCGAGATCGCGGCGGTCCGTCAGCAGCGTCCTGATCTGCAGACCTGTCGTGCCGTGTTCGCCGTCGATGAAGATTTTCGGTTTCATTGTCCGCTATTCCGCTTGAAATCCAGCTATCGCCTAGATGCCTTGACCATGGTTGACATTGTTCTGGCCTTCCTCCGCGCGCGCCTTGCGTTCGGCAAGCAGGCCCAGATAGTGCATCGCCACCATGGAACCGGCGATGGCCGTTATATCGGCGTGATCGTAGGCCGGCGCAACCTCCACGACGTCCGCGCCGACAATATCGACCTGGCCGAGTTGACGCAGGGTCGAGAGGATTTTCGCCGAAGACGGCCCGCCCGCCACCGGCGTTCCCGTTCCCGGCGCAAAGGCCGGATCGAGGCAATCGATATCGAAGGTCAGGTATGTCTTTCGCCCGCCGGTGCGCTCGACGATGGCGTAGGCGATGTCGGCCGCACGCATTTCCTCGAGTTCATATCCGTGCAGGATCTTGATGCCGAACGTATCCGGCGCGTGCGTCCTGATGCCGATCTGGATCGAGCGGTCGGGATCGATGATGCCTTCCTTCACCGCGCGGCCGACGAACGAGCCGTGGTCGATGCGCTTGCCGTCGTCCGGCCAGGTGTCCTGATGCGCGTCGAACTGCACCATGGCGAGCGGTCCGTGGATCGCGGCATGCGCCTTGAGCAGCGGCCAGGTGACGAAATGGTCGCCGCCAAGCGTCAGCAGGAATGCGCCGGACTTCAGGATTTTCGCCGCTTCCCGCTCGATCGTGGCCGGCGTCTTCTGGTGGTTGCCGCTGTCCAGCAGGCAGTCGCCATAGTCCACGACGGCAAGGTTTTCGAACAGGTCGCGCGAAAACGGATACTGCGGGTCGTTGTCCAGGATAGCCGAAGCGCGGCGGATCGCCTGCGGTCCGAAGCGGGCGCCGGGCCGATTCGTCACAGCGGCGTCGAACGGAATGCCCCACACCACTGCGTCCGCGCCCCTGACGTCCTTGGTGTATCTGCGCCGCATGAAGGACAAAGCGCCGGCATAGGTCGGTTCCGATGCGGCTCCGAGCGCGGTGCGGGCGGTGAAGGCGTGGTCGATGTTCTTGTTGGGCATCGCGTGTCCTCAGCTTTTCGGCGGTGCAACAACTATAGAAGCGGCGCGCAACTTGCCAGCCTTGTCGTTTGAGAAGGTCGGAGTTTCGGCGAGAAGTGGTAGGTTTGTGCAGCAGAATCGCGAAGGTGAGATGTCGATGTCGGGTTCAGGCAGTGCGGCCCTAGCCGGGGTGGATGCAACAGCCGATGCCGTGGCCAAGATTGCTGCGCTGCGGCGCACAAAGCTTCTGGCAACCGGTGCGCTGGTGCTCTGCATCGTCGTTTTCATCGCTGCCAAGTCGCTGGAAAACCGCTACCCGGCGATGGCGCTGGTGGCCGCTTTTGCAGAGGCGGCGACCATTGGCGGCCTTGCCGACTGGTACGCGGTCGTGGCGCTGTTCAAGCGGCCGCTCGGCCTGCCTATCCCGCACACGGCGATCATTCCGTCCAACCAGAGCCGCATCGCCGACAATCTCGGTCGCTTCATCGAAGCGAATTTCCTCGCTCCCGGCCCGGTCAGGGAAAAGCTGAAGGAAGTGGATTTCGCAGCACTTGTTGCCGATTGGCTGGCGGATGGCCGGCGCGCAGCCGGGCTTTCCCGGTTCGTCAGCAGGCTGGTGCCGCAGATGCTTTCGGCAATCGAGCAATCCGGCCTGCGCGAATTTGCCGGCAAGCGCATGATGGACGAACTGGAAAAGGTGCAGGTCGCCCCGTTGGCGGCAGATTTGCTTTCGGCTTTCACGGATGACCGGGGCCACCAGAAGCTGTTCGACGAGTTTATCCGTGCGGTCGCCAAGTTTCTCAACGACGAGCGCGCGCTTTCGGTGATGCGCCAGAAAATCCACGACGAGCTGCCCACCGTCTTTAACCTCTTCCGTGCCGATGCCTACCTGTTGACGAAGATCGTCGCCTCCGCCGGTGCGCTGCTTGAGGAGGTCAAGGCCGATCAGGACCATCCGCTTCGCGAGGAGTTCGACCAGTTCGCCCGCCGCATGATCGAACGGCTCAAGACCTCGAAGGACTATGCGAAGCGTGCGGAAAAGCTGAAGCAGGATCTGCTCGAACGCCCGGAAATGCGCGACCTCGCTGCAACGCTATGGGGCAGCTTGCGGGCATTTCTGGAACAGGATGCGAAAAGCGCCAACGGCGCCGTCCGCTCGCATCTGGCCAACATGTTCGTCGAGATCGGCAGCAATCTTGCGCGTGATCCACAAATCAGGGCCGACATGAATGCCGGCTTCGTCGTCGCACTCGCATCATTCATCGAAAACCAGAAAAGCGGCGTTTCAACCTTCATTGCAGATCAGGTGAAGCGGTGGGACCTTGGGCAACTCACGCGACTGGTTGAACTCAACATCGGCAAGGACCTGCAATATATCCGCTTCAACGGCACGGTCATCGGCGGCCTGGCCGGATTGGCGCTTTACGGCCTCGAACATCTGTTCGCAGCCAATTGACCACGGGGCTATGTGGCCTATGTTCCTTGAAGTGACGCGGCGCTGCGCAATTGGATGGAGATACGCTCATGGCCAAGCAACCGAACGCTGATTCCTTTATCGACATGTTCACGAGGTTTGGCCGCGACTTGAAAATGCCGAACGTCGATGTGGATGCTATCCTTGACCACCATCGCAAGAACCTTGAGGCCCTAGAGAAATCGGCCAAGGCATCCGCGGCGGGGGCCTCCTCGCTTTTCAAGCGGCAGCGCGAAATGCTGGAGGAATCGCTCCATGAAATCAGCGAGATGGCGCAGAACTACAAAGTGCCCGGAAATGCCCAGGACATGGTCGCGAAGCAAACCGAGTTTGCCCGCAAGTCCTTTGAAACCGCGGTGAAGAATGCCAGCGAGGTCGCCGATCTCGTCAAGAAGTCGGGCTCTGAATCGGTCGATATCTTGCGCAGCCGCATCAAGGACGCGTTGCAGGAAATCCGCGAAGGGTATGAAAAGGGCAAGTAGGACAGTTTCAAGCTTTAATACACTTATCGGTGTTTTGTTGCCGGGGCTTTTGAAGCCACTGGCGTGCGTGGAATTTGTAGAAAGTCGGCATGACGGAAAAATCTCTCACTTTTGATGAAATGAAGACCATGACCGGCCAGGAACTGGGCGTCTCCGGTTGGACGCTGGTCGATCAGTCCCGCATCGATCAATTCGCCGATTGCACCGGTGACCACCAATGGCTGCATACCGATCCCGAGCGTGCACGGCGCGAAAGCCCTTTCCGCGTAACGATTGCGCATGGCTACCTGACGCTTTCGATCATCGGCGCGCTTTGCCAGGATTTGGGCTTCATGCCCCAAAACATTCGCGCCGCCTTCAATTATGGCCTAGACAAGGTCCGGTTCCTGAACCCGGTCAAGGTCGGATCGCGGGTGCGCATGCGCGCTACATTGGTGTCGGTGCAGGACAAGGCACCCGGCCAATACCTGATGAAGTTCTCGAATACGGTCGAAATCGAGGGAGAAGAAACACCGGCGCTCATCGCCGAGACGCTGGTGATGTTCTACGAACGGCGCAAGAAACCCGCAGCGTAGATCTGACTTACTCGGCGTCGATCTGGTTTTGCGGCGCGGCCCGCACGAAGGTGGGCAATTCCATGCACGCGGCGTGGATGCGGCTGATGGTCGGGTAGGGGCTCATATCCACCTTGAAGCGGGCATTGTTCACCACCTGCGCAACCAGGCAGATGTCGGCAAGGCCCGGTGTGTCCCCATGACAGAACTTCCCGGTCTCGCGCGACGAATAGAGAATCTTTTCAAGCGGCTGGAAACCCTCGTTCACCCAATGGCGGAACCAGTTGATGACGTCCTGGTCGCCGGCGTTGAACACCGTGCGCAGGCTGGTCAGCACACGCAGGTTGTTTACCGGATGGATATCGCAGGCGATCATCTGCGCCAGCATGCGCACGCGCGCTCGTCCCGCAGCGTCCTGCGGCAAAAGTGGCGGATTGGGTGAAACCTCGTCGAGAAATTCGATGATCGCCAGCGACTGCACCAGCAGCGTCCCGTCGCTCCAGATCAGGGCAGGCACCAGCCCTTGCGGATTGACCGAAAGATAGGCCGGTTCAAGATGTTCGCCATGGCGCAAATGGTGCGGCACGTAGCGATACTGGATACCTTTCATCTCAAGCGCGATGCGCACCCGGTACGAGGTCGATGACCGGTAGTAGTTGTGCAGAATGATCTCGCTCATCGCGATAAACCGACCTCCATTCTCTGTCTTGCCGACAAAGCCACATTTGCCCTATTTCAGCGTCCGGGCAAGAACCGTGCTGATCCGATTCCGTGCATTCGTTGAAAAATGCAACGCACCGCTTTGCCGTGCCTTGCATCGTTTCGGGTTGCGGTTTACCCCCTTGGCGCATCAGTGAGGATTTGCCCGACCATGCTTGACATCAAGTGGATTCGCGAGAACCCCAAGGCCCTTGTCGATGCGCTCAAGCGGCGCTCGTGGTCCGATGCGGATGCACAATCGACGGCTGACGCGCTTGTTGCCAAGGATGAGGCGCGCCGCGCACATCTGCTTGAATTGCAGCAAGCGCAGGAGCGCCGCAACGCCGCCTCGAAGGAAATCGGCAAGGCAATGGCTGCCAAGGATGCCGCCTTGGCCGAAAAGCTGAAGGCGGAAGTCGGTGACATCAAGACCTTGATCCAGAATGGCGAAGCCGAAGAGCGTCGCCTCGACAAGGAACTCAACGACGCGCTTGCCGTCATCCCGAACGTGCCGCTGGAAGACGTTCCTCTCGGCAAGGACGAGCACGACAATGTCGAAGTGCGCAAGGTCGGCAAGATCGGCGCACGTCCGAACTGGGTGCGCGAGCATTTCGAGATCGGCGAAGCGCTCGGCATGATGGACTTCGAACATGCCGCCAGGCTTTCCGGCGCGCGCTTTACGGTGCTCAAGGGGCATCTGGCGCGGCTGGAACGGGCGCTCGGCCAGTTCATGCTCGACCTCCACACGACCGAGCACGGCTATACGGAAGTGCAGCCGCCGCTGATGGTGCGCGACGAAGTGCTGTTCGGCACCAACCAGTTGCCCAAGTTCGAGGAAGACCTGTTCTTTGTCCGTCATGGCGACGGAAGGCTCGGGCTTATCCCCACAGCAGAAGTTCCACTGACCAACCTCGTGCGCGAAGAGATAACCCCGTACGACAAGCTGCCGCTCCGGCTCACCGCATTGACGCCTTGCTTCCGCTCGGAAGCCGGTTCCGCTGGCCGCGACACGCGCGGCATGCTGCGCCAGCACCAGTTCTACAAGGTCGAACTGGTGTCGATCACAGACGCGGAAAGTTCGCTTGCCGAGCATGAGCGCATGACCGGTTGCGCCGAGGAAGTGTTGAAGCGGCTTGGCCTGCCGTTCCGCACGGTTACGCTTTGCACCGGCGACATGGGTTTCGGCGCGCGTAAGACCTATGACATCGAGGTCTGGTTGCCGGGCCAGAATACCTATCGCGAAATCTCGTCCTGCTCCGTCTGCGGCGATTTCCAGGCCCGCCGCATGAACGCCCGCTACAAGGACAAGGATGGCAGGGGCAATCTTTTCGTCCATACGCTGAACGGGTCCGGTGTTGCCGTCGGTCGCGCGCTCATCGCCGTCATGGAGAACTACCAGAACGAGGATGGCAGCATCTCCGTGCCGGATGCGCTGCGGCCTTACATGGGCGGCATTACGAAGATCGAAGCGAAGTAGGTCGAAGGCTCATGCGCATCCTGCTCACTAACGATGACGGCATCCATGCGGAGGGCCTCGAATCGCTCGAGCGCGTCGCGCGCACGCTGTCCGACGATGTGTGGGTGGTCGCGCCGGAAAACGATCAGTCGGGCTATGCGCATTCGCTTTCGATTTCCGACCCGCTGCGCCTGCGCAAGATCGGCGAAAAGCACTTCGCCGTCCGTGGCACACCGACCGATTGCGTCATCATGGGTGCCCGCAAGATCCTTCCCGATCTACCCGACCTTATCCTGTCGGGCATCAATTCCGGCGCCAACATCGCCGATGACGTGACCTATTCGGGCACGGTCGCCGGTGCAATGGAGGGCGCGCTGCTCGGCGTTCGCTCCATCGCCATCAGCCAGGCCTACAGCTATGCCGGGGAAGATCGCATCGTCCCTTACGCGACCGCCGAGGCTCTCGCTCCCGCGCTTCTAAGGAAGCTCATCGCTGTTCCGCTGTCGAACGGCGTGCTGCTCAATGTCAATTTCCCGAACTGCGCTCCGCAGGATGTCGAAGGCACCGTCGTCACCTCGCAGGGCAAGGTTGTGCACAGCCTTTGGGTGGACGAACGCCGGGACGGGCGAGGGTTGCCCTATTATTGGCTGCGCTTCGGGCGCGAGCCGGCGGAAGGCAAGCTCGGCACCGACATTCACGCCATGCGCAACCGGCTCGTTTCGGTGACGCCGCTGCAGCTAGACCTGACCGCACACGAAATTCGGGATCAACTCACCAAGGCGCTTGCATGACCGGGGACGACCGCGAGGGATTTGCCGCATTCCTGTTACGCCTGCGCGGCAAGGGGGCCGTTCCCAAGGCGCTGATCGCCGCCATCGAGGCAACGCCGCGCCGAGGCTTCATGGCCGCGCAGTTCGGCAACATCGCCTGGACCGACCGCATGTTGCCCATCGAATGCGGCGAGGCCATCGAAGGCGCTGATATCCAGGCCGCGGTCATCGCCGCCATGGCCGTGGAGCCCGGCCATCGCGTGCTCGAGATCGGTACCGGTTCGGGCTATACGGCGGCAGTGCTGTCGCGTCTTGCTGCGCGTGTCGTCAGCGTCGAGCGCTACAAGACGCTTGCCGAGCAGGCACGCCAGCGCTTCGAGGCGCTTGGCATCACCAACGTCATCGTACGCCACGCCGATGGATCGAACGGCTTGCCAAACGAAGGTCCCTTCGACCGCATCGTCGTCTGGGCCGCTTTCGAGAGCCTGCCGCGTTTCCTGCTCGACCAGTTGTCGAGCGGCGGCGTCGTCATCGCGCCGATCGGGCCGGAAGAGGGCGAGCAGGTGGTGGCGAAACTGACCAAGGTCGGCAGCCGCTTCGAGCGCGAAGACATAGGCATCGTAAGGCTCCAGCCCATACTGCCGGGCGTCGCCGCCGTCATCTGACCGAAATATTTAAGAAAATTTGTGACTGAATCTAACGGCTTAACTGACCGGTAACATTAACGCGCTTTAATTCTGCGTAGTTTGTTCCGGGTCTGTGCGGGTCAGTACAATGCAGTTCAGTGTTTTGAAGGCTAATGGACGCAATCTGGCGCGGGGTTGCGCCGTTCTCGTCGTCGCGGCAGCGGTGTCCGGATGCAGTTCGCAGGTCGCGCGCTTCTCCGATGGTCTGGATGGCATCTCCACGGCCTCCACGACCGGCCAGCGCCCGGTTTTTCCCGACCAGAACAATCAGCAATATCCCGGCGACACCGTCGCCCAGCCAGCACCGATGACCGGCGGGGGTTACAGTTCCGGCTCGGTTGGCCGCTCTTCCTTGCAGCCTGTTTCGGCGCAGCCGCTGCCGCCGGTGGCCCAAGCGCAGCCTTCGCAGCCTGCTCCGGCTCCGGTTCAGATGGCATCCGCTCCCGCGGCGCCGAGGCTCGACCAGACCAAGACCGGCACCGTGAAGCCGGTCAGGCAGGCAGCCGAAAAGCCTTTCAAGGCGGCTCAGCCCGACGCCCGTCTCGCCGACCAGAAACCGCCTGAGCCAGCCAAGCAGCAGTCGCAGACGGTTGCGGTCCTGCCGCAGCAGCCCAAGCTCAAGGACGGCAAGGCCCCCGCTTCGGTCGATGCATCCACGGCCAAGGATCCGAACCTGAAGAAGACGGCCGCTGCAGCATCTGCTTCCGGAACCTACCTCGTGCAGCAGGGCGACACGCTTTCGTCCATCTCGCGCAAGACCGGTGTCAGCGTGACCGCGCTGAAGCAGGCCAACGGCATGCAGGACGGCCTGATCCGCGTCGGCCAGAAGCTTTCGCTCTCCGGCGGAGGCGCTGCTGCCGCAACGACGACGGTCGCAGCGGCAAAGCCGGTTGCGGTCGATCCGGTCAAGACCGCCTCGACCCCGCCCGCGGCGCCGGCAACGCAGACGCTTGCCACCTACACGCCGCCCAAGAAGGCCGACAAGGTCATCCAGCAGGCGCAGGACGACGGCGCTGCAGCGCCTGATTCGACCGGCATCGGCAAGATGCGCTGGCCCGTCCGGGGCAGAGTGATTTCAGGCTTCGGCGGCGGCCAGGGCGGCGACGGCATCGACATCTCCGTTCCGAAGGGCACGCCGATCAAGGCAGCCGAGAACGGCGTCGTCATCTATGCCGGCAACGGCCTGAAGGAATTCGGCAACACCGTCCTGGTGCGCCACGACAACGGGCTCGTCACCGTCTACGGCAACGCCAGCGAGTTGTCGGTCACCCGCGGCCAGAAGGTCAAGCGCGGCGACGACATCGCGCTTTCGGGCATGAGCGGCAACGCGACATCGCCGAAGCTGCACTTCGAGATCCGCAAGAACTCCGCGCCGGTCGATCCCTCGACCTATCTCGAATAGGCCGCGACAAACGATTGCGGCGATCCATTGATTGCCCGCTCCGTCAGGGGCGGGCATTTCAGTTTCAGCCGTTGAGCGACTTGCCCAGCCGGCCCGCAAGGTCCTGCGTGAATTGCCACGCCACACGGCCTGAGCGGCTGCCGCGCGTCGTCGCCCATTCGAGTGCCTCGGCGCGCAGGGTTTCCGGTTCCACATCCAGCCCGTAGTGGCGGGCATAGCCATTGACCATGTCGAGGTAATCGTCCTGCGAGCACTTGTGGAAGCCGAGCCACAGGCCGAAGCGATCCGACAGCGACACCTTTTCCTCCACCGCTTCCGACGGGTTGATGGCGGTGGAGCGCTCATTGTCGATCATGTCGCGCGGCAGAAGATGGCGGCGGTTCGACGTTGCATAGAAAATGACATTGTGAGGCCGGCCTTCGACGCCCCCTTCAAGCGCTGCCTTCAGCGACTTGTAGGACGTGTCGTCGTGATCGAACGACAGGTCGTCGCAAAACAGGATGAAGCGATAGGTCGAAGTCTTGAGGATCGAGAGCAGCATCGGCAGCGTATCGATGTCCTCGCGGTGGATTTCGATCAGCTTTAGCGGATGTTCGAACTTGCCGGATGCGTTGATGGCGGCGTGCGATGCCTTCACCAGCGACGACTTGCCCATGCCGCGCGCGCCCCACAGCAACACGTTGTTGGCCGGGAAACCGGAGGCGAAGCGCTCGGTGTTCTCCACCAGTATGTCGCGAACGTGATCAACGCCCCGGATCAGGTCGATCTCCACCCGGTTGACGCTGTGGACGGGCTCGAGGAAACCGGGGTTTGCCTGCCACACGAAACAGTCGACTGCAGAAAGGTCGGTCTTGGGGGGCTGTGCCGGGGCCAGTCGGTTGATCGCGGCGATCAAGAGATCGAGTTTGGTGTTAAGGGCATCGATGGGATCGGTCATTTCGTCGCTTGATCTTTCGCTTTGCTGGCGCATGAGGCTTTAGAGCGTTTCCAGCTAGCCCTGAAACGCTCTAACATGCGTCAACGGACTGGAAAAGCGCCGGATTCGGCGGTGGGTGCGGTTGCAATGGCCGCTTGACCGACTATATTCCGGCCAAATTTCAGGCCGGATAACGGCTTTCCTCGCGGCTCAGGAGCTTTTGATGTTCGTTACCCCGGCATACGCGCAAGGCGTGGGCGCTTCTCCCGACATGTTTATCAGCATACTGCCGTTCGTTCTGATTTTCGTGGTAATGTACTTCCTCATCATCCGCCCGCAGCGCACGCAGATGAAGAAGCGCGGCGAGATGCTGGCCGCGATCCGTCGCGGCGACACCGTTGTCACCGGCGGCGGCTTTGTCGGCAAGGTCACCAAGGTCATCGACGACAACGAGCTCGAAGTCGATCTCGGTGGAATGAAAGTCACCGCACTGCGCGCGACCATTGCCGAGGTGCGCGTCAAGGGCGAACCGGTGGCGAACCAGAACGCCAAGAAATAACCGCATTGCAGGCGGAATGCCGCCTGCTCGCCAACAGGTTCTCGACATATGCTGTATTTTTCGCGCTGGAAGACGATTTCGATCTGGGCCGTCGTCCTGCTGGGCGTTCTGTTCTCCTTGCCCAACATGTACCCGCAGAGCCTGTTGTCGGCCATGCCGAACTGGCTGCCGAAAAAGCAGATGACGCTGGGGCTCGATCTTCAGGGCGGGTCGCACATCCTGCTCAAGATCGACACCAACGACCTTATCAAGGCCCAGCTTGAAAGCGCGCGCGATGAGATCAGGAACCAGTTGCGTGACGCCAAGGTCGGCTACACCGGCCTTACCGGCAGCGGCAGGGTCGTTCAGGTCCGCATCCGCGACACTGGCCAGGTCGAAGCGGCCAAGGAAGCGCTGAAAGCGCTGACGCAGCCCGTCTCGTCGGGCATGTTCGGTGGCGGCAGCGTCACCGAAATGACGATGGACGAGCCGGAACCCGGCCTGCTTCGCTTCACCATCACCGACGAGGGTGTTCGCTATCGCTCCTCGACGGCGCTCAGCCAGTCGATCGAGGTCGTCGGTCGCCGCGTCAACGAGCTTGGCACCACGGAGCCGATCGTTCAGCGTCAGGGCGACGACCGCATTCTGGTTCAGGTGCCGGGCCTGCAGGACCCGCAGCGTCTCAAGGATATTCTCGGCCAGACCGCCAAGCTGACCTTCCAGATGGTCGATCAGTCCATGCCGGTCCAGGAGGCCATCGAAGGCCGTCCGCCGGCAGGCTCGACGGTGATGTATTCCAAGGACGATCCACCGGTTCCCTACCTTATCGAAAACCGTGTCATCGTGTCGGGTGAAAACCTCGTCGATGCGCAGGCGACATTCGATTCCCGCACCAACGAGCCCGTCGTTTCCTTCCGCTTCGATTCGAAGGGTGCAGGGCGCTTTGGTCAGGCCACGCAGCAGAACACAGGCAAGTTGTTTGCCATCATTCTCGATAACCAGGTCATATCGGCGCCGCGCATCAACGAGCCGATCCTTGGTGGATCGGGCCAGATTTCCGGCAGCTTCACGCCGCAGAGCGCCAACGACCTTGCCGTCCTGCTTCGTGCGGGCGCACTGCCGGCGAACCTGACGATTGTCGAAGAGCGTACCGTCGGCCCGAGCCTCGGCGCGGACTCCATCAGCGCCGGCAAGCTTGCCTCTGCTATCGGCGCCATCCTTGTGGTTGGCTGCATGCTGCTGGTTTACGGCAAGCTCGGCTTGATCGCCAATATTGCTCTGGCTGCGAACGTCGGATTGATCGTAGCTGTTTTGACCATGCTCGGGGCGACGCTGACCTTGCCCGGCATCGCCGGTATCGTGCTGACCATGGGCATGGCGGTCGATTCGAACGTCATCATTTTCGAACGCGTGCGTGAGGAGCGAGCGCAAGGGCGCTCCATAGTCCAGTCGTTCGATCAGGGCTTCAAGCAGGCTTTGGCGACAGTCGTTGACGCCAACATGACGACATTCATCGTCGCGGTTATCCTGTTCTATATGGGAACCGGCCCGGTCAAGGGCTTCGCGGTGACGCTCGGCATCGGCATCATCACCACCGTCTTCACGGCCTTTACGCTGACGCGTTGGCTGGTTGCCTTCTGGGTCAGGCGCAGCAAGCCAACCGAGTTTCCCAAGGGCCTGGTCCATTATCTGCCGCTGGAGCCTTCGTTCCCGTTCATGCGGTACCGCAACATCGGCTTTGCGGTGTCGGGGATTCTGTCCCTCGCCGTTATCGGCATGATGTTCGTTACCGACTTCAACTACGGCGTCGATTTCCGTGGCGGCTCCATGATCGAAATGCAGGCCAAGTCCCGCGTTGCCGATGCCGCTGACGTCCGCTCCAGATTGGAGGAACTCAATGTCGGCGATGTCCAGGTCCAGGAATTCGGCAATGAGGGCGACCTCATGGTCCGTGTCGGTGCCCAGGAGGCTGGCGACAATGCCGAGCAATCGACCGTCGACAAGGTGAGGTCGGAGTTTGAAAACGACTACGACTTCCGGCGCGTCGAAATCGTCGGCCCAACGGTATCCAGCGAGCTTGCAACCACAGGCTTGATCGGCGTCTTGCTGTCCATGGTCGCGTTGCTGATTTACGTCTGGTTCCGCTTCGAGTGGCAGTTCGGCGTCGGTGCGATTGTTTCCACCGCGCACGACGTCATCATTATCGTCGGCGTCTACGTGGCATTGGGGCTTGAGTTCAACCTGTCCAGCGTTGCCGCGATCCTTACCGTTATCGGTTATTCGATCAACGATACCGTCGTCATTTACGACCGCATCCGTGAAATGCTACGCAAGTACAAGAAGATGCCGATCGAAGACATTATCAACATCGCGTTGAACCATACGATGTCGCGCACAATCTTGACTGGCTTGACGGTTTTGCTGGCCCTGTTCGCGCTGTATTTCTACGGCGGCGAGGTCATCTCTTCCTTCGTCTTTGCCATCATCATCGGCGTTTTCGTCGGCACGTATTCGTCGGTGTTTATCGCGGGACCGATGCTGATACTGTTCAAGCTTCGGCCCGAGACGTTCGGCGAGGAGACGGGAGCAAAGAAGAACAAGCTTTCTGCTCCCGCTCCGGCTTCGAAAGCCTGAACCGGGTAAAGGCCGCTTGAGCATAAATCGAAATGGCACGGGGCATTGTCATTCGCGAAGCACACTTCCCTGGCCGTGCGCCGATTGAGGCGTACGGCAGCGGAGGCTTCCGCTTCGCGGATATGTCTCATCGCGGTTCGATCCTTTGCCTGCCGTCCGGGATTTATGGTTGGGAGCCGGCCGACCGGCAGGCGCTGACCAGCGAGGATTTCGGCAAGCTTTTTGCCGAGGCGGCGCAGGTCGAGATATTGCTCGTCGGCATGGGTCCAGAGTTGCGGCCGTTGCCAGCGCAGTTGAGGTCGTCGCTCAAGGAAGCTGGCATTTCGTCCGACCCGATGTCGACCGGTGCAGCCGTTCGGACCTATAACGTCCTTTTAGCCGAGGATCGCGCCGTGGCCGCCGCGCTCATCGTGGTTGATTGAGCGGCATGAGCGGACAATCACAATTCATCATGGATACGGTGCGCCGCGCCGACCATGACCGTCACCTGTCCGTGCTCTATGCGCCCCAGGAAAAGCGCGACGCGCTGTTTGCCCTTTATGCCTTCAACGCTGAAATCGCCACGGTGCGAGACCGCATACGCGAGGCCCTGCCGGGAGAGGTCCGCCTGCAGTGGTGGCGCGACACGCTTGGCGTGCCGGCCGGCGAGAATGAGACGGGCCAGCCAATAGCCGATGCGCTGAAGGCGGCAATCAGCCAATATTCCTTGCCGCTGTCCGCATTCGACAACTATCTGGAAGCGCGCATCTTCGATCTTTACAACGACCCGATGCCGTCGCGCACGGACCTCGAAGGCTATTGCGGCGAAACTGCCTCGGCCTTGATCCAGCTTGCCGCCATGGTTCTCGATCCGGCGGACGCGCCGCGCTTTGCGGAACTGGCGGGCAGGGCAGGCTGCGCGCAAGCGATTGTCGGCCTTCTCCTGCTTTTGCCGATCCATCGCGCGCGGGGCCAGTGTTATGTTCCAGCCGACATCCTGACGGCGGTCGGTTCCTCGCCGCAGGAGTTTCTGTCCGGTGATGGCGGGCAGGGCGCGCTTCATGCCATCGATGCGATGATTGCTTTGGCGCGCGAGCATCTGGCGGCGTTCGAGAGCGGGGCCGCAACCTTGCCTGCCTCGCTGCGTCCCGCTTTCCTGCCGCTCGCGCTGACGGGAGCGCTTCTTGCAAAGATGTCGGGCAATCAGCGCACCTTGATGACTGGCGGCATTAAGCTTTCACTCGCCCGCCGCCATTGGTTGCTGTGGCGCCGCGCAATTCATGGCTGGTAGATAGCGGAAGCTTACTCTGCCGCTTCGGCGGTTGCCGCAAGGCCGAGCCACTGGCGGCAGTCTGCCAATGCGCGCGAAGTCATGGCGCGCTTCTTGGCAAGGGTCTTTTCCTTGCCGCGCAGTCGCTTGCCATCGACCTTCGGTGCCTCCATCGGCGGAAACAGGCCGAAATTGACGTTCATCGGCTGGAACGAGCGCTTGCCCGGTTCATCTTCCGAGACGATATGGCCGCCAGTGATGTGGTTGAGCAGCGCGCCGAACGCGGTTGTTACCGGCGGAACCGAGATCGGTTGGCCCAGCCGCTCCGCAGCCGCGAAGCGCCCGGCCAGCAGGCCGCCGGCCGCGCTTTCGACATAGCCTTCGCAGCCGGTAATCTGGCCGGCAAAGCGCAGGCCCTTGCGGCTCTTCAATTGAAGCGAGCCGTCAAGCAGCGTCGGTGAATTGATGTAGGTGTTGCGGTGCAGACCGCCCAGCCGCGCGAACTCGGCGTTCTCAAGCCCCGGAATAGTGCGGAAGATGCGAACCTGCTCGGCGTGCTTCAATTTGGTCTGGAAACCGACCATGTTGTAGAGCGTGCCCAGCGCATTGTCCTGCCGCAACTGCACCACGGCGTAAGCCTTCACCGTCGGGTTGTGGGCGTTGGTAAGGCCCATCGGCTTCATCGGGCCGTGACGAAGCGTTTCAGGGCCGCGTTCCGACATCACTTCGATCGGCAGGCAGCCGTCGAAATAGGGCGTGCCTTCCCACTGCTTGAACTCGGTCTTGCCGCCATCGAGCAGCGCCTGCACGAAGGCGTCGTACTGGGCCTTGTCCATCGGGCAGTTGATATAGTCCTTGCCCGTTCCGCCCGGTCCGACCTTGTCGTAGCGGGACTGGAACCACGCCACGTCCATATCGACCGTATCGAAATGGATGATCGGCGCGATCGCATCGAAAAACGCCAGTGCGTCCGCGCCGGTCGCCTCGGCAATCGACTTCGCCAGACCCGGCGCGGTCAACGGGCCGGTCGCGATGATGGCCTGGTCCCATTCTTCCGGCGGGAGGCCGGCGACTTCCTCGCGCATGATCGTCACCAGCGGATGCGCCTCGAGCTTTGCCGTCACGGCTTGCGAGAAACCGTCGCGGTCCACGGCCAGCGCACCGCCTGCCGGCACTTGATGCGCGTCGCCGGAGGAAATGATGAGCGAACCCGCCAGCCGCATCTCGGCATGAAGCAGGCCAACGGCGTTGGTCTCGGCATCGTCGGAGCGGAAGGAATTGGAACAGACCAACTCGGCAAGGCCTTCGGTCTTGTGGGCATCGGTGCCGCGAACGGGGCGCATCTCGTGCAGCACCACCGGCACGCCCGCCTGCGCGACCTGCCAGGCGGCTTCCGATCCGGCCAAACCGCCGCCGATGATGTGAACGGGCTTCATGCTCATGCGCGTCGCAATAGTCCTTTGCCTTGCCGAATGCAATCGACGCAGCCGGTCCCGCATTTCCGGGAACTGGGGTCTGAAACGACAACACCCGCCGGGGGAGGATCCGGCGGGTGTCGTTTTGGGGGTCAGCCTTGGGAGGAGGAGCGGCTGACCTTATTTGCCAGGTCGGGGAGGAGGTCGATCCCGGCAAAATTCCTAGATTTAGAGTGCCTTGCGGGCGATGGTCTTGATCTCGTCACGCACGATGCCGAGATCTGCAAGCTGGCGGTTCGACAAGCGACCCAGTTCATTGACCGTGTCGCGGTAAGCGCGCCAGTTACGGTAGTTGCGGATCAGGTTCATTGTCATACTTCCAGAAATTCGTTCGGGCCGGATGAGGCCCGACTAGATCAGACCGACTTGCGCGCGACGAAGTGGATGTCGCTGCGGCTGATGCCGAGGTCGTTCAGTTCACGGTTGGTCAGGCGGTTCAGCTCGGAAACGGTTTCCCGGTAGCGGCGCCAGTTGCGGTAGTTGCGGATCAGGTTCATGGTATTGCTCGTTTCGTCTTTGTTGCGGATCATTTCCGTCGTTCTGTACGAGGCATAGATAGGCCGACCCATATCGATTTAAAAGAGACGCCTGTGCATGGCAGCATTGCAAATTGTGCATTGCAACATTTTGCCGCAATCATGCCTCTGACACAAAACTGCCAGAATCGAAAAAGCTCCTGACCTCAATGGCTTGAACCTTCAGCTTAACAATACGACTGATTTTGTGGAAAAAGGCGCATGGCGAGCCATTCGGCCAAGGTGAAACAGGACATCGCAAGGTGGCTGGAGGCTGGCCTGATCGACGGCATGACCGCCGATGCGCTGGGGCGAGACGTCGAGGCCAATGAGCGCCGCTCACTGAGCTTCGGCTCCATCCTCGCAATGATGGCGGCGCTGCTGCTCGGGGCAGCCGTCCTGATCTTCGTTGCCGCCAACTGGGAGGCCATCCCGCGCCTTGCCAGGGTCGGCGCGCTGTTTGCCGTCATCTTGGGCGGCTATGTCGGCGGCGCCTTCGTCAAGGCGCGCGGCTACAGTGCCATCGGCGAGGCGTTGTGGATCGTCGCCGCCGCAGCTTTTGGCGGATCGATCGCGCTGATCGGCCAGATGTACCACTTCTCCGGCGACGAATCCTCGGCGGTTCTGACCTGGTGTGCAGGCACGGCGCTTGCCGCGCTTGCCCTGCGCTCGGGCCCGCTCACGGTGGCAGCCGTCGGCATTGCCGATGCATGGCTCGCCATGAAGCTCATCGGCGGCTTCAGGCTGTTCAGCAGCGGCGAGATTCCCCACCTATTCCTCGTCATTGCAGCCGGCCTGTTCGCCGTCTCCTACTGGACGCGCAGCCAGGCGGCGCGCCATCTCATCTCGCTGTCGCTCATCTTCTATGTCGTTGGGTTGGCCCTCGACGACAATCTCCTCGTCGTCGCCGTCCTGCTTGCGGTGGTGTCTGCGGTCGCCTTCGCCGCTGCCGTACTTGCGCCCGCCGCCACCGACGCCATCGTCAGGCTCGGCGGGCGGCTGCCCCTGCACGGCCTGATCGGTTTCCTCACCGGCATGGCGCTTGTCCAGTTCCAGCTTGCGGACACAGGCGGCTTCGCCATCGCCGCGGCGGTCACGTTGGCGGGCATCGCCGCGGCTATCGTGCTGGCCGGCAGGCAAAGCCGGGGCCTCAGATGGCTCGCGTATCTCGGCTTCGCCTTCGAGCTTTGCCTCATCTACGCCGTCAAGATGGAAACGATGCTTGGCACCGCCGGCTTCTTCCTCCTGGCCGCGCTCGTCCTCGGCGTCCTCGCCTTCGCCATCATCCGCATCGAAAAGCGCATGAACCGTCCAGTTTCGGTGGAGGCCGCGTCGTGAGCAACGGCAGAACGCTCGTTTTCTCCGCATTGGCGCTTTCGCTGGTGCAGATCGGTTTCCTGAGCTGGATGATCGCAGGCCGCGCCGCCGTGCTGCGCGATGGGCAAGAGGTCCTGCTCAAGGTCGAGCCGGTTGATCCGCGCGACCTTTTGCGTGGCGACTACATCTATCTCAGCTACGAGATCTCGCGCGTTCCTGTGTCTCTGATCGCCGACATTCCTGCTGGCAAACAGACCAATGACGAAGGCCAGATCACCGTACGGCTGAAGAAGGACGCCGACGGCTACTGGCGCGCGGCTTCGGCCTGGCTGGCCAAGCCGACATCTCCCGCCGGTGCCGACGAGGTCGATATCGTTGGCCACATCGCCGCCGGCTGGACGTTGAGCGGCGACACCACCATCGCGCCAGACTACGGCATAGAGCGTTTTTATCTGCCGGAAGGCGAGGGCCTTGCCATCGAGCGCGACATGCGGGTGAGGCCGTTCGGTATCCGCGCCGCCGTTTCCAAGGATGGCGTGCCGCAGATCAAGGCCCTGATGGACGGCGACCAGATGCTGTTCGAAGAGCCGCTATATTAGCTTGCGCCGATCAGTCGAAGCATCCTCGAACCCGCAGGGTTCGCAAGGGCGACCGCCCGTCGGCCGTCAGGCCGCCCCGTCGGAGGCGTGAGCGCAGCGAACTGCCGTGAGACAGAAAATTGGTGCGGATGAAGGGACTCGAACCCCCACGCCTTTCGGCACTGGAACCTAAATCCAGGGCGTCTACCAATTCCGCCACATCCGCACGACGAAGCGCAAATCCCATGTAGTCATCATTCTGTCAATGTCGAGGCCAACATGGCCCTCCGATACGGCGCGAAGATGGTTGAAAATTGGGCTCGCCTGTGACAAAAGGCGGGTCGAATGTGACGGGACGCGACGATCCGCTTCTGTGGAATGTGAAAAGAAGTAGGAAAAACAAAGACTTATTCACATTTTGGAGCGTATTTGGCTGATTGGGCCGCCTTGCGGTCAATTTGTCCGAGTCCCGCACCGTAGCCATCCCCGGCACAAATATACCGGCAGGCTGTAAACGGCAGAAGCCCGTTGGCAGCCTTATTGGTGAAAACAAAGGTTTGATGATGCAGGTCACCGAAACGCTCAACTCCGGCCTCAAGCGCGAAATCAAGGTCGTCGTGCCGGCAACAGACATGGAAGCCAAGTTGGCTGCACGGCTGTCCGATGCCAGGGGCAAGGTCCGCATCAACGGCTTCCGTCCGGGCAAGGTGCCGGTCCAGCATCTGCGCAAGGTCTACGGCAAGTCCTTCATGGCCGAAGTGGTCAACGAGATCCTGAACGAGTCGCGCACCATCATCACCGGTCGTGGCGAGAAGGCTGCGATGCAGCCTGAAGTCATCATGACCGAAGACGAGAAGGAAGCCGAAAAGATTCTCGCCGGCGGCGCGGATTTCGAATTCCGCCTCAATTATGAAGTGATCCCGGTGATCGAGATCAAGGATTTCACCGACATCAAGGTTACGCGCCCTGTTTACGACGTGCCGGAATCCGAGATCGACGAACAGGTCAAGCGCGTTGCCGAATCCGCACGCACCTTTGAGCCGAAGACCGGCAAGGCCACCGAAGGCGACCGCGTCACCATCGACTATGTCGGCAAGATCGACGGCGAAGCGTTCGGCGGCGGCGCGGGCAACGACCAGCCGCTGGTGCTGGGTTCGAAGGAATTCATCCCCGGCTTTGAAGACCAGCTCATCGGCGCCAAGGCCGGCGACGAGAAACAGGTCGTCGTCACGTTCCCAGAAAATTACCAGGCCGCTCATCTGGCCGGCAAGGAAGCCACCTTCGATGTCACCGTCAAGGAAGTGGCCAAGCCCGGCGACCTCGAGATCAACGACGAGACCGCCAAGGCTCTCGGCCTTGAATCGCTGGAGCGCCTGAAGGAAATCGTTCGTGGCCAGATCGAGAGCCAGTTCGGCTCGATGACGCGCCAGAAGGTGAAGCGCCAGCTTCTCGACCAGCTCGATTCGTCCTACTCATTCGAAGCTCCCTCGAAGCTCGTCGAAGCCGAGTTCACCAACATCTGGAACCAGGTCAACCGCGACCTCCAGGCCGCCGGCCGCACCTTTGCCGACGAGGAAACCACGGAAGAAGAGGCGACCGCCGAATACAAGCGCCTTGCCGAGCGCCGCGTGCGCCTTGGCCTCGTGCTGGCCGAGATCGGCGAGAAGGCTGGTGTCGTTGTTTCCGACGATGAGTTGCAGCGCGGCCTGTTCGAGCAGGTGCGCCGCTTCCCGGCAAACCAGCAGCAGGAGGTTTTCGAGTTCTACCGCAGCAATCCGGAAGCGCTGAACACGCTTCGCGCGCCGATGTTCGAGGAAAAGGTAGTCGACCACCTGCTTGGCCAGATTTCCGTCACCGACAGGAAGGTGAGCAAGGATGAGCTGATGGCCGAGGACGACGAGGACGACGCCAAGGCCAAGCCGGCCAAAAAGGCTGCTTCCAGGAAGGCTAAGGACGAGGCTGCCGGCGAAGCCGAAGAGCCCAAGAAGAAGGCGGCGCCGAAGAAGAAAGCCGCCAAGGACGCCGAATAATCGGATTTCCAAATCGTTAAGAAGGCCGCCTCAGGGCGGCCTTTTTCGTTGTCAGGCCGTCAATATTGTTCTGCTAGAAGTTAGGGCATACCTATCGCGAAGTGCGATGTCTCGCTGGGGAGAGCTGGGTTGGGTAGGGCTATGGTCATGTGGGGGACCTTCGCCGCTGTCCTGCTTTTTGCAGGTGGCGGCGGCGCATATGCGCAGTCCGGGCAGGATCGCTGGCGCTTTACCACCATGGATGACGGGCTGGTCACGGCCTCGCTCGCTGCCGTCAACAAGCTGACCAATAACAGCGGCACATTGAGCTACAGCCCCGTCCTCACCATTGCCTGCCGCACCGGCGGCGATCCGCAGTGGAGCGAATGGCTTCGGCTGAACGACATGGCGTCAGGTTCGACGGTCACCGTATCCGTCGCCATCGGCGACAATCAGGCCGTTGACGAGCGATGGGTGGCTTCGCGCCGTGGCAAGGTGCTTATCAAAAGCGGCCCCCAGGCGGTGAGCCGCCTTGTTTCAGCCGGCAAGCTGGTCTTGTCCTGGCGGCTTGGCCTGCTATCCGGGCGCGGCAAAGCCGATTTCGACCTTGCGGGCATCAGCGAGGTTGTGGGGCAATTGGCCGAAGCTTGCCAGACAAGCCAGCCGTGATCAGGCGGCGAACTGGGCTCGGTTCGCGCAGAAATAAGCGATGATCTGGGAAAGATCGGGTTCTGCCACCATGCGTTCGGCTTCGGCGCAGGCAACCCAGCGGCGTGTGCGTGCGCGCTTTTCTTTCCAGCGCTCCGCGACGCTGCCGACCTTGAGCGGGAACACCAGCACCTCGCAGGGTACTTCCTCCCCGGAGGGCAGGGCTTTTGCATAGAAATAGCGGCCAGCTTCCATAGGTGAAATGCGGCCGGTCAATCCGGCTTCTTCCCCGGCCTCGCGCGCGGCTGCATTGCAAAGCGGTTCACGTGCCTCGGGCCAGCCCTTCGGCAGAACCCAGCGGCCGGTGTCGCGGCTCGTGATGAGCATGATTTCGACAGTGCCGTCCTGCTCGCGCCACGGCAGTGCGGCCACCTGCAAGCGCAACGGAACCGTGCCGAAGAGCTTGCGGACTCGTTCAGCCAGATGTTCGTGCGATTGAGGCCCCATCAACATGCGAAAACAGTGCCAAAAACTCAGGAATCGTTTGCCGTCTCATGAAGAGTACGGCTAATTACGTGTAATAAAAGTAAAAATTTTGAAGCCTCTGGAAAAGCCCGCCGCAGGCCAGCAAAAAGGCGGCTACCGCCGCCTTTCGAAGTATGCGCGATTGCTGCGCGGTGAAGTTCGGATTAGAGCGTTCCATAGCTAGATGGAAACGCTCTAACCGGCGTGATCGTCCGCAATCGGCTTCTGGTAGGTGAAGCCCATGTCCCATGGGAAATAGATCCAGGTGTCCTGGCTCACCTCGGTCACGAATGTATCGACAAGCGGCCGGCCCTTCGGCTTGGCGTATACGGTCGCGAAATGCGCCTTCGGCAACATCGCGCGCACCACGCCTGCTGTTTTGCCGGTATCGGTCAGATCGTCTATGATGAGGATGTTTTCGCCGTCGTTCTCCATCAGCGGCGGGCTGATCTCCTTGAGCACCTGCAATTGCCCTTGCGAGGTGTAGTCGTGGTAGGAGGCGACGCACACCGTCTCGATGATGCGGATGCCGAGTTCACGCGAGATGATGGCAGCCGGTACAAGTCCGCCGCGCGTAATGCAGACGATTGCCTTCCATTGCGCGTTCACGCCAGCCAGCCGCCAGGCAAGCGCGCGCGCGTCTCGGTGGAACTGATCCCAGGAAACCGGGAAGGCTTTTTCGGGCAGGGACATTGATGGCGCACTCCGCAGCGCGCCTCAGCGCGCAGTTCATTGGGATGCGGGCGGAATTAGCCGGAAATCGATAGGCTTGGCAAGGTAGCAATACGGCGAGACGGCTTCTGTCAGCGTGACAGGAACGCCGCCACCGGGATCGAGCGCAGCACGCTGCGCGTTACGCCGCCGAAAAGCAGTTCGCGAAGCCATGAATGGCTGTATGCGCCGAGCACGAGCAGGTCTGCTCCGCTCGCCGCCAGACGCTCCTGGATGATCTCTTCGACGGCTGTGCCGTTCGATTTCTGGATCGAGACGCGAACGGAGACATCGTGCCGCGACAAGGCCGCCGCGATTTCCGCGCCTGCCGCATGGGCGTCATGTTCGGGCACGTCGGGCGGGTCGATCACCAGCACGTCCGTTCTCTCCGCCTCGGCCATGAACGGCAGCGCATCGAACGCGGCACGGGCCGCTTCCTTTGAGCCGTTCCAGGCCAGGAGTATGTGCCTGAAGCTGGTGACGAGCGCGCCGGAATGCGGCACCACCAGAACCGGGCGCCCGGCTTCATAGACAAGGGTGTCGACGTCGGTTCCCTCATCGCCGTCGATATCGCGCTGGGCGGCAATCACCAGATCGGCGGCGCGAACGGTCGAGATGCCGGTGAGGGCGCTATCGCCGGAAAAGCTTTCGAGGCTGCGCCATTCGAACGAGAGCCCGGCCTCTTCGGTCCGCTGCATGAATTGCGCTTGCAGCTTCTGGGTCCGTTCCTTGTTCATTTCGGCGGTCACCTGCAGGAACTCGGTGTCCGGAAATCCGGTTGCTGATGTGTAGGGAACGGGCAGCGCCTCGGCATGAATGCCGACCAGATGACCCTCGAAGCGACTCGCCAGTGGAATGGCGCAATCAAGCACGCGTTCCGCGTCGTGTTCGCTTTGAAGAACGGCGACGATCGTCTTGAAACGCATGTCCGGGGCCTCCTTTTGGTGTCGCGGCCGACACGGCTGACAGGAAACGCGGCAAGGACAAGCCAGGTTCCGGCTTGCAGGCCGCCGTCAGCCGGCCTTGGAAAAACCTGCGACCATAGTTTCGACTTCCGCGCGGGCCGCGTCCAGTGTTTCTTGCGAGCGGGCACGCACGACCAGTTCGGTCCAGAACTTGCCTTCGCCGAATTTCGGATAGGAACCGATGATTGTCTCGGGGTGCCGTTTCTGGATATCGCCCAGCGGCCCGCCGATCAGGCCCTCGCCATGCGGGCACTGCACCGTCGCCGACAGCATCTTCGTCCCTGTTTTCAGCGTCGGCACGACATTGTCCAGCATCGCCTGGAAAATCGACGGCACGCCCGCCATCACATGTACGTTGCCGATGCGAAAGCCTGGCGCCATCGAAACGGGGTTGTCGATGTGGCTCGCGCCGCGCGGCATGCGCGCCATGCGCTTGCGCGCCTCGGTGAACTCGACGCCGCGCTTCCGGTAATTCTCTTCCATCATCGCATAGGCCTTGGCGTCGTATTCGCACGGCACGCCGAATGCCTTGGAGATCGAATCCGCGGTGATGTCGTCATGCGTCGGGCCGATCCCGCCGGTGGTGAAGACATAGGTGTAGCGCGCGCGCACGGCATTCACCGCCGCGACGATCTCGTCTTCCTCGTCTGGAACGATGCGCACTTCCTTCAGGTCGATGCCGACCGCCGTCATGATGTCGGCGAGGTGGCCGATGTTCTTGTCCTTGGTGCGGCCCGAGAGGATTTCATCGCCGATGACGAGCATCGCGGCGGTAACGATTTCTGGCATGGTCGGCTCCGGGCAGAAGGCGGGACGCCTGTCACATAGCGCGAGCCCCGGCTGATCGCAAAGATATTATATTAGTGAACGATCTGTCTGCATCTGGGTATCTTTCGATGAACAGCCATTCGCCTAGATAAGTGGTGACGGGCATGGACCCGCTTGCGGAATTTTTGGAGATCGAAATGGCAAAGGTGCTTGTTCTTTATTATTCGAGCTGGGGCCACATGGAGCAGATGGCGAAGGCCGCTGCCGAGGGCGCTCGCGAAGCGGGTGCGGACGTGACCATCAAGCGTGTTCCCGAACTGGTGCCGCTGGATGTCGCCAAGGCCGCCTACTACAAGCTCGACCAGGAAGCCGAAGTCGCTACCCCTGCCGAACTCGAAAACTACGATGCCATCATCATCGGCTCGGCGACCCGCTATGGCGCCATCGCCTCGCAGATGAAGAACTTCCTCGACCAGACCGGCCCGCTGTGGGCTCGCGGCGCGCTGCTCAACAAGGTCGGCTCGGTCATGGTTTCGACCGCTACCCAGCACGGCGGCGCCGAACTCGCGCTTCTCAGCGCACAGGCTTCGCTGCAGCACCACGGCATGATCATCGTGCCGCTGTCCTATGCCTACCAGGGCCAGATGGGCAACGACGTCGTGCGCGGCGGCGCGCCTTACGGCATGACCACCACCAGCGACGGTGACGGCTCGCGCCAGCCTTCGGCGCAGGAACTCGAAGGCGCACACTTCCAGGGCAAGCGCGTGGCCGAAATCGCCGAGAGGCTGCACGGCGCGTCCGGCAAGGCGATCAAGGAAGCTGCCGAGTAAGGCTCGGCACTTGTGCCAAAGAAAACCCCCGGTCGAGACCGGGGGTTTTTTGCATCTAGCAGCTACGTTTCGATTTTATGCATGTCCTTGTCCCGAAACCGGGTCCCACTTTCGGAAGACATGCATTGAAACTCAGCCGACGACTTCGGTGTCGGAGAACCAGTAGCGGATTTCCTGAGCGGCGGTTTCGGGCGCATCCGAGCCGTGTACCGAGTTTTCGCCGATCGACAGCGCGTGAACCTTGCGGATGGTACCTTCCGCGGCCTGGGCCGGGTTGGTCGCGCCCATCACTTCGCGGTTCTTGGCAATGGCGTTCTCGCCTTCCAGAACCTGCACGACCGTCGGGCCGGAAGACATGGACTCGACCAACTCGCCGAAGAAGGGGCGTTCCTTGTGGACGGCGTAGAAGCCCTCGGCCTCGCGGCGGCTCATCCACACGCGCCGCGATGCGACGACGCGCAGGCCGGCATCCTCCAGCATCTTGGTGATGGCGCCGGTCAGGTTGCGGCGGGTGGCATCCGGCTTGATCATCGAAAAGGTGCGTTCGAGCGCCATTTGGTCGTCCTTGTGATTTTGGATTGATTGGTGGCGGCTCTATACAGGCCGCCCGCACCCTTGCCAAGGGGAGCCGCGATGCCTACGGGTTGCACGGTGCCGTCATCGCGGTGGGCATATGCGGCGGGAAGATAGATGAAACGACACTTCATGATGTTTGCGGCCTACAACCAGTGGGCCAACAGCCGCATCTATGATGCCGCCGCCGATCTCAGCGAAGACGAGTTCAGCCGCGACACCGGCGCATTTTTCGGCTCGCTCATGGGCACGCTCAACCATATCCTCGTTGCCGACCGCATCTGGATGAAGCGCTTCACCGGCGAGGGCGATGCCCCCGCCAAGCTGGACACCATCATCCACAAGGCGCTTGCGCCACTTCGCGCCGCGCGCGAGACGGAAGACAAGCGCATCGTCGATTGGGTCGGCAACCTGTCGGACAAGGCCTTGGCCGGTCGCTTTTCCTACATGACCGTCACCGACATGCGTACCATCTCGCAGCGCCTTTCGCCGGCGCTCGGCCATCTGTTCAACCACCAGACCCATCACCGCGGGCAGGCGCACATGATCCTGACCGTGCTTGGCCGCCCATCGGTGTCGCTCGACCTCATCTATTTCCAGCGCACGGAAGAGGGCAGGGCGTTCGCCTGAGCCGCCGCCTCGAAAGGCTTTGATGCCGGCAGGGCTTGCACTTCGTCTCAGGCTCGGCCAAAAGCGCGGCCATGCTGACCATCAACGATCTTTCGCTGCGCATTGCCGGGCGCCTGCTTCTCGACCACGCCTCGCTGGCCCTGCCGGCCGGCGCGAAGGCTGGCCTTGTCGGCCGCAACGGCACCGGCAAGACGACCCTGTTCAAGGCCATCACCGGCGACTTCCCGTCCGAGACCGGCTCCATCGACCTGCCGCGCAACACCCGCATCGGCCAGGTCGCGCAGGAAGCACCCGGCACCGAAGAACCGCTGATCGAGATCGTGCTGAAGGCCGACAAGGAGCGCGCAGCACTTCTGGAGGAAGAAAAGACCGCGACCGACCCCAATCGCATCGCCGAGATCCATATTCGTCTGGCCGACATCGATGCGCATTCGGCAGAGTCGCGCGCCGCCACAATCCTCGCCGGCCTCGGCTTTGACGATGAGGCCCAGCGGCGTCCGGCCTCTTCGTTCTCCGGCGGCTGGCGCATGCGCGTCGCACTTGCAGCAGTCCTGTTTTCTGAGCCCGATCTCCTGCTGCTCGACGAGCCGACCAACTATCTCGATCTCGAAGGCACGCTGTGGCTTGAGAACTATGTCGCGAAATATCCGCACACCGTTCTGCTCATCTCGCACGACCGCGACCTGTTGAACCGCGCCGTCAACGCAATCGTCCATCTTGACCAGAAGAAGCTCACCTTCTGGCGCGGCGGCTACGACCAGTTCGAACGGCAGTGGACCGAACAGCGCGAGTTGCAGGAAAAGGGCCGCGTCAAGCAGGAAGCCGCCCGCAAGCATCTGCAATCCTTCGTCGACCGTTTCCGCGCCAAGGCGTCCAAGGCGCGTCAGGCGCAGTCGCGCATCAAGGCGCTGGAAAAGATGAAGCCGATCGCGGCCTTGGTGGATGACACGGTGCGCCCGTTCTCGTTCCCTGAACCGGTCAAGACGGTTGCCTCGCCCATCGTCGCCCTGTCGGGCGTCAATGTAGGCTACCAGCCCGGTGCGCCGATCTTGAAGAAGTTGAACCTGCGCATCGATGCCGACGACCGCATTGCCCTGCTCGGCGCCAACGGCAACGGCAAGTCCACTTTCGCCAAGCTGCTTTCGGGCCGCTTGAAGGCTGAAGCCGGCACCGTGACCGTTGCACCGGGCCTCAAGGTCGCGATCTTTGCCCAGCATCAGTTGGACGATCTACGTCCGGATGAGAATGCCTACGAGCATGTGCGCCGGCTGATGCCGGAAGCGCCGGAATCGAAGGTGAGGGCGCGCGTTGCCCAATTCGGCCTTGCCACCGAAAAGATGAACACGGTCGCGAAGGATTTGTCCGGCGGCGAAAAGGCGCGGCTTCTCATGGGTCTTGCCGCCTTCGACGGGCCAAACCTGTTTATCCTCGACGAACCGACCAACCACCTCGACATCGATTCACGCGAGGCGTTGGTCCATGCGCTGAACGAATTTCCGGGCGCCGTCATCGTCATCTCGCACGACCGTCACTTGCTGGAAGCGACCGTCGACCGCCTCTGGCTGGTCAAGGAAGGCACCGTCAATCCCTATGACGGCGATCTTGACGACTACAAGACGTTGGTCACCGGCGTTTCCGCCAACAGCCGCGAACGGCGCGAAGCCGAAAAGGCGTCCAAGGCCGACAGGCGTCGCGAAGCTGCCGCTCGTCGCGCCGCGTTCGAGCCGCTGGCCAAGGAAATCCGCGCCACCGAGGCGCTGATGGACCGCCTGCGCAAGCGCGTCGATGCCATTGAGGACCAGCTTGCCGATCCGGCGCTCTACGAGAAAGACCCGGTTGGCGCGACACGGCTTGCCAAGGAACGGTCAGACCTCACCGGCCAGCTTGGCCGTCACGAGGAAAAGTGGCTGGAAATGTCTGCCGAATACGAAGAAGGCATCGCCGAGTAGGGATTGCCTTCCTCTCCCCGTTCACGGGGAGAGGATGCCGGCAGGCAGGTGAGGGGCTGCGCCTACTTTGCCAAACCGTGGACAAATCCATCCACGCACCTCGTCCAACCCCTTGTTCCCACTCACTTCCGTAAAAATCTTTCACCTCACTTATCCACGCCCTTCTCACCTCTCCCATAATCTGCTCACCGCCTTCGCGGGAGACCTGGTCCGGACCGGGGATCAGGAGAGGGCGGCGGTGCCGGGCTGGTCGTCGTCGGTAGGCGGCTGGGTGATGAACCCCTAAGTTCGGCCCTCGAATTGGGCGCAGTGTTGCCCGTGGAGCCTGTCCCTTGGACGGTCTGCGGCATGGCCGGCGTGTCAGTTGAGGGAAGCCACCGGACGGGCGGTCGCAAGGCCGCACCAAACTACCAAACGAGCGACCGAACGGCCGCCCGTCCTCCCGACTTTCATCCACCCGGGCGTTTTGCGTCGCGGGAACAAGCAACCGTATCCAGAGGAAACGCGATGGGCAGCAAATCGAGAAACAAGAAACCTATGGTCGCTGCCAGTAAAGCCGAACCGCGCGACAGCGCCTATCGCTGCGCCATCGCCTTGATGGCGCGCACGCTGGTCGCCGACTTTTTCGACCAGCACGAAAGTTGCCTGCGTCGCGAATGCCGTTCCGGCGGTTGCTGCTAGGCCTACGCGCAGGGTGGGTTCTGCCCGGCCGAAATGGACAGCCGGCAGGCTTTCCTGTTTGCCGCGATGATGGCCTTCCACGATGTCTTGCGCGGCGAAATCGAGGGCTTTCAATCGATCGAAGCAGGGGCTTAGGATCAAGGTCTTGAACTTATTGCCCCTACAAGGCTGCCCCGAACGGCGCTATACGGTGGCGCATGAACCAGCATACCAAACTTCGGTTAGGCCATTCGGCCTGCCCGCATGACTGTCCGTCCACTTGCGCACTCGACGTCGAATTGCTTGGCCCCGACCGTATCGGGCGCATTCATGGATCGAAGGACAACAGCTACACCGCCGGCGTCGTCTGCGCCAAGGTGGCGCGCTATGCCGACCGCATCCACCATCCCGACCGTCTTTTGAAGCCGCTGGTGCGCGCTGGTGCCAAGGGCGACGGAAACTGGAAGGAAGCAAGCTGGGAAGCAGCTCTCGACCTCGTCGCCGAGAAGTTCGACGCGGCGGAAGCAAAGCATGGCTCGGAAACGGTGTGGCCCTATTTCTATGCCGGCACCATGGGATTGGTGCAGCGCGACGGCATCCAGCGGCTTCGCCATGCCAAGAAGTATTCCGGCTTCTTCAGTTCGATCTGCACCAATCTGGCGTGGACCGGCTGGATGATGGGTGCGGGCGCGTTGCGTGGGCCGGACCCCCGCGAAATGGCCAAGTCCGATTGCGTTGTCATCTGGGGTACCAACGCCGTCGTCACCCAGGTCAACGTGATGACGCACGCCGTCAAGGCCCGCAAGGAACGCGGCGCGAAGATCGTTGTCATCGACGTCTACGAAAATGCGACGATGAAGCAGGCCGATATCGGCCTGATCGTAAAGCCCGGCACCGACGCGGCCCTTGCCTGTGCCGTTATGCATGTCCTGTTCAGGGAAGGCATGGCGGATCGGCCCTATCTGGAAAAATACACCGACGACCCCAAGGGCCTTGAAGCCCATCTCGCCACCCGCACGCCGGAATGGGCTTCGGCGATTACCGGGCTTTCCGTGGCTGAAATTGAAGCTTTCGCGCGGCTGGTCGGCACCACCAAGCGCACCTATTTCCGCCTTGGCTACGGCTTCTCACGCCAGCGCAACGGCTCCGTCAACATGCACGCCGCCTCCTGCATCGCCGCCGTCACCGGCTGCTGGCAGTACGAGGGCGGCGGGGCGTTCCATTCCAATTCCGGTATCTACAAGCTCAACACGGAATTGCTGGAAGGAACGCGCATGCGCGACCCCGGCATCCGGTACCTCGACCATTCGCGCATCGGCCCGGTGCTGACGGGTGCTCCAGACGCGCTTTATGGCGGGCCGCCGGTCACCGCCATGCTGATCCAGAACACCAATCCTGCCAATGTCGCGCCGGAGCAGCGGCTGGTCAGACGCGGCATGTTGCGCGACGACCTGTTCATGTGCGTGCACGAGCAGTTCATGACCGATACGGCCCAACTCGCCGATGTCGTCCTGCCTGCCACCATGTTCCTCGAGCATGACGACATCTACAAGGGTGGCGGCCACCAGAACCTCACGCTCGGCCCCAAGCTGGTCGATCCTCCGCCCGGCCCGCGCACCAACCATTTCGTCATCGAGGAGTTAGCCAAGCGGCTCGGCGTCGCCGATCAGCCGGGTTTCGGCCTCACCGAGCGCGAGCATATAGACATCATCCTCGGCAAGCGCGGCCTTGGCACTTTCGCGACGTTCCAGGAAGAGAAGTGGACCGATCTGCAGCCGGTGTTCGAAGAGGCTCATTTCCTCAACGGCTTTGGCCACGCCGACAAGAAATTCCGCTTCAAGCCGAACTGGACAGGGCAATCGGCGCCCAACAGGCCGCCACGCTCGATGGGCGTGTTAGGTCCGCATGAGCGCCTGCCGGAATTTCCCGACCATGTCGACCTGATTGAAGTCGCGGACGAAGAGCATCCGTTTCGGCTCGCTACCTCGCCGGCGCGCAATTTCCTCAATTCGAGCTTCACCGAAACGCCAGTGTCGAAAGCCAAGGAGGGCCGACCGCTTCTGTTGATTCACCCGGAAGACGCGGCCATGTTCGGCCTGTCGGACGGCGATCGTGTCGAGATCGGCAACAGGCGTGGCGAAGTCGTCCTGCACGCCAAGCTTTTCGATGGCGTCAGGCGCGGCGTCGTCATCGCCGAAGGCGTGTGGCCGAACAGCGCGCATGAGCGCGGCGAGGGCATCAACGTGCTCACCGGCGCTGACGCGCCGGCTCCCTATGGCGGCGCACCGGTTCACGACAACAAGGTATGGGTGAGGGCGGCGGCCTAGCGCACAGGCGGAATTACTCGAAATCCTTCGGGCGCAGGAAATGCGTCAGCTCGGCTGAGCCGGCAGTCAGGTTCGCCCACCTTTCCATGGTCTGGAAACGGACCAGCGCCGCGGTCGGAAACTTGCGCGACATCGCCCGCAAGGCCGTCGCATCCGAAGTGGCCGAAGCCAGTTGCATGGCCAGCATCTCCAGCCCCGGATTGTGGCCGATCACCAGAAGCGACTGGGTGGCGCTTCCGGTCTTGCGAATCTCGGCCAGTATCCGCTCAGGCTGCGCCTCGTAAATTGAATCGGAGAACTCGAAAACGCAGACATTCTTCGGCCATTGCGAAACGACGCATTCCCAGGTCTGGCGGGTGCGTATCGCCGCCGAGACGATCGCCAGGTCCGGCACCCAGCCGCGGCTCGCCATCTCCTTGCCCATGCGCCGCGCAGCCTTCCTCCCGCGCAGCGCCAACGGCCGCGAAAAGTCAGGGAGCGCCGGATTGTCCCAACTCGACTTGCCGTGGCGGAGCAGGAACAATTGCCTCATCTGGTGACCGCTCAGGGAGTGAAACGAGCCAATGCTTCGAGATCGACATCGTCGCGTAGTGCGGCGGGCGACATGATTGCCTGGTCGCCATTCTCGACCATTCTGCTGGTGGCCGAGAATACGGACTTTCCGTCGACCATGCTGACCTTGCCTTCCGCCACCAGTTTCAACGCGAGCGCATAGAGGCCATGCTCAGCCTTCAGCACACGTGCCGCAAGCGATGTCTCGTCGTCGCCAGTAAGCACTGGAACCGCCGCCTGTGCAATAATCGGCCCGTCGTCCATGTCGGGCGTCACGAAATGCACCGTGCAGCCATGTATGCGCATCCCCGCAGCCAGCGCTCGGTTGTGCGTATCCAGCCCCTTGAAGGCAGGCAACAGGGCAGGGTGGATATTGATCATCCGGCCAGCCCATTTCTCCACGAAAGGCGTCGTCAGCAACCGCATGTACCCCGCAAGGGCAACGATCTCCGCTCCAAACGAGGACAATGCCTCGTCTATGGCGCCGTCATGCGCTTCCTTGCTCGCGTGGTCGGCGCGCGTGATCGTGCGTGTCGGGATACTACGCGATGCTGCGATGCCAAGGCCCTGCACATCCGGCTTGTCCGAGATCACGCCGACGATCTCGGCCGGATAAGCCGCGTCGGACGCGGCTTCGATCAGCGCCGCCATGTTGGACCCGCGTCCGGAGATCAGGACAACTGTACGTTTGCGCAACAGGCTCATAGGTCAATGGATCCGCGATATATGACGCCAGTGTCGCGGCGCGGCACGATACGGCCGATCGATGTCACCGTTTCGCCCGCCTCTTGCAGAACGGCTGCGACTTGCGCTGCCTGCCCGGACGCAACCACGATCACCATACCAATGCCGCAGTTGAAGGTCCGCATCATTTCGTCCGGCGCGACACCGCCGGTCTTTGCCAGCCATGTGAAGATCGGCGGCACGTCAATTGCGTCGAGATCGAGTTCTGCCGAGAAATCCTTAGGCAGTACGCGCGGAATGTTGTCTGGAAAACCACCGCCGGTGATATGGGCGAGCGCCTTGATGCCGTGCGTGCCGCGGATCGCTTTCAGGATCGACTTTACATATATGCGGGTGGGCTCCAGCAACGCTTCGCCTAGCGTCTCGCCATGCGCAAACGGTGCTTTGTCCGACCATGACAGGCCGCTTTTTTCGACGATCCCGCGTACCAGCGAAAAACCGTTGGAGTGTACGCCTGACGAGGCAAGGCCAAGCAGCACGTCGCCCTCAATGATGTCGTCTGTCGGAAGAAGTTGGTCACGTTCGGCGGCACCGACCGCAAAGCCGGCGAGGTCGTAGTCGTTGCCATGATACATGCCCGGCATCTCGGCCGTTTCGCCTCCGATAAGCGCGCACCCAGCCTGACGGCAGCCGCGCGCAATGCCGCCGACGATTGCCGCGCCCTGTTCGGGATCGAGCTTGCCGGTGGCAAAATAATCGAGGAAGAAAAGCGGTTCGGCGCCTTGGACAACGAGATCGTTGACGCACATGGCGACGAGGTCGATGCCGATCGTGTCGTGCTTGCCGGCGTCGATTGCGATCTTGAGCTTGGTGCCGACGCCGTCGTTGGCAGCAACCAGAACCGGATCGGAGAAGCCCGCAGCCTTGAGATCGAACAGGCCGCCAAACCCGCCGATCTCGCCATCCGCACCCGGGCGGCGCGTGGCGCGCACGAGCGGCTTGATCTTTTCAACCATGAGATTGCCGGCGTCGATATCGACGCCTGCCTCGGCGTAGGTCAGCCCAGTTTTGTGCTCGGCCATCGCTTTTCCCTCAACAATGCGGGCTCATCGCATGAACGGGTTCGTCCCGCAAGGCAAGTGGGGCTTTCACACTATCACCAGCATGGGAAAAGCGTGAGTGGTTGGTCCAGTTGTTTGCGTGTCTTGCAGTTCAGCGGAGGCTCGACCATCTATCCTATCATCGTGGTGAACCGATGAGAGCGACTTGACGATCCCGAACCTGATCACGATCCTGCGCTTCCTGCTCGTACCGGCCGTTGTATGGGCGATGTTGCAGGCGCGCTGGGACTGGGCTTTTGCAGGCTTCGTTATCGCCGGCGTGTCGGACGCGGTCGATGGTTTCATCGCCCGGCATTTCAATCAGCGCTCGGAGCTTGGTGCTTACCTTGATCCTATGGCCGACAAGATCCTGCTCGTAAGCGTCTTTGTCGTGCTCGGTTTCATAGGCGAATTGCCGCTCTGGCTGGTCATTGCCGCGGTGACTCGCGATGGGTTGATCATCTGCGCGGTGCTTCTGTCCACGGTGATCGGCAATCCCGTCGAAATGAAACCGTTGATGGTTTCAAAGGCAAACACGGCAATCCAGATTGTGCTGGCGGCTGTCGTTCTGGCGGAATTGATGTTTTCGACCCTTTTGGGGCCGCTTCGCACGTCCCTTATAATCCTGTCCGGCCTCTTGACCGTGGCTTCCGCCGCGGCCTATCTCGTGGCTTGGCTGAGGCACATGAGCGGCTATGGCAAAGGCAGTAAATCAGACAACTGACAATGACGCTGCCGGAGCCGCAGCATCGGCCGCCTTCCGGCGGCAATTGCGCTTCTGGCTCGTAGCCGCAATTGTACTTGCCATTTTTCTCTACGTTTTCAGCAGTATCCTGCTGCCGTTCGTGGCAGGTATGGTGCTCGCCTATTTCCTCGACCCTGTAGCTGACAGGCTTCAGCGGCTTGGTTTGTCTCGCGTCATGGCAACAGTGGTCATCCTGTTCGCCTTCATTGTCGTGCTGGTCCTGGCATTGGTCCTGCTCATTCCGATATTGGCGTCGCAAATGGCGGATTTCGCCGGCAAGCTGCCCGAATACATGACGCGCCTGCAGTCGCTGGTTACCAGTTTCGACCCGCAGTGGCTGGAGCGGCGGTTCGGCGTTGACGCAGCCGGCCTCAAAGAAGGGCTGAACTCGCTGCTGACTTCCGGTTTCGGTTTGCTGACTACCGTATTCCAGTCGATCTGGAGTTCCGGTGTCGCGCTTGTGTCTGTCGTCAGCTTGTTCGTCGTAACCCCGGTGGTCGCATTCTACATGTTGCTCGACTGGGACAGGATGGTGGCGAAGGTCGATAGCTGGATACCGCGCGACCATGTTGAAACGGTTCGTGCGATCTTTGCCGATATCAATACGGCGACAGCGGGCTTCGTTCGCGGCCAAGGCACACTATGCCTGATTCTGGGTGCAATCTATGCCGTCGGCCTGACCATCACTGGCTTGAATTTTGGTATCCTGATCGGCCTTTTTGCCGGTCTTATCAGCTTCATTCCCTATGTGGGCTCGCTGACCGGTCTTGTGCTTGCCGTTGGCGTGGCCTTCGTGCAGTTCTGGCCGGATTGGCCGATGATCGTGGCGGTGGTGGGCGTCTTCTTCGTAGGCCAGTTCATCGAAGGCAACATCTTGCAGCCTAAACTGGTCGGCAAAAGCGTCGGCCTGCACCCAGTCTGGCTGATGTTTTCACTGTTTGCCTTTGGCGCTTTGTTCGGTTTCGTCGGTTTGCTGATTGCAGTGCCTGCCTCGGCTGCCATCGCCGTGATTGTTCGTTTTGTGATCTCCCGCTACCTCGATTCGCCTTTGTACAAGGGACACAAGATCGACTCCGCAACTTCGATACAGGTTCGCAGTCGTAGAACTCCCGACGTGAGTGCCTGAGGCGACATGGCTCCCCCAATGGAGAAGTCCCGTCAACTGCCGCTCGATCTCGGTCATGGAACTGCCTATTCGCGTGACGATCTCGTCGTATCGTCGTCGAACGAGCAAGCCGTCTCCTTGGTCGATTGCTGGCCAGACTGGCCGTCAGCCGTCGTGGTCCTTGCCGGGCCGCCGGGATCCGGCAAAACACATTTGGCGGAAATCTGGCGCGATATGGCTAATGCCATATCTATAGATCCTGCCCGGATCGGCGACTCGATCTCGAAGCTTGGCGATCGACCAGCCGTGATCGACAATGCCGACAGCGCCTCCATGGACGAGAAGGGCCTGTTTCACCTCATCAATGAGGTGCGTGCTGCAGGTTCTCATCTCTTGCTGACCGCGCGCCGTTTTCCATCCGCGTGGAACGTAACTTTGCCAGATCTCGCATCTCGGTTAAAAGCAGCCGCGACGGTTGAGATACATGAGCCCGACGATCCGCTGTTGGCTGGCGTCGTCACGAAGCTCTTTGCTGATCGTCAGGTCGATGTTGAACCGCATGTCGTGCAATATCTAGTCCGCCGAATAGAACGCTCGCTTGCCACCGCAATGCGTGTCGTAGACAGGCTTGACCGTGTGGCGCTGGAGCAACAAAGCCGCATCACCCGCGCTCTTGCGGCCGAAACCATCAGTGCGATGGATGAAGGCCAGCGCGAATTCGATCTCTAGCGGCGGCCCATTTATGTGCTTAGTCGCCGCCTTCGTTCAAATGCATCAGCCCAGGCCGATATTAGGCTAGATGACGTTTGAACCATTCAATAGTTCGTTCCCATGCAAGCTTGGCGGCTGCCTCGTCGTAGCGGGGTGTCGAATCGTTGTGAAATCCATGATTCACGCCGGGATAGATGTAGGCTTCGTATTCTTTGCCCGCGGCCTTCAGCGCCGTTTCGTAGGCGGGCCAGCCTTCATTGATACGGGTGTCCAGTTCTGCGTAATGGATCAGAAGCGGTGCGCGAATACGCGGCACATCTTCAGATCTCGGTTGGCGGCCATAGAAAGGAACAGCCGCGCCCAATTCTGGGTAAGCAACGGCAGCGGCATTTGCCACGCCTCCGCCGTAACAGAAGCCTGTGATACCGACTTTGCCGGTGGTTGACTTGCTCTTTATCAGGAATTCGATAGCCGCGAAGAAATCATTCATCAGCTTTTCCGGGTCGACCTGCTGTTGCAATTCACGGCCTTTATCGTCGTTGCCTGGATAGCCACCCACCGAACTAAGGCCGTCCGGAGCAAGCGCAACAAAGCCAGCCTTTGCAACGCGACGTGCAACGTCTTCGATGTACGGATTAAGCCCTCGATTTTCGTGCACGACAACGACACCGGGTACGGGGCCGTTGGCCGCTGCAGGTTTCACGAAGTATGCACGGACCTTTCCGTTGCCCTTAGGCGAATCGAAAGTGATGTATTCTGCAACGATGTCAGGATCGGTGAATTCGACTTGTTGCGCCAATGCATAGTCAGGGCTCAACGTGGCAAGGATCGTTGCTGCCGTGGCGCCCCCTAAGGCAAATTTCCCCGCCCGATCGAGGAATTCGCGCTTGGTGATCCTGCCGTGAGCGTAATAATCATAGAGCTCCAGCAATTCCTGCGGAAAATCCTTTGCAGTAAGCCGCGACATCGCTTCCTCCGTGTCCTGTGGTCTCCGGGGAAAAGGATATGTCAGAGTGAGCTCTTATGATGTTCACAATTTCGAAAGCGGGCCTCTGTGGAAGGACAAGCTAGGTACGGCATTTCGTGACCAGACGGCCGGCACGGTAACTCGAATCTGCAACAAAAATGCCCCGCCGAAGCGGGGCAAAGATGAGAATCTGAAGAATTGACCAATGAGCTTGGGGAGCCGGGAATGGCCAAACCTTCAGCCGCTCGGCCCGGGAGCCGAGACAGCAGTGAAAAGTTAGCGAGGTTGAATGCCAACAGCATTAGGCCATGACAGGAAAAAGATTTTCTCCACAATAATGTCAGGAGTAGTCCAAATTGGCAGGTCTCGCCGAAAGCCAAGCTCGAAATTGAATTCTAGCTTTCATCTAGATACCATCATAAGCCTTTGATTATTGGCGATCCCGGCAGGATTCGAACCTGCGACCATCGGCTTAGAAGGCCGGTGCT
>CAZROU010000029.1:0-58747 GCA_964601795.1 uncultured Mesorhizobium sp. | reverse complement strand
TTGGCGCGGTTATCGCCGGTGTCAGTGATCCGCCGTATGGCATCAATTATGTCCATGGCGCAGAAAAAATGGCCCATGCGACTAAGTTTGCTGGAGTGGCCATTGCCGGAGACGACAAACCTTTCGACCCGACGCCTTGGCTCAACCTAGGTCATTGTCTGCTTTGGGGAGCCAATCACTTTTCTGGTCGCCTCCCAGGCGGAGGGCGCTGGCTCGTTTGGGATAAACGCGACGGCAGCGGATACGGCAAGGCCATGTCAGACATTGAAATGGCATGGGTTTCCGGTCCCCGTAAAGCTGACCGTCTATATCGCCAGCTCTGGGATGGCTTCAACAAGGCCGGCGAGCGAGGGATTCCCCGTGTCCATCCGACACAGAAGCCAATCGAGCTCATGCAGTGGTGTGTGGCATTTGTCCCTTCAGATCAGATCATCCTCGATCCATACATGGGCAGCGGCACTACAGGTGTTGCCTGCGTTCGAACCGGGCGAAAGTTCATCGGCATCGAGATCGATGAAGGCTACTTCGACATAGCTTGCGGGCGCGTGGCGGATGCTGTTTCGCGCCCCGATTTGTTCATGGAAGCCGCGCGCGAGCCTGCGCCAAAGCAGGAGGCACTGGAATTATGAGGCGCGTCATCCTCGAAAGTCCGTACGCTGGAGATGTCGCTGCCAATGAGGCGTATGCACGCAGCGCGTTGCGTGATTGCCTGTTGCGTGGAGAGGCCCCAATCGCTTCGCATCTACTTTATACCCAGCCCGGTGTTCTTGACGATCTGAACCCAGAGGAGCGCGCGCTCGGCATTGAGGCTGGTTTGTCGTGGGGTGTGGAGGCTGAGGCAACCGTCGTCTACACAGATCGCGGAATCTCACGTGGCATGTCTTACGGGATAGAGCGTGCCCAACGTGAGGGACGCCCTGTTGAGTATCGCACTTTGGTGGGAGCTGCTGAATGAGCAAGGCTGCCCCCATCACCTCATTCGGCCATCTCATGCTCCGCCTGTTCCGGAGGGAACCGCCTTTACGTCGCGCCGATGTCGCTCCGCTCTCGTCGTCCTCAAAGGAGATGGATGCCCTGCGCGTTGCGTTGGAGCGTCAGATCGCTGCCGACGAACGATCCCGCAAACGATGGGGGGATCATGGCTGAGGTGTGCTTTGCCGACTTTGCCGCAGCGTTCCAAGCCCGCCTCGACAAGCTGGGCTATTCGCTGCGCCGCGCCGAGGAGCAATGGCCGCTGACCGATCGCGCGATGCTGTCGCGCGCTGTGAACGGCAAGATGCTTTCCGCAGGCAACTTCCTGCTGCTCTGCGAGATGGCTGGCTTCGATCCCTATCAGTTCATGGAACGCAAGAAGCGCAGGCGCGCGACCATGAAAACCATTGCAGATCATATGGTTACACCGTGTGTCAAACGTGAAACGGAGGGCATTTGATGGCTCGAATTTATCTGGCTTCGTCGTGGCGGAATTCTCATCAGCCATGGATGGTCGACCTGCTACGGAATGCCGGTCATGAGGTTTATGACTTTCGGAATCCGCCCTATTCAACGGGTTTCAAATGGGATGACATCGGCATCCAGGTTCCTTGCTCGGCTGAGGAATATCGCTCGGCGTTGCTTTCTCATCCTCGTGCAGCGCAGGGCTTTAATGCCGACTTCAGCGCTATGCGGTGGGCTGACACCGGGCTTCTGCTTCTACCGTGCGGACGGTCGGCTCATCTTGAGCTTGGATGGATGGCTGGTGCCGGCAAGCGCACTCTCATTCTGACGCAGGACTATGAAGAGCCGGAACTGATGGCCCTTCTTGCCGATCAAATCTGCATAAGTCCGGATGAAGTGTTGGCAGCATTGCGATGACGGACTCCATGATTCCCATCGTCCGGCAGTTGCATGACGCGGACGGCGACCAGGCGAGGGCGCGCGTGCTGCTCTGGATGTCGGATGCCATCCTGCTCAAATATGCCGGCACCATCGGCGACGCATGCCAGCGGGCGCAGTTCGATCTGGGTGCGGAATATGTGCTTCGCCGCGTCGTCATCATGAGGGCCACGCGCGGCGCGGACGGGCTTTTGCCTGCCCCCATCGCCGAGGACTTCGAGGAATTCCGCGCCGCTTTCGCGTCGTTCGCGCGGGGAGGGTTAGTGCCGTGAACCCTCTTCACGAGCCAGCCGTTGCTTATGTTCCTGCCTTCCTGAAGCGGGTGCGGGAGCGCGCGCTTGCGATCGTGCCGGTGCAGGTCGTGTTTTCCGGTGCTGATGCGGAAATGCTGCGCAGCGAGGCAGACGAGCGCAACGTAACGCCCATGGTGCTGGCCAAGGCTATCCTGGCCAAAGTGCGCACGGACGGGCTGCTTGGCGCGGTTCTCGACGGCGTCAATCCGCAATCCTGCGCAGCCGGTCAAGCGCGCGGCGTGGAAGGGCTGACTCTCATCCAAAGTGCCGTGCTGATGACCTTGGCGCAGCACCGGGACGAGCGCGGCATTTGCCGGCTTTCTCACGACAAGATCGGCATCATCTGTGCCGACACCGCGCAATCCACTGTCGGGGCTGCATTGGGCGCGCTTCGGCGCGACGGACTGATCCAGCGAGATGCAACCGAAAAGAACCAGAAGAAACCTGCGTGGCGGCTGACGGCCGACGGCCAGCGCATGTTTCTCTCGCTGGCAGGGGAGGGACAGTGACTGCGGCGCTCTCCGACACAGCACGCCTTGCCGGCATTCGCGCCCGTCTCGACGCCATCGCGCCGGGGCAGTGGTCGCGCGTGCATGACGGCGACGGTTGCTTCATCGAGGCGAGCGGGCCGATGGGCGAGCTGTTCCCTGTGCTGCGCTTTGCTGCCGGGGCCAGCGACGACGAGATCATGATCGTTGCCGACCTGCCCGAAACGCTCGCCTTTCTGCTCAAACTGATCGACCGCGCGATCGAGAAGCTGAAGCCGCCAAGACAGGACGAAGAACGCGGCGAGGCTGCGGCGCGCGACCCGAAGAACTATGCCGCCGAGTGCGCCATGAAATGCGGCGAGCCGGTGTTTCGCGTGTTCCTGGAACAGCGGCACGGACTTGAGCGCCCGCTGACCGACGAGCGTGTGGCGCAGAAGGTGCGCCAGATGCTGGGCGTGACCTCGCGCCGGGAAATCAACGACAGCGAGCGGGCAGCGGCGGCGTGGCAGCAACTGCGCGGCGAATTCGACGCATGGCGGAGGGCGGAACGGTGAAGGCCGGCGAAATACTTGAAGGGCTGATTGCCGTATCTTCAGATAGCATCTGGGCGAGCGAACTCGCCTTCTTTTCGGGCATGCGCCGCATCGACTTCTTCACAATGCAGCCGATCGCTTCGCAGCGATTCCGAACATCGTCCTATGAGATCAAGATTTCGGTGGCCGATTTTCGGCGGGATAGCGCTAAGAAACAGGAGGGTGCGCTCAAGTGGTCGGATCGCTTCTGGTACGTGACGCCGCCCGGCCTGCTGTCGAAGGCCGACATTCCTGAGTGGGCTGGCTTGCAAGAATTCGACGGAAGTCGGTTCAAGGTCGTACGCAAAGCGCCTCCGCGCCAGAAAGCGGCGCCTGATTGGGACTTCATAGTCTCGATGCTACGCAACTCCGGCGACTGCCGGAGCGACGTCGCTCTGATGAAGACCCAGTTGTCGTTCCTTCAACAACGGCTCGACCGGTGGCAGCGCGAAAGGCGTCTGGCCGAGAGGATGAAATTCGAACGTTGGCTGGCGAAGAACTCGCCGGAGCAGGTGGTGGAATGAGCAACGAGTGCTCCACCATCGTCTGGAAGCGCGACTTCGGCAATTCCAACCGCAAGGTCATCGCCGCGCGCCTGGCTGACCATGCCGACGACGAAGGGCGCGGCATCTGGCCGTCCGTCGAGCGCATCGCGGCGCAATGTAACGTCTCCGACCGTACCGTGCAGCGCGTTCTGGCTTCCTTCGTCAGTGAGGGCGTCTTGGTGCTGGTCGATGAGGGCGGGCGTGGGCCGCGCTCAACCCGTCGCTACGATTTCGACATGGGCGTGGTGAGCGCGTTGCCGATGGCGCAATGGGGACCGGAAAACCCGCAAAATAAGGGTGACACGGTGTCACCCTTAGAAAATGGCAAGGGTGACAGCCAGTCGCCTAAGGGTGACAATCCGGACGAAAAAGGGTGTCACGGTGTCACCCAAACCACCATAGAACCACCAATAGAACCATCACCTGAGAGAGAGGCGCGCGAACGCGGGCAGGAAGACCGGAAGGCTGTCGAACGGTCGTTCGAACGGGCCTGGCAGGCTTGGCCGACTTCGGTGAGCGACAGCAGGCCGGCGGCGCTGAAGGCTTGGGTTGCGCTTTCCCCACCGGAACGGGAAGCGGCCTTCGCTGAAATGGCGCGCTGGCTGGAAGCCAACCGGACATCGGGACGCAAGCATGTGCCTGCCTTCGGATCGTACCTCGCCGACAAGCGCTGGGAGAACCTGCCGCCGCCGCAGGATCCGGAAAAGCCGCTGAATGTCGAGGCCAAGCCATTCGGGCCGTGGTGGATGGCGGCGCGGCTGAAATGCCTGTTGCGGGGACCGACGATGACGCCGGCCGGGCTGACCTCGTTCGAACGCTCGATGGTGGCGGATGGCAAGGCCGACGAGGGCGAGCTGATGCGAGCCAAGATCGCCAAGACTGGATGGCCGACGATCAACGCCATGCACGACAGGGCCGCGAACCGGCAGGGCGTGACGGTGGCGACGGCGCTGGAGCATCTGGCCGCGATGATGGAAGCCGTTCCTGTGGGCAGCGAAATCTATGTTGGCTGGCGGGCGCTGCATGAGGCGAGGGGCTGGCCGTGGCTGCCGGATCCCGGTGATCAGCGTGTGGTGTATTTCCCGGCTGGCGGGCCGGAAGCGTTGGATGCGTTCGAAGCGGCAATACGAGGAAACCAGAATGATGCGGGCGGACGTGAAGCGGCTGAATGAGGCGGATCGTGTCTGGCTGGATCGGAGCGGCGAGCCGATCAACATCGATCGCGCTTGGCAGGAAAGCGACAAGCGAATCGCAGTGACCCGCCGGCAGCAGGCCTTGCTCGCTTCTGCCGGTGAAATGGGTCCAAGCGCCCGCTGGTATGTGCTTGAGGTGAAGCGCGGTGCTGATATTGCTGTGGATAAGGCTCTGCAAGATGCTCGCATCGAACGCTGGATGGCAGCGCAAATGGTGGACGTTCGCCGGCGCAGCCGCTTCGGATCGTCTCGTCCGCAGAGCCGGATAGTCCCGTTCCTGCCCGGCTACCTGTTTGTGAAAGTGGTGTGGTGCGCGCCGTGCTGGGAAGCCATTTCCGGGTTGAAGGGTGTGGCTGGCGTCATCGGAACGCCCGAGCGTCCAGCCCCGGTGACGGACGGCAGGCTGTTGAAATTGCGGGCTTTTGTGGAGAAGGACCCGACGTCGATCAAAGTGCTGACCAATGCGCTGGTGAAGGGCGACAAGGTGCGCGTGGACGATGGGCCGTTCGCTTCGTTTCCGGGTGTGGTCGAGGCTGTGCATGTCAGTGGTCGGGCGCTGATCGAGGTGATGATCTTCGGTCGCGCCGTGTCGGTTGACCTCGATCTTGCGCAGATCACGAAATCGGAGTAGCCGATTCCACTCAGGACGAGTCGAAAGTGTCGCACCCGCTTAGGCGAGGGAAGCGCCATCGGCCCCAGGTGAAGCGCAGGCAAGAGCCGGTCAGCTTCCCCGCAATGGTGATGATTCCAGACAGACGATGCACAAGCCGAAGACGTTTCGGCCCGCTCACCAAGCCCAACGCGCTGCTGATTATGAGCAGCGCCGTGGCACAGCAAGTGAGCGGGGCTATGATGCACGGTGGGTACGCGCCTCAGATGCGTTCAAGTCCGAACATCCTCTTTGCCTTGGTTGTAAGGCTGTCGGAAGGGTGACGCCTGCGACGCTCGTTGATCACGTTGAGCCCCATCGCGGGGACATGGACAAGTTCTGGGATGTGTCCATGTGGCAATCATCGTGCAGATGGCATCACGACGTCGTCAAGAAGCATCTCGAATGGCTGTTCGACAGGGGCAAGGTGACTGTCGATGATCTCCACCTCGACAGCAGCACGGCCATGCACTTCAGCCGGCTGATGATGCCGACCGCGCCCTGATGGGTAGGGGGGGGCAAAAAGTCGGGAGGGGCGAGGGGTCAGACCGTACGGTGTGGAAGCGTGCATCGCCGCAGAATTCACGGATTCTTTTTTTTGGGCTGATCGCGCCCTGATCTCTGGGAGTGTCGAGTGGCGCGAGGTCGTAAACCGGAACCTGCCGAGGTGCAGGCTGCAAAAGGGGCACCCGGCAAAAGGATGACCGTGAAGGAAGCGGTCGCGGTGCGCTCGACGAGCCGCCCCGCTCCGGTCCAGATCGGCAATGTTCGTCCGCCTCGTTGGCTCAAGCGCAGTCGCAAGGCCACGGAAATCTGGAACGACGTTCTGCCGCAACTCCTGCAGCTCAATCTTGCAACGCAGCTCGATGCCTTGGCGCTGGGACGATACTGCCGGTACGTGGCGGAATGGATTGCCGCTGACCTGACCGTGCAGAAAGAAGGTACCTGGTTCGAGACCGTCGGGACCAACGGCGAACCGACGAAGAAGAGGCATCCCGCGTGGCAGGCCTGCCAGGATATCGAGAAGATGCTGCGCGAAACCGAAGCCGCGTTCGGAATGCGACCAGACGCCCGCTACAAGATCATGCGCGACCAGGCTGTTTCTCATGGCGTCATGCCTCTGTTCGACAGGGAGCAGCCGGAGAGCAGAACTGAGCCGGCACCTTCGCAGCAGGTACCTGAGGAAGACGCATTGGGTATCCTGGCCAACTTCGATTCGCCGGCGCCGACTCGAGTGAACTGAGATGTCTGTGGTTGAGGCTTCAGCGGCAGCGATCGTAGCGTCGGCCGGTCACTTGCTCTGGCCTGAACCTCAATGGGTTTCTGACGCTGCCGATCGGGGATGGGAGTGGGCCCGCATCCAGTGGCGTAGAGCAGCAACACAGGTTGGTGCATGGTTCGACGAACGAAAGGCTGATGCCGCGGTAGCACTGTTTCCGCGCATTTTCCGACTGACGGAAGATCGTTTTGCCGGGAAGCCGTTTCGCCTCGCCTTGTGGCAGGAATGCATTGTCCGGCTGCTTGTGGGCTGGAAAGTCCCGGTAGAGATTCTCGACGACGAACAATCGGAACCTCGCGTCGAGCAGGTGCGTCTTTTCAGACGGCTCCTGCTTTGGGTTCCTCGAAAGAACGGCAAGTCCGAATTCCTGGCCGCGCTGGCGCTGCTCTTCTTCGTGCTGGACGGCGTTATTGGCGGGCAGGGATTTGTGTTTGCGCGAGACGAGAAGCAGGCGCGCATCGTCTTCAACAAGATGAAGGCCATGATCGCCATGTCTCCGGGACTGGCGGACAAGGCCCAGTCGTTCAAGAAGTCAATCTGGATACCGAAGATCCGGGCAATGTTCGAACTGCTCTCCGGCAAGCCGGAAGGTAAGCACGGGCGCTCGCCGACTGTCACGGTGGGGGACGAAATGCACGAATGGATCAGCGCCGAGCTTGCAAACACATTGCGTCAGGGCACCGGTGCGCGACTGGAGCCGATCGAACTCTACGCATCGACCGCCGGCCTGAAGAGCAACGAAACGGGCTGGGGTCTATGGGAAGAATCCGTGTCGATCCTAGATGGTCGCATCGACGATCCGAGCAGCCTTGTGGTGATCTTCGCCGTCGATCAGGACGCGGACTGGAAAGACGAGGGAATATGGGCTGAGGCCAACCCCTCGCTGGGCATATCCCCGACCATGCCGTTCCTGCGGCGCGAAGCCGCAATCGCCGCGGACAATCCGCGCGCTGAAGCGCATTTTCGTTGCTACCACCTCAATCAGTGGATCGATGCGGTCACGCGCTGGCTGAACCTGAAGAAATGGGACGCCTGCGTAGAGAGCAAAGTGGCATGGCAGGATTGGGCTGTCGGGGAAGACGAGAGTTTTCCCGCCAAGATGAAGGCTGCCGGTCTGGCCGGCCGCCGCTGCTTCGGCGCCTTCGACATTTCGTCGACGGACGACATTACGGCCCTGATCTGGCTCTTTCCACCTGAAGGTGAAGATACAAAATGGCGCGTGGTGTGCCGGTTCTGGGTTCCGGAACTCAGCATAGTGCGCCGTTCGAAGCAGGATCGTGTGTCCTATGATCGGTGGCAGAAAGTTTGCGGTATCACCGCAACGCCAGGCGACTATGTCGATCAGGACTTCGTAAAACGGGCGATCCTCGAGGGGTTTGAAACCTTCGACGTGTCAATGCTCGGCTATGATCCGTGGAACGCGACCAAACTGTACACGGACCTGGTGAAGGACGGCATTCCGGAAGAGCGTATTGTCAAGTTGCGCCAAGGTCATCAGACCTTAGGTGAGCCGACAAAGTTCTTCGAGACGCTCATCACCAGCGGCCGTCTCGACCATGGTGGGCATCCCGTCTTGCGGTGGATGGCCGGCAATGCGGCTGTCCGCTTCGATGAGAACCTGAACTTCGTTCCGACGAAAAAGCGTAGCGCCGAAAAAATTGATGGCATCGTCGCGGCCGTTATGGCGGCAGCACTGGCCATGCAGCCAGAAGTCGGTGATTCAGTCTACGAGTCGCGGGGCATTCTGGAGTTCGAAGTTTGAACGACGAACAGTCTGGCCGATCTGTCGATTGGCGCGATGCCGTCGGCGTCCTTGGCGTATCTCTGATCACGGGGGGCGTGGCTCTGATCCATGTGCCTTCTGCATTCATCGTCTGCGGCACTTTGTTGCTCGCGGGCGCGATTCTTGCATCGAGGCGCGCATGAGACTGTTCGCCAATATGTTTGGCCCGTACTACCAGCCAGCAGGCTCACTTTCCTCGCCAGGTGGGTGGCTCATGCGGGCAATAGGCGGGGGCAAATCCAACGCCGGCGTTGCGGTGAACGAATACGGCGCGCTGAAGTTGCCCGTCGTCTATGCCTGTGTGAACCGAATCTCCAACCCGGTTTCATGGTTCCCGCTACGGATGTACCGGCCACGCGCCAACGGCGGAGGCAAAGAGGTGCTCAAGCCGGGCAATGGCCCCGGCCAGCATCCTTTTGCCCAGCGGCTCGGCGTCCGCCCAAATGACCTCATGGCGTCACGCACTGTTCGCAAGGTCAGCCAGGGCCATGCTCTCCTGTGGGGTAACGGCTTTTTGGAAGTTGAACGCAACGGACGTGGTCAGGGTGTAGGCCTCTATCCGCTTCTGCCTGATCGCACTGGACCGGTGCGCCGCAACGGCGAACATTGGTTCGAAACGACGATTGACGGGACGAAACACAGGATCGAGCCCGACGATGTGATCCACATCATGGACCAGAGCCAGGACGGATATGTCGGCCTCTCCCAAATCGCCATGGCGCGGGAAGCTGTCGCGATGGGTCTCGCCATGGAAATGTTCGGAGGCAAGTTCTTCGCCAACGATGCGAAGTCGGGCGGCTTCTTGATGCATCCTGGACGCCTGAGCGGGGTGGCCAAGCAGAACATCAAGGGGCCGAACGGTGAAGTTAAACGAAACCCGGAAAATCCGGCATCCTCGCTCGATGAGCAGGGTGGTCTCGACAATGCTCATCGGGTGAAAGTGCTCGAAGAGGGCATGAAGTTTGTCCAGACGACGATCCCGCCGGAGGATGCCCAGTTCCTCGGTAGCCGCGAATTCCAAATCGCCGAAATCGCTCGCATCTTCGACGTACCTCTGGTGCTTCTCCAGTCGCACGAAAAGACCACGTCGTGGGGCTCCGGCATCGAGCAGTTGATGATCGGCTTCATTCGCCAGACGGTCGGTCCGTGGGTGGACGCTTGGGAGCAGGAATTGAACTGGAAACTCTTCACCGACGAAGAGAAAGACGCCGGCTACTACGTCAAGTTCAACATGAACGCCCTCCTCCGCGGCGACATGAAGACCCGAGCCGAGTTCTACAACAAGATTTTCGCCGTGGGCGGGTTCTCCCCGAACAGAATCCTCGAACTGGAGGATGAAGACCCAATCGGCGACGAGGGCAACGAACATTTCGTTCCGGCGAACATGGTGACACTGAAGCGCGCCACCGATCCGAATTACCAGCCCAGCGGAGCATCGGCGGCAACTCGGCCGGCTGACCCGGAAGAGGATGAAGCCGAAGAGCGCGCGGAAAGGGACAATGAATGAAATACGCTCATATTCTGCTGTCCGTGGCATCCGAGATTTGGGCAATCGATCCCGATAAGCTCGATCAGATCGTTGCATTTCTCGCCTTGCAGGCGTCCGGCGACAAGCTCTCTGCTGAAGAAGTCGAGGCGCGTGTCACAAAGCAGGCCGAGCGGGACATACAGCGGCAAGAGGGTTCCGTTGCTATCCTGCCACTGCGTGGCGTCATCGCTAACCGCATGAACATGATGTCGGAAATCTCGGGCGGAACCAGCTCGGAGAAGTTCGGCAGGATGCTCGATTCATCTGTAGCCGATAGCGCGGTAAAGGCGATTATTCTCGATGTTGAAAGTCCCGGCGGCGTGGTGACCGGCACCGATGAACTATCCTCCAAGATATTCGCTGCGCGCGGCACGAAGCCGATCATTGCCCACGTCAACGGCTATGCTGCCAGCGCGGCCTATTGGATCGCCACGGCGGCTGATGAGGTGGTTTTGACTGCCTCGGCAGAGGTCGGATCAATCGGCGTCATTGGCGTACACGACGATGTGAGCGCCGCGCTGGAAAAGATGGGCGTCAAGAAGACCATCATCAAAGCGGGGAAATTCAAAGGGGAAGGAAACTCCTTTGGCCCGCTTAGCGAAGAGGCGATCACCTTCCGTCAGCAACAGGCGGATTCCTACTACGACGACTTTGTCCGAGCCGTTGCCCGCAATCGTAATGTCTCTCTCTCCGCCGTTCGGGATGGCTTCGGCCAAGGCCGCATGGTGCGGGCGGAGGCGGCTATTGCCGAGGGAATGGCCGACAGGATCGCCACACTAGACGAAACCATTGCCCGCTTTTCCGGGCAAATGGCACCACGCCGCAAGCTGGCTGCCGAACGCGAAAAGCGGGCCTTAGCTCTCTAACCCTTCCTTTCGACAGACACACCAAATCGCGCTCCGGGGGCCGGCTCGGGCGATGCGAAGTCGTATCCGGCGTTCAGCAAACAGGAGAAACCCATGCTGAAGCAACTCCGAGAGAAGCGCGCCAAGCTCGTCGCCGAGATGCGCGGAATTATCGATACTGCAGAAGGCGAGGACCGTGACCTCACCGCAGAGGAACAGTCGGCGTTCGACACCGCAAAGGCGTCGAAGGATGATCTCGACAAGCGTATTGAGCGGCTGGAGGGTATCGAAGCCTCCGAAGCCACTCTTGATGCCGTGGTGCCAGCGGCGTCTCGTCGTGCCAGCATCCAGCGCCCCGGCGGCGATCCCGCCGCCCGCGAGTTCGAGAGCGTTGGCGAGTTCCTCAGCGCCGTCCGCTTCCGCCCGAGTGACCAGCGACTTGAGTTCGTCGAAGGCGTTGGCGCTGAAACGGATGAGAACGGCCTTCGCGCTGAGATGCGGATGGACAATGATCGCCAGGGCGGCTTCATGGTGCCCAACCAGTTCCGTTCGAACATCATGAGCATTTCGCCGCAAGATGCGCTGGTGCGTCCGCGTGCCAATGTCATTCCGGCAGGGTCGCCACCCGATGCCGGTATTACGATGCCTGCACTCGACCAGAGCGGGGACAACCCCGGCAATGTGTTCGGCGGCATGACGTTCGCGTGGATCGAAGAAGGTGGGGAGAAGCCGGAAACCGATGCGGAACTGCGCGGCGTCAGCCTCGTACCGCACGAAATTGCCGGTTTCGTGACCGTGACCGACAAGCTGCTGCGGAATTGGCAGGCATCGGCCTCTTTCCTGGAGAACCTGATGCGCGGTGGTGTCTCGGCGGCGGAAGACTACGCGTTCCTGCGTGGCACCGGCAACGGTCAGCCACTCGGCGCCTTGAATGCTCCGGTTCTCAAGGCTGTTAATCGCGCCACCGCCAACCAGGTCAGCTATACCGATCTGGTGAACATGGTCGCGGTGCTGTTGATGCGCGGTGGCTCGCCGGTCTGGTCGATCCCGCAGGGTGCGCTCCCGCAGATCGCCAAACTGAAGGATGAGAACAACAACCTCATCTGGCAGGCGAACGCCCGCGACGGTTTTGCGGGCACATTGCTCGGCTATCCGGTGCGTTGGAACAACCGCGCCCCTGCGCTCGGCAGCAAGGGTGACATCCTGCTTGCCGACTGGAGCTATTACCTGATCAAGGATGGTTCCGGCCCGTTCGTGGCGGCCTCCGAGCATGTGAAGTTCACCTCCAACAAGACGGTCATCAAGATCTTCTGGAACGTGGACGGCGCGCCTTGGATGAACGCCCCGTTCAAGGAAGAGAACGGCTACGAGGTTTCCCCCTTCGTCGCTCTCGACATTCCGTCCTGATCGGAAGCGCACACAGGGCCGGCTTAGCGCCGGCCCGATCCCTTCGTTCAACTCAGATATGAAAGGAGATCGCCATGCGCGACCTCGCCAATCACCTTACCTTCAAGCGCGCGATCAGCCCGCAGGCGGCGCGCACCGACAATACCGCGATTGTGTCGCAGATCATCGATCTGTCCGGATTCCAGAAGATGTGCTTTGCGCTCAATATCGGCGCGAACACGGATACGAACGCCACTTTCGCCGTGCTGGTCGAGCATGGCAACGTCGCCAACCTGTCGGACGCTGCTCCGGTCCCGGACTCGCAGCTTACCGGCACCGAAGCTCAGGCAAGCTTTACGGCTGCTGATGACGACAACGCCACCCGCAAAATCGGCTATGTCGGGGCCAAGCGCTATGTGCGCCTGACGATCACACCAAGCGGCAACGATTCCGGCAACATCTTTGTAACCGCGTTGGCCGTGCTCTCTGCCTCCCGGTACTGGCCGGCCGCTTGATCGTCCGCCCCGCCGACGCCCGGTTTGTCGAAAGCCGGGCGTTCTCCCCATCCGAACTTTGGAGTGATCCCATGAACAAAGCACTCACCGTGCTTGCCGCCTGCATTGATGCGCGTTCCGGCAAGCGTTTCGCAAAAGGCGACGTTTTTGAACCGGCTCCCACCCCGGAACAGGCCCGTCGTCTAATCAAGGCTGAATGCCTGCCGCCTGAAGCGCTGGAGGCAGCCGTGGCGGCCGAGACCGCCAGCGAAAAGGCCGCAGAGGACGCGGCCAAGAAGAAGCGTGCCGAAGACGAAGTTGCCGCAAAGGCGAAGGCCGAAGCCGACAAGAAGGCCGCAGAGGACGCGGCCAAGAAAGACGGCAAGTAAGCCCATGACCGTCAGCGTAATCATTCCGCCTGATCCGATTGTGGAGCCGTCCGATATTGCCGGCTCTCACTCGGGCAATGACGCCACTGTGGCGGCGATGATTGCGGCGGTCACCGAAGAGATTGACGGCCCAACCGGATGGCTGGGCCGTTGTCTCGGGCCGCAGACGCTTGAACTCACCATGCCGGCGTTCTGTGGCTGGAATTTCCTCCTGCCGTTTCCGCCTGTCATCAAGGTCGTTTCCATCAGCTATCTGGACCGCGACGGGGTCGAACAGACCATCGACGAGGCCGATTACCGGTTTGCCGACAAACGCGTGTGGTTCGGGCTGGGTTATTCCTTCCCGTCGACGCAATGCGCACCCGACGCCGTGCGCGTGGTCTATCAGGCCGGATACAACGGCAGCGGTGCCGGCAAAACGGGTGAAATACCCGAACGCGCGCGCCAGGCCATCATCCTGTCGGTGCAGCACCTCAAATCCCTTTCCGTGGAAAGCCTCTACCTCCGCTCGGTCGAGATACCGGACGTCGAGACGCGGCAATTCACGCTGTCAGACCAAGCCAGCAACATCGTCGAGCGCACCTGCGACCGGCTGCTGTCCACCCTCCGCGTTTACTGAAGGAGAATGCCATGACCGTCCAGAATTCGGTTGCCGTGCGCAATGCCCGGCTTGATGCTTTTGAAACTGCTGTCGGCACCTCGCCAATCCTGAAAATCAGGACAGGCGCGCAACCGGCCAACTGCGCCACGGCCGATTCCGGCTCCGTGCTTGCCACCTTGACCCTGCCTTCCGACTGGATGGCCAACGCCTCGAGCGGCAGCAAGGCCAAATCGGGCACATGGCAGGATAGCAGCGCCGATGCCACGGGCACCGCAGCGCACTACCGTCTCTATGCGTCTGACGGCACCACCTGCCATGAGCAGGGCAGTGTTACCGTCACGGGCGGCGGCGGTGACCTCACCGTCGACAACACCTCGTTTGCCGCCGGCCAGAACTTCACGATCACGGGTTACAGCCGTACTGCCGGCAATGCCTGATCGGGATAAGTCATGCCCGCGGCGAAGGTCCAAGATGCTGAAGGTACGTCTACCCTAAAGACGGTGACGGCGTCGCTGGGTGCGCCGTCGACCGTCGGCAACACGCTTGTCCTTTTCGTCGCGGCCGACGAGTATGCAGCGTCAGTGCCGTCCGGCTTCACCGAATCGTCGGGGATGAGGGTCGAGGGTTGGCACGGTGGTTACGTCTGGCAGAAGCCCGCAACCGGTGAAACGTCAGTCAGCTATACGCTGAACGGTGCCGCGAATTCGTCGTGGGTTCTTGTCGAAGTATCCGGGCTGAACAACAGTGATCTCGTCGCTGCCTCTGCAAGTCAATACGCACAAAGCAGCGCTTCTACCTACACTACGCCGGGCATTACCCCTCCTGCGGGCGATGTCTATATCATGGCCGCGATGATGGCGTCGCAGGCGTCGGCGAATATGTCTGCCGACCTGGCTTCTTGGCTCAACAGTTTCGTCCACCTCCGCACATCGGGACCGGCATCGGCCAGCGGAACACGCGATGTTGTCGGCGTTGCCACGCTTGCCGTCACGGCGAATGGGTCAACGTCCTATTCGACCGGGGCCACCTATCCAGCATCGCCGCAAGTTCAGTCTCGGTCAGGCTTCATCATCGCCTTCAAGGTGGCGAGCGGCGGAAGCGGGATATCTGGCTCCGCATCCATTACCGAAGATGCGGACACCGCTTCGGGTACCGGCACACTGGACATTGCCGGCGCTTCGTCGATCACGGAAGCATCGGACACCGCGACAGGGACCGGAACGCTTGACGTGCAGGGCACTGGTTCGGTCACGGAAGGTGACGATACCGCTGCCGGCACCGGCGTGCTCGACCTATCGGGTTCGGCAAACGTCACAGAGGATGACGACACTGCCGCTGCAACTGGCGCGCTGGACGTTTCCGGTTCGGCCACGATCAGCGAGGAAGGCGACACAGCATCAGGAGCGGGCACCGTCGACCTGATCGGCGCTGCCGCCATTGTCGAAGACGACGATGCCGTTTCATCTGCCGCCAGGTTGGATATCGCGGGCGCTGGGTCGGTTCAGGAAGAAGATGACGGCGTAAGCTCTGGCGCAACGCTCGCCATCACCGGCGCGGCGGATATCGCAGAGGATGACGACGTTGTCGTGGCGACCTCGGGCGGTGGGATCGCCGGCTCGGCGACTATTGCCGAAGACGACGACATCGTTTCCGGGACGGGAACGGTTGATGTTACCGGCGGCGCCGGCATCTCGGAAGAGGGCGACGCCGTCTCATCCACGGCAGAGCTGGATATCAGCGCCGCAGGTTCGGTCCAGGAAGGCGACGACACAGTTTCAGGCGCGGGCAACCTGTCCCTTACCGGACAGGGCGCAATCGCCGAAGACGGTGACACTGTCGGGGCCGATGCTGCGCTGGCGATCACCGGCGAGGCCGGCGTTGCCGAAGCTGACGATACGGTCACCGCGACAGGCGCAATCTCTGACCTGCCGCCACCTGTCTACCCCACGCCGAGCGACCGGATGGGGCGTGTCGTGGCGGAAATCAGGTTTGCGCGCATTCAGCCGGAAAGCCGGTTTGGCCGTGTAGCGGCAGAACAGCGCTTTGCCCGTGTTGCGAGCGAAAATCGAAGGGCTGCTGCGGCATGACGACGAAATGGCAAGCTGTGAAGGATCCCGACGAGGTCAAGGATTTCGGCCTGGTATGGGCTGATCTTTTGCTGACCGACACCATCGGTTCATCGGTATGGCTGATGCCTGCCGGCCTCACCAAGGACAGTGACACCTTTACCGACAACACCACCACGATCTGGCTTTCTGGCGGAACGGACGGCGAGACCTACCGAGTCACAAATCGCGTCACGACTGCTGGCGGACGGACGTATGACGAAACCTGCGTTCTGAAGTGCAAGACGAAATGAACCCGGAAACGCTTATCGCCGATCTGGATGCATCGCTGCTTCGGGCGGGGGAGACAGTGACGGTACGCCGCTACACGGCCTCGTCGGGCACGCCACGGCCAAAGACAGACATAGAGCATGTGCCGGCAGCGGTGCGCGCGGTAAAGCCGGAAGAGATGGTCGGCGATATCAAGGCGACACATTCGAGGGTCGTGCTTAGCCCGACAGGGCTCGCCTCGCTGCTGCCGCTCAAGAAGGACGACAAGATCGTCGTCCAGGGGCGCGAGCGCAACATCGACCATCCCGGCCCGATCTTCGTGCAGGGCGTGCTTGTCCGCATAAACCTGCTGGTGGCGGGATAGATCATGGCGACCGGTTTCGAGTTCTTCGAACGTGACCTGAAGGTCGCGACCGCATCGCTTGAGCCTGCGGAAATCAACAGGGCCGTGGCGTCATTCGCCCGCAAGGAGCTGGCAAGGGTCATCTCCGAAGGCATCGCCAGCCCGACGTTCGAACGCTTCGTCAACGGGCGCCAAGGCGCAGTCGAGGAAAGCTATCAAGCGCCTGGCTCCATCGTCTACGAGTTCACCAACTGGCCAATTGTCATTGCCGCCGCTCTCGCCGAGCTGAAAAAGAGAGGACCGCGCCCCCGCTCTGGCCGGTTCGATGCTTCCTACATCGTCATTGCCGGCGGGCGGGCTGTCGTCACCGACTTCACCAAGATCAGGGCGGACACCGAGGTCATCATCACCAATTTCCAGCCATATGTTCGCAAGGCGGAAGTGGGGCGTCTCGGCATTCCGGAACTGCGGCTGTTCAGGGGCGCGGCCCGCGCCATGGCGAACAGGTTTCGGGGCGCTTTCACCTTTGAGAGCAAGTTTCTGGACGTTCGCGCCGGCCTGCATCCGGCGATGCCCTATCACCTGAAAACGCGTCGCAGCCGGGACCGCATCAGCCGTAAATCCGGCGTCCTCAGCTATCCGTCGATCATCATCAACCCGGTGTCATGATGTCCAGCCCCGAAGCCTTCGACGTGATCGTCGACCAGATAGAGGAGCGGTGGACCACGACGCCTGTGGTGTTCGAAAACGACGCCTTCGATCTCCCCGAGACACCGGCGCCGTTCATCTATGTCGAGGTGTTCGGGGACTTCTTCGGGCAGGCTTCAATTGGCGACGAGCCACGCGACAACAACCTCTGGCGAGAGGGTGGACAAGCCGACTTCCACGTCATGACGCCGAACGGGACGGGAAGCAGGGAAGCCCGCTCGCTGGCGTCGCAGATCGCCGGACTGTTCCGGGGACAGGACATTGCCGGCGTGTCGTTTCTCGACGCCTCGATAGGTGCCGGCGATCCTGGCCGAACCTTCGCCGGCTACTACGCGATGACCGCAACCGTGAACTTTGAAAGGGATGAATGATGGCAAACGTGTTGAAGCCATTCCACACCGCCGTGCGCCGGTTTTCCGCAGATGACCGCGTTTCGCCGACTGATGACCTGACGCCTCACACCTTCGATAGCCTCGCCAAGGCCGGCTACATCGAGAAACTGCCCAACGCCAAGAAGCCCGCCAAGGACTGACCGGCAACCACCTGAAGCGCTAACACTGGAGATTGCGCCATGAGCGACGCAAACCGCGTACGACTGACCTGCGTCGAGGAAGCAAGCCTCGGCGTTACGCCTGTAACCCCGCGCATGCGCAAGGCCCGGTTCACCGGCGAAGGTCTTGCCTATCGCCCGAACTTCGTCACCTCAGATGAAATTCGCGATGATCGCATGAACGCCGATCCGACCAAGATCAACGAGACGAACGGCGGTCCCATCAATGGCGAACTTTCCTATCCGGTCGACGGATCGCCGCTTTCGTCATGGTTTCAATCGCTGTTCTGCTCGACCTGGCTGAACACGCCGGCGCGCGACAATGACGGGGTGGCGGATTCCGTCATCACGGCGATGACCAACACCACAGATGTTGCGACGGTCACCACCGGCGCAGCCTTCGTGGTGGGCCACCTCGTTCGCTTCACCGGCTTTGCTGCCGCGCAGAACAACGGTGTTTTCCGCTGCACGACCGGCAGCGCAACCGCTCCGGCCTTCCTCGGCGCCGGTTTCGTTGCCGACAGTGCACCGGCGGCTGGTGCCCGGATGAAGACGGTCGGATTGATGGGTGCCAGCGGCGACATCACGGCGCTTGCAGATGGTCTCGGCTCGACTTCACTCGATTTCACGACGCTCGGCCTACGCATCGGCCAGTGGGTCAAGATCGGCGGCGCGGCGGATGCAACCACCTTCGCGTTCCTTGTCACGGCCGGCGCGGTTACGCGGCGGCAGGCATGGGCGAGGATCTCGGCTGCTCCCACATCGACCAAGCTGCCACTGGACAATCTGCCCGCAGGCTGGACCACGGATACCGGCACTTCGAAGACCATTCAGGTGTTCTTCGGCGACCAGATCAAGAATGGTGTCGACATGAAGAGCCTGACCTTCGAACGCGGCTTCATGGGCCAGACGGTGCCGACCTACATCGCGCAGCGGGGCATGGTGGCTGGTGAAGGCACGTTCAACTTCACCACGGAAGACAAGGCCAAGTATGCGTTCACGTTCTCAGGCATGAGCGGTGCGAGTTCGACCACATCGCTCGATGCCTCTCCCGACGCCGCGACGACGAACGCAGTGATGGCCGCTGCCGTCAACGTCGGCCGCATTGCCGAGAACGGTGCATGCATCGGCGGGCCGAACTTCATCCAGTCTTTCCAGATCAGCATCAACAACAACATCCGCATGAAGAACGGTCTTGATTGCGGCGAAGATGTCGGCCCGAAGGATATGGGCATGGGCAGCTTCGACGTAACGTTCAACGCGCCGACCTATTTCGGCTCTGACGCGCTGTTGTCGAAGCTGTTTGCCGGCACGCCGACCAACCTCAACACGCGCATCGCCAAGAACTTCCAGGCGATTGTGTTTGCCTTGCCGCGCGTGACCTTCACGGACGGTTCGCCATCGGCCGGCGCCAAGAACACCGACGTCGTGCTGCCGCTCGTCGGACAGGCCAGCGCCGATCCGCTGACCAGTGCCCACCTGATCGTCGATCGCCTCGAATACTACGCCTGAAGCCTTCCCGGCCAGCACCGGGAAAGACATTGCGCGCAATAGCGGGCGGGGTTGCTGGACCTCGCCCGCGCACTCCCCAGCAGGAGAACCAGCATCATGACGATCAAGCTTGCGAGCCTCTCCGTCGATCTTTCCAAGGAACGCGAGGGCGAATGGATCGAGCCGAAGGAATGGCCGGGCCTCAACCCGGAAAAGCCGCTCGAAATGACGCCGCTGCCCGGCCTTGCCTTTCTGGTTCGTTCCACGAACTATCCGGATTATGTGGTGGCGCGACAGGACGCGCTTGAGCGCCTGAAAAAGGACTATCCCGACGACCGCATTCCGCCTGAGGAAGCCGCGCGCGTGGAAGGACAGCTTGCGGTCGAGCATCTGCTGCTTGGTTGGCGAGGGCTGGACATCGACTATTCGCCCGATGCCGTCGGTACCATCCTGATTGCCGAAGAGCATCGCGTCATGCGCTCCATGATTTATTGGTGCGCCGGCCGCGTCGGCAAGCGGAAGGTCGAGTTCGTCAAGGAAGCGGCAAAAAACTAGCTGCGGCCTTCCGCTACGACCTAGAGCGGAATGGCCGCGATAGCTGGCTTGCGAAACTTGCCGACGAATTCCCCAACGAGGTGAAGCGGGAAGCTCTTCCGGTTCGGCCCGATGACGCCCGCGAAGAGCCTTGGCATGAGTTCTATTGGCAGGCGTGGCAAACCCTGCGCTTCGACCGTCACTACGGTGCGATGGGCGGACAGATGCCGATATCGTTCATGGCGCTCGACACCTACGCCCGCCGCTATCGCATCGAGGGCGAGGCGTTCGACCGGTTCCATGTCTTCATGTCGGCGATAGATGCCGAGTGGCTGGCCTACGTTGGGAAGGAAGAATCGACGGGCTAAAGGTCGGACGGAACTGCCCCCGCGTTCTGGCATCTTGCCAGGACTTGGAAAATCTCCGCTTCGGAGCCGCCGAACTGCTGAAGTTGAAACATATCGCCGACAAGCTCACCGACGAATGGCGAAGCCCCGGCATAGCCGCCGAAAGAGTTCTTTGCGTTTACGCTTCCGCAGACGATCACGCCGTTCGGATACTTGACCGCCGCCAACTCACCAAACTTCGCGCTCTCGGGATCCTTCAGCATCTTGATGATCGTTGACCGAACCATGTCCTGGCTGGGACCGCTCAGTTCGTAGCGGTCGAATGCCGCCGCGCCCAGCGTACCGAACAACATTAACGCGGTCGCGAGACCTATGACTTTGCGCATGATCTTTTCCCCTTATGGGTCCGGAAGCTACTCCATCCGGACTCGTGACGAAAGTAGCTGTGAATGACCGTTCAGCTTTCATCGTTGCGCGTCTCTCCCGAGATGGACGCCTCCAAATACTCTGCAGGCGCTCAACAGAAGATCGCTGCTGACAAGGCGATGGCGGCTTCGTCGCAAGAGGTCGCGCAGGCGATTATGGCCAGCGATGCGAAGATCAGCGCTGGCGGGGATGTTCTCGCGCGTCTGTCGCGGCAGTATGTAGAAGGCTACGCCACTCAGCAGCGCTTCGCTGCGGGCCTCTCACAACTGAACCGGGGGCTGGAAACCGGCAAGGTTTCGATGGAAAGCGCCGAGCGCATCCTTGTTGGGATGAACCAAAGGCTGGGTCTTACTGCGAATGCTACTGAACTGGTGGCCAAGGGACAGACGCAGTTGGCTGCGGCAGTGTCCAACGCGAACCGGCAGATCGAGCAGCAATCGCGTTTGGCCTCAAGATCCCCGGCAAATCAGAACGTAGTCAGCGCTGGCGCGTCACGGGCTGCGAGCTTCAATGTCGGCCAGCAGATACAAGACATTGCCGTATCGTCCTATTTGGGGATGCCGGTTTCCTCTATCGCGATGGCCCAAGGCCCGCAGTTGGCGTCGGCAATCCAGATGGGAGGAGGGATTGCCGCCTTGAAGGAAGGGCTTGTTTCTCTGTTCAGCCCGACAACGGCGATTGCAATTGGCTTGACAGCTGCAACTGCTGCGGCCGTTCAGTTCTTCACCACTGGGAAGGACGGCGCCAAGACGCTCACCGACCTGACAGAAGAGCACAACAAGGCTCTCAAGGAGACCGAACAGGCTTATAAGAGGGTTGAGAACGCGGCACGCTCGACCTCGTCCCCGTCCCAGCTTGTCGCCGTCTTCCAGTCTCAGCACGCCATTGAGGCGTTGAATCTGCTTTTCGAGCGGGAAACCGCGCTGTGCACTCTTTACCCTCAACTCCTGATCGATAGGGAACTGCCCGGTCTCTTTAGCCCTGACCCCAACAATATCCAGTACTTCGTGCAAGCCCGCGACGCCGCATTGGGGCTGGAGAATGTTCTTCTGGACCTGATGAAGGGCATCGAATCCGGCGCGCCGAACCTCATCAAATTTAATAATGAACTTGCTGCAATGGGGCAGACACCCGGGGCCAGCAGCGAATTGAAGGAACGCGTTGAAGAGATCCTTGCATTCACTCGGGCGCTCGGTGATGCGCAGGCCGCTATTAGAGCCTATGAGCAGAATTTTGGTCCTGGCGGCCTATTGCGCGGCGGCAGCGATTTCAACCGGCGCGATATGCAATCCTATGAGCAGTGGCGCATAGAGGAAAACGGGAGGCTCGCACAATCTCGCCGTCAACGAGATGCTGAACTTAATGGAATGGGCGCGCGCTCACCGTCGGAACTTGCTGCTGCGGCACGTGCCCGAGAAGAGGCAATCGTCAACGGCAGTGAAAGCGGCAATGAACGACGGATGCGGATCGAAACTGCCGGCATTCTCGCGAAAGCGCGGGCTGAACAGCAACTCACCGAAGCCTATGAGGGCCGCATACGATCACTTGATCAATCGCTTGCCTCCCAGCAACTTGAGCTTGACCTGATTGGAAAGACTACCGGCGAACAGGCTGCACTCCGCTTTGAGTTCGAACGCACTCAGCAGCTTAAAGAGGAAGCCGCCCGCAACGGCATTGCGGTCGACCAGAAGGAAATCGAACTCATCAAGCAGAAGGCTGCGGAGTACGGCAAGTTTGCCGATGAGATCGCACGCGCCAATCTGAACCGAGACCTGCAGTTCGAATACCAGCAGGCTTTCCGGTCACCGCTCGAACAGCAGATCGCTTCCCGGCTTCGCGGTACCGGCCTTGGGATGGATTCTCCCGAAGCTGGCCAGATGCGTGAAATCCAGCGCATCAACGATCTTCGCGCCGGCGTGAAGGGCTTCTTCGACGATTTTCAGGCCGGTTTGCTACGCGGCGACAGCTTCGGCAAGTCGCTCGGCAATGCGATCCTGAATGCGTTGAACAAGGCGCTCGACAAGATCATCGAGAGCGGTGTCAACGCGTTGGTGAACGCGATTGCCGGCGGACAGGGCGGCTCGTCTGGTGGCGGTCTTTTGAACCTGCTTTTCGGTGGTGGCGGCGCTGCGTCGAGCTTCGGCACCAAAACGGGCTTTGCCGACATGCTGGGTATCGGAGCGGCGAACGACAATTATGCTCCCGGCGCAGTCACTCGCGCGCCGTTGGCGGCCGTGTCCAGCGGTGGCGGTGTTGCGTCCCAGGTGTGGAACTTCTTTGCCGGGAAGGGTCTTGCTCCGCACCAGATCGCCGGCATCATGGGCAATGTCAGTGCGGAATCGGCCTTCAATCCGATGGCGGTCGGCGACGGCGGCAATGCCTTCGGACTTTTCCAGCACAATGATCGATCGTCGTCGCTGTTCAACTTCCTCGGCGGCAAAGCAAACCTCGGCAGCGTGTCGGGCCAGCTCAATTTCGCGTGGAAGGAACTGCAAACTACGGAGAGCCGCGCCCTGTCCGCTCTGATGTCCAGCAAGGACGTTCGCGGTGCGACGGCTGCGTTCGCGGGGTTTGAGCGACCTTCGGGGTTCTCATGGGATAACCCGGAAAGCGCTCACAACTTCATCGGTCGGCTGCGTGGCGCGGAAGATGCTCTTTCGAAGTTCGGTAACTCGACCAGCAGCGTCGCGGGAACCGTTGGCAAGCTCGGAGCAGCCGGCGCGCAGGCCACAAAGGGTCTTGCGGATGCCGCGGGTGGCTTGAGCAGTTTCGGCAGTGCTTTGGACAAGTTTCCGTCCGCGCCGACCGGTGGTGGTGGGGGAGGGTTCTTTGGGTGGTTGGGAAACCTATTCGGAGGTGGGGCATCTTTTGCAAGCATGTCGGCCATATCGCCGCTAGCAGCGGCGGCGATCGCATCCGGTGGAGGTGGCCTGTTCGCGAAGGGCGGCGTCTTCGATCGCGGCATCAGTGACTATTCGAACTCCATCGTCGATCGGCCAACGTTCTTCAAGTTTGCCTCGGGTTCGGGTCTCATGGGAGAGGCAGGACCTGAAGCCATTATGCCGCTGCGCAGGGGCTCGGACGGCAAGCTTGGTGTTTCCATGCATGGCGGCGGTGGTGGCGTCGTTGTCAACATGACGGTCGAGGATCACGCCGGCGTGCGCGTGCGAACAGAACAGACGCGCCGCGACGATGGCAGTGTCGATATCCGCGCCGTGATCGAACAGGTCGCGGCCGAAAGCCTGGCGCAGCGCGGCCGACCGTTGAACATGGCGATGCGAGGCGGATTCGGTCAGCAGCCTGCATTGAAGAGGCGGTAATGGTTGCGTCCTGGCCTCTCACCCTGCCGCAATATGTGCTGACCGAAGGCTATGGTAGCGCACTCGGCGATGGCCGGCTGCGTTCCCAGCCCGATATCGGCCCGCCCAAGGTCCGCAGCCGTTCTTCGGCGATGCCGGAGCCGCTTCAGGGCAAAGTGGTCATGACCACGGACCAGCTTGCAGACCTGCGGACATTCATCAAGACGACGCTGTTGAAAGGAACGCAGCCGTTCACCTTTCCGGATCCTGTGACAAGCGATCCGATCCTTGTTCGCTTCGGCGACCGGCTGCCGAGCTGGAGTTACTTCGGGCACAGGAAATGGACGGTGGACCTGTCGCTTGAGGTTCTGCCATGAGCCGTACGCTTTCACTCGGCATGCGCGAGGCGATGAACGCACAGGAAACCGGTGAGGTATCCGTTGCGCTGCTGACGCTGGAACATCCTTCGTTCCCCGATCCGCTACGGTTAAGCAGCGACCCGACCGAACGGCTTTCCGAAGAGCCACTGACCTATGGCACGGTCAGCCGCGGCGAAACCTACATCTTCTGCCCCATGGGTGTGTCGCTGCCAGACGATCTTGGCGAACGTGCGCCGGCAGCCCGCCTCATGGTCGAGAATGTCAGCCGCGAACTCGTCGCCGTGCTGCGGGACATCGCATCGCCCGGTACGGCCCGGCTGGAAATCGTTCTTGCCTCGTCGCCGGATGATGTCGAGATCGAATATCCGGCCTTCGATATCGTGCGGGCGCAATACAACGCCAACACCATCACCCTTGAACTTTCCATCGACGCACTGACCGAAGAGCCATATCCGGCCCGTGCATTCGATCCCAGCGGCTTCCCCGGACTGCATTAGCGATCATGACATTCGACGATTATGTAGGCCTGCCCTGGCTGGATCGGGGCCGGGACCGGGAAGGCACGGATTGCTGGGGCTTGCTGGCGATGGTGTACGCCGAGCGCTTCGGCATCGTCCTGCCGAGCTTCCGCGATGACTACCAGACCGCCGCCGATGGTGAAGCGGTGGCCGGCCTGATCAACGGCAACCGCAGCGAATGGACGGAAGTTCCGGCAGGCGAGGAACGCCCCGGCGATGCTCTGCTGATGTCCCTGGCTGGCATGCCGCGCCATATCGGCGTCGTCGTCGGCAAGGGCCTCGTTCTCCACATCGAGCGCGGGGCTGGCTCCCTGATCGAAAACTATCATTCCATGCGGCTGCGTCGCCGTGTGGTTGGCTTTTTCCGTCACGAGAAGATGGCATGACCGCACTTCCCGTTCCCGTCATTCTTGAAGGCGAGGTGTTGACGCGGCGCGATGACGTGCGTGTCGTCGCCGCGCTCCATCCGCTGCGGGAGTCACGGACGGAACTTCATGTGCCGGCCGGTTCCACGCTGGCCGAGATTGTCGACCTCGTCATCACCTTGCCGGGATGCAAGGCGAGGCCCAAAGACTTCAGGCTCCACCTCGACGGCCATCCCATAGAGGGCCAACTGTGGAGCAAGGTGAGGCCCAAGCCAGGCACAACGGTTGCTCTGCGTCCGACTGTGCAAGGCTTTCTGGCGCCGATCTTCGGTGCGTTGACGGCAGCGTTTTCAAGTCTTGGCGGGCTGTTCTCAGGCTTCCTCGGCAAGCTGGTCATGTCGGCTATATCGTTCGGCGCCAAGCTGCTGCTGAACCTCCTGTTCGCGCCGAAGCCGCAGAAGCTCGAAAAGCCGAAGGAAAGCTATTCGCTGGCTACGGCCCGCAATCAGGCCGCACCCTTCGAACCGATCCCCGACGTTCTTGGCAGGCATCGCGTCAGCCCGTTCTATGGCGCGCTGCCATACACCGAAACCATCGGCGACGATCAGTACCTCCGACTGCTGTTCGTATGGGGCTACGGCCCGCGTCAGGTAGAAGACATCAAGATCGGCGAGACACTGCTTTCGTCCTACGACGAGGTCGAGATCGAAACCCGGCAGGGCTTCCCCGACGATCCGCCGACCACGCTTTACCCGAAACAGGTCGTTGAGGAACCGCTGAACATCAAGCTTGAGCATTCCGCCGGCTGGCAGCGCCGCACCACGGCTGAAAACGTCACCTACATCACCATGGATATCGTGTTCCCCAGCGGTATCGTCCTGATCAATGACAAGGGCAAGAAAGGGCAATGGGCGGTCGGCTTCTATATCCGCTACCGCCTCTTCGGGGATACGACATGGACCGATCTGCCCCAGTTGATCTGCCGCGACCAGACGCAGGATACCCGCAGGTTCACCCAAGCCATCACCGTCGCCGCCGGCCAATACGAGGTCGAGATTTCCCGCGCCCAGGCCGAATACGAGGGCGAGGACTTCACCATCTCCGAAGATGGCTACTGGACGGCCTTGCGCGGGTTCCGCGTCGGTGAGCCCCTGACCTTCGACAAGCCGCTGTGCATCTCGGCGATCAAGATCAAGGCGACATCGCAGCTCAACGGCTCGCTGGATACACTGAACGGCATCGTCACCTCGCTGGTGAAGTCTTGGAACGGCACGACATGGGTTGATGACCAGCCATCGCGCAATCCTGCCGATCTTGTGCGCCACGTCCTCCAGGGCGCCGCCAACGCCCGTCCCGTGGCCGACGCCGGGCTTGATATCGTTGCCCTTCAGGACTGGCATGACTTCTGTGTGTTGAAAGGCTGGACCTACGACATGCCGCGCGTCACGGCGGCATCGGTCTATGATGTCGTCGCCGAAATCTGCGCCGCCGGCCGTGCCGTGCCGATCTTCAAGGATGGCAAATGGTCGGTCGTTTGGGACGAAGAAGACACCCCCATCGTCCAGATGTTCACGCCGCGCAATTCGTGGGGCTTCGAGGCCCAACACGAATTCCGCGAACTGCCGCATGCCTGGCGGGTGCGGTTCGTCAACGAAAAGCGCGAATGGCGCGAGGATGAGCGGATCGTCTATGACGACGGCTACACTGCCGAGAACGCGACCCGCTTCGAGGGCATCAACTTTCCGGGGGTCACCAACCCGGACCTGATCTGGAAGCATGGCCGCTATCATATCGCGCAGCTCCGGCTCCGGCCCGAGACCTATACGTTCTTCGCCGACTTCGAACATCTGGTCTGCACCCGCGCCGACAGGGTGCGCGTTGCCCATGATGTCATGCTGGTCGGGCTGGTCAGTGGTCGGGTCAAGTCCGCCAATGCCGGAACGCAATCGATTGTGGTCGATGAGCCGGTCTTCATGGAAGGCGACAAGCTCTATTCGGTGCGCTTCCGCAAGGCGGACGGCTCCATTGTGCTCCGATCGGTCATCACTGCCGCCGGCGAGGCGACCACCATTGCATTTACCGGTTCCGGCACGATGCCGGTGGGCGGCGACCTGTTCACCTTCGGCGAGGCCGGACGCGAAACCGGCGTCTACCGGATCCTGTCCATCGAGCCGCAGGACGAATTGACGGCAAGGGTAACCGTTGTCGACGATGCTCCCGCAATCAACCAAGCCGACACCGGGCCGATCCCGGCATTCGACAGCCTGATTTCGGTTCCGTTCGATCCCTATGCCCAGCCGCCGAGCGGGCTTGGCCTGGTCGAAGATGTCTATCAGGAAGGGCCGATCACCTACGCGGCGGTCTACCTCTACTGGACGCCGCCGACGCTGGGGCAGATCGAAGCCTACGAGATCGAGTTTCGGGACAACGCCGATCCGGCACAGCGCTGGAAGCCGGGGCAGATCGTTCTGGCACCGATGACGACTGGTGTCGTCCTGCGGCTCGATCCCGGCACCTATTCGTTCCGGATCAGGACGCGGTTCCGGAATGGCGATGTCTCCCGGTGGATCGTCTCGGCAAGCTTCGCCGTCGATTCCATCCTCAACCCGCCGCCCGATGTGAAGAACTTCAGGATTTCGACGCTAGGCGATATCTCGACGCTGAGTTGGTCCGCCATCCTCGGCCCAGCGCTCACCTATGAAATCCGCTTCGTGCCGACGGGCGGGCTGTCGCTGGAATGGAATTCGGCCGTCGTGTTGGTGCCGCCTGTTTCCGGGGCCAGCGTTCAGGTTCCGACGATGATCGGGACTTACCTTATCAAGGCTGTCTATTCGACGGGACTGAAGAGCGAGAACCCGGCAGCGGTCGGCACCGATATCGCCGAACTGGCCGGCATGAACGTGGTCGAGCTCCTCACGGAAGACCCGTCATTCGCAGGCACCCGGATCGATGTTGCCGCTGAAAACGGCATCCTGCGCCTGCTTTCCAACAACGTCATGGCGAAGTGGGAAGCGCTTGCCGATGTCGTCAGCCTTTATGCCGGTGACGGTGACGACGACAGCGTTGGGATGGCCGTTTCCGGCTCCTACTACTTCGACAACAATCTTGACCTCGGCGAGGTCTTCACCAGCCGCCTGACGGCGGTCATCGACGCCACCGGCGAAAACCTGGGTAACGTCATGAGCAGTTGGGCGACGCTAGCCGACGTCGCCGTGATGGACGATTCCTCTCCCGACGATTGGGAGGTCTCGCTTGAATTCCGGACGACGCTGGTCAACCCGGCTCTGGATGACTGGTCGGAATGGCGTCCCTTTATCGTGGGCGATGTCACGGCTCGGGCCTTCGAGTTCCGTGTCTTGCTTGCGGGCCGGTCTACGGGCGTCGATCCGAACATCTACAGCATGATTACGCCGGCCGTTCGCATGCTGCGCGTTCAGATCGACATGCCGGATCGCGTCATCGCGCAGGAGGATATCGTGGTGCCCGCTGTTGGTCTCGATGTCGACTTCATCCCGCCATTCCGCTCGCTGCATGGCATCGCCACCGCCGCCCAGGACCTCGCCACCGGCGACCGCAAGACTATCACCTCGAAAGGTGCGGACGGCTTCCGCATCCAGTTCTTCGACGCAGGGGGAACCCCTGTTCAGCGCACTATCGATTACGTCGCCAAAGGGTACGGGAGAATGCTTCAATGAGCCAATCAGATTTTGGCACGATCAACGCGGCGACCAAGAGCGGATCATCGCTGGCGACGGACCTGAATAGCTGGCGGAATGCCCTTCATTCCAACCACAAGGGCAGCGCCGAGCCATCCTATAAAGCCACCGGCATGTCGTGGCTCGACGACAATCTCGACCCGATCTGGATTTACAAGGTCTATGACGGAACGACGTGGATACCGCTGCTGGAGATCGATGTCACCGCCAACGTCGCCGTGCCGGCGGGCATCACGTCGCGCCTCAAGTTCCCGCTTGCCGGCGGGTCGGCAAACGCGCTGACGATTACCCCAGCCGTGGCGATGGCGGCCTATGCCGATCAGGACGTGGTGACGTTCGAAGCTGCCTCGAACAATTCCGGCGCGGCTACTCTCAACATCTCCGGTGTCGGGACAAGGGCTCTTCGCAAAATCATCGGCGGTGCGGACGTTCCCCTTGTTTCGGGGGATATTCGTGCTGGCGGGCGGTACATGGTCAACTATGACACCGCTGCCAACAGTGCAGCCGGTGCATGGGTGCTGACCAGCCTACCGATCACACTTGGTACGACGGCCGACGCCGCTGCGGCAGGCAACGACAGCCGGATAACGGGTGCCCTGCAGCGTTCTGGCGGCACGATGACGGGCAAGATTACGCTCGATGGCGATCCTTCTTCCGCGCTGCACGCTGGGACCAAGCAATACATAGACGGTCAGGATCTAGGAATTGGGCAGACCCATCAAGTCGTTTCAAGAACACTTGGCACTTCCTATCAAAACACTACCGGAAAACCCATTGTTTGTTATGGGCGCCTTGGGGTGAGCGCCTCCGCGAAGGCGCAGGTCTCAACAGACAATTCTACCTGGGTAGATGCCATGTCGGGCGGAACGGCCGAAGCGCTCAGTTTCTCTTTCGTTGTACCTCCCGGCCACTACTACAAGGTCATAGTATCAGGATCGATCTCGCAGGAGCTTCGCTAATGGAAATCGGATTTTTCCACCCCGATCGCGGCTATTGGCAGGCGATCGATGTCAGCAAGACGCCATATACCGTCATTGACGAGCCGGAGCGCACAGAGATCGGTGAAGGTGGTAAGGAAGTCGTCGTTCCTGCAGTGACGCACGAAACCACACAGTACGCCGAATTGCTTGCAAGCTACCCCGAAGGCACCGTGGAAGTGCCGCTGAAGCCCGGCGCTGATTACGACTTGCAAGACGGGGAATGGGTCCAGGTCGATCCTGAGCCTGTTCGCCAGACGGTGCTGAAATCGACCGTACAAGCCAGGATAATCGACGCAGGCAAGATGGATGATGCCTATGCTGCGCTCACGTCGAATGCCGTGTATTTTGCGCGGTGGTTCGCGCCTGCCCGCCCCGTTGTCTACTGCGACGATCCCGATGCGATATTGCTGGTGACAGCTATCGGCCTTGACCCGGCTATTATCCTCGCGCCTTAACTAGTCCTTCGGTGGGTACATCGTTTCCAGAACATCAGTCGCGGAAATGTCCCACTTCAAGAGGTCTTCGCGGTAGGGGCCAACCTTACGGACAAGGCATGCGACGCCACCATTAACGACATGTTTGTGTAGCCGTTTCGCCGGCCGCGAGTTTGTCAGGCTGTAGACTTTGCATGGCACCCCCTCGGCCGCTTCGATCAGTTCGAAGCCGGTGAACTCGTTGAAAAGGGAATGGAAGCCGGTCATCGGGAAGCGCCAGAAGTCCCACGGCATTTCGTGTTCGGGCCACATCGGATGGGTTGCGGTGAAGACATATCCGCCGACCTTCAGGACACGATTGATTTCGAGGGCTGCCTTCCAAGGGATCAGCAGGTGTTCAAAAACAGAGGCCGAATAGACGACGTCGAAATGATTTGCCGGAACGTATTCGGATAGGCGGTGAGCATCGCCGACGATATCAACGTTTTCACCGGCCAGGATGTCCATCCCGACATACTCACCAGCATTCGGGAACCATCCGCGCTTCAAATCGCCGGTCACATTACGGGAGCCAACTTCGAGAATCTTGGGACGGTCCAACCCATTGATGAGATCGGTCACCTTCGAAGTCAGCGCATAGAATGGGTCGGAATCGGTGTTGTTAGACACGTAGGGAGCATGCAGCGTGTTCATCACGCGGAAGTAAAACCTCCGAAGTTCCTTGCTGATCTTGCCCAAACCACAATCCCCATGAAGCCGCATGGAGACTGATACCGATATTGAAGCGGCTCCCGCCAATCGAATGATTTGCGCATAGGTAGCAAAGAAATTGCACTGAAAAGGGTCGGCAAAGTACTGCCACCCTGACAACTCCTGACGACAAAAAGGAACAAACCATGCTCGTCCGCAACTGGCGGGCCGTGCTGCGCTATGCGTGGACGGTGCGCCTGGCGATCGTCATCGCCCTTTTGAACGCCGTGGCAATCACCGTCTCCATCATTACCGGCGCGCTGGTGATGCCTCCGATCTGGCTTGCCGTTCTCAACGGGGCTCTCGGCTTCGCCGTGGCCATGGCTCGGCTTGTCGACCAGGCGTTGGGAGGCCGCGACGATGCTGAATAAGAGCCTGACATCCTCCAAACGAGCCAAGGCCGCGATTGCCGCCGTCGTTGCGGCTTCCACCTCCATCGGTGGCCTCTGGTATGTCGTGCGCGCAGGCGAGCCGCCTATCCCTGACGATGTGGTGCTGGCCTCGGAATACCTGGTGAAGCCGTGGGAAGGCGAGGAACTGCGCGCCTATCTCGACGTGATCGCCAAGCCGCCCGTCTGGACCATCTGCAACGGCGACACCGAGAACGTGCGCAAGGGCATGGTGGAGACGCCGGAAGGCTGCAAGAAGCGCCTGCGGAAGCGGCTCACCAAGGATTTCCGGCCGGCGCTGGTCAAGTGTATCGACGGCTTCGGCGTCAAGCCGCTGTCGTGGCGGGCGATGATGCTGTCGCTCTCCTACAATGTCGGCATCGGGGCGGGCTGCAAGTCCACCGCGGCGAAGCTCGGGCGGGCCGGTCAATATTTCTCGAGCTGCGTTGCTGCCACCGCCTTCAACAAGGCCGGCGGCAAGATGATCGTCGGCCTGGCCAACCGCCGCGAGATGGGTGACGCCACCCGGATCGGTGAAGGCGAGCTTTGCGTGTCGGGGCTCCAATGAAAACCGCGCTCATCCTCGTTGCCGGAGGCCTTTTTGCGCTTGCCGGCGTGATCTCGCTGCTCTGGTGGTGGTTGGGGCGTGTCGTATGAGCGCCATCGCCCTCTGGTTCATCCAGGACAAGCTTGGTCGGTTCGCCGGGATCGTCCTGCTGTGCGTGGCTGCCTACTTCGGCGGCAAGATGTGGCTCGCCTGGCACGATGCGAATGTTCTCGCCGGCTATGTCCTGAAATCCCGTCTCGATGCCGCTGAAGCCACCAACAGGGAAATCACCCGCCAGCTCGAGGCCGGCCGGAAGTCCGCGACCCTCTATGCCGAACTGCTTGCCGAGGCGCAGGAGCGGGAGCGGCAGGATGACGAACACGACAAGCAAAGGAATGCCATCTATGCCGCACAGCTCGCCGCTCAGGGCCGCTCTTGCCGTATCACTCAGTCTGATCGCGACTTCGTGCGCGAACGATAAGGCGGTTTTGCATGAGGCCGCTGTTCAGAAGGGCAAGATAGAGGCCGGGATTACCCTTCCGCCATTGCCCGACGACTGCCGTAAGCGGGAACCGCATGCGCCCGACGCTGTTGGGGATGAAGCCGTGGTGCTGTGGAAGGCCGAGCGCCGGGTAACGAACCGGGCCAATGACCGTGTGACCCGCTGCGCCCAGAACTACGACAATGTCGCTGCGGCACTGGCCAGCAGGGAAAAGCAATGAACCGCGGAAGGCTTGCCGTTCATTTGCTGGCGGGCGCGGCAATCATCGCCGGCTTGATCGGTCTCTATCTGACAGTAGTGCATTGAAGGGACGGCGCATTGACCACGAAGCTTGACGATATCTCGGAGGCCATCGGTCAACTGCGGGCCGAAGTCCGCATGCTGGGGGACCAGCAGAAGGCCGCGAACGAAAGCCGTAAGGCGATTTACGAGAAGCTGGAAGACATGGACGACAAGATCGTGGCGGCCGATGGGAAGATCATGGCGGCAAATACCAAGATTGCCAGTGTGGACGGCAGGCTTGAGAGCGTCGAGGGGCCGGTTGCCGAGTTCAACAAGTGGCGGGAACGCGGAGTGGGCGCAGTCATGTTAATCAGCTTCGTAGCGGCATCTGTCGGCGGATTGCTGGTGACTTTCGGCAAGAAGATATGGGCCGTGATCGTCGGTCCCTGACCATATTTCCGGCAAAATGCTCGCCCGCTCGGTTCCGGCCCTGCGGGCTTTTTGTTGCTATTGACGGCAAAGGCATTTGTTCCTAATTCGTTCTCATGGCAAGAAACAAGCGAACAGACAAAATCAGATACGAAAACCTGACTCGCGTGGAACGGCAGGCGGGGATGTTACGAGGCGAAATTGGCGCTGCGCAGGCGCAGTTGACGCCATTCAAGGAACATTACGACGCGCTCAGCGAGTTGCAGGATACAATCGTCGAGGTACTGAACGTCTTGAACGGCAGGCCGCGGGATTGGAGAGATTTAAGGCGCTGATGTGAGATTACAGGAAGGCGCGATCGAGGTGACCGGTACGGCGGGATGAGTGAGTAGGTGCAAGCCGCGCGGCGGTAAGCCCCACGGAAAATCCCACGGTTGCCGCAGCAGACCACTTCAAGCAATTGCTATTAAAAGAAAAAACAGACTGGGAGAGGATTTCCCCCAGTCAAGTGCGCTACCGGGCTGCGCTACACTCCGAACCGCGTGAAGCCTTATAGTTTCGCCAATTACGGCGCAAGGCCTAAAACTGCATCGGCAGCAGAAGCGGGCCATTTGCTTCGATTTGCGGTTTTCCATGGAGGACACTCATGGAAAATAGCTTGATCGCACAAGCCGTCGCGTGGATGTCACCTCTCGGTGAAAGCGCGTGCCATGCTTTCCCGGATCGGTTTGGTCAAGTAATCGAGGAATGTACGCTCCGCCGTCTCGATCATCACTTCGGCCGGCATTCCGGGCGTGGCCGTGAAGCCCGGTATTCTCGCCAATTCGCTCGGAGAAAGCTTGATGCGAGCGAGGTAAACCTCGCTATAGGGGGTCGTTGCGTCTGCGAGCGCATCAGCCGAAACATAGTACACGTCACCATTGAGCACAGGCGTCGTGCGCCGGTTCAATGCCACCAGGCGGATGGTCGCCTTCTGGCCCGGCTTGACTGCGTCGATGTCCTTTCGCTGAATCTGCGTCTCGATGATCAAAGGCACGTCCGATGGCAGGATTTCGAGGATTTTCTTGCCGCTTTCGATGACGCCGCCGGAAGTATGATAGTACATGCGCACTACCGTGCCTGTGACCGGCGCATTGATCGTCGAGCGCTGCAGCAGGTTTTGGGCTTGCCTCGCTTCTTCACGAATCGCGTCGAGATCGCCTTGCGCGACCTGTAATTCGTCCAGCGACTTCTGGTTCAACTCGGTCACTGTCTGGGTGATCTGCTGGTCGAATTTCTGCACTTGAGCCTGGGTTTCCGATACCTCTGACTCCAGACGCCCGATCTGGCCGTCAGCATCGGCCATGGCGCGCTGTATCGCGTTGACTTCCGTCTTGCGGATCAGACCTTCCGACAACAACTGCATCTTGCCGGCGTATTCGTCTTTCAGGAAAGCCCTCTGCTCGATCATCGATTGTTTTTGCCGTTCAAAGCCTTCCATGCGGAACTTCAAAGATTCTATGTTCTGCTTCAGAAGGCCTATCTCGCTGTCCATACGGTTCTTGGCTGACTGGAAATTGGCCAGTTGCCCGTCGATGATGGAGCGGATGTCGCTGTCGCCTTTGTTGTCGGCGATAATCTGCGGGAAGGTCACACTGGTACTGCCAGCAACTTGGGCCTGAAGACGGGCGACATTGGCTTCCAGACGAGCCTGACGCAGAAACAATTGCCGTTCCTTCACCTGAGCCACAATGCCGTCCAGCCGGATCAGTGGTTGACCGGCGTTGACGTGATCGCCTTCGCTGACCAGAAGTTCCTGGATGATGCCGCCTTCCAGATGCTGCACCACCTTGTTTTCACCCGTGGCGACGAAGCTTCCCGCGCTGATCACCGCCGCAGCCAGCGGAGCAGTTGCGGCCCATGTTCCGAAACCGCCGAAAGCCAGTGCCACCAGCAACAGCCCGAACATGGCGTACTTGCGGATGGAGCGTGGCACATCGCCATACCATTCTATGTCGTGGACATGGGCGATACTGGTACTCATTGGGCAGCCTGTTGGATAAATTGCGCGGGTTTCTGGGCTTGCGGGTTCGGCAGATTATTGCGTGCGGTGGCGGCATTGTACGGAGCCAATGCCTTGAGAACGTCCTGACGCACGCCAAACATCGAAACCGCCCCGTTGGACAGGAGAAGGATCTTGTCGACGCCATTCAGCAGGGACGGGCGCTGTGTGATGGTGATGACGGTGATCTTTTCCTTCTTGGCGTGTTCCAAGGCGCGCAGCAATGCCGCGTCTCCCGCGCCGTCAAGGTTGGAGTTCGGCTCGTCCAACACGACCAGATGCGGATTGCCGAAGAAGGCTCGCGCCAGGGCAATGCGCTGTTTTTGTCCGCCTGACAGCGGTGAGCCGTCCGCGGCGACGATCGTTTCGTAGCCTTGAGCAAAGCTCGAGATCAGTTCATGGACATCCGCCAGCATCGCGGCCTTGTAGATGTCTTCGTCACTGGCATCATCGCGCATGCGCCCGATATTCGCCTTGATGGTGCCGGGGAACAGCTGAACGTCCTGCGGCAGATAGCCGATGTTCTCGCCGAACTGGCGCTGGTCCCAGTTTCTCAAATCCATCAGATCCAGGCGCACGCTCCCTGACGTCGGCAGGATCGATCCGACCAGCATCTTGCCAAGCGTGGTCTTGCCCGCGCCGGAATCACCAATGATCGCCAGCGACTCGCCGGGTGCGAGCGAGAACGTTACGCCATTCAGCACAACGCGCTTCGTGCCTTGAGGTACGAACAGCAGGCGCTCGACATCGAGACGACCTTGCGGTTTTGGCAGTTTCAGGCGCTCGAAATTGAGCGGCGAGGCTATCAGCAACGCCGAAATGCGCTGGTAAGCGGAACGCGTGTTGAGGAATTGATGCCATCCCTCAATGGCGCCTTCCACAGGGGCCAGCGCACGGCCGGCAATGATCGAGGCGGCGATGACCATACCGCCGGTCAATTGTCCTTCGATGGAAAGATATGCGCCCCAGCCAAGCATGGCGACCTGGGTCAGCAAGCGTACGGCCTTGGAAATCGAAGCCGAGATGACATTGCGGTCCTGCGCCAAAACCTGCGCTTTCAAGGAACCGGCGGTATCCTGGCCCCAGATCTTCACGGCTTCCGGAATCATCGCCAGCGCGTTGATGATCTGCGAATTGCGCGACATCGAATCGAGATGCAGGTTGGCCTTGCTCTGGAAGTTTCCTGCCTCGTGGAAGGGTTGCGCCGTCACCTTCTGGTTGAAGTAGGCGATGACCAGCAGCATGAGCGCCGATACGACGACAATGTAGCCGAGATGCGGATGCACGAGGAAAACGGCGAGCATGAACAGCGGCGCCAGCGGCGCATCGAGGAACGAGAGCAACGTGCCCGACACAAGGAACGAGCGCAGTTGTTGCAGGTCGCCCAGCGTCTGGTATTCCTTGCCGTTGCTGTGCAGCGAAGCACGTGCCGCCGCGCCAAGGATAGGCGCGCCGAGTTGAGCCGCCACTTCCACTGCAGTGCGCATCAGGATGAAGCGGCGCACTGCGTCCAGAACGGCGTTCAGGATCACAGCCCCGGCGATGATGATAGTCAGCATGACCAGGGTGTCGATGGAGCGGCTGGTCAGCACGCGGTCCGAAATCTGGAACAGGTAGACCGGGATTGCGAGGACAAGGATATTCGTGGCGAGCGTGAAACCCATCACCACCAGGAGATTGCGCCGCACGGCCAGAACGCCGGCCCTAAGGTTATCGGCCAGATTAATCGGGCCGAGTCGGCGGTGGAAGACGTCTCCGGGGTTCCCGGCGTCGTTGCTTGCTTTGGGCAGTTTGTTCGCCGGTCGCGCCTGCGAGCCATTGTTCGAGAGAAGCGGACCGGTATCGCCGTCTATCGACTTCAACTGTCCTGCCGAAACCGGGGGTTCGAGGCTCGACCGCTGGGGTCTTTCCAGTTCGGGCTCGTTTGACCCTTCATCGGAAATGGTCTGCGCCGATACATGAGTCTTGTGCGGGGTTCTCGAAACTCCTGCTAGAACCGGGTCTGGGGTAGGCGCACGGGCTGAAGGCGCAGCTTGCATCGGTTCCGATCGAGAAACCGGCACTGCCTGCGAAACGGGAGTTTCGGCAATGTCTGCGTCCTCTTCATCATCCTGACCGGAAGTGGCTGATACGGCCGCACCCGGTTGATCTTCCTCTTCGGCCAGGTCTTCCGACTCGGCCGAATCTGACAGGGGCGTTGACCTGGTCCGTAACTCGGCGGCCATCCTGTCGACTTCCGCCATCAACTCGTCAAAGGGAGTGTTGAAGCCCTTGAACTGAGTCATGTTTGGGGAAGAGGCGGCGTAGGCCTCGTCGGACTGGTCGGAATCGACCGTTGCTGCACGGTTCACCGTCGTATTGCCAATATTGCCAATATGTTGGTTCATGGTGCTCCAGCGGGAAAAGCGGTCAAGTCACGACCGATTGCATGATGTCGGTATGGGCGGGGTGGACACCGGGGTCGCTCTTGAAACCGCTATCGGTATCTTGGTTCTGGGCAGGCGTGAGCATGTCGTCGCTGAGGAACGCAACGGCTTCGTTCACAAGCTGGTCGGGTGGCTTTATGTCGACCCCGTTGTCGATCTTGATGATGTCCGTCTGAACGAGCAGTTCGTCCGAGTACTGGCCGCCGCCGTAATAGATCGTTCCGCCAGGACCAACGTCGATGATGTGGGCCTGATTGACCAGCACATTCGAACCGGTGGTGATGGACCAGTCTGCGTCCGCGGTGGAATTGACGCCGTGCATCGCAGCCGCGACCTGGTCGGCGTCACCGAGGATGTTGGTCTGCTGGATGTACTGCAGATCGTAGATACTCCCGGAAATATAGAGCACGTGCAGCCCTGCAAAACCGGCAAAGGCGGCATCATTCAGCACGTCAGCCGAGAGAACCTTGTTGCCGGCTGCGAAATCGTCCAGCGCGCCGTGGAATCCGCTCGGCATTTCCGAGTTGTGGGGCGTGCCGATATTGGTGATCTTGGCTTCGTTCCACAACAGGTTGTCGCTGGTGGAAACCGAACCCGGGCCGGATGTATGAAAACCGCTCACGCCGCCGACGATGTCGTCATCGAGCATGATGTTTTTCTGGATGATCATGTTGGCGCTGTAGTAGCTTCCGCCAACCAGAATGAGATCGTAGTATTTGCCGAGGTCGAAGATCGACAGGCTGTTGATGGTCTGGTTCGCGCCGGTTCCGATCATGGACGTAACGCCGGCAGACGATGACGAAATGACCATGTCGTGGTCGATCACGAAATTGAGTTGCTGGAGCCAGTTCATCGACACGAAGTCGCCGGTTATTTCGGTAACCGCCCAGGCTTTGGGGAAGGTGGGAACGCCCCCGCCGGACGGCTCTTGCGTCCCGGCGTTGATCGGGGTGTGCTCCATCGAGGCTATATTAAAGGCGGTGGTGTTGCTGGGAGGGCAATTCCATCCCGACATGCTGGCGCCAACCGAATCGGAATCGCTCCAGGCGTTTATCTGGACGATGAGGTTCAGCGAGAAGTGATCTCCCGCGACCGCAAATACGTGTCCTTCCAGAGTGTCGTTGATGAGCGTGGCGGAGTTGATCAGCGCGTTGAGGCCAGTGCTGATTTCCACTGATGCGGTTACAGCGATGCTGCCTTGCCCGTGCACGACATGGCCAGTGGCGGTCGAACCGGTTTGCCAGGCACCGTTGCTGGTTGCAGCAGCTGTGTCTTCCGAAGTGTCCTTGACCAACGGTGACGCCGCTGGAAGGTGATCGTCGAATTTGGGCGCCTCGTCGACGACCGCGCCGTTGACATAGATCGCGCCTTCCGCAGGTGCGATGGTCGCCACATGCGTTTCGGTCGACGTGCCGTCGCCGTTGTCGGTAGTCGTACTGTATGTCGGTACGCCTTCTGCGTTCTGCTCACTTTCCAGGCCTGCCAGGAAATCGTGGATTGAATCCGCCGATGCGGTGATGAACTGTCCGATGCCTTCGGACGATCCGGGCATGACTCCGCCCTGGATCGGCATGGCTTGCGTTGCGCTGTCCACCAGTTCCTGCAACGCCGTTTGGGGGCTGCCGATCTGCTCGAAAATGGCCTTGCTGCCGCCGACATTAACGAAGTCTTCGTCGGACAGGTGGTTGGTCTGCGCCACGACACTGACGACCGACCCGGGAGGCAGTGGATCGATGATCTTGAGCGAAGACGTCGCGTGGTGGAAAAGCGTAGGGGGCACGTAGCCCGGGTAGATGACCGGCTGGGCCTGGACCTCTATCGGTATTTCGGGAGCTGCATAAAGCGGCTCGGCGTGAGCGACAAACGGCTCGACGGAATTCGGAGCGGGAGCATAGTGGATTCCCGGCTCGGGATTATCCAGATCATACGGCGCGTCGAACTTTATCTGAACCGGTTGGTCCGAATGATCTGCCGCTTCCTTTGCGCGGCGTGCGACGAACTCCATATAGTCGTCGCGCATTCGTGCTTGTTCAGATGCAATCTGGAAAAGCCCGACGAAATGGGCAATTGCCTCAGTGATTCTGTCCAGTGGCACGGTCTCGTTCCTCGATGTTGCTTAGCTTCCCGGTGAACGAAGGTTGGCTGTGACGGAAATGGCTACGCGGGATTTCCCGCGTAGCCGTTGTAAATGCTCCGCTTGCGCGGATCTGGCATCAGGCGTCGCCGCTGTGGTCCACGTCGTAGTTGCCGCCGACGACTGTCTGGCTCAGCAGGTTTTCCATCAGGTTGGCGCCCATGACGATGCTCTGGTTGAACGCCGTGACGTCGATCGATGCGTCGGCATGAGCTTCCGACAGGCCGTTGACGTAAGTGTCGCCGTGGTTGTTGGAACCCCAGGTGCCGCCGTCTCCGCCAGCGCCGCCGTCACCGAAGTTGACCGTGCCGCCAGCGCCGCCAGCGCCGCCGTTGCCGCCGGTAGCGTCACCGCCGGTGCCAGCGCCAGCAACCGGAACAACGATCGTGTCGCCGCCCCATGCCATGCCGCCGTCGCCGCCGTCACCGCCGAGGCCAGCGCCGATGCCGAAGCCTGCGCCGTTGCCGCCGCCGAGGCCTACTGCGCCGGAGTCGCCGCCGTCACCGCTGGTGCCGCCGTCAGCGCTGTTGTTGGAGTCGCCGCCGAGGCCCTTGCCGAGACCGGCTGCCAACGCTTCGCCGACATCGCCGGAGGTTGCGCCAGTGTCGCCGCCAATCGCTTTGCCGAGGCCGAGACCGAGGCCGTCGCCCGAGTCGCCACCGCTGGAATTGCCAGCCTGACCACCGTTTGCTGCGCCTGAGCCGGTTCCGTCACCCGCTGTATTGCTGCCAGCTCCGCCCGAAGCTGCGCCAGTGTTGTCACCGCCGACGCCCACGCCAACGCCGATCAGACCGAGGCCGAGGCCGGCTGCATCGCCGCCATCGGTGCCGGCATCGCCGCCTACGCCGCCCAGGGCGCCCGAGCCGCCGAGGCCGATACCAGCTGCATCGCCGCCGCCGCTATTGCCGCCGTTACCGGCAGGGCCGCTTGCACCTGCGCCTGCGCCACTGGCTGTGGCTGCGCCGCCGTCACCGGAACCTGCACCGCCAGACGTGCCACCCAGGGCACCAGCGAGGCCGAGGCCGAGACCTGCGCCGCCGTCACCTTGTGCGTTGCCGCCATTGGCCGATCCGCTCTGGCCGCCTTCGGAGCCGGCGAGGCCGAGGCCCAAACCGACGCCAAGGCCAGTGCCCGTACCGGTGCCCGAACCGCCGCCGGCACCGTCACCACCGGTGGTATCGCCACCTTCGGCTGCACCGATCGCGCTACCGCCGATGCCGAAGCCAGCGAGGTTTGCGCCTAGACCGCCTGCGCCGCCGTCAGCCGAGCCGTGGCCGCCGCCACCGCCGCCGCCACCGCCGGCAGTGATGCCGTCGCCGGATTTGGCAAAGCCGCCCGAGGCATCTCCGCTCTGGGTGAAGTTGCCGGTATTGCTGACCGAGGCCTGACCGAGATGGTCATTGTCATCGAGATTGTTGGTCTGTGCGACCACAAGAGCTGCGTCATTGCCCTCGCCGGTGAGGGATTCGTTCAGGAAGTCGTTGAACGAAGCGCCGTCGCCCGGGTTGTAGAAAATCTGGCCATCATGGTTGACCAGCATCTGGTCGACCTTCGCGCCGCCACTCATGTCGATATCGGCGAAATCGTCGTCGGAAGGCTGGATGCCCTCGAGGTTGACACCAACGTTCACATCCACTGTCGTCGTGGAGGTGTTGCTATTGCTGTTCGCGTTCGCGTTCGAATTCGAGCTGGTGTTCGAATTGGTGTTGTCGCTGAAGTTCAGGTTGCCGTTCAGGTTCCCATTCAGGTTTCCGTTACCGTTCAGGTTGCCGTTGCCGTTCCCATTCAGGTTTCCGTTGCCGTTCAGGTTGCCATTGCCATTGCCGTTTCCATTCCAGTTTTCGCTTTCGGACGACTGGAATTGACCTTGGCCTTGGCCTTGTCCCTGAGCTTGCAGTTCGGCCTGAGCCTGAGCCTGCAGTTGATCCTGGTCTTGGTCCTGATGCTGGCTGGGATCGAGGAAATTGAGATAGTTGGAGTTGGAGTTACTCGGCTTTCCCATAGAAGTTACCCCTGGTTTTGCCGTGCCAACTCGACCCTATTCATCTCTTACGGGGACTTGGCTGCACGGCAGGTTATGGTTCCGGGATTGGCTTGCTGCGGCTGCCTACCGTCCGCACGGACGTGTAGATGCCACAACCAGAAATCCCCACTTCTCATGTCAGGCATCGATGTGTTGAGCACAGCTCCGCCGTGCAACTCGGCAACCGCCTGAATCGCTTGCAAAAATGCGCTGCAATGTCGAATGCACTGAATCCCGCTGAATTGGGATGCTCGCAGTCTGTGACCGAGCGTTCGAGACGCATAGTCTGAAAATCGATCTAGATCGTTTGACGGTTGGTTGCGCCGGTTGCGGCGGAATTTTCTCGATTCAGGCCGAATATCGATTGCGATACAAAGACATCGCCGGCTTCCCCTGCGTCAACGGCCGGGGGGAGCCTTGAGTGTCAACTGATCCTGGTTAGTGGGTGCCTACCTCTTTTTTAGGATGGTCTTGGCGGTGCACAAGATCGCTATAGTGTCTCAGGGATCGTGGCCAGGCCAATGAAGGCGTGGTTAACGTCCGATTCGTGAGTGTTTTTGTAGCTTCGGCGTGTGTACGAAAGGAATTGCTTCAATGGCGGGCCAAAAGGGAGAGGTGGCGATGCCGCAAAGACGCGCTCCTGGCGGTCTCGACCAGATATTGCTCCTCGTCGGCCGGCTGAATTATGCTTGGACGAACACTGAAAGCCTGTTGATCTACCTCATTGCCGGCTTGGCCAGGGTCAACAAGGAAACGGCAATCGTTATTTTCCTGACTCTCAACACCACCCGGGCGCGAATGGATCTGGTCGAACGTCTGGCAAAGCTGCCGCAGACCCCTGAAAACTGTCGAGACGACATCCTGCTGCTTTTGGAGCGCCTTAGCCAGCAGTCCAAGCTCAGGAACAAATACAGCCATTGCATCTATTCGTTCGATGAGAAGGGCGACATATCGCACACCCAGCAGATGCGCATTTTCGACGGCAAGACCTCGATCAAATACGGCAAGGTCGAAGCGGTGGATGCGCCCGAAGTCACCCGGATTACCCAGTGCATCAATGACATCACGGACATCAACAAGGGAATCTGGGATGTCGTGAAGCGCAACAGGTTTCCGACGTAGATCTCGCGCTATCATGCGGCCCGCGTCGAACCCACCTGCCGCAATCGCCGCTGATATCTATGTTCAAGTGCTATTCCGCCCCAGATCAGCCCGAGCAACAGATAGAAGTGGCGCCAGTGATCGGTATCGATAAAGGTGCCGAGCCCGATATGGCCGATATAGACGACATAGGCGCATAGCACATAGGGTTGCCACGGACGGTCGCGCAGTAGCAGGCGAAAACCGGCGGCCAGCGTCCAGACCGTCAGCGCCAGATAGGATACGAAGCCCAGCCAGCCGTAGTCCATCAAGGCTTTCAGCCAGATGTCGTGGGTGTCTTCGCCGTATATCGTGCCGAACACCAGCGGGCCTATGCCGAGCGGGCGTTCCAGCGCGAGTTGGAAGCCGATGGCATAACGGGCAAAGCGGCCAAGACGGGCGGAGTCATAATCCTGCGCCAGCTTGGCGCGATTTGACAGCATGTCCGAAACGCCCGGTATCTGGATGATGACGATCATGGCGATGATCAAAAGCGCCACGGCAGCCAAGGTCATGATCACGATCCGCAGCCGGAACCGACCGCTAAGGCTTTGCAGAAACAGAGCGCCGGTGAGCAGCATGGCTGCTACTGCGAACAAACCCCATGCGCCTCGTGAAAAAGAAAAGAAAATACCACCAACGATGACCAGCAACGGCATGGCCAGCAATGGCATCCGCGATACAGGCCCGGTCAGGAGCAGGTAAAGCAGGTAGATGCCGGGCAAGGCCAGGAACGGGCCGAACACGTTGGGGTCCTGGAACGCACCTGCGGCGCGGTCATATCTGGTGAAGATATCCGCTCCGGGAAAGGCGTGGAAATAGCCGGCGATGCCAAGCAGCGAGGTCACCAGCGCCGATATCACATAGGCGAAGAATATCAGCCGGTACGTGTCGGGCTTGGTTTCGAGAACGGCAGCGTAGAAAATTGCGGTGAAGGCGAGAAACAGGGAGACGGCCAGATAAAGCGGCGTTTCCATCAGGTCCGCCATCTGGGTCATCGCGATCAGGCCGCCGACATTGAACACGATCAGCAGGCAAACCAAAGGTGCCGTAAACCGCGATATTCTAAGGCCGAACAGTGTCCAGACCACAATAAGCCCGACCATATAAACATCATAAGGCGCGGGCTCGCGAATGACGAAGCCAGACAGGAATATGCCGAAGAAGACCGCGCCGGACGCCACCAGCGCGATCAATTTGGCGTTGATCGCCTCGGCAGGCAGATCATGCGTCAGCGCGCTCAATAGGCGTTTTCCGTATCGAGCAGCCGGATGGGCGTCAGCAACAGGATCTTCAGGTCGAACAGCAGGGACCAGTTCTCGATATAGAAGAGATCGTATTCCGTGCGCATGCGGATTTTCTCGTTGGTATCCATCTCGCCGCGCCAGCCATTGATCTGCGCCCAGCCGGTCACGCCGGGCTTGACCTTGTGGCGGGCGAAGTAGCCATCGACCACTTCGTTATAGAGCAGGTTGTGGGATTGGGCGGCGACCGCATGCGGGCGAGGGCCGACCAGCGAAAGCGAACCGAACAGCGCGTTGAAGAATTGCGGCAACTCGTCGATCGACGCTTTGCGGATGAAGCGGCCGACCCGCGTTACGCGAGGGTCGTTCTTGGTGACAGTCTTCTTCGCGGTCGGATCGGACTGGTCCGTATACATCGACCGGAACTTGTAGACCTCGATGACTTCGTTGTTGAAGCCGTGACGCTTCTGCTTGAACAGGACCGGCCCCTTGGAGTCGAGCTTGATGGCGAGCGCAGTCGCCAGCATGATCGGGGAAAAGACGAGGATGCCGATCAGGCTGAAAACGATGTCGAACGCGCGTTTCGCAACCGAATCCCAATCGTTGATCGGCTTGTCGAACACGTCCAGCATCGGCACCGCGCCGATATATGAATAAGAGCGAGGCCTGAACTGCAAAGCGCTGGAGTGGGCGGAAAGACGTATGTCGACCGGCAGCACCCATAGCTTCTTCAGAAGCTGGAGCACCCGCCGCTCGGCCGTGATCGGCAGCGATACGATCAACATGTCGATGCGTGCGATGCGTGCGAACTCTATCAACTCGGAAACGGTTCCAAGCTTCGGATATCCGGCAATGATGGGCGGGGAACGCTTGTTGTCGCGATCATCGAAAATCCCGCAGATACGGATGTCGTTGTAGGGCTGCTTCTCGACCGACCGGATCAGTTGTTCGGTTGCCTCGCCGCCACCGACGATGACGGCGCGCCGTTCCATGCGCCCGTCTCTGGCCCAACGGCGCAGCAGCCTGGCGAAGATGAGCCGCATGGCGAAGAGAAATACGAAGCCGACAACGAACCAGATGCCGAAAAGCAGGCGCGAATAGTCTTCCGTTATCTTCAAAATGAAGCCGGTCAGCGCCATCAGCGCGAATGTCCCGGCCCAAAGGGCGAGCATACGGGGGAACAAGGCAACAGGCCGCAACAGTGCCGATATCTGATAGCAATCGCTCAGTTCCAGCAGGATCACTGCAAGCAGCGAGCCTATGGCAAGAACCAGCGGATACTGCCATGCCAGATGCGTGAACGCACCAAGATACACGCAGTAAACGGCAAGGCCGGACAGGAACAGGACGGCAAATTCGATAATGCGCCACACGCCGCTGACCATCACCGGTGACATGGTGTCCCGGTGATATTGTGCGGCAACGTGCCGTGCGATTTCGTTCAGCCCCCCGGATTCGTCCTTACTGTCGGGGCTTTCGAAGTGGTGGGTGGGCTTATTTCCACTCATCTGACTGCCTGCCAATTCTGCAGGTTGCATATCAGGCGAGGCCTAAGAAACCCTTTTCCCTGGGCAGCAGTTTGAAATTTGTCGGCGTAGTCAGCGGCCAAGTGCCGAGAAATAAGCCTTCTCGATTTCGCCCGCCATGACATCGGCGCCGAAACGGGCCTTGAGGTCGGTGTCTGTGGGCATGCTTCGATGATAGGCGGCAAGTTGGGTCAATGCGGAGACCATCTTTTTCCCAAGTTCGTCAGGGTCCGGTTCTACAAGGGCAGGGGAATCCGCTCCGAAAATCTCCGGGATGCCGCCTACCGCTGTCGCGATCATCGGCTTTCCGGCGGCAAGCGTTTCAAGAACGATATAGGGCATTGCCTCGGCCCTTGAGGGAACGACGACGAGTTGCCCCAATGCAAAGGCTTTCCGAGCCGGCATGGGGTCCAGAAACCGGATACGGTCTCCCATTCCAAGACGTTTTGCCTGTTTGAGGTAGTTCGGAAGATCATCGCCGGCACCGACCATGACGGCGCGCAAATCACGTCCAAGCTTCTTTTCGGCCAGTGCCATGGCATCGATGAAAATATCCGGACCTTTGAGATCGCGCATCATGCCGATGTAAAGCAGGTCGGCCGCATCCGGGTTCGCCAGGACCGGGTCGAACTCGGAAGCGCGCAGGCCGTTGTAGACAAGGCTATTGGCAACCCTCGGCTCGCCAACCTTCTTGCGATAGGCGCGCCGCTCGTAGTTGGAAACGAACAGCAGATGGTCGGTGAAGCGTCCCATCAGGCGCTCTATGGCGAAGAAGGTTTTGCCAGCCGCCGTTCGCTCGTCATAGTGCAGGCTCCCGCCATGGGGAGAATAAAGGCGGGCCACGCGAGACCTTGAAACCCGCAACAATGAGCCGAACAGGCGCACATAGGCGCCACCCTTGGCGCCGTGGCCATGGAGAACATCCGGCTGCAATTCCTTGATAATCCTGTAGGTTCGCCACGCGGACGCAATGTCGCCCAAGCCGATATGGCGCTGCATCGGCGTCCTGTGGATGCCGAGAGCGAGTTTGCCGCTCATGTCTTTAAACAACTGTTCCTCGAATTCGCCGCCTGTCGTGGAATCACACACGATGCCCACGGAGTGGCCGGCTGCGAGTTGTGCATCTGTCAGGTCGCGCACATGCCTGAATATTCCGCCCACCGGAGAGCGAAAGCAGTGGACGATCCGCAATCTGTTCGACACGTGTTCAGAATAGCCGTTCGCGGACATACACGGTGTCGCCCGGCATCAGCGGATCGGAAGTGCGAACGCGCCCCGTCATGACCTTGCCGTTGATGTCGCGTGTCACGTCTACGCTTTCCTGATTGGCGCGTGCCGAGAAGCCGCCTGCAATGGCAATCGACTTTTGCACCGTCAGGCCCGGAACGTATGAATATTGTCCGGCAGCGCCCACTTCGCCCATGACGAAGATGGGGCGGTAGCGATCCATCTCGATCGAGACGTCGGGATCGCGCAGATAACCCTGGCGCAGTTTCGCGGCGATTTCACCTTCGAGCTGCTGGGTGGTGTGGCCACGGGCAGGAACCGCGCCAACCAGCGGCAGCGAAATATAGCCGGACTGATCGACGCTGTAGGTGTTGGTCAAGCCATCCTGCTCAAATACGGTGACCCTGATGCGGTCACCGGCGCCAAGGCGATAGGGTTGGTCGAGCACTTCATGGAAGGCGGCGGGCGTCGGCCTGTAGCTTGAACAGCCAGCCAAAGCCGAGGCGGCAACGAGAGCGCTGAACAAGACTGCGAGGCTTTTCATGGCCGGATGCGTACCTTCGATTCTTCGCCGCAAGGGCGAACCTTAAGGATTGGCCCCGTTATCCTCCTGTTAGGGTTAATGGCCGGTAAAGGATCGTCATCCGTAGGCGTCGTTTTTGCGCTTTAAAAGACCGGCGCAGCGCGATCGGCTCGCAATTCTTAATCGAGCCTTACTCGGATTTTAACCGGTGGGTTACCATATTTGTTTACGTTGCAACCCGACCCGTTTCCGGAGCAGGGCGCATGTCAGGTACTCAGTCGGCAGCTGCCGATATCGATGTCGATCTAAGGCAGCTTTTCGCCAGCCTCGCCAGAAATTGGCTGCGGATTCTTTTCGTAACCTTGGTCCTGACAGCTGTCGCTTTGGCTTTTGCCCTGACGGCGACGCCGAAGTACAAATCCGAAACGCGCCTTTTGATCGAAACGCAGGAATCCGTGTTTACACGCCCGGCTACCGCTGAAGGTGACCGTCCCATCCTCGACGAGGAAGGCGTGACCAGTCAGGTCGAAGTGATTTCGGCGAATGACATCTTGAGCAAGGTCGCAACCGACCTCAAGCTCGCCCAACTGCCGGAATTCGACGATGCTGTGGGTATGTCATTCCTGGGCCGTTTCCTGACTATCGTCGGCCTGAAGGGCGATCCCGGCGAAATCTCTGCTGAAGAGCGCGTGCTGAAGGCCATGCGCGAGAAGCTGAACGTCTATCGTGTTGAAAAGTCTCGCGTTATCGTCATCGAGTTTTCGTCGCAAAACCCCAAGCTGGCGGCCGATATTCCGAATGCCATCGCAGACACATACATAGCGGTGCAGGGCGGAGCCAAGCTTGAATCGAATTCCGCCGCAACCGGCTGGCTGGCGCCTGAGATCGAGGACCTGTCCAAGCGTGTGCGCGACGCGGAAGCCAAGGTGGCCGACTATCGCGCCCAATCCGACCTGTTGCTTGGGCAAAACAACTCGACTCTGGCAACCCAGCAGCTTTCCGAGCTTTCGAGCGAACTGTCGCGCCTTCGCGCCAGCCGGGCCGCATCCGAGGCGACGGCCGAAAGCGTGCGCAAGGCCCTGCGCGGCGGCGGTTCCCTGGACGCCATCCCGGAAGTGCTGTCTTCCAACCTGATCCAACGGCTGCGCGAACGCCAGTTGCAGTTGAAGTCGGATATTGCCGACCTGTCGACGACCCTGCTTGAAGGTCATCCCCGCATCCGTGCGCTGCGTTCGCAATTGTCGGACCTCGATCGCCAGATTCGCGTCGAGGCGGAGAAAGTGCTTGCGGCCATGATCACCGAGGCGCAGACGGCGCAGGCGAGGGAGGCTCAACTCGTCGCCGACGTGAACAAGCTCAAGGCACAGGCCGCTCGTGCCGGCGAACAGGAAGTGCAGCTCAATGCGCTGGAGCGCGAAGCCAATGCGCAGCGCCAGTTGCTCGAATCCTACATGACGCGCTATCGCGAGGCGTCGTCCCGTCAGGATCGCAACTATCTTCCCTTCGATGCCCGTGTCTTTTCGCGCGCCACGGTGCCGTCCGAACCCTACTTCCCCAAGATCGTGCCGATTGTCGGCGCAGCCTTTGTCGGCTCGCTTCTCTTGATGGCGGTCATCACGCTCCTGAGCGAGTTGTTTTCCGGAAGGGCTATGCGTCCTGCCGCGGGCGCAAAGCTTGAACCAGTCGAAGAGATTGAAATGTCGCCGCTGCTGCGCGATGCAGCCGACGATATCGCTGAAGCACGGCTGGCGGCTCCTGCGCGGGAAGTCGTCGATACCGAGGAAACCGCACCGCCTCGCCCCAATCTGGGCGAAATCGATATCGAAAAGGCCGCCGAAAAGCTGATCTCCGGCGGTGCTGGCCGCGCCATTTTCATTTCGCCGCAGGGTGACGAGGCTGCAGCCAGTTCCATCCTCGTCGCCCGCGAGGTTTCGGACGCCGGCTTGCGTGTCATTCTCCTTGATCTGACCGCATCGGGCGCTGCCTCGCGCGCCATGCTGGAGAGCGTCCTGTTCCCTGGCATAACAAATCTGCTCTCATCGCAAGCACAGTTCAGCGACGTGATCCATCCTGATCAGTTCTCGGATTGCCACGTTATCCCGGTGGGAACTGCTGACCCGGTTCGCGCCATGCGGGCTGCCGATCGTTTGCCGATCATCATGCAATCTCTGACCACTGCCTACGATCTGGTCGTGGTCGAATGTGGGGCGACCGACGCGCAAGGCATCCGCCGTTTGGCCGGCGAAGACACGGAAGTCTTCGTGAGCGTTCTGGAAGCGGCGGATAGCGTGGTGCAGACGACCGTCAAGCTGATCGAAAACGGCTATCCTGATGTTATTTTGGTGACGCCCGCCGGCCATGATACGTCCGGCACGCCGCTACCCGGCAAATCTGCGGCCTAAGCTCAGCTTCCCAAGCTGACCGCGAGATTCACCGCTGCTGCGACGATCACGGTGTTGAAGAAGAACGACACGATCGAATGCACCAAGACGATGCAGCGCATCTGCGTGGTGGTGATACCTGTGTCTGCCGTCTGTGCCGTCATGCCGATGACGACCGCAAAATAGAGGAAGTCCCACCCTTCGGGGCGCTTGGCGCCCGGAAAGTCCAATCCGCCGATTGGGGGCCGTTCCTTTGAGTTGTCCCGTTTGGCGCTCTTTTCGTCGTCCTTCCAATAGATGTGCGCATAGTGCATTGCCGCCATGGCGTGGATCGTGAACCAGCCAAGCGGCAGGGAAAGCAGGGCAAAGACCAATTCCAGAGGGTGAGGACTGCCTTTGGAGTTGATGATCTGGAACAGCGAGCCCACGGCGACCGCCACCACGATCAAGGTAACGGCGAAGATGACCGCCACAGGCTGGTCTGTCGCGTCGGCGTTCTTGCGCAGATAGGTCGGCGTCAGCCGATGCATCTGCATCAGAACCAGCAGGCTATAGGCGGCGAAGAACGCATTGGCGCCGATGGAATAGGCAATCGGCGCGGCGACGACCAGCGCAGCCGCCAGCGCCACTGCTCCAACCAGAGCCGATGCAATGAACTGCCTGTGCCTGTGCATCGGATTTCCGGTTGCGACCATATGGCGTTGAGGTCTCCGTTATGCTTCTTGTGCCGTCTTTACTGCACGTCGCAAGATACGGTCCAGTTCACCCAGAAATCGCGAGCGGTCCTGCGGCGTGAAAGCTGAATTGTAACCCTTGCTCTCGCCGGTTTCCCGCAGGTGTTGCTTGAGATCGCGCATGGCCACGGCCATTCCAATCGTTTCGGGCGTAAAGGGGCGGCCTGTAGGCCCCAAGACATGAGCGCCAAGCCCGACCGCACGTGCGGCGAGCGGAATGTCCGCCGTGATCACGACGTCGTTCGGTTTGGCGTTTTCCACGATCCAGTCGTCTGCCGCGTCGGCCTTTTCCTTCGATACGACGACATTGCGGATCATCGGATCGCGGGAAGGGCGCATGCCGCCATTCGACACGAGAATAACTAAAATGCCGAGGCGCTCAGCCACCTTTACGACTTCCGCCTTGACGGGGCAGGCGTCGGCATCGACGAGGATAGTGGGTGGCGTCATCGTTCCTCGGTGTAAATGGCCGGGTGTTTGGCACCCGGCCACGCTTTTGCTCAGGCCGGCAGTGCGCCGGACTTCTTGGCCGTCCATGTGGCGATATAGTCCATCAGGCCGGGCGACAGGCAGTCATAGGGCTCGAGCCCGATCTTCTTCAACTGGTTGCGGATGCCCTTCATCTTGGCCGGCAGCACGCCGGATTCGATGATGGAGGAAACGAATGCCGCGAACCCCGGCGGCTCCCAGCCGGCTTCCTCGAAGCGTTCGGGATGGATGAACGATAGGCCCTTGAACGGATGGTCGCGCTCGACCGGACCGTACATGTGCACGCCGCAGGCCCGGCAGGCATGGCGCTGGATCAGCGCCTTCTTGTCCACCACCTTGAGTTTGCTCTTGGAAGCGGTGACCTTGACGTTGTCGCTGGGCACCACGGCAACCACCGAGAACAACGCACCGGCAGGCTTCCAGCACTTTGTGCAGCCGCAGGCGTGGTTGTGCGCAACCTGTCCGGTGATCTCAACCTTCACCGGGTTGCTGACGCAATCGCAAACCAATGTCCCGCCTTTGAAGCGGGCACTCTTCTTGGGTAACCCCTTGTTGATACTGGGGTGCAGTTTCTCGGGCATGCTTCCTCCTCCCTTTATTCGACCCCGAACGGTGCGCCGGGGTCCGAAATCGTCAAAGCGGGTGGGGCTGGCCTCTCAGGATCAGTACACGACGACGGAACGGATGCTCTCGCCTGCATGCATGAGGTCGAAACCCTTGTTGATGTCCTCGAGCTTGAGGGTGTGGGTAATCATCGGGTCGATCTGGATCTTACCGCCCATGTACCAGTCGACGATCTTGGGAACGTCGGTGCGCCCGCGCGCGCCGCCAAAGGCGGTGCCCATCCACGAGCGCCCGGTAACAAGCTGGAACGGACGCGTCGAAATCTCCTGTCCGGCCCCCGCAACCCCGATCACCACCGACTTGCCCCAGCCGCGGTGCGAGGCCTCAAGCGCCTGGCGCATCACCTTGGTGTTGCCGGTGCAGTCGAAGGTGTAGTCGGCCCCGCCGATCTGGTCGGCGCCGCGCTTGGTCAGGTTGACCAGGTAAGGTACGATGTCGCCGTCGACCTCCTTGGGGTTGACGAAGTGGGTCATGCCGAACTTCTCGCCCCAGGCCTTCTTGTCGTTGTTGAGATCAACGCCGATGATCATGTCGGCGCCGGCCAGCCTCAGGCCCTGGATGACGTTCAGGCCAATGCCGCCAAGCCCGAACACTACAGCCGTCGCGCCCTGCTCGACCTTGGCCGTGTTGATGACAGCACCTATGCCGGTGGTCACGCCGCAGCCGATGTAGCAGATCTTGTCGAAGGGGGCGTCGGGATTGACCTTGGCCACCGCGATCTCGGGCAGCACGGTGAAGTTGGAGAAGGTCGAGCAGCCCATGTAGTGGAACAGCTTCTCCTTGCCGAGCGAAAAGCGACTCGAGCCGTCCGGCATCAGGCCCTGGCCCTGGGTGGCGCGGATGGCGGTGCACAAATTGGTCTTGCGCGACAGGCATGACGGACACTGGCGGCATTCGGGCGTATAGAGCGGAATGACGTGGTCGCCCTTCTTGACGCTGGTGACGCCCTTGCCGACATCGACGACGACGCCTGCGCCCTCATGGCCGAGAATTGCCGGGAAGATGCCTTCGGGATCGGCGCCCGACAGCGTGAACTCGTCAGTGTGGCAGATGCCGGTTGCCTTCACCTCGACCAGGACCTCGCCCTCGCGCGGACCCTCAAGGTCGACCTCCATCACCTCCAGAGGTTTTCCAGCAGCAACGGCCACAGCAGCGCGCGTCTTCATAAGGCAGGTCTCCAAGGCAATTTACGTCATTGTCCAGATTCTTCGCCAAGCTATCAGGCCGCGCGGCAGGTGCAAGAAACTTTGTTTCATCTTGGTTGCGAAGTGTCCTTATCCTAAACCTTCGTCGGCTTGAGCAGTTCGAACTAAGTCCATAAAAGGGAGCGCAATCGGAGAGACAAGACACGCCCATGTTCAAGAAGATTCTGATCGCCAACCGTGGCGAGATCGCCTGCCGCGTTATCAAGACCGCAAAGAAGATGGGTATCGCGACCGTTGCGGTCTATTCCGATGCCGACCGCAACGCAGTCCATGTCGAGATGGCGAACGAAGCGGTTCACATAGGTCCCGCGGCAGCGGCGCAAAGCTATCTTGTGGCGGATAAGATAATCGAGGCCTGCAAGCTGACAGGTGCCGAAGCGGTCCACCCCGGCTACGGCTTCCTGTCGGAACGCGCTTCGTTTTGCGAAGCTCTTGAGAAGGAAGGCATTGTCTTCATCGGCCCGAAGCCCAAGGCGATCGAGGCGATGGGCGACAAGATCGAATCGAAGAAGTTCGCCAATGCCGCCAAGGTCAGCACGGTGCCGGGCTATCTCGGCGTCATCGAGAATGCCGACCATGCCGAAAAGATCGCCGCCGAGATCGGTTATCCGGTGATGATCAAGGCTTCCGCCGGTGGCGGCGGCAAGGGCATGCGCATTGCATGGTCGCAGTCGGAAGTGCGCGACGGCTTCGACCGTGCCCGTTCGGAAGCCAAGAGTTCGTTCGGCGACGACCGCGTGTTCATCGAGAAGTTCGTGGTCGATCCGCGCCACATCGAAATCCAGGTACTTGCCGATGGCCACGGCAATGCGCTTTATCTCGGCGAGCGCGAATGCTCGATCCAGCGTCGTAACCAGAAGGTCGCGGAGGAAGCACCGTCGCCGTTCCTCGACGAGAAAACCCGCAAGGCGATGGGCGAGCAGTCGGTCGCCCTTGCCAAGGCTGTCGAGTATCAGAGCGCCGGCACCGTCGAGTTCATCGTCGATCGCGACAAGAATTTCTACTTCCTCGAAATGAACACGCGCCTGCAGGTCGAGCATCCGGTAACTGAGCTCATCACCGGCATCGACCTGGTCGAGCAGATGATCCGGGTTGCAGCCGGCGAAAAGCTTGCCATCAAGCAGAGCGACGTGAAACTGAACGGCTGGGCGGTGGAAAGCCGGCTCTATGCGGAAGATCCCTACCGCAACTTCCTGCCTTCCATCGGCAGGCTGACGCGCTACCAGCCGCCGGAAGAAGGCAGGTTCGGCGACGTCGTGGTCCGCAACGACACTGGTGTCACCGAAGGCGCTGAAATCTCGATGTTCTACGATCCGATGATCGCGAAGCTGTGCACCTGGGCGCCGACCCGCATCGAGGCGATTGACGCCATGTCGGACGCGCTCGACAACTTCGTGGTCGATGGCATCGAACACAACATTCCGTTCCTGTCCGCGCTGATGCAGCATCCGCGCTGGCGCGAAGGGCGGCTTTCCACCGGATTCATTGCCGAAGAATATCCCGACGGGTTCTCGCCCATTTCGCCCAATGCCGATGAGAAGGCCGTACTTGCTTCGGTAGCGCTTGCCGTCGAATTGTTGCGCCGCGACCGCCTCGACCGGCTGGACGGGCGTCTTGCTCCGCATTCCGGTGCGCTCAAGCGCGACTGGGTAGTCAAGATCGGCGACGACTACATCTCCGCTTCCATTCTGGAAGGCATGATTTCGATCCCGATGGAGCTCGATCTCGCCATTGAGGGCGGCAAACCGCTGACCGTTGCATCCGAATGGCGGCCGGGCGAACCGGTCTGGAATGGCACGGTTGGCGGTCGCCGGATTTCGGCGCAGCTGCGGCCCGTTGCCAATGGCATCAAGCTGGCGTGGAAAGGCATGTCGGTAACCGCGCGCGCGATGCTGCCGCGCACGGCCGAGCTTGAAAAGCTGATGCCGGAAAAGCTGCCACCCGATACCTCCAAGATGCTGCTTTGCCCGATGCCGGGTCTGGTGGTGTCGATCTCGGTTGCCGAAGGGCAGGAGGTCAAGGCAGGCGACACGCTGGCCGTGGTCGAAGCGATGAAGATGGAGAATGTGCTTCGGGCCGAGCGCGATCTCACCGTGTCAAAACTCAAGGCTAAGCCGGGTGACAGTCTCGCCGTCGATGCCGTCATCATGGAGTTTGCGTAAGCCGGCGGCCATAGTTGTGAACTGGCGGCGGCTGGACTCGCATCGCTGCGGCTAGGACAATACATCTGAATGGAATTGAGTCCCTTCAGGCAGCGCTGACGACATGGCAGATGACAGACTTCCGCGCGATCCCCTAAAGCGGGAAGCGATGACGCAGCAGGCCCGCCCGGAGCCGTCTTCGCGCACCTTTATCCATCTGCGCGTCCACTCTGCCTATTCCTTGCTGGAAGGTGCTCTCCAGCTTGGCAAGATCGTTGGCCATGCGCTCAAGGATGCGAGCCCGGCGATTGCGGTTACCGATACCAACAACCTTTTCGGCGCGCTCGAATTTGCCCAGAAGGCGGTGAAGGACGGCATCCAGCCGATAATCGGCTGCCAGATCGACCTGGCTTTCAGCGGAGAGAATGCCGATGGCCAGCGCGACCGCCGCCGGCTTGGCCCGGAGACGTCTCCCGTCGTGCTGATTGCGGCCAATGAGATCGGCTACCGCAATCTTGTCAGGCTGGACAGCCGCATCTACCTTGAAACGCCGCCCGGCGAATCCGTCCATCTGACCACCGACATGCTGGCCGGTCATAGCGACGGCATCATCTGTCTCACTGGGGGGCCGCGCGGTCCGATAGGCTCCGCGCTGAAGGCAGACCGGCGTGATCTGGTCGAGGCCCGCATAGCTGCCTTGAAGGCGCTTTTCGGCGACCGCCTTTATGTCGAGTTGGAGCGCATCTCCGGCTATGACCGTAACATCGAGAAGAACACAATCGAGCTTGCCTATCGGCATGAATTGCCACTCGTCGCCACCAATGAGGCATTCTTTTCCTCGCGGGACGACTACGAAGCGCATGACGCTCTGATTGCGATTGCCGAGAGTTCGGTCGTTGCGGCCGACAATCGCCGCCGCCTTTCGCCCGATAACTACCTGCGCAGCCAGGCCGAGATGACGGCCCTGTTCGCCGACCTGCCTGAAGCCATCGACAATACCGTCGAAATCGCGCAGCGATGCTCCTTCTACACCAAGACGCACAAACCGATCCTGCCGCGCTTCACTGGCGCCGGCGTGGCCGATCCCGAGGCCGCAGAAAAGGCCGAGGTGGAAGAACTCAAGCGCCAGGCACGCGAAGGGCTCGAGCGTCGTCTTGCCGCGCATGGACCGACTACCGGCCATACGGTCGAGGACTACAAGGAACGACTGGAGTTCGAGCTCGGCATCATCGAGCGAATGAAATTCCCCGGCTACTTCCTCATCGTCTCGGATTTCATCAAATGGGCCAAGGCGCACGACATCCCTGTCGGGCCGGGGCGCGGCTCGGGCGCGGGCTCTCTGGTCGCCTACGCGCTCACCATCACCGACATCGACCCACTGCGCTTTTCGCTGCTCTTCGAGCGCTTCCTCAATCCCGAGCGCGTGTCGATGCCCGACTTCGACATTGATTTCTGCCAGGATCGCCGCGAAGAGGTGATCCGCTACGTGCAAGGCAAGTATGGCCGCGATCAGGTCGGCCAGATCATCACCTTCGGTACGCTGCAGGCGCGTGCCGTGCTGCGCGACGTCGGGCGCGTGCTGCAGATGCCTTACGGACAGGTCGACCGACTGTGCAAGATGGTGCCGCAGAACCCGGCCAACCCGGTCAAGCTTGCCGAGGCAATCGCCAACGAGCCGCGCTTTGCCGAAGAGGCGGAAAAGGAACCCATCGTCCAGCCGCTGCTCGACATGGCGCAAAAGCTCGAAGGGCTTTACCGCCACGCCTCGACGCACGCCGCCGGCATCGTCATCGGCGACCGGCCATTGTCGGAACTGGTGCCGATGTACCGCGACCCGCGCTCGGACATGCCGGTCACCCAGTTCAACATGAAGTATGTCGAGCAGGCCGGGCTGGTGAAGTTCGACTTCCTCGGCCTCAAGACGCTGACGGTGCTCAACACCGCCGTCAAGCTCATCCAGCGGCGTGGCATCAATGTCGATCTGGCGCACATTCCGCTCGACGACGAGAAGACCTACGCCATGCTGTCGCGCGGCGAGGTGGTCGGCGTGTTCCAGGTTGAAAGTGCCGGCATGCGCAAGGCGCTGCTCGGCATGAAGCCGGACTGCATCGAGGACATCATCGCGCTGGTGGCGCTCTATCGCCCGGGCCCGATGGAAAACATCCCGACCTACAACGCCAGAAAGCACGGCGAGGAGGAAACAGCCTCGATCCACCCCAAAATTGATCATCTGGTTAAGGAGACGCAGGGCGTCATCGTCTACCAGGAACAGGTGATGCAGATCGCGCAGGAACTGGCCGGCTATTCGCTGGGTGAAGCCGACCTGTTGCGCCGCGCAATGGGCAAGAAGATCCGCGCCGAAATGGACAAGCAGCGCGAGCGCTTTGTCTCTGGCTCGGTCGAGCGCGGCGTGACCAAGCCGCAAGCCGACTTCATCTTCGATCTTCTGGCCAAGTTTGCCGACTACGGCTTCAACAAGTCGCACGCAGCCGCCTATGCGGTGGTGTCCTATCAGACGGCCTATCTCAAGGCACACTACCCGGTCGAGTTCCTGGCCGCCTCGATGACGCTCGACATGGGCAACACCGACAAGCTGGCGGATTTCCGCCAGGATGCGATGCGGCTCGGCATCGACGTGGTCGCTCCCTCGGTGTTGACCAGCTACCGCGACTTCGAGGTCGGCGAAAACCGCATCTTCTATTCGCTGGCGGCATTGAAGGGCGTCGGTGACGCCGCCGTCGAGCACATCGTGGAAAAGCGCAAGGAAGGCCAGTTCAGGAGCCTTGCCGATTTCTGTGAGCGCATCGATCCAAAGGTCGTGGGAAAACGTGTTTTCGAAAGCCTCATCATGGCAGGCGCGCTGGATTGCTTCGGCCATGACCGCGCCGCGATGATGGCCGGCGTCGAACGCATGATGGGCCTCGCTGCGCTGGCGAACGAGAACGCGGCTCTTGGTCAAGCGGACATTTTCGGAGCGTCGCTTGGTGCGCAGTCCGAAGCGCTGCATCTGCCTGCCACCGATGCGTGGCTGCCGGCTGAGCGCCTGCACCGCGAATTCCAGGTCGTCGGCTTCTACCTGTCGGCGCATCCGCTGGACGAGTACAAGGCTGCGCTGGAAAAGATGCGTGTCCAGACATGGGGCGAATTCTCGGCAGCGGTTAAGCGCGGTGCCACCGCCGGACGGCTTGCCGGCACAGTCACTTCGAAGCAGGAGCGCAAGACCCGCACCGGCAACAAGATGGGCGTGGTGAATTTCTCCGACACCACCGGCCAGTACGAAGCGGTCATGTTCTCCGAAACGCTGGCGCAGTATCGCGACCTGCTCGAGCCCGGCAAATCGATGGTCATCGAGGTGAGCGCCGAGGATAGGCCGGAAGGCGTCAATCTGCGCATTCAGGCGGTGAAATCACTGGATGATGCTGCAAGCCAGGTGCAGAAACTGCTGCGCATTTTCATGCGCGACGCCGCGCCTCTCAGCATGCTCGCCAGCCAGCTTTCCGTGAAAGGCGAGGGGCAGGTCAGCTTCGTCCTGATCAAGGATGACGGCAAGGGAGAGGTCGAGATCGGCTTGCCCAACCGCTACCGCATCTCGCCGCAAGTGGCGTCAGCCCTGCGTGCAGTACCGGGTGTGGTTGAAGTGGAGTTGGTCTAGGTCGTGGACTCATAAATGTGATCGAAATGGCGCCTGGAATGGCAAAAAGAT
>CAZROU010000028.1:0-60295 GCA_964601795.1 uncultured Mesorhizobium sp. | reverse complement strand
TGAGGATCTCGAACGGCTGCGGGTTGTGCATCAGCGGGGTGACGTCGCGGATCGGGCGGATGTCGACCTGCGAACGCGGCAGGAAGGCAACTGCGCCGTCCAGATCGACGGTGAAGCCGCCCTTGACCTGGTTGAAGATGACGCCTTCGACGCGCTCGCCCTTCGAGAACTTCTCCTCGAGCTTGACCCAGCTTTCTTCGCGGCGGGCCTTGTCGCGCGACAGCATCGCTTCGCCAAGGGCGTTTTCGATGCGCTCGACATAGACCTCGACGGTATCGCCGACCTTGAGCGAGGTTTCCTTGCCCTTGGCGCCGAATTCCTTCAGCGGAACGCGGCCTTCGACCTTCAGGCCGACGTCGATGATGGCCATGTCCTTTTCGATCGCGGTGATGGTGCCGCGAACGACCTGGCCTTCGCCAGAATGACCATCGGAAAATGATTCTTCGAGCATGCTCGCGAAATCGTCGCGAGAGGGATTTGCAACAGACATATGTTCTCCTGAAAAGCCTCTTTGAGAGGCGGCGCCGTGGGTTAGCGTTGCGTTGGCCTGCCGACATTCCGGACCCTTGGGCCCTGACCGCTTCAAGCGGCAATCCGGCGCGAAAGAATGCTTGCAGGCTGGTTCTACCTGAAATGGGGATTTTCCACGTCTCCGGCAAGCGCCGATAGACCAACCCGGATCAGGTCTTGTTTCCGCCGGCCGCGACGTCGTCTACGATTGCCTTGGCCGCCAGGAACGCGGCTTCTATATCCATTTCGCTGGTATCAAGCAAGTGCGCGTCGGCGGCCGGCTTCAACGGCGAGTCGGCCCTGCCGGTGTCGCGCTCGTCGCGGCGCTGTATGTCGGCAAGGATACCGGCAAAATCGGCTGCGCCGCCATTGGCCTCGATCTCGGCAAGGCGGCGGCGCGCCCGCACTTCGGCGCTCGCCGTCACATAAAGCTTCACGTCCGCGTCGGGACAGACCACAGTGCCGATGTCGCGCCCGTCCAGCACGGCACCCGAAGGCTGTGCAGCAAAGGCGCGCTGCTTTTCGACCAGTATCTTGCGCACTTCGGGGATCACCGCCACCTTCGAAGCTGCCTCGCCCACCGCATGGGCCGAAAGCACGGCGCGATCGAGGTGGCCGAGATCGACCAACCTTGCCGCCTCCACCGCATGCGGCTCATCGCCAAGCGGCCAGCCCTTCATCAACAGCATATGGGCTACGGCGCGATAGGTAAGCCCGGTGTCGAGATGCGGCAGGTGATAGTAGTCGGCCAGCCGCCTCGCCAGCGTGCCCTTGCCCGCGCCTGCCGGACCATCAATGGCAATAATCATCGTTTGGCACCGTAGTGGCGCACCAGTTCGGCCATCGCCGCATTGTGCAACGGCTCGCCGCTCGTTCCAAGGCTTTCAGCCACCCTGTCCCTGTCGGCGGCGGGGCGGTTCTGGCTCACCTTCCACTTGCCCTCGATCTCGATGATCTCGATCTCGAGCCCGACAATGCCCTTGATCTGCGACTGGATATAGCTTTCCGGCGCATCGCTTACCGCCCATGCGTCGGCGCGGCCGGTCTCATGCTCGTCCGTCAGGGCCGAGACATGCGCATGCAGCCAGTCGGCGCCCTCCATGACGGTTACCCTGCCGCGCACCTGCACCATGGCATAGTTCCAAGTCGGCACGACCTTGCCGGTTTCCTGCTTGGTCGCATACCAGGACGGCGTGATGTAGGAATCGGGGCCCTGGAACACCACCAGCGCCGGCGCGCCGTCCTTCAGTTCCTGCCATTGCCCGTTCGCCTTGGCCATGTGCGCCAGCAAGGTGCCCTTCTGAGATCGGCCCGCCTCGAGATGGAACGGATAGACATTGGCTGTCGGCCCGCCAGCCGGCGCGGTGATCAACAATCCCAGCGGATGCGCCCTTATCAGGGCATGCTGCACCTGAAGATCATCTTCCTTGAAAAGCGGCGGCTGGTACATACTGGCATTCTTTCTTTCGCTGCCCAATTCCAGTTCGGGTCAGCGCTTAGGCGTCTTTGGCAGTTTTCCGGCCTCGCGCGCAAGTTCGGCGATTGCCCGATCCGCCTCCTCCAGACGCTGTGCTTTTAGCGCCTGATCGAACTTCTCGTATTCCGCTTCCGCCAGTTGCCGTGCTGCCGAGGTCTTCATAGACCCTCCCGAGCGCAGGACGTTTCGTCCAAGGCCTGCCAGTTGCTTGTCCAGAACGGCCTCGGCGTCGCGCATGACGACGAGACGTCCCAGATCGAGCTGATCTTCGAAGACATCGAGCAGGATGGTCGTCAGCCGGTTCAACTCCTTGATTTCAGCTTGCCCGAGATAGTTCTTCGACACCCTGACATCGGCCTTGCGAATGGCGTCGCCCTGCCAGTTCACCAGACCCATGTTTTCCGCGCCGTGGTTCGCCCTCGCCGCGATGATCTCTGCCGGCGTGTGTGCGGTAACCGCATAAACCAGTTTCGCTTGGGTCTGCTTGTAGAATGTCTGCGACACGTCCGAGCCCGGATCATAATCCTGGCATAGCGAGCATATCCGGCGCAGCTCCCGATAGACGTTGGCCTCGTCGGAGCGGATGTCGCGAATGATTTCGCGAAGCTCTGCAACATGATCCATGGCCTGCGGCTGCTTGAGCCGAGGCGCATCGATGACAAACCCTTTTCTCGCGAACTGCACCAGAATGCTGGTCGCCCAACGGCGAAAAGTGGTTGCCTGGGTAGAAGACACCCGATAGCCGACCGAGATCACCGCGTCCAAATTGTAGTGCTCTATCTGGCGCTCAACCTCTCGTTCGCCCTCTCGGCGAACTTGTGCAATTTTTGCACTAGTTGCAGCGACCTCAAGCTCGCCTTCTGCGTACACGTTTGACAGATGCTTGGTGACTACGGAGCGTTCAACACCGAAAAGCTGCGCGATCTGCGCCTGCGTCATCCAAAGCGTTTCGCCCTCGTAGCGGATATCGAGGCGCAACCCCTTCTCAATCCCATAGACAAGGAAGCGGTCCCCGGTTCCCGCATCCTCGACAAGATGAACCGGTTCTTCGCTGCTGTCGTTCATGGTCCCACCCGGCACTGCAATGAGAACATAATAGCAACATCTGCAATTGTATGTCAGCAGGAAATCGTCGGCTGGTTCTTCATGTGTGGATAAAATTGCTCGCCCCACCGCCAAAGCGACGAAATTTGCCCGGCCAAATCAGGGCCTTCTATTTCTCAACGCGAATTTCCCTCCCGATCTTGTCCACGCCCTGTCGCGTTGTCTTATGCTTTGCCCGTCCCTTCCGCCGGGAACACCTGTCATGACGGTGATTGCGTGGGGAGGGATCGGTGCCCCGGAGGCGAGGCTAACGTGGTCTTGTTCCGGGGAGGTTTGGCTGCTCCCCCACGAAGGGGCCGGTTGTGCCCTGTGCAGCGTTGAAAGGGGACGCGCTAGGCCTGCCGAGCGTTGCCCTCACCTTAGCAGCGGCATCTTTTCGGAGAGCCTGTGAGGGGACACGGCGGGTCGATGAAAGCGGAGCGGTTTGAAACCTTAAGACACCGGACGGGCGGCCGAAAGGTCGCACTATCTATCTAAAACGAGCGTCCTTGCGGCCGCCCGTCTTCCCGACCTTGAGCTTCACAAGCAAAGGTCAGTTCTTTGACAATGGCCAGGGCCGAAAGGCAGCGTGGCGATGAATAAGTGTACGCAAGTGGCGATGCCACGCCCTTTACCCTCCCCCAACGTGGGGAGGGTCGCGCCGAAGGCGCGGGGTGGCGGAAGGGTCTGTCTTCATCACCCCCACCCGCCGCTACGCGGCGACCTCCCCCATCCAGGGGGAGGTAAGGCTGGCTATCCGGGGTCCCCGCCAGCGACGAGCGAAGCGAGTGAGCTTTGAGCAATTCCAGGAAAAGTGGGAACCGGTTTTCCGTTCGGAACGGCGAAACCAAGGAACCGGCGGGGGCAAGAACTCCCGGACGGCATTCACTGAGCGTGGTGGCTCTCCCCCGACACATCACTTCCGCTGAAGGATTGGCTCAACCGAATTCGTGTGACAGGGCGGGACCGGCAACCTACATACCGTGCTTCCTGAAGGGCGATGCATGTCTACCGAAGCGATGATACCCGCAAGATCCGGATCAAGTGCGTTCTGGCAGGGCGCGCGCCTGAGCATTCCCGTGGTCGTCGCGTCGGGCCCGTTTGCGATGCTGTTCGGGGCGATTGCGGTCGACAACGGCTTTTCGGTATTCGAAGCCTTCCTGATGAGCGCGGCGGTGTTCGGCGGCGCCAGCCAGATGGTCGGCATCGAGCTGTTCGGCCATCACGTAGCCCCTTGGCTGATCGTGCTTTCGATCTTCGCCGTCAATTTCCGGCATGTGCTTTACTCCGCCGCGCTATGGCCCACACACGACCTGTGTCAACCGCTTCAACCGATGGCGTAAAGCAGGTCACTGGGCGTGCATTCTTGAATGCCGTATCAGCCGCTTACGATGGCGATGTGCAGATGATCGACACGTCCTCGATCCGCGTCCACCGGCATGCCGCCAACGGCCAAAAAAAGATCAGCGATCCTGTTGCATGGGGCGCTCGCGCGGCAGCCTGACCACCAAGATCCATGCACTTGTCGATGCCGAAGGCCACCCGATCCGCCTCAAGCTGACCGAGGGCCAAACTCATGACGGGCGCTCGGCCGTCGACATGTTCGAAACGCTCGAGGCATGGCACATCCTGCTCGCCGACCGCGCTTATGACAGCGATACCTTGCGCACAATGATGACTGAACGCGGCGCCCGAGCCAACATCGCGCCATGCCCAACCGCATCAAAACCTTCTCGTTCAGCTCGTGGGTCTATCGCCAGCGCAACGCTGTCGAGCTCTTCTTAAACAAACTCAAACACTTCAGCGCGGGAGCCACAAGATACGTAAGCGGTGTCGCGCTCACACGTTGGCGGGACAATTCCAGGGCAGCAGTTCGTCGATCCGGCTCTGTTTATGGCCGTTGACGATGGCGGTGAGCGTACCGGTCAGACAGGCCTGGCGATCGTCACCACATTGCCGGGCTGCAAATAGTCGAGCATCCGCGCCAGCTCGGGCCGATCGCGCTTCGCACCGGATGTCTTTTCCTCGAACATGCGGACGCAGCCAGCCACGCCAAGGGCGGCGTGCTGCTGGTCGAGGTCCTGGCCCTGGGTGGACACGCGGGCACAGCCGATCATCATGGATGGCGGATTCCTGTTGCAAATCATGTCGCAAGTATCTGGCCAATTGCGACAAAGACGTACGACACGAAAAGCCCTGATTTTCTTGGGGGCGGCCGATCAGTTGCAGATTTTAGGGTTTACGCGACTGTCAAACCGCCCTCGTCGCTTTCAAACTATTTAACCAATTTCCCTTTAGATGGCATTGGGCGCGGCCGCGCGACCAGGGGCGTAGCAGCCCCAAGCATGTCGATTGGGTGGAATTCCTTCCTGAGCGGGGCAACCCCGGGAACTTGCCTCTTGCGACTGACGGCCATGGCATGACGCCATGGAAGGAGCCGAATGAGATCGGACGGAGCAACCTCCATGGTTGCGCGTGAAGGGGTCTGGTTGAACGAAGGGGCATTATGGGCCTTTTGTTGAAGAAGCTGAAAGGTGGAAACGCGGATGCCGTCTTTTCCGCCATGGACAAGTCGCTGGCCATCATCGAGTTCGATCCGGCCGGGAACATTCTCGACGCGAATGAGAACTTTCTGTGCGTCATGGGTTATGAGGCCGCTGAGTTGAGCGGCAGGCATCATTGCATGTTCGTAGAGCCTGATTATGCGCAAAGCGCCGAGTATGCCGCATTCTGGCACAAGCTTGGCCAGGGCGAATACGATGCAGCCGAATACAAGCGGCTCGGCAAGGGCGGACGCGAAGTCTGGATTCAGGCAACCTACAACCCTGTCTTTACCGCCGGCGGCAAAGTGGCCAAGGTCATCAAATTTGCAACCGACATAACCGCCGCCAAGATGAAGGCGGCGGAGGATGCCGGCAAGATCGCTGCGATCTCCCGCGCCCAGGCTGTGATTGAGTTCACGGTGGACGGCGAGATTCTGACCGCCAACGAGAATTTCCTCGCCGCGTTCGGCTACAAGCTTTCAGAGGTCGAGGGCCGCCACCATCGCATATTCGTAGAGCCCGACTATGCGCAGAGCGCCGAATATGCCGAGTTCTGGCGCAGATTACGCGCCGGCGAGTTCATAGCCGAAGAATTTAGGCGATTTGGCAAGGGCGGTAGCGAGGTCTGGATTCAGGCGACCTACAATCCTGTATTCGACCCGGACGGCAGGGTCATGAAGATCGTCAAATTCGCCACCGACATTACCGGCCGGGTCGATGCGGTGACGGCGATCGGCGTGGGCCTCGGCCAAGTGACCGAGGGCGATCTGTCCTGCGAGATCGCCAAACCGTTCATTCCCGCGCTCGATAAGCTGCGTCGCGATTTCAATCATTCGGTCGAAACCCTGCGCAATGCGCGCGCGGAAGCCGCTGAAGCCTTGCGCAACATGTCGAACGGGTTGGTGATGGTCGCTGGGGATGGTTCGATTCGACTGTTCAACGGCCGGGTGCTGGAGCTTTTCGGTCTCAAACCGAGCCAGTTAAGGGTCGGTATGCCGCTTGCGGAGTATCTGGCCAATGTCGGCGCAATTGTCGGCTGGGGCCCGGAGCGAGCGCAGCTCATCGCTCGGAATCATTTCGAATGGATGGCCAAGGACAGGATAACCCGCGTCGAGCATCATTTCGATGACGGGAAAATCCTCAATATTTTGTGCCAGCCCACGAGCGACGGCGGGGCCATCATCACCTATGAAGATGTGACCGAAGCACGCGAGAGCCAGAAGAAGATCACCCACATGGCGTTTCATGACGCCCTAACCGGCCTGCCGAACCGGCGCAGCTTCGCCGATCACATCGGCAATGTGTCGCAACGCTCATCCTTCACCATGCTTATGGTTGACCTGGACCGCTTCAAGGAGGTCAACGACACGCTCGGACACGCGGTCGGGGATAAGGTGCTGGTCGAAGTGGCGCGACGGCTGCGAAATTCGTGCCGTCCAACCGATATGGTGTTCCGGCTTGGCGGCGACGAAATCGCCGTGGTCGCCAGGTTGACGCCGAACCAGGCGCACGCGATGGCTTCGAGATTGGTCACTGCGTTGATGCAGCCTTTCCAGATCGGAGAGCATCTGATCTCGATCGGCGGCAGCGTTGGGTTGGTAACTGCACGTCGCGGCGACGATCCGGAACTCGTGCAGCGCAAGGCTGACCTGGCGCTCTACAAGGCCAAGGAGAACGGCCGTAGCAGAGTCGAGGTTTACCGCGACGGCATGATTGAAGAAGCCGCAGAACGCCGGCGTCTCGAAATCGAGCTTGCCAACGCCTCAGCGGCGCGCCAGTTCGAGCTGCACTACCAGCCGCTGTTCGACCTGCCTGGGCGCGGACTGTCAGGGTTCGAGGCACTGGTTCGTTGGCAGCATCCTGAGCGTGGCCTGGTGCCGCCTACGGAGTTCATACCCGTCGCCGAACAGACCGGGGCAATCGTGGAAATCGGCGCATGGGTGATCGAGGAAGCCTGCCGGCAGGCGGCCTTGTGGCCTGCTGACATCTACGTATCGATCAATGTGTCTCCGGTGCAGTTGCGCTCGGCCGACATACTGCGTCAGTTGACTAGCGCCCTCGATCGGCACGGCCTGCCGCCCCGACGCATCGAGATCGAAATCACCGAAACCGCCATGGTCGAGAACAGGCAGCAGATCGCCGCCATCCTGTCCGGCCTGCGGGCGCTTGGCGTCAGGATCGCCATGGACGATTTCGGGACCGGCTATTCGTCGCTGGCGCACCTGCGCGAATTCGAGCTCGACCGCATCAAGATCGATCGATCCTTCATCAGTGCCTCCCGCACCGATGCAGGCGCGGCGGCGGTCGTACGCGCGGTCACTGGCATGGCCAGGGATTTGGCGATTGCAACGACAGGCGAAGGCGTCGAAAACGAGGAGCAGCTAGCCAATCTGATCGCCCTCGGCTGCGGGACGGCGCAGGGCTATCTTCTCGGCAAGCCCCTGGGTGCTCATAGCGCTACCGAGTTGGTCGAAAGCCTGAAACCCGGCACGACCAAAGCGGCTCGCTCGCCCAAGCGCCGCGCCACCTTGGCGCACGCATGCTAGTCGCGCATCGCTGATCTGCACTGGAGCGCCCGACTGCATGGCGCTCCAGGCAAACGCCTCTGATGATCTCACTTGCGGCGAGTTCCTGCGGCGGCAGGAACCCCGTTCTGATGTAGTTGTTAACCATCAAGTGCTATATAAGAAAACAGGGCCGTACGCGCGGTCCTGGGGCGCAGTAAGCCGAGTATACTAGGTGGTGTTCACCGTGAGAGCACCGGATTCCTTGACTTTTATGGTCGGGGAAGTCGTGGACGTATGTCCAGGCTCTCCGAGCTAAAGGCTCACGGGACCGGCATACTCGGTTTACTAACTCCCCGATCACCAGGGGGCAGGAAAGAAGCGCGGGGGCGCACCGTTTCACTTCTTCCCAAGATCGAACCGAACCGTTTCCCAGCTCAATCCTTCCCCTATTCGCTCGGGTCCAATGGTTTAAGCGTAGGAAGTGCCACCAATGAAGGGCAAAGGATTAAACAGCATCCCGATCAGGTTTGCGGTGATGACAGGAATCATGACGACCCTATGCGCCGGGGCTCAACTTTATCTCTGGGTCGGCGTTGGCTACGAACAAGCCGCCTGGACGCTCATCGCCACGGTCATGATCTGCGCGATTTTCATTCCGACCACGATCACCTGGGCAGCCGCAACCAAGCTCACCGGACAAATCCGCGCGCTGCGTAACAGCACGGAAGCGATCGTAGCAGGAGACTTCGGCAGCCCGGTTGATGTCGATTGTGCCTGCGAAGTCGGCGGATTGGCTGACAGCTTCCGCAAGATGGTAGGGCGGCTCAACTCCAATATCCTGCGAATGAATATTCTGGCCTATAGCGATGCGCTGACTGGATTGCCGAACCGGATCGTGGCCACGCATATGCTCAACCACCTGACGAAACCCGACAACAACGGGCAAGGCGCTGTCCTGTTCATCGACCTCGACGGCTTCAAGCAGGTCAACGATACGCATGGGCACGAGGTTGGCGACGAATTGCTCAAGCAGGCCCGCCTCCGCATCATCGAAAAGGGGCTGATCAGAACCCAGGAGCAGTTGGCCACCTGTACGACGCCATATGGTGAACTGTGCGACCGTCCCCCTCAAGATACCGTCTTTGTGCGCTTTGCCGGGGATGAGTTCCTGGCGCTGCTGCCCGATGTGACCGATTTCGATTCACTTGAAACCATAGCGAACGCCATCGTGTCCTCGCTCGCTGAGCCGTTCAGCGTCCAGGGCATTTCGATCACCATTGGCGCGAGTGTCGGAATCGCCCGCACGCCCATCGACAGCGACAATCCAGCCGAGCTTCTGAATTTCGCTGATATTGCCATGTACGCGGCCAAGGAGGCGGGCAAAAGCGGCTTCAAATTCTTCGATCACTCGATGCGTGATCTCGTCATTGAACACAACAGGATCGAGTCCGACTTGCGGCAAGCCATCGCGGGGGACGAATTGACCCTGTATTACCAGCCCAAGCTCAACGCCACGACGCTGGAATGTGTCGGGGTGGAAGCCTTGGCCCGCTGGAACCATCCGACGCGCGGCATGATTTCGCCCGGGACGTTCATCCCGATCGCTGAGCAAGCAGGTCTGATGCCCCTCATGGGCGCAAGCATCATGCGGATCGCTATTCGTCAGTGCCGGGCATGGCTCAATGCCGGCATCAGGCGCAATGTTGCGGTCAACGTCTCGCCTGCCCAATTCGAGGCCCCAAACCTGGCCCCCAATATCCTAGCCTTGCTTCGGGAATATGACGTTGAGCCGGGATTGCTGGAACTGGAAATCACCGAGTCGATGCTCATGTCCGACTTTGCCGCCACCAGGGATCGGATCAAGCAGTTGCAAAAAGCGGGCATCACGATTTCCATTGACGATTTCGGGACCGGCTTTTCCAACCTCGCACAATTGGCCAAACTGCCCTTCAACGCCATCAAGATCGACCAATCGCTGATTGCCGAAATAGGAAAGAACGGCAAGAGCGAGAACATCGTCAAGGCGATCGTAGATATGACCCACGCGCTTGGGCACAAGACGGTCGCGGAGGGCATCGAGACGCCCGAACAGCTTCATTTCTTGCAACGGGTCGGCTGCGACAAACTACAGGGTTTCCTTTTTGGTCGTCCGATGCCCGCCGCCGATCTTGAGAGCTGGCAACAAGAGCGGTCGCAGAACACCGTCGCGCAAATGCACGAACAGATCAGCCGCACCTTGAGAAAAAGCTGAACCGGAGGGTGTGGCGTACGCTGGATACGTTTGTGCACGACCTAATAAGGCTTGACGCAACCCACTTGCCAACGGGGCGGACCATACGGTTTTTGAGCAGACGGTTTTCCAGTGTCAGATCAGCGACGCATTCCTTCAGCGCGCTGGCCTCACGGCGCAGATCCTTGACCTCGTCGCTGGTGGCGGCGCGAGCGGTATCACCCGCCAATCGACGCTTGACCGCCTCCATGAACTCCGTGGACCATGTGTAGTAGAGGCTCGGCGTGATCCCTTCCTTGCGGCACAACTCGACTATGCTTTCTTTACCGCACAAACTGTCCAGCACGACCCGGATCTTGTCTTCGGCCGAAAAGTGCCGGCGGCTCGGACGGCGAATGTCCTTTACCACATGCTTGGCAGGCTTTTTGGCACTTGAGTATCTAAAGCTCATCTTGGTTCCTTCGTCGCTGCGATGAGACCGAAAACCTCCTTAAATCACAACCTCAAATCTGGGGCACAGGTGCTGACGGGGAACACGGTCTATTGCGCGAGTCCTTATTGCGATATTCTCGCATGATGAAACTCAGCCAGCGCATAGGGTTCTGCACCTCTGCGGACGGCACGCGCATCGCCGTCGCTTCCTGCGGGGAGGGAGAGGTTATTTTGCGCGCGGCGCATTGGCTGAGCCATGTCGATTATGATCTCGAGAGCCCGGTGTGGCGGCCATGGCTGCATGCTCTTTCGGCACGTAACCGGTTTGTACGCTACGACCCACGCGGCTGCGGCTTATCCGATCGCCACGTCGCCGACTTGTCCGTTGAAGCGTGGCATGCCGATCTGGACGCGGTTGCGGCCTCGATCGAGGACCCACGCTTCGTCCTCCTCGGCCTTTCGCAAGGTGGGGCTCTTGCCATCGCCTATGCGCTAAGGCATCCCGAGCGGGTGTCACGTCTTGTGCTCCTGAACGCTTATGGCAGGGGCGGGCGGGCCAGAGCCCAAACGGACGCCGAGCGGCTTGAAGCAGAGACCCTCGTCAACTTCGTTCGCATCGGTTGGGGGCGTGAAAACCCGGCATTCTGCCAGTTCTTCACCAACCTGTTCATACCGGGTGGGACAGCCGAGCAGCATCGCTGGTGGGGAGATCTCGAGCGGGTGACCGCAACGTCCGAAATTGCGGCACAACTGCTTTGGCAGATGCAGGGCATTGATGTTATGGACCTTGCTGCCAGGCTTCGCGTGCCGACGCTGATAGCGCATAGCCGAGGCGACATGCGGGTGCCGTTCGATGAAGGTTGCAGGCTGGCGGCCACTATTCCCGGCGCGCATTTTGTTCCGCTTGAGAGCAAGAATCATGTGCTTTTGCCGGACGAATCTGCATGGGCGGTTTTCCATGCCGAACTTGCCCGCTTTCTCGGGCAGGATCGACCTCTCCAGCCCCAAGCGGTTCGCGATGCCGGTCTGACTTCCGCTGAGACCGCGCTTCTCGAACTCGTTGCAGAGGGGCTCGATAACCGAGCAATCGCAGCGCGCCTTGGCAAGAGCATAAAAACCGTACGGAACCAACTGTCGGTGATCTTTTCCAAACTTGGTGTGCATAGCCGATCACAAGCGATCGTCATGACCTTGTCCAAATAGCTTCCTCCAAAGGCGGTGGCCCGTTCAGCGCGAATGGGACATCTGTCCCCTTTGCGACGGAGGTTTTTCAGAGCCGCAGGACTTTCGCCTCATGCCGGTAACCGGTCCGGCTCGCATCCTCATGTCGCAGCGGCACAAAGCCGCCCAGACACCAGGAGGAAGTACAATGGCACAGGTTGACGAAGCCAGGCTCAATGAACTGGTGGGGCGCGTACTTGGAGACCTTGGAGGAGCGGTAAGCGTGCCGCTGGTGCGCATCGGCGATTCGCTCGGCCTCTACGAAGCCCTCAAGCGGGATGGACCGGCAACACCGGAAGAAATTGCCAGCAACGCAGGATGTGCGCCCCGCTATGTACGCGAATGGCTGTCGGCCCAAGTGGCCTCCGGCTACATTCATCATGAGCAGGGGCGGTTCTCGCTGACGCCCGAGCAGTCACTGGTGTTTGCGGAGCCCGACAGCCCGGTCAATCTGATCGGAGCTTTCGACACCGCTGCCGCGATGGTGGAAAACCAGCCGAAGGTGCAGGCCTCCTTCAAGACCGGCAAGGGAGTCGCCTGGGGAGAACAGGCGGGTTGCCTGTTCTGTGCCGTCGCACGGCTTTTCCGCCCAGGCTATGTGAATGCGCTGGTGCAGGAATGGCTTCCCGCCCTGAACGGCGTGACCGATAAGCTGAAGGAGGGAGCGAACGTTGCCGATGTCGGGTGCGGACACGGCGTGTCGACCATCTTGATGGCGCAGGCGTTCCCCCGGTCGCGCTTTACCGGATACGATTTCCACCCTGCCTCGATTGCCGCCGCGACCGCGCACGCCCGGGCCCACGGGGTGACTAACCTGCAATTTGAAGTCGGTCGCGCGCAAGACTTTGGCGGACGCGAGTTCGATCTGATCACCTGCTTCGATTGCCTGCACGACATGGGCGATCCCAAGGCCGCGGCGGCGCATATCAGAAAGGCGCTGAAGCAGAACGGTACCTGGATGGTGGTGGAGCCAATGGCCGGTGACGCGCTGGAAGACAATATCAATCCAGTCGGACGCCTTTACTATTCGGCATCGACAATGATCTGCGTGCCCACGTCGCTTGCGCAGGAAACCGGGCTCGCGCTTGGTGCACAGGCGGGCGAGAAACGCCTAGCCGAAGTGATCCGCTCGGGCGGCTTCCGAAATGTTCGCAGGGCCGCCGAGACCCCGCTCAACATGGTGCTGGAAGCGACCTGACCACAATGGTCAGCAAGAGGAGCGTTGCAACGGCCTCTTTCGCTTGTTCCTCACGAAAACACGATGATCTCATAACGCCTTTTGCCCTCAAAAGGATACGCCGGGCGCGGGCGGGAGGACCACGTCAACGTTGCAGCGATTATCGCGACCCTCGTTGGCCTAGGGGGCTATCTTGTCAGCCAGGCCTATCCGGGCTTCATTTTTGGTGTTCCTGGGATTGCGGCCGGTGCTGTTGTTCACATGATCCTTTGGAAGGCGGCGGGAGACAAGCTTGGAACGGCTTTCAGGACAAAGCCAAGTGGCGCTGAGTCGGAAGACCCGCAGTCCTCGATAGCGGTAAATCCATAAGAAAAGGCAGCTTGAGGACCCTTTCTACGACGGGCATCTTAACACATTGAAATGTAGATATGTCTGTACTCGCGGGACATCTCCAATAAGCTCCCAATTTTGGGACGAAGGAGGCATTCATGCGCAAGGCTCAACGCGAGATCGCACGCAAGCTTAGTGTTCTTCAGCACGCCGAAGAGACTGGTCACGTCGCGAAGACATGCCGATATTTTGGCGTCGGTCGTCAGATTCGTACAGATGATGCCACGCAATGGCGGAACGACACGGCTTGATTGCGCGTTTCGCGTTGCATCGTGGGACAGCAATCGAAGCTGGGTAGAAGATAAATCGATAAGATGTTGATTTCTGCTGAGCGCTGACCCGGAATTTCCGCGGAGAAGTGACCCGCCTTCATTTATGATTTGGGTTTCAGGTCTTGGTCAAGGTGGGTGCTTTCTCCTTCTTCACGGCCGCGTGTAAACAATACTAACCGGGCTACGAGCGCAGGCAATGATAGATGTACTCTCACTGATCGTTCCTGTAGTCTACTCCATCTAATATCGCACAAAGATTTCGCCGGATGACGCCGCAGTGCGCCGTAGCAATCCCGGCGCTCAAGAGCCCCTCAGCGGGTCAGATTTATGGCTTAGATAAAGGAGCCAAATTGGATCCATTCGGCAAATTTATCATTTCAGCGGAGAAAAAATGGTGCGTTCAATTCAATGAAGCCCCACCAGAGGAAAGGTATCGCTGCACTCAGTCAAAACTAGCGTGGGGTCAGAGCCCGCTCGCCGGAATCTGCCACCTTTGAGAATGTCTCACTGTTAGGACAGAAATCCGCATAGGTGTCGGCAAAATTCCGATCGCTGAGTCTGCGGTAGCACCGGAACCGCTGGTCGCATAGTATGCAGATGCGCCGAACGTGTTTAAATCCTGAAATATCATTCCGCTTAAGTGCACCCAGATCAACTCCGAGCGCCTTTAATGCTGGGGCCAGCAAATCCTCCGAGGCGAAGGGCCGGCGCATAGCCTCGTCGAACTCATCTCTTGTAACGCCTGCATTGGCGAGGATATTGATTGCCTCATCCTGTCGGAGTTCCTGGAATTCGTTCTCCATAGCGCTACTTCGCTTCCGATCATTGATATAATCAATCGCCAAACGCCACAGGCTTAATGTTCCGCCAAGATAATTCCCAGACATCGACATCTCCCAACAATGATGCGACACATCCACAATGATGAAGCTCCCAGCGGGTGCATCGATCTCCTGGTTGAGCAATAACGTATAAAATTAAACCCACGTGGCGGATCGCGTCTTTGTCTTATGTCAAGCTTGCCGTCACCAACCTTTGACTATCATCAGATATCATTGCGATTGGCGTCCAAATTGATGGAAAGGCACATTGGTAGGCTCAATTAGCTAGCTGTGATGGGCCAGCAGCCCCGGTCGCCAAACTAAACGATCTTTCTCAAACAATCCCAGGGCGGAGCAGGCCGAAGGCCGTTGCGAAGACCCCAGGATCCTTCCGTGACCAAGCGGCAGAACGCAAAGAGTGCGCCAAAGAGTTCATTCTGAGTCCCCCGCACATCCCGACCCTCACGACATGGGTCCAGCCGCTATTTGCAGGCCACCTTCACCTGAATCCGCTATTCTATCTGAGCGCCAAGTCCCGCCATCAACCCCATGAACTCGGGAAAGCTGGTGGCGATCATCGAGCGGTCATCGACCGTGACCGGGTGTTCCGAAGCCAGGCCCATGACGAGGAAGCTCATGGCGATGCGATGATCGAGATGGGTTTTCACCACCGCATCCTTGACGCGCCCGCCGAGCCCCCTGCCGCCCGGCCTGCCGCGCACGGCAAGCGAGGTCTCGCCTTCGGTGCAGTCGACGCCATTCAGCTTCAGCCCGTTGGCGACGGCGGACAGCCGGTCGGATTCCTTCACGCGCAATTCCTCAAGGCCCTGCATCAGCGTCTCGCCCTCGGCGAAGCTGGCCGCGACGGCAAGCACCGGATATTCGTCGATCATCGACGGTGCCCGCTCTGCCGGAACGATGACACCCTTGAGTTCCGAATAGCGCACATGCAGGTCGGCGACATCCTCGCCGCCGGCGTTGCGTTCGTTCAGCACCTCGATCTGGGCGCCCATTTCCTGCAAGGTCAGGATCAGCCCGGTACGGGTCGGGTTCATCAGGGCGTTCTGGATGACGATGTCCGAACCTGGCACGATCAGCGCCGCGACGAGCGGGAAAGCGGCAGACGACGGATCGCCCGGCACCGCGATGGTCTGCCCGGTCAGTTTGCCCTGCCCTTCGATGAAGATGTGGCGCACGCCCCGCTCATCGGTCTCGACCTGGAGGTTGGCGCCGAACCCCTTCAGCATTTTTTCGGTGTGGTCGCGGGTCATGACCGGCTCGATCACGGTGGTGATGCCGGGCGTATTCAAGGCGGCGAGCAATACCGCCGACTTCACCTGCGCCGAAGCCATCGGCACGCGGTAAGTGATGGGTGCCGAATGCTTCGGCCCGCGCAGCGTGATCGGCATGCGGTCGCCGGGCGCTGTCTTCAACACCTGCACGCCCATCTGCCTGAGCGGATCGAGTACGCGGCCCATCGGCCGGCCCGACAGCGAGGCATCGCCGATGAAGGTCGTTTCCATGTCGTAGGTGCCGACCAGCCCCATTGTCAGGCGCGAACCGGTGCCGGCATTGCCGAAATCGAGCGGGCCTTCCGGCTCCAGCAAGGCACCGTTGCCGGTACCGCGAATCACCCATTCGTCGCCGTGCTTTTGAATATGCGCGCCCATCTCCTTCATGGCCTCGCCGGTGCGCATTACATCCTCGCCCTCGAGCAGGCCGGTTATGCGGGTCTCGCCGGACGCCAGCCCGCCAAACATAAAGGAGCGGTGCGAAATCGACTTGTCGCCGGGAACCCGCACGGTTCCAGCAAGCGCCGCCGAGCGGCGAGCCGTTGCAGGTTGCGGGGCAGCGTCATGCGACATGGCAATTCCTCTTGCGGAAATCCCGACGGACAGACAATTTCCCATCGGCGTGGCGGGTCTCGTACCATGGCCCGCCGCTACGGTCATCCCCCGGCGCAGGCGTCCAAACGGCCTGTTTTTCCACACTGCCTTTTAGCTTTGACAGCGCTTCAATCAGCCGTTAAGGGGACCAGACTTTTTTCGACGAGGCTTGCCGTGGCGAAACCCGAACTTGGCACAAAACGCATCGACCCGGAGACGGGCCGTAAATTCTACGACCTGAACAAGGATCCGATTGTCTCTCCCTATACGGGCAAGAGCTATCCGCTCAGCTATTTCGAAGGCTCAAAGCCGTCCAGCATCGAAGACGATGAGGACGTAGCCGAGAAGGAAGTCGACACCGAGGAAGAAGGCGCGGAAATCGTGTCGCTCGAGGAGGCCGATGAAGAGGCAAAGGGCGACGACCTGCCCGATCTCGGCGACGACGATGACGATGTCGACCTTGGCGACGACGATGAAGACACCTTCCTCGAAGACGAGGAAGAAGGCGACGACGATGTCTCCGACATGATCGGAGTCGGCGACGACGACGAGGAAATCTGATCACCTTCCTGCCGGCACAGCGCTTCTTTTGCGGCGCCGGCAAAAAGCGGCCTGTTGAGGCTTGCTATTGACGACAGGCGGCGCTAGAAGCCGCCTGCACTAAGGGCCGGGTCTTCCCGGTCTGATCTCTTCGCCGGAAACGGCGCCGGCCGACTGCCGGGAGTGGGGCCATAGCTCAGTTGGGAGAGCGCTTGAATGGCATTCAAGAGGTCGTCGGTTCGATTCCGATTGGCTCCACCAAACAGTCTTTCGTCAAGTTGATGTATTTCCGCCTTCCGGAATAGATCCGTCTTTTCCGAGGCTTAGCAGAGCGTGTGCGGGAATAGATGGTTGAGACTGCGTCCTTTGGCCGGCTTTCTTTGCTATTTTCGCCCGCCGTCTCTTTAGCCCGGTTTCCCGTTTCACTTATTTTGGCCGGCGATGGTCGCTGCATCGGCATGATGACCGCACCAAAACGATACAAGATAGATGATCCTCCATCTCCACAACCCGTGCCTAATCAGCTCAGGTTGCTGGAATATCGCTCATGTTAGAGGTGGATCTAGTTGAGATGGGCAGGATGTCTGCCGCGTTCCACTTCGGCGACCGGCCTGGCCAGCGCCAGCCCCCGGCGCAGCGCCATGTCTATGGAAACCAGGGAACCCGGTTCCGGCTCGGTCTCGCAGCCGCAATAGAAGGGACGGGACAAGGCGAGCGCAGGGATCATGCCGATAATCTCACTTTCCTGTCGAGGGGTTCCGCAAGGTCGATGCCCGTCACCTCGGCCTGTGCCGCCAGTTCCTCGACATAGGCGCGGCTGGCGCGCACCCATGCCGCCTTTTCCTGTGCCTGGCGCAGATGCGGCAGCACTGCGGCGAACGGCAGCACCTCGCCGCGCACGCGCGCGTCGAGCCGGATCAGGTGGAACCCGTAGCGGCTTTCCACCGGCGTGTCGGAAATGCTTCCTTCTTCCATGGCGCTTAGCGCCACCTCGAACTCCGGCACCGTATCGCCCGAGGCAAGCTGGCCCAGCATGCCGCCGTTGCCGCGCGAGGGGCAGGCGCTGTGCTCGGCGGCAAGTGCTGCGAAACGGCGCGGATCGCCGTGCAATTCGGCGAGAACCGTGGCGGCGCGCAAGCGCGCGGCCGCGCGGGCCTCCGCATCGCCGGGAGCGGCGGGAAAGAGAATGTGCGCGGCCTCGAACAGAGAGGGACCCCGGAAACGGTCCGGCGCATAGTCATAGATCGCGCGCAATTTCGCCTCGTCGATCTCGGCCGCGGGAATAGCGCTTTCGAGAAGCTGGCGGATCAACGCCTCTTCTTCCGTCTCCCACTGGCCTTCGGCAAGCTCGACCGGCGCCGCCGCGATTGCCTGCGCCTTCGCCTCCTGCAACAGCACTTCGCGCAGCGCCAACGCCCGCGACGCCGCCTGCCAGGCCCGGCCGGGCTTGTCGCCCTTCGGCAGCGGATGGTTCTGCGCCTCCGCCGCGATCGCCTCGGCGGCGATTGTGACGCCGTTGACGGTGACCGGCACCGGGGCGTTAGTGAGGTCGAGGACCCTCATTCCCCCGGCTCCAGGCCCGGTTGCGGCAGCGGCAAAAGGCCGGTGCGCGCCGGCTTGGCCCCGCGCCGCGAGCGCACGATCTGGTAGCCCGGCCGCCAAAGATAGCGCACCGGCGCGGAGAACATGTGGACGAGCCGGGTGAAGGGGAACAACAGGAAGATGGTGAGGCCGAGCAGGATGTGCGCCTTGAACAGCGGATTGACGTCGACGATGGCGTCCGCCGCGCCGGCGCGCAGATAGATGATGCCTTGCGCCCAGTTCATGAACTTCACCATCTCCGTGCCGTCGAGATGGCCGAGCGAGACGACGATGGTGGCGAGCCCGAGCAGGAGTTGCGCCATCAACAGCACCAGGATGCCGGTGTCGGCCATGGTCGAATTGGCGCGGATGCGCGGATCGAACAGCCGGCGGTGCAGAAGCAGGATGCCGCCGACCAGCGTCATGATGCCCGCTATGCCGCCGGCCGAGATGGCCAGGATCTGCTTGGCCTCATGGCTGACGCCAAGGAAGTCGAAGACCTGGATCGGCGTCAGCAGCCCGACCAGGTGGCCGCCGAAGATCGCCAGTATGCCGACATGGAACAGCACCGAGCCGGCGATGAACTGCCGTCTGCGCAACAGTTGGCTGGACTTCGACTTCCAGGTGAAGGGGTCGCGCTCGTAGCGCACGATGCTGGCCATCACCATCACCGTGATGGCGATATAGGGATAGATACCGAAGAGGAAGTTGTGCATCTTCGCCTCCTGTTCACTGCACGCGGGACGCCGGCGGCGGATCCATGCGGGCAAGGATGTCGCGGCTGACCGGGCAGCCAGCGTTCGGATCGGGACCGAAGGTGACTTGCGCTTCCTCCCACACCGCGTCGAGGGCGGCCATATCCTCGGGATTGTCGTCCTCCTGGGAAAGAAGCGCCTGCGCGTCCTCCGTCTTCGGATCGGCCGAGGCGAACGCCACCAGCCCTTCGAGCACGGCCGCATAGGGGGTCCCGCGCCGTCCCAGGCGCTCGGCAAGCGCGACGAGGATATGGCCGGCATCGGCCAGCATTTCCCGCGCCTCCGCGATGGGCCGGACCGACAGGAACTCCAGCAGCACCGGCAGGTGGTCGGGCAGTTCCGGCCCGGCGAGGTCGAAGCCGCCGGCGCGGTAGGTTTCGAGCAGATCGACCATCGCCCCGCCCCGGTCGCGGCTTTCGCCGTGGATGTGCTCGAACAGGTTGAGCGACAGCGTGCGCGAGCGGTCGAACAGGAGTACGTAGCGCTCCTGAAGGTCGTAGAGGTCGCCCGTCTCCAGCGAGGAAAGCAGCGGCTTTAGCGCATCGACGGCGGCTTGCGGCAGCAAGCCTTCGCCGAGAACCGTGCGGATCGCCGGGACCGCCTGCTGAAGATCGTGGCAGGGATAGCTGAGCAGGGCCGATAGCGCCTTGAAGGTCTTCATGCGATGAACTCCTGCGGGCTGCGGAACTTCCTGCCGCCGAACAGCGACTGGCCCGAATGCCCGCTGGAGCAGCCGTTGCCGTCGGTGAAGCCGCAGCCGCCCTTGAGGTCGTAGGCGTCCTCGACCAGTTCGCGGTGCGTGGTCGGGATGACGAAGCGGTCCTCGTAATTGGCGATGGCGAGCAACTGGTACATCTCGTCGATCTGCTGCGGCACCATGCCGACGCGCTTGGCCACGCCGAGGTTGACGACGCCATCCACCGTCTTGGAGCGCATATAGGCGCGCATCGCCAGCATCCGCTCCAGCGCCGAGACGATCGGCGCCTCGTCTCCGGCGGTCAGCATGTTGGCGAGGTAGCGCACCGGGATGCGCAAGCTGCGCACGTCGGGCATGTTGTCCTGCGCGGCGATGCGGCCGGCTTCGGCCGCGTTCTGGATCGGCGACAGCGGCGGAACGTACCAGACCATCGGCAAGGTGCGGTATTCGGGATGCAGCGGGAAGGCGATCTTCCACTCCATCGCCATCTTCCAGATCGGCGATTTGCGGGCGCCCTTGATCCAGTCCTCGGGAATCCCTTCCGCGCGTGCGGCGGCGATCACCTCAGGGTCGTTGGGGTCGAGGAAGACGCCGAGTTGCGCGTCGTAAAGGTCCTTCTCATTCTCGACGCCCGCGGCCTCGGCGATGCGGTCGGCGTCGTAGCGCATCACGCCGAGATAGCGGATGCGCCCGACGCAGGTTTCCGAGCAGACCGTCGGCTGGCCGCTTTCAAGGCGCGGATAGCACAGCGTGCACTTCTCGGACTTGCCCGTCGACCAGTTGTAATAAATCTTCTTGTAAGGGCAGCCCGAAACGCACATGCGCCAGCCCCGGCATTTCTCCTGGTCGATCAGCACGACGCCGTCGTCCTCGCGCTTGTAGATCGCGCCGGACGGGCAGGAGGCGACGCAGGCCGGGTTGAGGCAGTGCTCGCACAGCCTCGGCAGGTACATCATGAAGGTGTTCTCGTACTGGCCGTAGATCTCCTTCTGGATGCCCTCGAAATTATAGTCCTTCGAGCGCTTCTCGAACTCGCCGCCGAGGATCTCCTCCCAGTTCGGCCCCCATTCGATCTTCTCCATGCGTTCGCCCGAAATCTTCGAGCGCGGCCGCGCGGTCGGGAACGCCTTCATTTCCGGCGCCGATTTCAGATGGTCGTAATCGAAATCGAACGGCTCGTAGAAATCGTCGATCTCCGGCAGGTCGGGATTGGCGAAGATGTTCGCCAGGATGCGCCACTTGCCGCCCTGCTTCGGCTGCAACGCGCCGGATTTCGTGCGGGTCCAGCCGCCGTTCCAGCGCTTCTGGTTCTCCCAGTCCTTGGGGTAGCCTATGCCGGGCTTGGTCTCGACATTGTTGAACCAGGCGTATTCGACGCCCTCGCGGCTCGTCCAAACGTTCTTGCAGGTGACGGAGCAGGTGTGGCAGCCGATGCATTTGTCGAGGTTCAGCACCATTCCGATCTGGGCACGTACCTTCATTCCGCTGCCTCCGTAATCCGGGTTGCAGGCTGGTCGAGCCAGTCGACCTTCGCCAGCTTGCGCACGATCACGAACTCGTCGCGGTTGGAGCCGACCGTGCCGTAATAATTGAAGCCGTAGGCGAGCTGGGCGTAGCCGCCGATCATGTGGGTGGGCTTCAGCACGATGCGGGTGACGGAGTTGTGGATGCCGCCGCGCTTGCCGGTGATCTGGCTGCCGGGCGTGTTCACGATCTTCTCCTGCGCATGGTACATGAACATCGAGCCTTCCTTCATGCGCTGGCTGACCACGGCGCGGGCGGTGATGACGCCGTTGGTGTTGAAGACCTCGACCCAGTCGTTGTCGACCAGCCCCGCCTTCCTGGCATCCACCTCCGACAGCCACACCACCGGTCCGCCGCGGTTCAGCGTCAGCATCAAAAGGTTGTCGGAATAGGTGGAGTGGATGCCCCATTTCTGGTGTGGGGTGAGGAAGTTCAGCACCACATGCGGCTCGCCGTCCGCCAGCGCGCGCGTCGCCGCCGTCCCCACCGTCTTCAGGTCCACCGGCGGGCGCCAGGTGACGAAGCCCTCGCCGAAGGCGCGCATCCACTCATGGTCCTGATAGAGCTGCTGGCGTCCCGAGACGGTGCGCCACGGGATCAGTTCGTGGACGTTGGTCCAGCCGGCGTTGTAGCAGACGTGCTCGCTCTCGATCCCCGACCAGGTGGGCGAGGAGATGATCTTCCTCGGCTGGGCGGCGATGTCGCGGAAGCGGATTTTTTCATCCTCCTTGACCTCGGCGAGATGCTTGTGGTCGCGGCCGGTGGCCCTCCCGAGCGCCTGCCATGCCTTCACCGCCACCTCGCCGTTGGTTTCGGGCGCCAGCATCAGCACCACCTCGGCGGCGTCGATCGCCGTATCGATGCGGGCCATGCCCTTGGTCGCGCCCTCCTCGGTCACCGTGCCGTTGAGGGCTTTCAGGTGATGCACCTCGTTTTTGGTGTCCCAAGCGATGCCCTTGCCGCCGTTGCCGACCTTCTCCATCAGCGGCCCGAGCGCGGTGAAGCGCTTGTAGAGGTTGGGGTAGTCGCGCTCGATGGCGATATAGGCGGGCGCGGTGCGGCCTGGGACCAGTTCGCATTCGCCGCGCTTCCAGTCGCGCACGACGCCCTGCGCGATCTCGCCGGGGCTGTCGTGCTGGAGCGGCAGTTGCACCACGTCGGTCTCGACGCCGAGGATTTCCGGAGCCACCTCTGAGAATTTCTTCGCGATCGCCTTGAAGATCTCCCAGTCGGTCTTGGATTCGTAGGCCGGGTCCACGGCCGCCTGCAACGGATGGATGAACGGGTGCATGTCGGACGTGTTCATGTCGTCCTTCTCGTACCAGCTCGCCGTCGGCAGCACGATGTCGGCATAGACGGCGGTGGTCGACATGCGGAAGTCGATGGTGACCAGCAGGTCCAGCTTTCCTTCCGGCGCATGGTCGTGCCAGACGGCCTCGACCGGCTTCACCGCGCCTTCCGCGCCCAGATCCTTGCCCTGCACGCCGTGGTCGGTGCCGAGCAGGTGCTTGAGGAAATATTCGTGCCCCTTGCCGGAGGAACCGAGCAGGTTGGAGCGCCAGACGAACAGGTTGCGGGGCCAGTTCTCGGGCGCGTCCGGGTCCTCGCAGGACATCTGCAATTCGCCCGACTTCAGGCGCTCGGCCACATAGGCCGCAGCCTCGGCACCGGCAGCCTTCGCCGCGCGGCCGACTTCCAGTGGATTGGTCTTCAACTGGGGAGCCGAAGGCAGCCAGCCCATGCGCTCGGCACGGATGTTGTAGTCGATCAGGCTGAGCCGCTTCCAGTCTCCGGCCGGGGCGGTCGGCGACAGGATTTCGGCCGCACTCACCGTCTCGTAGCGCCACTGGTCGGTGTGGGCGTACCAGGCCGAAGTCGAGTTCATGTGGCGCGGCGGCCGCGCCCAGTCGAGCGCAAATGCGAGCGCCGTCCAGCCGGTCTGCGGCCTCAGCTTCTCCTGCCCGACATAGTGCGCCCAGCCGCCGCCCGACTGGCCGACGCAACCGCACATCACCAGCATGTTGATGACGGCGCGGTAGTTCATGTCCATGTGGAACCAGTGGTTCATCGCCGCGCCGATGATGACCATGGAACGTCCGTTGGTCTTTTCGGCGTTGGCGGCGAATTCGCGCGCCACTTGGACGATCTTATCGCGGCGAACGCCGGTGATACGCTCGGCCCATGCCGGCGTGAACGGCACGTCGGCATCGTAGTCGGCGGCGACATGCTCGCCGCCGAGCCCGCGGTCGAGGCTGTAGTTGGCGCACAAAAGGTCGAACACCGTGGCGGCCAGCACCTCCTCGCCGCCGGCGAGCTTCAGCCGCTTCACCGGCACGTTGCGGGTCAGCACCGCGCCGCGGTCGTCGACGGCGAAGCCGTTGGAAGCGGCGCCACCGAAGAAGGGGAAGTCGACGCCGGCCACCTCGTCATGGTCCGCACCGTCGATCAGGCTGAGCTTGAGGCGGGTATCGGCCTTGCCGGCCTTCTCCTCCAGGTTCCACTTGCCGGTCTCGCCCCAGCGGAAGCCGATAGAGCCGTTCGGCACCACGACCTTGCCGGAAATCTCGTCGATCCCGACCGTCTTCCAGTCGGGGTTGTTCTTCTCGCCCAGCGCGCGGGAAAAATCGGCCGCCCGCAATTGCCGGCCGGGAACCAGCCTGTCGCCCTGCCGGTCGAGACGCACCAGCATCGGCATGTCGGAATATTTGCGGCAGTAGTCCTCGAAATAGGGCACCTGCCGCTCGAGGTGGAACTCGCGCAAAATGACGTGGCCGAAGGCCATGCCGAGGGCGGCGTCCGTGCCCTGCTTGGCGTTCAGCCAGATGTCGGAGAACTTGGCGGCCTCGGAATAATCCGGGCAGATGACGGCGCTCTTGGTGCCCTTGTAGCGCACCTCGGTGTAGAAATGGGCGTCGGGCGTGCGCGTCTGCGGCACGTTCGAGCCCCACAGAAGCAGGTAGCCGGCATTGTACCAGTCGGCCGATTCCGGCACGTCTGTCTGCTCGCCCCAGGTCTGGGGGCTGGCCGGCGGCAGGTCGCAATACCAGTCGTAGAACGACATGCAGGTGCCGCCCAAGAGCGACAGGTAGCGGGTGCCGGCCGCGTAGGAGACCATCGACATGGCCGGGATCGGCGAGAAGCCGAACACCCGGTCGGGGCCGTATTTCTTCGCCGTGTAGGCGTTGGCGGCGGCCACGATCTCGGTCGCCTCGTCCCAGCTCGCGCGCACGAAGCCGCCCTTGCCGCGTATGCGGGTATAGCTTTCGCGCGCCGCCGGATCGGCTTGGATCGCCGTCCATGCCTCGACCGGGCCCATAGTCCGGCGCTTTTCGCGCCATAGCCGCATCAGCCGGCCGCGAACGAGCGGCGTCTTCACCCTGTTGGCGCTGTAGAGATACCAGCTATAGGAGGCCCCGCGCGCACAGCCGCGCGGCTCGTGATTGGGCAGGTCCGGCCGCGTGCGCGGATAGTCGGTCTGCTGCGTCTCCCAGGTCACGATCCCCGACTTGACGTATATCTTCCAAGAGCAGGAGCCGGTGCAGTTGACGCCATGGGTCGAGCGCACGATCTTGTCGTGCTGCCAGCGGCGGCGATAGGCGTCTTCCCAGTCGCGGTTCTCGATGGTCGTCTGGCCGTGGCCGCCGGCGAACGTGTCCTTGCGCAGCGTCGTCAGGAAGTTCAGGCGGTCCAGAAGATGGCTCATGGCTGTCTCCTCAGCTATTGGGCAGGAACGGCAGCCGCCGGGACCCGGCCATGCTCGATGTCGTGCAGGAGCCCGCCGCGACGGGTGTAGACCGCCCAGGTGACGGCGAGGCACACTACGTAGAAGGCGAGGAAGGCCCAGAGCGCGGCGAGCGGCGACCCGGTCATGCCGATCGAGGTGCCGTAGGCCTTGGGGATGAAGAAGCCGCCATAGCCGCCGATGGCGCTTGTGAAGGCGATGATGGCGGCGGACTCGCGGTCGGAGCGGCGGCGCTGCTCGAGCGGGTCTTCCCCGGGCGCCAGCCGCACAATCTCCTTGCGCATGATCACCGGGATCATCTGGAAGGTCGAAGCGTTGCCGACCCCGGTGAAGAAGAACAGAGCCATGAAGAAGGCAAAGAAGCCGCCGAAGGAGCCGATCTGCAAGGACCAGATCACTCCCACCACCGACGCGATCATGCCGGCGAACACCCAGAAGGTGACGCGCCCGCCACCGATCCTGTCGGACAGCCAACCGGTGCCTGCGCGGCTCAGCGCGCCGACCAGCGGGCCGAGGAACACGTATTTCAGCGCGTCGATCTCGGGGAAGGCGAGCTTGGATAACAGCGGGAAGCCGGCCGAATAGCCGAGGAAGGAGCCGAAGGTGCCGACATAGAGCAGGCACATCACCCAGTTGTGGGCACGGGTGAAGATCACCGCCTGTTCCCGGAAACTCGCCTTCGCGTCGGCGATGTCGTTCATGCCGAGCCATGCGGCCACGGTCGAGGCGAGGATCATCGGCACCCAGATGAAGCCGGCGTTCTGCATCCACAGGCGGCCGCCGTCGGACAGTTCCTGCGGTGAACCGCCGAGCGTGCCGAACACGCCGGCGGTGATGGCGAGCGGCACCAGGAACTGCATGACCGAAACGCCCAGATTTCCGAGCCCGGCGTTCAGCGCCAGGGCGTTGCCCTTTTCGGCGCGCGGGAAGAAGAAGCTGATGTTGGCCATGGAGGAGGCGAAGTTGCCGCCGCCGAAGCCGCACAAAAGCGCCAGCACCACGAAGATCAGGTAGGGCGTGCCGGGGTCCTGCACCGCGTAGCCGATGCCGATGGCAGGCACCAGCAGCGAGGCGGTCGACAGCGTCGTCCACAGCCGCCCGCCGAAGATCGGCACCATGAAGCTGTAGAAGATGCGCAGTGTCGCGCCCGACAGCGCCGGCAGCGCCGCCAGCCAGAACAACTGGTCCTGGGTGAAGGCGAAGCCGATCGACGGCAGCTTGGCGATCACCACCGACCACACCATCCACACCGCAAAGGCGAGCAGCAAAGCGGGGATCGAGATCCACAGGTTGCGGCGGGCGATGCGCTGCCCCTTCTGCGCCCAGAAATGCGGATCCTCGGGCCGCCAGTCCTCGATCAGGTGCGGCATCACCGTGCGGTCGGGGTCGTGGACCTCCTTCAGTTCGGGGAATGTCGGCAGGCGATCGAGGGCCGCGCCGTGTGCCTGCCGCTCCATCACCCGGATCGACAGATGCATCCATGTCATCGACACCAGCACGAGCAGGAACAGGAGCAGGAAGGCCGAAGTCCAGATGCCGGTCATGTCGAGCAGAACGCCGAACACGATGGGCAGGATGAAGCCGCCGAGGCCGCCGATCATGCCGACCAAGCCGCCGACCGATCCGACATGCTTCGGATAGTAGACCGGGATGTGCCGGAATACGGCGGCCTTGCCGAGGCTCATGAAGAAGCCGAGCGCGAAGGTGGTGGCGACGAACGGCCACAAATCCATCTCGGTGGAGAAGGCGATCGGGCCGTCCATGCCCCGGATCACGTATTCGGTCGGCGGATAGGACAGCATGAACAAAAACAGCAGCGAAAAGCCGAAGGTCCAGTACATCACCGAGCGGGCGCCGAAACGATCCGACAGCACGCCGCCATAGGCGCGGAATACGCTGGCCGAGAGGCTGAAGGCGGCTGCCGCCATACCGGCGGTGCGCACATCCACGCCATAGACCTGCACCAGATAGTGCGGCAGCCACAGCGCCAGCGCCACGAAGCCGCCGAAGACGAAGAAATAGTAGAGCGAGAAGCGCCAAACCTGGAGGTTCTTCAACGGCGCGAACTGCTCGGCCAGGCTGGGCGCCGCGACGCCCGCGGCGCGCCTTGCGGCGAAATCCGGGTCGTCCTTGGCGAGCAGGTAGAAGACGACGCCCATGACGGCGATGGCCGCCGCCCAGATCTCCGCCACGCCCTGCCAGCCCCACACGACCAGCACGAAGGGGGCAAGGAACTTGGTAACCGCCGCGCCGACATTGCCCATGCCGAACACGCCGAGCGCGGTCCCCTGCCGCGCCTGCGGATACCATTTCGTGACATAGGCAACGCCGATGATGAAGGAACCGCCGGCAAGACCGACGCCCAGCGCCGCCAGCAGGAAGGTGAAATAGCTGTAGGCCCAGGTTAGAGCGAAGGTAGCCGCCCCGGTCAGGACCATCTGCGCCGAGAACACCAATCGCCCGCCATAGCGCTCGGTCCACACGCCGAGGATCAGCCGGGTCAGCGACCCGGTCAGCACTGGCATCGCGATCAACAGCCCGTACTGGAATTCGGAAAGGCCGAGCTCGTCCTTTATGGACAGCCCGATGATGGAAAAGATCGTCCAGACGGCAAAGCACAGGGTGAAGGATATCGTGCTCAGCCATAGGGCGCGTTGCTGGTCTGCACGGCTAGGCATCTGTTGGCCTGTCATGGCGTGGCTCCCGGTCTCATTCCGGTGGCTGAGTAACTACCCGATAGAACAAACATAAGTGACGATAGTCGTCTTTGATCTATGTCAACCGTAATAGAGCCGTATCAACCGCGGCGATTTTGTCGCAGGCATTACCTTTAGTCTCATAAATTTTGGCCGAATAAGCAGTGAGATTTCTCAAGGGAAATTGACAATTTACGATTTTCAGATTGATAAATATCAAGCACTTTGCGCATGGAAAGTAACACATGCAGGAAATTGAGAAGTCACGCCTGCGTCGTCTTCCCCTGTTTCGCGAGATGATGACGCCGACCTTCGACGACCTGATGAAGATCGCCTATGCTCGGACGTTTCCAGCACAGTTAGAACTGATTCGTCAGGGTGAGTATGCCGACTTCCTTCACGTAATAGTTGAAGGGTCTGTCGAATTGCACGCGACATGGAATGGGCACAACACCATCATGGGTGTCGTGCACCCGGTCTCGACATTCATCCTGGCGGCCTGCGTGTGCGACGAGGCCTATCTGATGTCGGCGCGAACTCTTGAACGATCGCAGATCATCATGATTCCTGTTGCGGACGTCCGTGTAGCGCTCCGGCACGATCCGGATTTCGCTATGGCCGGCATGCGTGAATTGGCCAACGGTTACCGTACCTTTGTGCGCCATTCCAAGAACCTGAAGCTGCGCAATTCCCAGGAACGGCTCGCTGCTTATATCATGCACCAGTCCCGATGCAGCGGCGACGCAAGCACGATAGTGTTGCCGGTGGAGAAACGCCATCTCGCCTCCCATCTGGGCATGACACCCGAAAATCTCTCACGGTCTATGAAGGCTCTGCAAAACCATGGGGTGATGACTCAGGGTACCCGCGTGACGATCACCGACCGGATACGCCTGGCGGCGGTTGCGGGGCCTGATCCATTGATCGACGGGCCGCAGATCAAGACCACAATGCCCGCAGCTTCGTGATTCCCAAAATGATGACAAAGCCGTCATATGGACCACACAGTTCTGAGGACAAAGCCCTCTCCTCTCAACCTTGTGCCCCACCTCCGGCTAGCGTAGGTGGTGCGGGCTCAGATCAAGCGACCGATCTTGAGGCCTTCAAGCACAGCTTCCTCGGCAGTGCGCGGGGTGAGCGCGTCGCCGATGACATGGACCTCACCGGCAAAATCCTCCAGTTCCGCCTCGAGCCCGGCGACGCGGTCGTGTCCCTGCGAAAGGACCAGGGTGTCGATGTCCTCGAACATCACCGGTTCGCCCGACGCGCAATGCTCCATGTAGACCGTCGATCCGTCGGTGCCGTAGAGGCGCGTATAGGTCACGATGCGGACGCCCAGGCGGTGGAGATTGGCAATCATGGTGTCGCGGACATAGCCATGTATCGTCTCGCCCGCCGCCAGGCCTTCCACGCACAGGGTGACATTGCACCCATCGCGGGCTAGCTTCTCGGCGATACCAAGGCCGATCCAGTCCGCTCTCCAGTCGGCGATCAGCACATTGGCGCCGACATTGGCTTGCCCGACCAGAACCTGCCAGGCATCGACGATATGCGTGTCTTCGCCACCCTCGATTGCGGGGCGATGCGGCTTGCCGCCAGTGGCGATCACCACTGCGTCGGCGCCTTCGGCTTCCACCAGCGCGCGCGTGACGGGCGAATTGCGCCGGACGGTGACGCCGGCTATCTCCATTTCTCGCGCCAGATTGGTGATGATCCCACCAAACTCGGCACGTCCCGGCAGCAATTGCGCCAGCCGGGCCTGGCCACCCAATTGGGAATCGGCTTCATGCACGACGACCTCGTGGCCGCGCGAAGCCAGCACCGCGGCGGCTTTCATGCCGGCCGGCCCCGCGCCGGCGACAATCACGCGCTTGCGGCTCGCAGCAGGGGTCTTGATGCCGAGCGAGAGTTCGCGGCCGGTCTCAGGATGCTGGATGCAGGAAATGGGGTAACCCTTGTGGAAGTGCCCGATACAGGCCTGGTTGCAGGCGATACAGGCACGGATATCATCGACGCGTCCTTCGGCTGCCTTGGCCGGCATTTGCGGATCGCAGATCATGGCGCGCGTCATGCCGCACATGTCGGCCTGGCCGGAGGCAAGGAGTTGCTCGGCCGTCTGCGGCTGGTTGATGCGCCCGGCGACGAAGACCGGCTTTGCCACCAATTGTTTCAACGATGCCGCGAAGGGTGCTGAATAACCATTGGTGAAATACATGGGCGGCACGATGTGTACGGCACCCTTGAGCGATGCAGATGTGCCTGCGACCACGTTGAAGTAGTCGATCATGCCGTCGCCGTCGAGCATCCGGCAGAAGCCCAGGACTTCGCTCGCATCGAGCGTCTGGCTGTCATGCTCCTCGCCCGTGATCCTGAGGCCGATCACGAAATCCAGGGACGTCTTGTTGCGGATGTCCTCGGCAATCTCACGCAGGAAACGCAGTCGGTTCTCCATGCTGCCGCCATACCGGTCTTCGCGAAGGTTGACATTCGGATTGAGAAACTGCGCGGGCAGGTAGCCATGGCTTGCCACGATCTCGCAGCCATCGAAGCCGGCCCGCATCAGCCTTGCTGCCGCATCTCCGTAACCCGACACGATCTCGCCGATCATGGACAGCGACAGCGGGATCGGCATGACGTGGAAACGCGAGTTCGGCACGGCCGACGGCGCATAGGCGACAGGCGCCGTGCCGTCCTGCGTTTCCATGATCTCGCGTCCGGGATGGAAAAGCTGGCCGCAGATCCTTGTACCATGCCGGTGAACGGCCTCGGCAAGCGCCCGGTAACCGGGGATTGCATCGTCGGATGTCGCCATCAGCACATGGGATGTATACCGCGCCGTCTCATGTACGCCCGATACCTGGACGATAATCAGGCCAGCTCCGCCCTTGGCGCGCGCCTCCTGATAGGCGATGAGGCGGTCCGTGACATGCCCGTCATGGGCCATGACCGTATCGTGTCCGGTCGACACGATACGGTTCCTGACTTCCATTCCACCGATGCTCAGGGGCGAAAAGAGATGTGGGAAGACGGTCACGATGCCTCACAAGCTATGGCGCGCTTTCCAATCGACCGGACTGAGGGCGTAAAACACCTTCGCACCATCACCCTCGTAACGCACTGGCGTACCCTCGGCAACCATATGACGTCGCCCGGCCGCGCCTCTATCGTTCTGCTTTCGCTGCCACCCAGGCGCAGCCGAAAGGTGCCTTCGAGGACCACGATCAGTTCGTCATAGAGTACGGTCCATTCAATCGAACATGCGTCGAAGGTTGCGACACCGCCGCCCATGCTCGACGACAGTTCAGGTCCGACCAGGCGCGCGATCTTCGCTTCTCCCGGAGGACCGCCATAGGGTTCGAACTGCATCTTGTCCGCGGGAAAATGCTTGACATGTGGCATGGCGGTTCTCCGAGCCGGTTCACATCCTGTCTTCGACCGTATCGAGCACACGATAAGTCGTCAGCAACAGTACACCCTGCAATAGCCCGAGATCGCGACCGCCAACCACAGCCCACATCGGTGCGATCGACAAAGAGCGTGTCTTAGCCTTTCCGCGATCGACCTGTCTTCTCCAACTATCAACTCGCAATATCGAGTGCTTGGCTGACTCTTGAGACTGTCAAATATGCCGGAACCTTAGTTTGTCTCGATATGTCGACTTCGTCCAGGAAAGAAGGCTCGGCGCAGATGATAGAAGAGGATTGGCGGGGCGATCGGAAGATCGTCGTCGACGGCCTCAACTTCAACACTCGTTTTGCTGAACTGGACGCGGACGATCCTGACCCATCAGGCATCGAATAGTAAGGACGCCCGATGACGATCAGGCTTGGCAATTCAGCGTACAACCCAAGAGGGATCATCAGCTATCGTTATGCCCGCAAACGCGAGCCATCCGGATCGAAAGGCGGTCTGGCCAGAACCGTCGCCTGATGTGGCCGCCCGAGCACCTGGACGACGACCCTGTCGCCGGGTTTGGTCAGACCGCTCTGCAGGTAGCACAGCGCTAGAGACTGGTTGACCGAATAGCCGTATGCCCCCGACGTGACCTGTCCGGCCGGCATGCCATCGGCGAGGAAAATCGGCTCGCCACCCGTCGCGTCTGCATCGACGACGTCTATGGCGATCATCGCCAGATGCTGCCGAGTAGGCTGCTCCGCGATGCGGGCATAAGCGTCGCGGTTGAGGAATTTCGGCTTGTCCATCTTGACGAGGCGGTCAAGTGCGCTCTCCTGCGGCCAATATTCGGGAGAGTATTCGCGACCCCAACTGCCATAGCCTTTCTCGATGCGCAGCGACAGGAGCGCGCGTGAGCCGACCGGACCGGCGTCGAACTCGGCAGCCGCGTCGATGAGCGCACGGTAGAGCGCCGGCTGATCAGCGGATGCGCAATAGAGTTCCCAGCCGAGATCGCCGGTGAAGGATACGCGCAGCGCAACGACATCGACGCCAGCCACCTGCATTCTGCGGGAACGCATGAAGGGGAAGGAGGCGGTCGACAGATCCTCATTGGTCAGACGTTGAAGCAGGTTGCGTGATTTCGGCCCCGCCACATTGAATCCGCACATGCTGTTGGTCATGGAGACGAAGCTGACCGTTTCGGGTCGCGGCACCGCGCTGAAGAACCGCAGGTGGAAGCGCTCGGCCATGCCGGAGCCGAAGATCATGAAGCTCTCGTCACCCAGTTTGGTGACGGTGAAATCACCGGCCACGCCACCACGCTTGCCGATCAGTGGCGTCAGGCAGGAGCGGCCTATCTCGCCCGGCATGCGGTTGGCGAAGAGCGCATCGAGCCAGTCCGCCGCGCCGTTGCCTTCAACCCGGTATTTGGCGAAGTTGGAAATGTCGATGATCCCCGCATGGTCCCGCAACATGCGGGCCTCGCGGCCGACCGGTTCCCACCAGTTCTGCCGCTTGAAGCCGTTGGTCTCGACCTTGGGTTCATCGCCGCGCGAATACCACAGCGGATGCTCCCATCCGGTATTCAGGCCGAACACTGCGCCCAACTCCTGCTGGAATTCGTAGATGGGGCGCGTGCGCGCGGGCCGGCCGGCCGAGCGCTCCTCATTCGGGAAATGGATCTTGAAACGATGGCTGTACTGGTCCTGTACCCGCGCCATGGTGAACTTCTTGTCCGCCCACTCGCCGAAACGAGCCACGTCCCAGATAAACATGTCGAGACTCGGTTCGCCCTCCACCATCCACTCGGCGGCCAGCTTACCCATGCCGCCCGACTGGGAGAAGCCGGGGATTATGCCGTTGCAGCAAAAATAGTTCCGCAGTTCCGGGATCGGGCCGAACAGCACCGCACTGTCCGGCGACCAGATCATCGGGCCATTGATGACCTTCTTCACGCCGGTGGAGCCGAGGACCGGGATGCGGTCGACCGCGCGCATCAGGTTTTCTTCGATGCGCCCGAGATCGTCCGGGAACAATTCGTGACCAAAGCCCAATGGCGTGCCATTTTCCGCCCAGAACCTCATGTCGCGCTCATAGGCGCCGACAAGCAGGCCAAGCCCCTCCTGGCGCAGGTAGTACTCGCCGTCACGATCGGCAATCGAGGGCAAGCGGCGACCCAGTTCGGCGATTTCGGGGATGGTTTCCGTCACCATATATTGATGCTCTGTCGGCATCAGAGGCAGTTCAATGCCGGCCAGGGCCGCAACCTCGCGGCCCCACAGACCGGCTGCATTAACCACCCATTGCGTCCTGATCTCGCCCTTGGGCGTGCGGACGATCCAGTTCCCGTCGGGCTGGGCCTCCGTGGCGATGACCGGGGTAAATCTGTGAATCTCCGCCCCTCTTTTGCGCGCTCCCGCGGCATAGGCCATGGTGACGCCCGACGGATCAACATTGCCGCCCTCGGGCTCGTACATGATGCAGCGTATGCCGTCGAAATTGGCGAGCGGATGGAGCCGCTCGGCTTCGTCGCGGCCGACCTCGTAGAAATTCATCTTATAGCGACGTGCCTTGGCTTCCTGCAGCCGCAATTGGTGCTCGCGATCCTCGGTCTGGGCCAGATAGAGGGAGCCAGGCTGATAGACCCCGCATCCCTGGCCCGTTTCGGCCTCCAACTCCTTATAGAGCGACATGGTGTAGTGCTGGAGCAGGCTAATATTAGTCGAGTCGTGCAGACCATGGATGTTGGCCGCCGCGTGCCAGGTCGAACCCGAGGTCAGTTCATCGCGTTCCAGCAAAACGACATCTGTCCAGCCGAGCTTAGCTAGGTGATAGAGGATCGAGCATCCGATGAGGCCTCCGCCGACAATGACAGCCTGGGCATGTGTGCGCATGTAGTCTTCGAATCCTGCCCTGTGTGCACCGACCTCGATGCAATCATGCTCTAGGGTGGACATTTTTCGTGTCGGAATGCCACTGAAACTTCACGCGAAATGCATCTGGATGGAAAAATAAAACGAGGTCATTGCGCAATTCAATTCACGGCAGCCAGTGATATGATCCCCAACCGGTAGCATCCATCATTCCGGCAGCGCGGTCTCACCGGCAATTTCGGCTGCGAAACCATGCGCTTCGGCGATCAGCCACTCGCGTACCCTGCGCACCACCGCGCCCTTTGCGGTCGGGCTGTCCATCAGATAATAGTTCCAGCTGCTCGGCGGGCGGGCCTTGAAGGGCTCGACCAGAAGGCCTCTCTCGACATAGAGCCGCGCCAGCGACCAGGTCGTGACCAGGCAGCCGGCGCCATTGGCGGCAAGCTCCAGGGCGATGTTGGTGGAATTGGTGGAAAGCCGCTTGTCGTTGCGCGAGGCGTCGATGCCCAGCGCCGCCGCCATTTCCGGCCAGAATTCCTGACGGCCATGAATGGCGATCCAATTGGCCCTCAATAGATCGTCCGGCTTCGAAATCGCATCCCGGCCAGTCAGCAGTTCCGGCGCGCAGACCATCACGAGCCGGTCCTGCCATAGCTGTGCGGAGAAAGCCGGCCGGTTGTCGTCTCGTCGCACGGCGATGGAGACGTCCGCAATCTGTTCGGGCGGCTGTTCCCAGATGATCCCGTGCATCAGGATTTCGATCTCCGGGTTCTTGCGGCTGAAGGCGGAAATCGCCTTTGACAGCCAGTTCTCGGCCAGGCTGGTCGGGCAGGAAATCACCACGGTACGATTGCGCGCAGAGGCCAGGACTGCCTCGGTCGCGAAATCGATCTGCTTGAGTGCCTCCCTGAGCATGGGCAGGAAGGCCTCGCCGATCTCCGTCAGCTTAAGGCTGCGCGGATATCGGATGAACAACTGGCGGCCGAGATAGTTCTCGAGCGCGCGCACGTGGTTGCTGATTGCCGCCTGGGTATAGCCGAGCTCGTCTGCCGCCTCGGTAAAGCTAAGATGCCTGGCCGAACACTCGAAGGAACGGATGTAGCTCAGGGGTGGGGGCGTTTTGGCCGGCGGTTTCATCTGGCGCTCCTCTGGCAGGCATGGCGTCGCCCCATCTAGCATCATGACGCCGGCAAATGGCATCGTTTTTTTTGGGCATTGGCGACGGTCTTATCATGTGAAGCACGGCGTCGGATTGGCGATAGTCCAAAGGAAGAAGGAGGTGCTGGCCGGATGTCGACATTTGCATCACGTGTGTCGGATCGCAGCGGGATGCGCTCGGACGGGTCTGCTTCGGTGCAGGAGGCGCGGCGATGAGTTCCGACCGACGGGGCGGCGGGCGGCGGGCGCGCGCCGCGCGAAACAGCGGCTCCATTCCGCAGCTTCCGTGGCGACTTGTCCGCAACGTTTACCAGCCGATAAGCCTGATAGACGAGGAACGGCTGGAACAGCTTCATCGCAACTCGATGCGCATTCTATCCGAGATCGGCATCCGGGTGATGAGCAGCAAGGCCCTAGAGCTGTTCGAGAAGGCAGGTGCGATTGTCGACCATGATGAGCAGGTGATCCGCATCGACGAGTCGATCGTCGACGCGGCACTGGCGACCGCCCCGTCCAGCTTCACTCTGACCAGCCGCAACTCGGCCAAGCGGCTGACCCTTGGGGGCGACGCGTTGGTGTTCGGGCTGGTGGCGGGCCCGCCCAATGTTCACGACCGCATCAACGGCCGCCGCCAGGGGAACATGGCCGACTACAGGAACTTCACCCGGCTGGCACATTATTTCAACGCCGTACATATCATCGGCAACCAGGTCTGCGCGCCGATCGAACTGCCGGCAAATTCGCGGCACCTCGACACCTACTACGCGAACCTGACACTGAGCGACCTTTGCTATCATTGCACCGCAATCGGCCGCGGCCGGGCGGTCGACGGCATCAATATGATGGCGATCGCGCGCGGGGCCAGCCTCGAGGAGATGCGCGTTTCGCCGGGCGTCATCACCATCATCTCCGTTAACTCGCCGCGCCTGTTCGACGACGCGATGGCCGACGGCCTGATCGCCATGGCCGAGCACGGCCAGCCGGTAACGGTAACGCCATTCACGCTCATGGGCGCGATGACGCCGGTCACGATGGCCGCCGCGCTCAGCCAGCAGAACGCCGAGGCGCTGTTCGGGGTTGTGCTGACGCAACTCGCCAGCCCGGGCGCACCGGTGATGTATGGTGCCTTCACTTCGAACGTCGATATGCGTTCGGGCGCGCCGACTTTCGGCACGCCGGAAAACGCGAAGGCCAACATCATCGCCGGGCAACTGGCGCGGCGATACAACCTGCCTTACCGCACCTCCAATTCGAACGCCTCGAATGCAGTCGATCTGCAGGCGACCTACGAGACGGAAATGTCCACCTGGGGCGCGGTGCTCGGCGGCGCGAACATGATCTACCACGCCGCCGGCTGGCTAGAGGGAGGGCTTACCGCCTCCTATGAAAAGCTGGTTCTGGATGTCGAGATCCTCCAGAACATGATGGCCTTTCTCGAGCCCATATCATTTGCCGACGACGACCTCGGCTTCGAAGCCATCAAGTCCGTTCCCGCGGGCGGCCATTTCTTCGGATCCGACCACACGATGGCCCGCTACGACACGGCCTTCTACCAGCCGATGCTCTCCAACTGGCAGAATTTCGGGAACTGGCAGGAAGCCGGCTCGCGCGATGCTTTGCAACGGGCGACCGACATCTGGCAAAAGGCGCTCGAAGAATATGAGGAGCCGGTACTCGACCCAGCGATTCGTGAGGAACTCGACGCCTATGTGATCAAGCGGCGCGAAGAGATCGGAGCAGGCGATCCGTGATCAGCCCCCCGCCCCCATACCAGCCATCGGCGGCCGCAAGGCTGCAGCAATACAGGCCGAGCTGACTGGATGGAGACGATCAGTTTCATCGCCGACAATCTTCACGTGATCGGGCAACGAACGCTCGAGCACATCTCCATCGTCCTGGTCGCGGTCGGAATCGCCGTCGTGACCGCCGTCCCCATCGGCATTGCCATCACACAGTCCAAGAGCACAGCCGATACAGTGCTCTATCTGGCCTCCATGATGATCACCGTCCCGTCGATCGCGCTGTTCGGGCTGATGATACCGCTGCTTTCGCCCATCGGCCACGGCATCGGCTATGTGCCTGCGGTCATTGCCGTCATCCTCTATTCCCAGCTTCCAATTATCCGCAACACCTATACAGCTATCACCAATATCGACCCGGTCCTGCGCGAGGCCGCGCGCGGCATGGGCATGAGCGACTGGCAGAGATTGCGTCAGGTGGAAATCCCCCTGGCCGTTCCCGTCATCATGGCCGGGGTCCGCACCGCCGTGGTGATGAATATCGGGGTAACCGCAATTGCCGCCTATATCGGCGCCGGCGGGCTTGGCACCCTGATTGCACGCGGCATCAGCCAGACCGATCCGAGGCAGCTCATCACCGGCGCACTGAGCGTTTCGCTGCTGGCGATCGTCGCCGATCTCTTGCTCGCCCAGTTGCAGCGTCTGATGACGTCGAAAGGGATCAGGGGAGAGGCGCCCGCATGATCCGGCTCGAGAACCTGACCAAGCATTTCGGCCAAGGTGCCCATCCGATCGTTGCCGTCGACAATGTGAATCTCGAAGTGCCTTCGGGCGAGATCTGCGTGCTGCTGGGACCGTCCGGCTGCGGCAAGACGACGACCATGCGCATGATCAACCGGCTGATCGAGCCAACCAGCGGGAAGATTTTCATCGATGGCAAGGATGCGATCAATGTCGATCCGATCGAACTGCGCCGCACCATCGGCTACGTGATCCAGCAGATCGGCCTGTTTCCGCACAAGACCGTGGAAGACAATATCTGCGTCGTGCCCGACCTGCTCGGCTGGCAGCGGGCCAGATCGCGGGCGCGCGCCCGCGAGCTTCTGAACATGGTGGGGCTGCAGCCCGACCTGTTTCTCAAGCGCTATCCGAAGGAGCTTTCGGGCGGCCAGCAGCAGCGTGTCGGCGTGTTGAGGGCGCTGGCCGCCGATCCGCCGCTCATGCTGATGGACGAGCCGTTCGGGGCCATTGATCCGATCAACCGCGAGGTGATCCAGGACGAATTCCTGAAGATGCAGCAGGAACTGCGAAAGACGATCATCTTCGTGTCGCACGACCTGGATGAGGCGGTGAAGATGGCCGACAAGATCGCCATTTTCCGAAGCGGCAGGCTGGAGCAGTTCGCCACACCCAACGAGTTGCTGGCAAAGCCCTGCAATGCCTTCGTCGAGAGCTTTCTAGGGGGCGACCGAGCCCTGAAACGCCTGCGCCTCATCAGAAGCGGCGAGGCGATGGTACGGGATTTCGCCGGCGTCCGCCCGGATACTCCGCTCAGCGAGGCGCGACTGCGCATGGAGGTGCACGGCGGTCTGGCCGCAATCGTGCTGGACGATACGGGTAGGCCGCTTGGCGTGCTGAAAGGCGAGGATGCCGAGCTTTACGACGGCGCGGTTTCACAGGCTTATCGGCCTGACTCCACCAGCGTCCCTGTCGAGGCGGATTTGCGCATCGCGGTGTCGCTGATGCTGACGCATGACCTGCCGGCGCTCGCCTGCGTGGATGGCGAGGGTAAGGTCGTCGGGGTGCTGACCTACCGCTCCATCGTCGCGACCCTGCGCGGTACCGGATCGGAGGCGGGGCAATGAGCGCGGCGGAAACCGTGCGCGCGGCCGGTGCCACCCGGATCGCTCCGGTCATTGTCGGAGTCGTTGTGCTGGTGGTCGCCTACTGGCTGTGGTCCTCGGGAATGGCCGAGGAAATCATGGTCTATGAAAGCGATATTGCCTATCTGAGCGTGCAGCATCTTGAACTGGTCGCATGGGCAGGCGCATTCGCGATACTGGTCGCCGTGCCGGTCGGTGTGCTGCTGTCACGGCCCTCGCTGCGCCATGTGGCGGATGCGGCGATGCAGATTTTCAACGTCGGCAGCACCGTGCCAACGCTCGCCATATTGGCGCTCTCCATGTCCATGCTCGGCATCGGCACCCTCCCGGCGATCTTCGGCCTGTGGGCGGCGACGTTGCTGCCTATCGTCCACAATACCTATTCGGGCCTGAAAGCCGTGCCGCCGCATCTGATCGAGGCTGCGACCGGAATGGGGATGACACCGCTTCAGGTGCTCTGGCGCGTCGAGTTGCCCAACGCCCTTTACGTGATCTTCGGCGGTATCCGCACGGCGTTGGCGGTCTGCATCGGTTCTGCACCGCTAGTATTTCTAATCGGGGCGGGAGGGCTCGGCGAACTGATCTTCACGGGCATCGCACTGGATGAACTGCCGATGATGCTGGCAGGGGCGATCCCTACCGCGTTGCTCGCGGTAGGCGTCGATTTCCTGCTGGGCCAAGCCCAGTACCACCTTATTCCCCGCGGCATCAACCCATTGAAATAACAACCAAAGCAGAAGGAGGAGAAGAAATGAGTGTTATGTCCAAACTTACTAAGGGCGTGTTGTCGGTAGCTATGGCCCTGACGATTGTCGCGCCCGGCTGGGCCGCCGGCAAGGTCACCGTTGGCGGCAAAGGCTTCACCGAGCAGCTGATCATCGCCGAGATGACGAAACAGCTCCTCGAGAAGAAAGGCTATAGCGTCGACAAGAAGGATGGCATGGGCACCAAGATCGTACGCGCGGCGCTGGAGAATGGCGAGGTCGACCTTTACTGGGAATATACCGGCACATCGCTGATCACCTTCAACAAGGTCACCGAGCGCCTGTCCCCGGAAGAGACCTATGAACGCGTCAAGCAACTGGACGGCGAGAAGGGACTGGTCTGGCTGGCGCCATCCAAGGCCAACAACACCTATGCCTTCGTGGTTCGGGCCGACAATCCCAAGACCGACAACCTGAAGACCATCTCGGATATGGCAGCGGCCTACAGGAACGGCGTCGAAATCAAGATGGGCACAACCGCCGAGTTCCCCAAGCGTCCGGATGGATTAATCGGACTGGAAAAGGCCTATGACTTCGAAGCCGGTCGCGCAAATGTGCGCCCGATGGATCTCGGCCTGACCTATCCGGCGCTCGCCAACGGCGACCTCGACACCATCTCGGCCCAGGCCACCGACGGCCAGATCGCCGCGCTGAAGCTTCGCGTCCTGGAGGACGACAAGCACTTCTTCCCGAACTACGCGCTGACGCCGGTGGTGCGCAAGGAAGTGCTGGAGCAGCATCCCGACCTCAAGGATACGCTCGAGGCCGTGTCGACGAAGCTGGATGACGCCACCATGCAGCGGCTCAACAGCGAGGTCGACGTCGACAAGAAGACGGTCGAAGCTGTCGCGGCTGATTATCTAAAATCCATCGGCATGTAAGACGCCTCTTCCGGGACCCGCATATGGGTCCCGGAACCCCATGCGGCCGCCGGCCAAGGAATTCAGCACAATGGTCAAGATAACTGAAGTCCGCGTTCGTCCCCTGGTCCTGCCGCTCAGGCAGCCCTACCACTGGTCCTACGGCATTCGCGAGACCTTCGCGGTCAACCTTATCGAAATTCATACCGACCATGGAGCTGTCGGCATCGGTGAATGCACCGTGGCCCCGGATCAGACCGGGACGGCCGCGATCCTGAGGCGGCTGGCCGGCCATCTCGTCGGCCACTCGCCCCATGACGCCGCACCGCTGATCGCGAGGATGTTCCACCAGGAATATCTCGGCCATGGCGCAAACTATATGCGCGCGGCCAACCAGATGTTTTCGGGCATCGACATGGCGCTGTGGGACTTGCAGGGCAAACTGGCCGGCCTGCCGGTGCACAAGCTGCTGGGCGGTGCGCATCGCAAGGCGGTGGGCTATTTCTACTTCCTGCAGGGCGAGACGGCCGAGGAACTCGCCCGCGACGCGGCCCGCGGCCATGCTGCCGGCGAGCGCGTGTTCTACCTCAAGGTCGGCCGCGGCCAAGAGCTCGACCTCGAGATCACCGCCGCTGTGCGCCGCGAGATCGGCAATGCCCGGCTGCGTCTCGACGCCAATGAAGGCTGGAGCGTCGTCGATGCCATCAACATGTGCAAGAAGCTTGAGAAATACGACATCGAGTTCATAGAGCAGCCGACCGTGAGCTGGAGCATTCCGGCCATGGCGCAGGTGCGGGCATCGGTCGGCATACCGATCGTGGCCGACCAGGCGGCCTTCACGCTCTACGACGTCTATGAGATCTGCCGCCAGAAGGCGGCCGACATGATTTGCATCGGCCCGCGTGAGATCGGCGGCATCCAACCCATGATGAAGGCGGCAGCCGTGGCGGAATCAGCCGGCCTGAAGATCTGCATCCATTCCTCCTTCACTACCGGCGTCACTACCTGCGCCGAGCATCATATCGGCCTTGCCATTCCCAATCTTGACGATGGTAACCAGATCATGTGGCAACTGGTGCAAAAGGATATCGTGAAATCACCCGAACTGGCTCCCACCAACGGCTGGCTGGAGGCATTCCAGGGCGTGGGCCTCGGCTTCGAGCTGAACCCGGAGTTGGTCGCGGAAGGCGAGCGCAGATATTCGCAGTCATGAGTGGGTTGGTCGAGGTCACGACCGCGCAGATCGAGCAGGCGACGCGCGCCGCCCTTGTCGCCAACGGCGCCACCGAACCCAATGCGGCCCCGGTTGCAGCCGCCATCGCGCTGGCGGAGGCCGGCGGCAACCGCGTCTGCGGCCTCTTCTATGCGCCGGTCTTCTGCGAGCAGATGCGGCTCGGCAAGGTAGACGGGAAGGCGGTGCCGTCCGTGGTCAGACGCGATGCGTCCATCCTTGTCGACGCTGCTTCCGGCTTTGCCCATTCCGCCATCAACGCGGGCATGCCGCATCTGATCGAGGCCGCGCGCGACCTCGGCGTCGCCGCCATGGCGGTGCGCCACTCCTACAACGCGCTTGCGCTCGGAGAGCATGTCCTGCCGTTGGCGGAACGTGGCCTGATCGGGCTTTGCATGTCCAACGCACCGGCTTCGGTCGCGCCCCCCGGCGCGCGCAGCCCGCTTTTCGGCACCAATCCGCTGGCCTTCGCTGCTCCCGTCGAAGGCGGCCTGCCGGTTCTAGTCGACCAGAGCCTGAGCGCCGTCACCAGGACCGAGATCTTGTTGCGTAGGAGCCGGGGCGAAGCGATCCCTACCGGCTGGGCGCAGGACCGGGAGGGCAGGCCGACCACGGACCCCGCTGTCGGCCTCGAAGGCTCTCTCCTGCCGGCGGGCGGGCAGAAGGGCGCCAATCTTTCGCTGATTGTCGAAATACTCGCTGCTGCCCTGACAGGCTCGCGGTTGAGCATCGAGGCGAGCGGCTTTTCCAACCAGGAGGGCGGGCCGCCGCAGGTGGGGCAATTCCTGCTGGCGATCGACCCCGGCCATTTTGCGGGCGGCGATTTCGCCACGGCCATCGCAGACTTGGCCGCAAACTTCGAGCGGGTCGGCGCACGCCTGCCGGGGAGAAACAAGAAGGAGCCCGGCCCGGTCGAGGTCGACGCAGAGCTGTGGGCCCGTGTGCTTTCGCTGGCACAGGTCTGACGCGGTCAAAGATCGCAGGGTGGCCTGGTGCCGTAGTCGCGGCGAGCGAGCTTGGCCGTGACTATGGCATCCTCGTCCGCATAGCGATCCGCCGGGAAGCCGATATACACACCCGACGGGAGAAGGAGCAGCGTGCCTTCCATATGCGGGTAGCTGCCGACCAGTCAAAATCGACGCTGATAAAAGACTTGCGGCGCGGCGATATCGATCTCATAGCCGCCTCCGCATATTCATGTTCATGTCGAGATTTGCGCACAATGACGTAGATTTTCCGAGGCTGAACCTCCTCGCGATCTGGCATCCGCACGACCTATCTTCGCTCCTCGCGAATGAAGGGCTGGCCGAGCGCGCCGGGCTGACCGCTACGGCGGGTGCTGGCGAGGCTTGTCCATGTCATGACGCCAAGTGTCGCCACATAAGGCAGCATCAGTACGAAATATTGCGGCAGTTGCAGGCCGATAGCCGCCATCCGCGGTATGAGCGCCTCGATGCCACCGAACAGCACCGCGCCCGCCAATGCCGGCCACGGCTGCCAGCGCGCGAAGATGACCAAGGCGATCGCGATCCAGCCTCGCCCGCCCGACATGCCGTCCACCCAGACCTTGGAAACTGCGACCGTCAGGTAGCCGCCGGCAAGTCCGATCAGCATGCAGCCGACGACGACGGCGGCGAAGCGATACCAGCCGACCGGGATTCCGGCCGCGTCGGCGGCTTCCGGATTCTCGCCCACCGCCCGCAGCCGCATCCCCACATGAGTCGACTTCAGCACATAGACGGCGAGCGCGAAGATCACGATCGTCAGGTAGACGATGAAATCGTGCTTGAAGAGGATACGCCCGGCCACCGGCAGAGACGAAAGCGGCCCCAGATACAGGTCGCCGAGGCCAGCGAATGCGCGATTTGTCCAGCCTTGTTTTGTCGCGACCAGCGCCGTCAGCCCTTGCGCGAAAAAGACAATGATAAGGCCGGAGATCACCTGGTTCACGCGCAACAGGATGACGAGAAACGCAAACAGCAATGCCAGCACCGCGGCAGCAAGTGCCGCTATCGTGAGCGCAACAAGGGGATGGTTGCCGAACGTCAGCATCACTCCGGCGCCTGCCAAGGCGCCGACCAGCATATATCCTTCAGCGCCGAGATTGAGCACGCCGGATTTTTCGGTGACGATCAGCCCAAGCGCCGCGAGCGCGAAGGGAACCGCGAAACCCGGCACGTTGGCGAGCCAGTTGACGACGAAATCCATAGCCTACCCCACCAATCGCAGGCGATAGTGAATGAAGAATTCCATAGCGGCCACGCAAATGACGATCACCGCCTGTATGAGCACGACCATAGCGAAGGGAATCTGATAGAAGACCTGAAGGCTCTGCCCAGCTACCATGAGGATCGCGAAAAGGATCGCGAAAAAGGCCACCGCGAAGGGATTGTTGCGGGCAAGAAACGCAATCAGGATGCCGGAAAATCCGTACCCGAGGAAGAAGGTCTGAGTCAGGCGGCTTTCGATGCCGGTGCTGATGATAAAGCCCCCAAACCCTGACAGCGCGCCGGAAGCCAGCCCGAACAAAAGGGTGAGGCCGACGATCTTCACGCCCAGCGCCCGCGCCATGCGTGCATTGAAATAGACGAAATTGAGCAGGAAGCCGTAGCGGCTGATGGACAGCAGCCAGGCCGCGGCAAGGACCAGCACCGCCGCGATGGGAACCGACAGGTTAAGGTTCTGCCAGCCAAGCGGTGAGAGACGTTCGAAGTCGTCGTAGAGCTTGGAATTAGGGAACGCGCTCTGTGGGTCCTTCCACGGCCCGTAAAGCAGATGCAGAAGCAGGTTGAAGGCGATGTAGTTCAAAAGCAGCGTGCTTATGATCTCGTTGACCTGCAGCCGCAGCTTGAGGAACATCGGCAACGCAATCCACAGGATGCCGGCGGCGATGGCCGCAAGCGCCATCAGCAACAGACGGGTAGCCGGCGGGCCGATGTCGTAGTTGGCAACCATAGTCGCGCCAATGGCCCCGAAGATGACCTGTCCCTCTATGCCGATGTTCCAGAAGCGGGACTTGAAGGCAAGCGCAGCCGACAGGCCGACGATGGCCAAGGGCGCCGCATAGGTCAGCACGGCAGCGATATTGCGTGGGCTGCTGAAGATGGAAACCACGAATTCATTGGCCAGTCCCTTCAGCCCGACGCCCGACGCAACCAGAAGCAGCGACGAGACGAACAAGCCGAGGACGATGCCGGCTGTGACCACCAGGATCTGGCGGCCGAGCGGCATGTGACCCCGGATCTCAAGATTGATCCGGGTGAAAAAATTGCGCCGCGAACGCGACGCTGGTGCCAGTGCCGGCATGTTAACCATGGCCGATCATCGCCTTTCCGATTTCCTGACGGTCGGCCGACGCCTCGAACTCGGCTACGATGGTGCCTCGGCTCATGACGCCGATACGGTCCGCCATCAACAGGACTTCGTCGAGATCCTCGCTTATGAGAATGACGCCGGCGCCTTGGTCGCGTGCGGCGCGCAGATGGTCGTGCACGGCGGAGGAAGCCCGTATATCGAGGCCGCGGCTGGGCGAATGCGCGATGATGAGGGGAGGCGTTCCCGAGAACTCCCGCGCGATGACCAACTTCTGTGCGTTGCCACCCGAGAGCAGTCCCGCCTTGTGATGCGGGCCGCGAACGCCCAACACCTCGAAGCGCCGGATGGCTGCGTCGGTTGCCTGCCGGATGCGCTTGCGGTCCACCCGCAATACAGAGCCGTAGCGACCCTCGATCACGCCGCCAATGGCGTAGTTGTCAGAAATGCACAATTCCCCGGCCAGCGCGTCCGACTGGCGATCGGACGGAATGCAGGCGACGCCGTAGTGGCGCATCCGCTCCGGCGGCTCATTGGTGACGTCGCCTCGGTCCTGAAGCCAGATATAGCCTCCGGAGAGCGAGGACAGGCCCATGATCGCCTCGACCAGGGCGTCCTGTCCGTTACCGCCCACACCCGCGATCCCGTAGATCTCTCCGGCGCGCACGTCGAAGCTGAGGTCGCGCAAAAGGTCGAAGCCTTGGGACCCCGGCAGCCTTGCATTGCGCACCTTGAGGACAGGTTTTCCTACCGCCGTGCTGGCACAGCGCGGACGTTTGTCTATGGTGCTGCCAACAATCATCGCGGTCAAATCCGCAGCCGTGACCTCCGAAGGGATGACCGTGCTCAACACCTTGCCCCCGCGCATAACCGTAATGCGGTCGGAGAAGGTCAGCGCCTCGGCAAGTTTGTGGGTGACGAGGACGACGGAATGGCCTTCACGCGCAAGGTTGCGCATCGCCTTGAACAGGCGCATCGCCTCTTCATCGGTCAGGACGGCCGTGGGTTCGTCCAGGATGATTACCGAGGCGCCGGCGACCAGCACCTTCAGAATCTCGATACGCTGCTGCTCGGATACGGACAGCGTCTCGACCGGTTTGTGAAGATCGATCTCGAAGCCGATCTTGGCCAGTGCCTCACCGGCAAGAGCCTCCATGCGCAAGCGCGACGCACGATAAGAGGCGCCCGCATGGGCGAGCATCAGATTCTCCAGTCCGGTGAACGGTTTCACCAGCTTGTAGTGCTGATGCACCATGCCGATACCGAGGCGCTGGGCATCCAGCGGCCCCTGGATGATGGCCGGCCGGCCGGCGACTTCTATCGCTCCGCTGTCCGGCATGTAGATGCCGGCAACGATGTTCATAAGGGTAGACTTGCCGGCCCCGTTCTCTCCCAGAAGCGCGTGAATCTCGCCTGGCCTCAGATCGAAATTCACGTCGTCCAGGGCGGCAAAGCCACCGAAGGTCTTGGCAATACCCGCCAGCGCAAGCGCTGGCGGTACGTCGGCGCCATGGCGAGCAGACTGTCGCATATGGCCCACCACCGCGTTCATTGCTGGCTGACCACGCCTTTAACGAACCAGTCCATACCCCAGAGATCCGCATCGGATAGGACTTCGCCTTCCTTCACGCGCTCCTTGCCCTCGCGGTCCGACAACGGGCCGGCGAATATCTGCTTTCCATCAATGATAGCCTGGCGCTCCTGCATGATCTCGGCCTTGACCTTTTCGCTGACCGCGTCGCCACAGCAGGCGATGTCGGTGCCGCCCTCCTTGATAGACAGGAACGCGCCATAGGGATTGGGCTCCCATGTTCCGGCGGCGATCTGCTTGATCGTCGGCGCAAGGTAGCGATCCCACACCCAGACGGACGAGCACTGGGTCGCCGTGCTGAATTCTCTTAGGTCGCGGTGATGGCCCGTGCCGTAGACCCCCTTTTCCTGCGCGACGATCTGGGGCGTGGGCGAATCCACATGCTGACCGATGACGTCGATCCCTTGCTCGATCAGCGCCTCGGTCGCAGCGCGTTCCTTGACCGGATCGTTCCATGCACCTGTGAACACGACAGTTACGGTGGCGTTAGGATTCATCTTCTGCGCGCCCATGGCGTAGGCATTGACCGTCCAATTCACCAGGCCGAAGGGATTGGCAGCGACGAAACCCAGCTTGCCGCTGGTCGAGATCGCCCCGGCGGCCATACCGCACAGATACTGGCTCTCATAAGTGCGACCGTAGATCGACTGCAGGTTGGGGCCGTTGGTAGTGCCTGCCGGATTAATAAAAGCGACGTTCGGATACTTCTTCGACAATTCCAAGAATGTATCGGAATAACCGAAGGCTGAACCGATGATGATGTTAGCGCCCCGCTCTATGAACAACTCGACGGCGGGGCGGATGGCAGCGGCGTTCTCAGGCACGTTCTCGACCACCGGAATAGTCAAGCCAAGTTCGGTTTCGACTTTGGCTCGAGCCTCGTCCAGCGACTGCGACCAACCGCCGTCATTCTTCTGCGAAAATATGATGAGTGCCGGGCTTGGATTCCCGTCAAGTTTGAAAGGTTCGGCCTGAAGTGTAGCCGGAATGGCGGACAATGTTGTCGCCAAAGTGAGAACAGAGAGTCGAGTCATGCCCATTTCATGCTCCTGATCGTTGATTTTATTATGCTTTTGTAGCCGACCCTTTTACTTTTCGGTTCCGTTGGCCACGATCCGGACCTCTTTTCAGCACGCGGCGATCGCCGCGTGGATCATGCTAGGCGTGATAGGCGTCTGGTGGAATTTCGCCCCGCCATCGAGCCTCATTGCATCCTCAATCCCCGATGCGAGCGTCGCACCGACGGCGATGCACCCCGCTTCACCGACACCCTTGACGCCGAGCGGATTGAGTGGCGACGGCGTTTCCAGGTGCTGCATCTCGATTTGCGGCACCTCGGTAGCGTAGGGAATGAGGAAGTCCACGAAGTTCGCGTTCGTGGGATTGCCCTCGCGGTCGTACTCGATGCGCTCATACAGTGCGCCGCCGATGCCTTGGGCGAAACCACCCATCACCTGCCCTTCGACGATCGTGGGGTTGATCATGTTTCCGCAATCGTGGACACAGATGTATTTGTGGACCTTGACTGAGCAGGTCTCCCTGTCGACCTCCACGATCGCGGCATGCACGCCATAGGCCCAGGTCGCGCATTCGGGGCTGAAGTAGTCGGTAGCCTCCAGGCCAGGGTGTTCGCCGTCAGAAAGCGGGGGCCCGTCGTGGCGGCTCGCCGGCGCAAACTGGGTCGCAGCTTGGGCGGCATTGTTAAAAGCATAGCGGAGCGGATTGGTGGCAGTGGCGACGGCAGCAAGCGAGACTTTGCGGTCGGTGCCTGCGACCACGGCATGGCCGTCGAGGAGTTCGACGTCGTTGGGATCCGCCTCCAGCATGTTGGCGGCAGCCTTGATGGTCTGCTGGCGGACCTTGATGGCGGTCTTGTGGATGGCATTGCCCGAAACCACCGCGGCGCGGCTGGCGAAGGTCGCCACGCCCCATTCGTAGGTGCCGGTGTCGCCTTCGACGACGATCACGTCCTCCACCTTGACCCCGAGCTGATCGGCGACGATTTGAGCGAACACCGTATCGTGACCCTGGCCTTGCGTGGTCAGGCCGGTGTTGACATAAACCTTGCCGGTGATCGGGTGGATCTTGATGTGGCCGCCTTCATAGGGACCGAGGCCTGTGCCCTCGACATAATAGGCGAGGCCGAGACCGAGCATCTTTCCATCGCGCCGGGCGGCTTCCTGCTCGGCGGCGAATCCGTCCCAGTCGATGGCCTCGCGGGCCATGTCGAGCGCCCTTATGTACTGGCCGCTGTCAAGCTGCACGCGCAAACCGTCGGCAAACAGCAGGCCTTCACGAATATAGGGAAACTCCGTATCCCGGATCAGATTGCGGCGCCGGATTTCGAACCGGTCGATGCCGAGGTCTTCGGCAAGCTGGTCCATGGCACGCTCGACGGCGAAGCAGGCCTGTGGCCGGCCGCAGCCGCGATAGGGCGTAACCTGCACCGTCGGTGTGTAAACGGCGCGGAAGTGGACATGGATGTTGGGAATGCGGTAGGGGCCGGCAATCGACGTCGAGGCGACCTGGGCAACCGCTATGCCATACGGAATGAATGCACCGGTATCGTGCAGGAAACTGTCGCGCAGCCCGATGACCTCGCCATTCTTCATGGCGAACAGCTCGATGTCGTGGATCTGCGTACGTTCCTGGCTGGAGCCGATGAAATTCTCCCGCCGATCCTCAATATACTTGACCGGCCGCCCGAGTTGCATCGCCGCGAACGGCACCAGCAACTCGTCGGGGTAGGGAAACATCACCTTCTGACCGAAACCGCCGCCGACATCCGGAGCGATGACCCGGACCTTGTCTTCGTCCAGCCCGAAGATCGAGGCCAGGCCGCCGCGCACGCCGAGTGGTGCCTGCGTCCCGTCCCAAACCGTCAATTCACCCCGCACGTCGTCAAAACGCGCCGCGACGGTGCGGCATTCCATGGCCGCGGCGGTCGAGCGGTCGACCTGAACCCGGATGCGTGTAACATGCTCGGCCCTCGCGAAAGCCTGCTCAGGGTTGCCGCAGACCTGCGTGAAGTCGGCCGCGATGTTGTTGGGATGAGTCGGATGGACGAGGGGGGCGCCGTCGACTATCGCCCGATCGAGATCCAGTTCGACGTCGAGCGGCTCGTAGTCGACATCGACCAGCATGGCCGCATCCTCAGCCACATAGCGGTCGACGGCCACTACCATGGCAACGGTCTGGCCGACATAGTAGACGTCGTCGCGCGCCAACGGGCGTTGTGTTCTTGCATCTTTCATCGACGGATGCGGGATGAGTAGTGGAAGCTCGATGTCGAGATGGCCAATGGTGTCGCAGGTATAGACTGCGACCACGCCGTCGGTCCGCTGGGCCTCCGAGGTGTCGATCGAACGGATATGGGCGCGCGCAAAAGGGCTGCGCACAAAGGCAGCGTGCAGAGCGCCCGGAAGCTGGATGTCGTCGGTATATGAACCCCGCCCGGTCAGCAGCCTCGGGTCTATGTTACGCTGGACGCGGGAGCCAAACTGGCGTGTGGACATGTCCGCCTCCTTAAATCCTGCCGGCGAGTTCGGCGGCGCGGCGAACTGCCTTGACTATATTGGCATAGCCCGTGCAGCGGCACAGGTTTCCTGAGATCAGCTCGCGGATACCCTCGTCCGAGAGGTCGAGTTCATTCTCGGAATCCAGATGCGCGCGGATGTTCATGATCATGCCCGGCGTGCAGTAGCCGCATTGCAGCCCATGGCACTCGCGAAACGCTTGCTGAAGCTCGCTCAGCGAGCCGTCCTCGTTCGCCTCTCCTTCGATTGTGCGCACCTGGGCGCCGTCCGCCTGCACCGCCAGTGTAAGGCAGGAACGAGCAGCGCGGCCGTCGATGATGACGGTGCATGCGCCGCAAACGCCGTGCTCACAGCCTACATGGGTGCCGGTCATACCTACGCCGTGGCGAAGGAAATCGGAAAGCAGCATGCGGGTGCTGACCTCGCGGGTGACTTTGACGCCATTGATCGACAGCGTCACTGTCGCCGTAGGGTCTGAGGATTTGCCGGGTATGGCTTTTTCGAGCTGCCGCTGTCTGTTCATCCAACTATACTCTTCGTGCCTTGCCTGCCGCCTCGACCAGCACCCGCCGCGTCAAGGCGGCAAGCAGATGCCGGCGATAGGCGGCGGTTATGTTCGGCTCGTCCTGGGTTGTGACCTGCAAGGTGGCCGCCTCACCAGCAGACTTCAGTTGCGGGTCGGTCAGCCGGCTGCCGATGACGGTCTCTTCTACCTCGATCAGGCGAACCGGGCGGGAAGCGATGCCGCAGGCGGCTAGCCGCGCATCCGTCACCGTGCCTTCTCCGTCAAGTTGCAGGATCGCCCCAACCGCCGCGATGGCGTAGTCGCCCTTGCGCCGTGCAAACTCGGCGAATGCGTGTCCTGCTCCCTCTGGCAGCGCGGGAAAGGTCGCGCCGACAATCATCTCGTCGGGCTCGCGGGTCGTCGTCATATGGAACTGAAAGAATTCATCGGCGGGGATCGTGCGCCGCCCGTTCGCTCCCTCGGCCGTAACCCAGCCACCGGTAAGCAGAAGCACCATCGGCATCTCGGCAGCGGCGTCGGCATGGCAGAGGCTGCCCACCGTCGTGCCGCGATTGCGGATCGGCACATGCGCCACATAGTGCATCGCCTGCCGGATGAGCGGATTGGCGCGATAGGCCTCGTCGCTCTCCTCCAGGTCGCGATGGCGCACCCCCGCGCCGACATGGATAAGTCCGTCGGCAATCTCGATTTTGCGTAGCTCCGCTATGTGGTTGATGTCGATGAGCGCCGCAGGCGCCGCGAGTCGGAAGTTCATCGCCGGGATCAGGCTTTGCCCGCCCGCCAGGATCATTCCGCCGGGATACTCGGCAAGATAGCGAACAGCTTCGCCGGTAGAATGCGCGACCAGATAGTCGAATACCGGTGGTTTCACCATCACTCCCCATTCAAGGGACGTCCGCTTGTGGCACGTTTCCCGGAGGGGTTGCCGTTCGGCTTTTTCTTTCACCCCTCGCGTCCGTCACACAGGACCGACCCGCAACTGTTCCCGTCTCTTATATCCTGATAGCGGATATAGTATCTATCTTTTGACTATAGGTTTGTGCTTCGCACAGTGTCAACAGGCTTTTTAGCCGGTACGATGAAACCACCTTTTCCGGGCCTTCAAGCCATGGGAGCGTGTCTTTGCCCGCGAGCGTCACGACCTGCAAACCTGAAACGATCATGACCTTATCCCGCTGACCTGCCGGTCGGTATCCGGTGCCATATACCGGGGATCGATCGGGCGTTTCATGCGGACATCGAGCACCTCCTCGCACCATGCCGCAACGGCCAGCAGACGCATTTCCGAATAGGGCCGCCCGACGATCTGCAACCCGACCGGAAGGTTGGAAGAGGTGAACCCGCAGGGAATTGAGATTGCCGGACAACCGGTCGCCGTCACTGCGTAGCCAAGCACCAGCCAGTCCAGATAGGTTTCCATGTCCTGGCCGTCGATGCGCGCGACGTAGCGGTCCTCGACCCGATAGGGGCCGACCGGCGCGGTGGGGCTGATCAGAAACTCATGTTCCCGCAGGAAATCGATCATGCCGGCCCGCATGGCGAAGCGCTCGCGCTCCGCAGCGGCCAGTTCTGCACCGCCGAGGCGAAGGCCCTCCTCAATGTTCCAGACCACTTCCGGCTTCAGCAGGTCCCGTTCCGGCCCGTGCAAGAGCGATGAATAGCTTGCAGCAAACTGGAACGCACGAAGCGGGCGGAATGCACGGTCGGCAGCCGACAAATCGGGATGCCGCTCGACCACCGCCGCGCCCGCCGCCTCGAGCCTGGCGACTGCCTCGATGACGACACGCCTTATCTCGGGTTCCACTGCAGCCATTCCAAAATCGGGCGAATAGGCCAACTGCGCCGGCGCCGCGGGCTTGCGGGCAGCACCTTCATAGTCGTTGTCACGCAGCGGCCGCGACAACGGATCGCGCTCGTCGAAACAGGCCATGGCAGACAACCCCAATCCGGCATCGGCCACGCTGCGCGCCAACGGCCCGATGACGGACAGCGTCTGCCCGGGAAGACCACCGGGACCCTGGGGCACGACGCCGGGAGTTGGCCGCAACCCTACCACGCCGCAGAATGACGCCGGATAGCGTAGGGAACACGCGAAGTCAGACCCTTGGGCGATCGGTGCCATTCCGGTGGCGACGGCCACCGCCGCGCCGCCCGACGAACCGGCAGCAGAGAGGCTTACGTTCCAGGGATTGAGCGTGCGGCCAAAGACGTCGTTGAAGGTATTTGCCCCGGCTTCGAATTCCGGCGTGTTGGACTTGGCGAAGACGACGCCACCCGCCCGTTCGACAGCTTCGACGAAATAGTCCGAATGCCCGGGGACGTGGCGCTCAAAGGCGCGCGAACCCAATGTCGTGCGCACGCCCGAAACCGCATAGGAATCCTTGATCGGAACGGGCAGGCCGCCGAGGAGCGTTCCTTCGAGGTTCCGGAAAGCCGAGATTGCAATACGTGCCCGCTCAAAGCACAGCGTGGGAAGCGCGTTGACCAGGGGGTCCACTTCGCTCACCCGCTGCTCCACGGATTGCAGCACCTCTTGCGGGGTAATCTCGCCTTTGCGTAAAAGACCGGAAAGAGTGACCGCATCCTTCGACCACAGGTCATCTCTCATGTGTCTTGCTCCCCAAGAGGTGTGACCCGTAGCTGGCCAATCATCAAAAGAGTGGATACGATATCTGACTGACGAACAAGCGGCGGAAGGTTACAATGGCGAAAAAATCTGAATCGGTACGAAAATCCGACGTTCTGGAAACTGCCGAAGGCGGCCGCAAGAAGCCGACAGCCATGGATGTCCAGCTGAACGAGGCCAAGCAGGGGCTGGAGCGTTCCTTCGCCGTACTCGACCTGATCGCCGCACGCCCCTGCCGGGTCGTCGACGTGATGCGCGACATGGGCCTGCCCTGGGCAACCGCCCACCGCACCGTCAAGAAACTGGAAAAAGCGCAGTTCCTGATGGTCAATCCCGAGACCTCCCATTACGAGATCGGGCCGCGCATGTGGCATCTGGGGTCCTCCTACCTCGCCAACAACAAGATGCTGAAGGCTGCAATCTCCTACCTTGCCAAGGATCGCGACATTCGCGGCGTTGACGTCCAGGTAGTCGAGCGGATCGGCAGCTATTCGGTGGTCATCCACGCCGAGAAGCGCCAGCTGCAGGAAATTTCCAAGGCGCAGTACGGCTATCATATTCCGCTGCACGCGGGCTCCAAGGGACTGGTGCTGCTCGCCTACGAAACCGAGGAGTTCATCTCGGCCTATCTCTCGCAAGACCTTGAACAGTTGACCGCCACGACGATCACCGACCCGGAGGAACTGCGCCGGCGGCTGGCCCAGATCCGCGCAGCAGGCTTTGCCCAGACAGAAAGCGACGTACAGACCTTCACAGGTTCGATTGCCGCGCCGATTTTCGGTGCAAAGGGCGTGGTGCTGGGCTGTGTCTGCTTCGTGTACCTCAAGAAGCTGGCCCGCGACGAGGAAGCCTTCGAAGAGCTCAAGGAAGCGCTTCTGATGATGACCCACGCGCTTTCGATCGAACTGGGCTGGCATCCCGGCCAGCCCTGACATCGTGACCCGTTCGTTGGACTGACCGACCGGATCGGTGGATCACGTCCTGGCTGTGCTCGGGCGGTCGTCGTATGAGCCCTGGAGGTTGGTGAAGGTTTCCTCCAGCACATCGACGATGATCTCAATGGCCTTGTGGCCCATTTCGGCGCTCGCCACCGTAGGATCGCCGAAGATTGCCGCGTGGCCGGCCTCCGGACGCGGACGGCGCATATAAGTGCGGGTAGGGTTGGTGGGTGCAACCAGATCCCAGCCCACCGGTCCGTATTTCGCGCCCTTCAGCTTGTCCATCTTCACCAGTTCCGGCCGCGTCGCGAGTTGGAAGGACGCTTCGAGTTCGCAGCCGTGCCCCATGCCGCCGACGACCGACTTGCGGATGGCATGGATTTGGCTCGCAGCCGGTTCCCAGTAACTCACTGCCGAAACCTTGAAGCGATGGTCGGTGTCGAGTTGATCGACCATGTGGCGCGCCACCTGGTCGTTGGCGGTTCCGCTCGGTCGATTTCCGTTAAGCAGAATGACATGGGTAAAGCCCTGCTTGACCAGCGCCGCCCCGATCTCGAACAGCATGAGCTGGTAGGTGGGGATCGAAAGCGAGATCGTGCCGGGGAAGTGCTCGAAAGTCATCGAAACGCCGTAGGCGACGGGGGGCGCCACCAGGGCGCCGATCCGCTCGGCGAGCCGGACGGCGATATGTTCCGCCTGGTGCGTGTCGGTGTCGACCGGCATATGCGGCCCGTGGGCCTCTGTCGCCCCTGTCGGGACGATCACGGCGCGGCCAGCGGTGATCGCATCCGCAATCTCCATCTGGGTCATGTAGGACATACGGTGTTCCAAGGGACCTCCTATCTGCTGCCGGCAATAGAGCCATTCCGCCTCACCCTGGATCGCGGCATTGCTCCATCTCGTTGTTCCTGAGCCATCCCGGACGGGAACCGGCTATAACTTTCCGGAATTGCTTCAGCCGCTCTCTTTGCCGAGCCAGCGTTTGACGGAAGCGCTGACGACACGCCCTCCGAGCTTCAGTGCACTGAGCTCGTTGGCATCGGTCGGGGTCTCATCACCAGCACCGTCGAGCCGCGCCTCGACATTGGCGACGAACTGCTCGATCAGCAGCTTGGCCGTTTCCGAGACGATGCCGGGGCGGCCGAACTGAGCGACCGGGCCACTCAGTTGCACTTCGGCGTCGAGGAGCAGCTCGGTCGCCTCGCCCCGATCCGCCAGCGCATAATTCATCGTCATGCGCGAGCGGCTGCCGCCGCGCTTGTCGATCCCGCGACCCTCCGCCCTGCCGGAAAAGGTCGCCGGTTCGGGTTGATGGGAAACTTCGCCCTCGAACGCGGCCTTGAAGGGTCCGAGCTTTATGGCGACGACACCGGCATAGGTGCCGTCGCCATTGTCGCGGGTCAATTCCGCGCCGGGCATACACCGGGCTATCGTCGGGATGTCCTGGAAGAGGGCCCATACCTCGTCGCGCGGGCGCTGGACCGTCACTGATTGCCTGATCTGCATGTTCCTCCTCCCGATCCTCTTGCCGTTACTCAGCAGCTGCCGAGAACGATGCGGCCTCTCCCACGGCCGCCCAGCCCTCGTCCGGATCGCTCCAGTGCTCCGGATAGCGGATCTTGCCCTCTTCCTTCATCGCACGGAAAGTCTCGCCGCGATCGAACATCGGCGGCGTGCCGCGCTTTATGCGCAGCTTTTCGCGAAGCGCCCTGGTTTTGGCCTCGTCATGCGTCCACTTGCGGCCTTTCAGCTCAACCGCCACGCCGTAGTCGTCGCGGGCGCTTTCCTCCGTGATAAGGCCACACTGGAGATCGTAGACTACCCGGTCGGCTTCACGGGCAAGGGGATCGCCCCAACCGCCGCCGCCGGTGGTGACGACGCGCACCGAGGCGCCGGGCCTGCCCACGACCGTGTCGGACATACCCGGATAGATCGTTTCGGTGCCGTTCTCGATTACCGAGACCTGGTAACTCTGGCCGACCTTGCCGCCATTGACGCCGTAACAGCCAAGGACGGAGCGGTCGGCATTCGAGATCAGGCGACACTCGCCCAGAGACTTGATCTTCTTGTCGTAGCCAAAGCCACCGCGCCGGAATCCCGCGCCGCCTGAGCCGGTCTTGAGAGCAAGTTCCTCGACCAATATGGGGTAGCGGGTTTCGGAAAACTCTGCCGGCAGGTTGCGGGAATTGGGAACGATATGCACGACGTCCGAGCCGTCGGCCCAGGGCCGACCCGGTCCGCCACCGCCAAGCACCTCGCGGAAGAGGAAGAAGTCATCGCGGTTGTTGCCGCCGGTAAGGCCCCAGATGCGGATTGTCTCGTGGTCGGCCGGCATACGCCCGTCGGTCGCCTTCGACAGGCAAGCAGCGAAAACGCCGAGCGAACGCAGCATCAGGAAGAAGCGCATGCCGGTCGGCTTGCCGGAAGTCGGAGTGATCAGCGTGCCCTTCTGGGGAAACACCACGTCGATAACGTCGAGCACACCCTCGTTGGAATCGATTTCGGCCGCGCGCTCCGGCGACGATGCAAGCGAGCGCAGCACCGGTGCCAGCCATTTGCGGAAGTAGCGCCCCTCCACCTCGTCCAGCGACCAGTTGATCGGCCCCTTGGCCTCGGAATCCGTGCCGTTGAAATCGAGGACGATCTTGTCGGACGTCTTGGTCATGGTACAGCGCAGGGCGTGCAGCTTGCCGTCCTCAACGCCGTCAGCCTCGATATAGTCCTCGTAATGGTACACGCCGTCCTTGATCTTGGGCAGGATCTCGCGACGGAAGATCTCGGCGGCGTTCTTCAGGATTTGCTCGAAGGCCGCTTCGAGCGTCTCGACGCCGTAGCGCTCGGCCAGTGAAACGATACGGCGCGAGCCAAGCTTGCAGGCGCCGATCTCGGCGTCGAGGTCACCTGCGAGGTGGTCTTCGAGGCGGGAGTTGCGAGTGATGATGCGGAAGGCCGCCTCGTTGAGTACGCCGCGATCATAGAGCTTGATGGGCGGGATAAGCACGCCCTCCATCCAGCTATCGGTGGCGTGCACCGGCAAGCTGCCGGGTACGGCGCCGCCGATGTCGTCATGATGGCCGAAGACCTGGCTGAACCCGATCAGCCTGTTCTCGTGGAAAATCGGCACGGTCGTGCAAAGATCCGGCACATGGCCAATACCCCCGCAGGAATTGTAGGGATCGTTCCAAAAGAACACGTCGCCAGGGAAGATATTGTCCTCCCCGAAATATTCGAATACGGGCTCAACGATCGCCGAATAGGAACGACCGGTCAGCTTGCGGCCTTTTGCGTCAAACAGCGCAACACGATAGTCGTGCTGGTCACGGATCATCGGCGAACGTGCCGTGCGTTCCACGGCTGCCTCGATCTCCAGTTCGGCGGCACGGATCGTGCCATGAATGACTTCCAGCTCGATCGGGCCGAGTTTTACTTTCTTTTCGCTGCTCACGACTGCGTCTCCCTCGCGGTGAGAATGAGGTTCCGGTAGCGGTCGGCGGTGCAGGTCCACCCGCCAGGCACCACGACGGTCGACCCGTATTCCTGGATGATCGCAGGGCCAGCAATCGCCTGGCCGGCGACGAGTTCAGTGCGCTCGTAAAGCGGGCTGTCGACCCAGCCGGCGCCCTTCCAGTAGACGTTGCGCGCGCCAAAGGGCTTCGCCGGCGCACCCGACTTCTCGCTTGCCTTGATCTGCGGGCGGTTCTGCACGCCGACAGCGCGCACGCGCAGGTTCACGAGCTCGACGTCCTGCTCTCCCTCGTAGTGGAAGCCGAAGGACTCGTCGTGGACGCGATGGAAATCCTTCCACATATGCGCCACCGCCGCCTCGCCCGACGCGCCGTCGGGTGCGGTGACCTGCACTTCGTGGCCCTCGCCGAAGTAGCGCACGTCGGCGACATACTCGATCTTGATATCATCATCGGCGATACCCTCAGCTCGGATGTCGCGCCGGCCCTCCTCCGCAAGCGCGTTCCACGCCGAGACGATCTCGGTCGTATCGGCGGCGGACTGCCGCCGGACCATCGTGCGGATGTAGTCGCGGCGAACATCGGAGACATGCAGCCCGAGCGCGCACAGATTGCCTGGATCGGGAGGCGAGATGACTGTCTTCATGCCAAGGAAGTCGGCGACTTCCGTCGCGAAGAGACCACCGGCGCCACCGAAGGCGACCATGGCGTAGTTGCCCGGGTCGCGGCCGCGCGAGGTCGTGACCTTGCGGATGCCGAACACCTGATTAACCGCCGCAATCTCGAGAACGCCGGCGGCGACTTCCTCGGCGCTCATGTTGTGCTGTCGGCCGAGTTCCTCATAGGCCTTTCGTGCCGAAGCGAGGTCGAGCTGAATCTCGCCGCCGATCAGCGCGGTCGGCAGGCGGCCAAGCACAATCGCCGCGTCGGTGACGGTCGGCTGGGTACCGCCACGGCCATAGCAGATAGGTCCCGGATCGGCGCCTGCGCTCTGCGGGCCAACCTTCAGGCTGCCATAGGGATCGGTCCAGGCGATGGAACCGCCGCCCGAGCCGACGGTGACGATGTCAAGCATCGGCGTCTTGACTGGATAGTGCTCGATCATCGATTCCGATGTGTACATCGGCGTCTGCTTCTCGATGATGGCGATGTCCGTGGAGGTACCGCCGACGTCGGAGGTCAAGATGTTGTCGTAGCCGGCGAGTGTCGCCATGTGGATGGCGCCGAGAATGCCTGCCGCCGGGCCCGACAGCAGCATCGTCACCGGTTTCTCACCCGCCGTGGAATGCTTCACCACGCCGCCGTTCGACTGCATGATGAGGAAGGGGATGTCGCCAGACTGGGAGCGCAACCGGTCCGCCGCACTCTGCAGGTAGGTCTTGCAATAGGGTTTCACCAGCACGTCGACCAGCGTGGTCATGGCACGCTCGTATTCGCGGTACTCAGGCAACACGACGGAGGAAAGCGACACGAAGACGCCCGGGAAATGCTTCTCGATCAGGGCGCCGATACGCCGCTCGTGCTCGCCATTGGCATAGGAGTGGAGCAGGCAGACGCCGACGCACTTCACGCCGTCCTCGACAAGCTCGCGTACCGCCTTCAGCGTCTCTTCCTCGTCGATCGGCTCGAGCTCGCTGCCGTCGAACTTCATCCGGCCAGGCACCTCGCGAACCAGGTGCAGCGGAACAAGTCGCGGCGGCTTCACCCAGAAGAAGGAGTTGCCGTAGCCGTCGGGGACCGACTGGCGCGCGATCTCGATCATATGGCGGAAGCCGCGCGTCACCAGCAGGCCGAGGCCGGCGAACTTGTGCTCCAGCACGGCATTGGTTGCGACCGTCGACCCATGCAGCAGCATGGCGAGATCCTTGGGATCGGCGCCGATCTTCTCCAAAACCTTATGGACGCCATCCAGCAAACCCACGCTGGGGTCGCTCGGCGTCGACGGCGTCTTAATTGCGGTGGTCACGCCGGTACGTTGGTCGATGGCCACCACGTCCGTGAAAGTGCCCCCGGTGTCGATAGCTACCCTGACATTCATCAAATACCTCCAAAATATCCATTATAAGGATACTACGTTCATTAAATGCATATTCTTTGGGTGGTGGCAACCCCCGTCAAAGCCGCCCGGTCAGCTTTTTGGGCGGCAGTGTCATCCGCTTGATCCGAAAGCACGAAACCGCCGCATGCCGGGGCATCGGCATGCGGCGGCACGGCCGGACGAGCATCATCCAGTTGATGTCGGAAGGGTGAGGAAGGTGCGTTTCCGGTCGCGGGACGGGAAGGTGGTTGTCGAATCAGCCTTGAAAGAGCTGCG
>CAZROU010000027.1:0-62072 GCA_964601795.1 uncultured Mesorhizobium sp. | reverse complement strand
CTCCCGACCTGCGCTTCAACGGCAAAGGTCAGTTCTTTGACAATGGCCAGACGGAGCAATCCGGGCGTGGCAACCATAAGGTACGACCTCCGTCAGCCGTCCGGCCATCCGGGGTCCCCGCCAGCGACGAGCATGGCGAGGAGCTTAAGGGCGGGGCAAAGAGCCCCAGACGGCAAATCCGGGCGTGGCGATGAATAAGTGTGAGGCCAGCCGCCTCAGTTGCCCTCGACCAGGACTATCTCGCCGTCCGCGACCTGCTGGCGGATCGCTGCGGCGCGCTGGTATTCCGGCGAATGGTAGCAATCATGGGCTGTCGCCAGCGAATCGAATTCGATAATGACATTGCGCGCGCGACCGGGACCTTCCGCTTTCTCGTGCTCGCCGCCGCGCGCCAGGAACTTGGCTCCGAACCGTTCGAACGCCAGCTTGGCGGCGGCAACATAATCCTTGTAGCGTTCAGGATCGCGAATATCGACGCGAGCGATCCAGTATCCCTTGGGCATTCCAATTCCTCCAAAAAGTCTCATGCGCTCAGGCTGAACGCATGTCGTCCAGAATAGCTTGAGCGGCTGCCCGCCTGTCAACCGCGCCGACGATCGGACGCGCCACGACAAGGTGGCTGGACCCGTTGCGGATGGCGTCGCGCGGCGTCACGACCCGCTTCTGGTCGCCATGCTCGGCACCCACAGGACGGATGCCTGGTGTCACCAGGGCAAGGTCCGGGCCAACGATCTTGCGCACCGCGGCGGCCTCATGCGCGGAGCAGACGATGCCGCCCATGCCGGCGTGCAAGGCCTGCTCGGCGCGCCTCAACACCAGGGTGTGCGGATCGTATTCATAGCCGGCTTCGACGACGTCGTTCTCGTCCATCGAGGTCAGCACTGTCACTGCCAGCAAGGTGAGGACGCTGCCGCGCGCGGCATCGACCGCTGCCCGCATGGTCTTGGGATAGGCGTGCAAGGTGAGCATTGTCATGCCCATCTGGACAATGTTCTCGACGCCCTTGGCCACCGTGTTGTCGATGTCGAGCAGCTTCATGTCGAGGAACACCCTGGTTCCGCCGCTTGCAAGCTCGCGCGCGAAGTCGAGGCCGCCGGCAAAGGCAAGCTGGTAGCCGATCTTGTAGAAAGAAACGACGCCGTCGAGGTCGCGCACCACCTTTTCGGCTTCGCTCACGGTCGCCACGTCGAGACCGACGATCAGCCGGTCGCGCATATCGTGGGCTGGGGTCATGGCTCGTTCCTCTTCGACAACAGCGCGGCCCGCTCGGCCAGCGCGCTTGCAACATTTTCCATCGCCTGGCGCAAGCGTTCGTCGCGCAAATCGCCCCTGTCGTCGAAGGCGTCCGCTCCGCGGGGAACCGAGCATTCGGGAACGATGACATCGACCCGGCAGCGCACCAGCACGGCGCGCAAGTGGTTGATGGCGCGAACGCCCGCGAACTGGCCTTCCGACGACGAGCACAGTGCGGCAACCTTGCCGGCGAAGGGTCTCAGCACCTGATTTCCGTCATGCCGAACGCGGCTCACCCAATCGATGGCGTTCTTCAACAATGGAGGCAGGGATCCATTGTATTCAGGCGTCGCGACAAGCAGGCCGTCATGCCTGTCGATCAGCCGCGCCAGCTTCATGGCGTTGTCGGGGATGCCGTCCTGCTTTTCGCTGTCCTGGTCGAAAATCGGCAATGGATAGTCGCCAAGCGAGATGCGCGTCACCTCGGCCCCTTGCAAGGCAAGTGCCTTCTGGCCCGCATCCGCGGTCTTTCCGCTATAGGCGCCACTGCGCACCGAACCGGCGAAGATCAGGATACGTGGGATGATCAGCATGAGCCCACCTACAGGCAGTTCGCCGCCGGAATCAATATGGCATCGGCAATAGCCGCAATTCGCCGCCGGATTCCACTCACACCCTTTTCAGATGCGGTAGAATGAGCGGCTGGAGGTTCTATCGGGTCCCCTAGTGCGTGGCGCGCCGATAGATCCATAGCCGGGTCGGCGGGATGTTGCGGAGGATGAAGTCGAAATGCTCCACGGTGTAGTCGCCACGGCCGGCCGGGATCGGCGACATCGGGCCATAGGTCAGTTGCACCACGGGACGGCCGTGGGGAAGGCGGTCGAGCAGACCGTTGAGATAGGCGACGCGTTGCCTGACCGGGAAATTCAAAAGCGGCACGCCAGAGACAACCGAATCGAACTTCAGGTCGCGCTTGTCGCCCAGCGTTTTGTCGAGGTTGAAGGCGTCGCCCTCAATCACGTTCACGCGCGGAAAATGGCTGCGCAGATGGTGCACGAATTCGTGCGAATATTCGACGGCATAGAGGTTTTCCGGCTTCACGCCGTGCGCCAGGATCGCCTTGGTGATGACGCCGGTTCCCGGCCCGAGCTCAAGCACCGGCAAGCCTGACTTGATGTCGATCACCGAGGCCATGCGGCGGGCGGTGATGGAACTGGTCGGCACAATGGCGCCCACCGCCTTGGGCTTGTGAATCCAGCCCTTGAAGAACTTCAGCTCGTCATCGAACTTTGCCGCAAGCGTCTTGCGCAGTCCGGACCCTCTTGTCATGCCAATTCTCCTGAGGCTCCCCACGCGCTACTTAGCACTTGCGTGGCCTCATGCAAGGCATGTTCTGGTCCAAGTTGTTGATGACGCGACGTAAGCCCCGTTTTTCCGGCGAGGACGGGCTTTGTCTCAATTCTCGCCGAAAGACTCGAAGAAATCCTTCATGCGGGCAAAGAAACCGCTCGACTGAGGCGAATTGTCCTTCGACGACAATTGCTCGAACTCCTCGAGCAGTTCGCGCTGCCGGCGCGTCAGGTTCTGCGGCGTCTCGACGGCGGTCTGGATGTAGAGATCTCCGATCTGCGGCTGGCGCAGCACCGGCATGCCCTTGCCCTTCAGGCGGAACTGGCGGCCGTTCTGGGTGCCTTCCGGCACCTTCACCCGCGTCTGCGTGCCGTCCAGCGTCGCCACTTCGAAGGAGCCGCCAAGGGCGGCAGTCGTCATCGAGATCGGCACCTTGCAGTAAAGGTCGGCGCCGTCGCGCTGGAAGAATTCATGCGGCTTCACGCTGAGGAAAATGTAGAGATCGCCTGTCGGTCCGCCGCGCAGACCCGCTTCGCCTTCGCCGGCAAGCCGGATACGGGTGCCGTCCTCGATACCCGCCGGAATGTTGACCGACAGCGAACGTTCCTCGGTGACACGGCCTTGGCCGGCGCATTTCGGACACGGGTCCTTGATCGTCTGGCCGCGGCCCTGGCATTGCGGGCAGGTGCGTTCGATCGAGAAAAAGCCCTGGCTCGCCCGAACCTTGCCGTGGCCGTTGCACATGGTGCAGGTGACCGGCTGCGTGCCGGGCTTGGCACCCGAACCCGAACACTCGGTGCAGGAAACGGAAGCCGGCACGTGAATTTGCGCGGTCTTGCCGGCAAAAGCCTCTTCCAGCGAAATTTCCATGTTGTAGCGCAGGTCGGCGCCGCGCTCGCGACCACCAGAGGAGCGACGGCGGCCGCCGCCCATCATGTCGCCGAAAATGTCCTCGAAGATGTCGGCGAAGCCGCCCGCCGCAAACCCGGCCCCGCCGCCGTTCATGCCGCCATTTTCGAAAGCGGCATGGCCGAAACGATCATAGGCCGCGCGCTTTTGCGGGTCCTTCAACGTCTCGTAGGCCTCGTTGATTTCCTTGAACTTGTGCTCGCAGGCGTGATCGCCGGGATTGCGGTCCGGATGGAACTGCATGGCGAGCTTGCGAAATGCGCTCTTCAGCTCCTTGTCGTCAGCGCCCTTGTTGACGCCGAGCGTCTCGTAGAAATCGGCTTTCATCTTGTCCCGTGACCAGGATGTTCGACCGGATGTGCAATGTCTCGGCGCATTGTGTTCCTGCCTGGACCCGTTCCGACCCCATTTTGGGGTTTCTGAACCGCCCAATCCTTGTGTTCAGGCAACCCCGGCAGGAAACCAGACGTTTCCCGGAATTGCTCTAGCGTTTCGATTTAAGCGCCCGGTTGCCCGGATGCCAGAGCCGCCACCAGTTTCGCAGCGATTTTTCATTCATTTTGCAGAAAAGCCCGGCTTTTACACCGGGCTTCCGCCATTCCATGCGCAAAAGGAACTAAGCCGACTTCTTCTTGTCGTCGTCTTCGTCGATTTCCTCGAAGTCGGCGTCGACCACGTCGCTATCCTTGGCGGCATCCGCCTTGGCGTCCGCTTCGGCCGCTTCCTTCTGCGAGGCCTCGTACATGGCCTGGCCAAGCTTCATCGAAGCTTCGGCGAGAGCCTGGGTCTTGGCCTCGATCTCGGCAACGTCGTCGCCTTCGGCCGCCGTCTTCAGCGCCGCAATCGCATCGGAAATTGCGGTGCGCTCGGCTTCTGTAACCTTGTCGCCATACTCTTTCAGCGATTTCTCGGAAGAATGCGCCAAGGCTTCGGCCTGGTTGCGGGCCTCGACCAGCGCCTTGCGCTTCTTGTCGGCCTCGGCATTCGCCTCGGCGTCCTTCACCATCTTCTCGATGTCGGCGTCGCTCAGGCCACCGGATGCCTGGATGCGGATCTGGTGTTCCTTGCCGGTGCCCTTGTCCTTGGCCGACACGTTGACGATGCCGTTGGCGTCGATGTCGAAGGTGACCTCGATCTGCGGCACGCCGCGCGGTGCAGGCGGAATGCCGACCAGGTCGAACTGACCGAGCAGTTTGTTGTCCGCCGCCATTTCGCGCTCGCCCTGGAAAACGCGGATAGTGACGGCCGACTGCGAATCCTCGGCGGTCGAGAAGGTCTGGCTCTTCTTGGTCGGGATCGTGGTGTTGCGCTCGATCAGGCGCGTGAACACACCGCCCAGCGTCTCGATGCCGAGCGACAACGGCGTCACGTCGAGCAGCAGCACGTCCTTGACGTCGCCCTGCAGCACGCCCGCCTGGATGGCAGCGCCAAGCGCCACAACCTCATCGGGATTGACGCCCTTGTGCGGCTCCTTGCCGAAGAACTGCTTCACGATCTCCTGGATCTTGGGCATACGGGTCATGCCGCCGACCAGAACCACCTCGTCGATCTCGCCGGCCTTCAGGCCCGCATCCTTCAGCGCTGCCTTGCACGGCGCAATGGTACGCTGGACGAGGTCATCGACCAGACTTTCGAACTTGGCGCGGGTCAGCTTCAAGGTCAGGTGCTTGGGGCCGGTCGCATCGGCAGTGATGAAGGGCAGGTTGATCTCGGTCTGCGTCGTCGACGACAGCTCGATCTTGGCCTTTTCCGCAGCTTCCTTGAGACGCTGAAGGGCGAGCTTGTCGTTCTTCAGGTCGATGCCCTGTTCCTTCTTGAATTCGGCCGCCAGATATTCGACCAGGCGCATGTCGAAGTCCTCGCCGCCGAGGAAGGTGTCGCCGTTGGTCGACTTCACCTCGAACACGCCGTCGCCGATCTCCAGCACGGAGATATCGAAGGTGCCGCCGCCAAGGTCATAAACGGCAATGGTCTTGCCCTCTTTCTTGTCGAGGCCGTAGGCAAGGGCCGCAGCAGTCGGTTCGTTGATGATGCGCAGCACTTCAAGACCGGCGATCTTGCCGGCGTCCTTGGTGGCCTGGCGCTGGGCGTCGTTGAAATAGGCCGGAACGGTGATGACCGCCTTTTCGACCTTCTCGCCGAGATAGGCTTCCGCCGTCTCCCTCATCTTCTGCAGGATCATCGCCGAAATCTGCGACGGCGACTGCTTCTTGCCGCCGGCTTCCACCCAGGCGTCGCCATTGTCGCCCTTGACGATTTTGTAAGGGACAAGATCCTTGTCCTTGGCGGTGACCGGATCGTCATAGCGGCGGCCGATCAGGCGCTTGACCGCGAAGACGGTGTTTTCAGGATTGGTGACCGCCTGCCGTTTGGCCGGCTGGCCAACCAGGCGCTCGCCATCGCCGCTGAAAGCGACGATCGAAGGCGTGGTGCGTGCGCCTTCCGCATTTTCGATAACCTTGGCGTCCTTGCCATCCATGACGGCGACGCAGGAATTGGTCGTTCCGAGGTCGATGCCGATTACTTTTGCCATTGGTTCAGTCTCTCCACTAAGCAGGCTTTCAAGGACCCTGTCAGGCGTTCCGGCGAAAGCCCCTGTTCACAGAAATTCCGCACACACCCGCAGATTACGCGGCCGGGCACGGTTGTGCGGCGTATATAAGAACAGGCCGCGCGGCGTGCAAGCGTTCTCCGCTTCAGTTACGAGGAACAAAGTGGCAGTACGTTTAAGACGACGCTGTGTTCACCGGAATGGGATTTGAGCTTGAAGGGCGTGTATGTGAAAGGATGCCGATCAATCTGATGGAGCATCCCTGAAATGAAGCTTTTCTACATGCCCGGCGCCTGCTCACTGGCCCCCCATATCGTTGCCAACGAGGCCGGCATCGATCTGGAACTGGTCAAGGTCGACGGCGCCAGCAAGACGACCGAGGCAAAACAGGACTATCTGGCCACAAATCCCAATGGTTACGTGCCGGCGCTCGTTCTCGACGACGGAGAAACGCTGACCGAGGCTTCAGTGGTCATGCAATACCTCGCCGACCGCAAGCCCGATAGCGGCTTGATACCGGCATCGGGCGAAATGAACCGCTATCGGGTCCAGCAATGGCTGAATTTCGTCGCGACCGAACTCCACAAGGGCTTCTCCCCGCTGTTTCGACCGAACACGCCCGAGGAAACCAAGGCTATCAACAAGGAACACCTGACCAAGCGCGTCAAGTTTCTCGATTCGCGCCTTGCCGACCGTTCCTATCTGATGGGCGACGTGTTCAGCGTGGCCGATGCCTATCTCTGGACCGTGCTCGGCTGGGCAAAGCATGTCGGCCTCGACCTTTCCGGTTTTGCCAATGTGCAACGCTTCCTCGGCACGGTCGCCGCACGGCCTGCGGTCCAGAAGAGCCTGCGCGAAGAAGGCCTGGCATAAGACGTCTGGAATGCCAGCCTGGATACGCGGCAGGGCCGCGGCCACGCTGGCAATTCCGCCGCCTGCAACCAAAATCCATCGAAAAATTTGACCTTGCAGCGCTGCCCGCATAGAGCAGGCGCGCCGGCAACTTGGCCGGCGGCTCTAGCAGGACCATAAAAATGGCCGGAACAGGCATCCTCGATCTCAACCCGGAACTTCTTTCCGCTGCCGCGGAGAGCAAAGCCTGGCCGTTCGAGGAAGCCAAGAAAATCATCGCCCGCTACGCAAAAAGCGGGCTTCCGGACACCGTCCTGTTCGAGACAGGCTACGGCCCGTCAGGCCTGCCGCATATCGGCACGTTCGGCGAAGTCGCGCGCACGACCATGGTGCGCCACGCCTTCCGCATCCTCACGCAAGACAAGGTGAAAACGCGGCTCCTGTGCTTCTCCGACGATATGGACGGGATGCGCAAGATACCCGACAACGTGCCGGACAAGGCGTTCCTGGAACCCTATCTGCACATGCCGCTGACCTCGGTGCCCAATCCCTTCGGCGGCGACTACGAAAGCTTCGGCCATCACAACAACGCGATGCTGCGCCGCTTTCTCGACACTTTCGGCTTCGACTACGAGTTCGCCAGCGCGACCGACTACTACAAGGCGGGCCGCTTCGATGAAGTGCTGCTGCGCGCGGCGGCACGCTACGACGCCATCATGAAGGTGATGCTGCCGACTCTGGGCGAGGAGCGGCAGGCAACCTACAGCCCGTTCCTGCCGATCTCGCCAAAGACCGGCAGGGTGCTCTACGTGCCGATGAAGCATGTCGATGCCAAGGAAGGCACCATCACCTTTGACGACGAGGACGGCACCGAAACCACGCTTCCCGTCACCGGCGGCAAGGTGAAGATGCAGTGGAAGCCCGATTTCGGTATGCGCTGGGCAGCGCTCGGCGTCGATTTCGAGATGTTCGGCAAGGACCACCAGACCAACGCGCCGATCTATGACCGCATCTGTGAGATCCTCGGCGGCCGTGCGCCCGAACACTTCGTCTATGAACTGTTCCTCGATGAGCACGGCCAGAAGATATCGAAGTCGAAGGGCAATGGGCTGACCATCGACGAGTGGCTGACCTATGCGCCGACCGAGAGCCTCGGCCTCTATATGTACCAGAAGCCGAGGGTGGCGAAGAAACTCTATTTCGACGTCATCCCGCGCGCCGTCGAGGAATATTACACCTTCCTGTCGGCCTATCCGAGGCAGGACTGGAAGAACCGGCTCGGCAATCCGGTCTGGCACATGCACAGCGGCAACCCGCCGGCCATCGATCTCGCCGTGCCATTCTCGCTGCTGCTCAATCTGGTCAGTGCCTCCAACGCCCAGAACAAGGATGTCCTGTGGGGCTTCATATCGCGCTATGCGCCCGGCGTGTCGCCTGAAAAGAACCCCGAACTGGACCGCCTGACGGGTTACGCGATCCGCTATTTCGAGGACTTCGTGAAGCCGTCGAAGGTCTACCGCGCTCCCGACGACGTTGAGCGCGACGCGCTTGCCAGGCTGTCGGACGCACTGGCCGCATTGCCGGCGGATGCCGGCGGCGAAGCGATCCAGACCGCCACGCTCAATGTCGCCCGCAAGATCGAGCGCTATCAGGATCACACCAAGCAAAGCCCCGAAGGCGGCCCCGGCGTTTCGGTCGCCTTCTTCCAGATGATCTACCAGGTGCTGATCGGCCAGGAACGTGGCCCGCGCTTAGGCTCGTTCGCCGCGCTCTACGGCATCGCCGAAACCCGCGCGCTCATTGCGCAGGCTCTGGCAGGGCAACTGGCGGCGTAAGCTCCTCGCCGGACAGGTCGATAATGCTGTCCGGCGTCTGCGGGGCCGTACCGGCGCTTCCCGTCAGCGGCGGGACGTCGGCAGTCTCCGGTGCCGCACCGTAGATCCCTTTGCGCAGGCTGCGCGCCTTTTCGCCGGCCTCCTCGTAAGGACTGCCCTTCTCAGCGCGCGCCCAGCCGTTTTCGACCAGCCATTCGCCGACGTCCTTCTTGCCAGACCTGCACCGAACGGTGAATTCGCCGCGATCCCTGTCAGCGGGAATGGCGCAGACGACCGCCAGTCCGCGCAGGAAGGCCCGGAACGCGCCAAGCGCGTGCGCGCCGCAGGTCCATGCCTTGCCATTGTCGAGGCAGGTTTCGTCGCTCTTCACAACATCGATGCCGGCGATGGTGACCGAATAGCGTTGCGCGGCAACCATGCCAGCCGACGAGGCAAAGGGCCGAAACAGCGTCGTACCCTTCCAGTCGCCGGAAAGCTTCGGCTTGGGCGGCTCGGCCAATGCCAGGTCGCTCAGCGGCTCGCGTGGCGCAACGCGCTCCAGCTCCACGCCATCAAGCTGCGGTGGCGCGACCACGAGCGGGTCGATCGACCGGGACTTTGCGGATGCCGAATCAGATCCGGTCGATGGCGGGTTCGCAACGGTCGAAGAAGTCCCCGCCGAAACCTCCTCAATCGTGGAAGGCTCCTGTTCAATCGGCGACGGAACCACCACCCGCCCGCCGGCAACTATCAGCGCGCTCGTCGCCAAGACGCTCAGGGCTGCAAATCCTGCGTGCAGCGGTCGCATACCGGGCGCTACTGGCTCGCCCAGACGATCCGCGCCACCCATTCGATCTCGTGAGCAGGAATGTCGCGATTCGGATGTTCCGGGTTCAACGAAACGAGAAGGATCGATTTCTCCGTCTGTCGGCTCAATACCTTGGCCATCACCTCGCCGGCCGTCGTCTTGACGACGACGCGATCGCCCTTGTGGACACGCGCGCCGGGCTCCACGATCAGCACATCGCCATTGCGGTAAAGCGGCAGCATGGAATCGCCCTGCACCTTCAGCGCATAGGACGCCGCCGTCGATTGTACCGGCAATTCGACAAGATCCCAGCCGTGGCCGACCGGAAAACCGGCATCGTCGAAGAAGCCGCCCGCACCCGCCTGGGCAAAGCCCACCAGCGGCACGCTGGGGCGCTGCGCCGGCAGCGCATCCGCCTGCGCCCGCGTGCCAAGCAGGCTCATGAATTCATCGAGCGACGCCCCGGTGGCTTCCATGATCTTGGCGAGCGATTCCGTCGAAGGCCAGCGCGGGCGACCGTCCGACGACAGGCGCTTCGACTTGTTGAAAGCCGTCGAATCCAGCCCCGCACGGCGGGCAAGGCCCGATGCCGACAGCGAATAGCGCTCCGCGAGCGCGTCAATGGCAGCCCAAACACGGTCATGCGAGAGCATGGGGCTCTCCCTGGACAGGAAAAAATACCTTTAGTTTCGTTGTAGTCCCGGTGGGGCTGGTTGTCCACCTTGGCCGGATCGGGTCACGCCAGCACGAACGAGCCGTGCCCCCTATTCGGTAAAAGTAGCTTTCGTTTCGGTGCGCAGCATCCGATGCGATCTCAAGAAAGCCTGCTCGATATCGGTCAAAGGGCGCGGTGCGACCTCATGCCCAAGCGCCGCGACAACCTCGTCGATCGCCACAAAACAGCGCTGGGAACGGTCGTACACGCCGGCAGTCGTCATCACCGTTGCAGCGACCTCGCCGTTTTCGAGAATGAAACGGTGCTTGCCGATGACCTGCGTTCCTTCCCAGCCTTGGATCGACGACAACACCTCGAAACGCTGCCAAAGCCTGATCTCGCGTGCGTAGACGACCTGCAGGCCGCCCAGCATCGGCGCCCACTTTCGCTTGCGCGCCACGCCAAGCAGGCCGGCGCGCACGAAAATGTCGATACGGCCAAGGTCAGCGAACATCATGTAGCGTGCATTGTTGAGATGCAGGTTGGCGTCGATATCGCTCGGCAGGCAGCGGAAAGCCAGACGGCCTTCCTCGCCGGGGACATAAACGCCACGGCTTCGTGCCGTGGCCACTATCCGCGCCAGTCGCGCCCAGACATACATATCGGCTGGTCAGGCGGCCTTCTTCGCCCGCTCCCCGCCATAGGGATTGAAGCGCTGATAGAAGGTCTCGCCCTTTTTGGCCATATCGAGCAGCAGCTTGGGCGCCTTGAAATCCGCGCCGTACTTCTTCTGCAACCGCTTGGCTGTTTGGACGAACTCCTTCACGCCAATGCCGTCGATGTAGGACAGCGCGCCACCAGTGTACGGCGCGAAGCCGAACGCCAGGATCGAGCCGACATCGGCCTCACGCGGATCGACGACGATCTTTTCTTCCATGACGCGCGCCGCTTCCAGCGCAATCACCGTCAAAAGGCGCTGCTTCAGCTCCTCGAAATCGACGTCTTCAGCCTTCTTTTGAGGATAAAGGTCCTTGAGGCCCGGCCACAGCTTCTTCTTGGCCGGCTTGGCGGGGTAATCGTAAAAGCCCTTGCCGTTCTTGCGGCCAAAGCGCTGGTGGGTGTCGACCATGGTGTTGATCAGCGCCATCTGCTTCGGGTCCACCGCATTCTCGCCAAGGTCGCGGATGGTCTGCTTCATGATCTTCTGGGCGAGATCGACAGCCGTCTCGTCCGTCAGCGCCAGAGGCCCGACCGGCATGCCGGCCGCCTTGGCGGCATTCTCGATCATCGGTGCCGGCACGCCCTCGATCAGCATCTTGTAGGCTTCCGACATGTAGCGCAGCACGCAGCGATTGACGTAGAAACCGCGCGTGTCGTTAACCACGATCGGCGTCTTCTTGATGGCGCGGACGAAGTCTATTGCCGTCGCCAGCGCCTTGTCGCCCGTCTTCTTGCCGAGAATGATCTCGACCAGCATCATCTTGTCGACCGGCGAGAAGAAATGGATGCCGACGAAATTCTTCGGACGCGCCGAGTTTTTCGCAAGGGCCGTAATCGGAATGGTCGAAGTATTGGAGGCAAACACCGCCGATGGCTTCAACACCGCTTCCGCCTGCTCGGTGGCGCTCTTCTTCACCGCCGAATCCTCGAACACCGCCTCGACGACAAGATCGCAGCCGGCCAGGTCCGCATAGCTTGCGGTCGGCGTGATCAGCGACAACAGCTTTTCCTTGTCCTCCGGCTTGGCCCGACCCTTCTTGATCAGCCCGTCCATCAACTCGGCAGAATGCGCCTTGCCCTTTTCCGCCGATGCGGTATCGCGGTCGAGCAACACCACCGGAATGCCGGCCTTGGCGGTGACATGGGCAATGCCCGCACCCATGAAGCCTGCGCCCAGGATGCCGATTTTCTTGAACTTGGTGTCCGGCACGCCTTCCGGCCGCCGCGCGCCCTTGTTCAACTCCTGCAGCGAGACAAACAGCGAGCGGATCATCGCCGCCGCTTCCTTGGTCTGCATGATCTCGGTGAAATAGCGCTGTTCGATGCGCAGCGCCGTATCGAACGGCACCAAAAGGCCTTCATAGACGCATTTCAGGATCGCCGAAGCCGCCGGATAGTTGCCATAAGTTTCGCGGCGCAGGATGGCGATTGCCGGTGGCCACAGATTTGCGCCGGCCATCGAGTAAACCGGTCCGCCGGGGATCTTGAAACCCTTCTGGTCCCAGGGCGCAACGGCGCTGAGGCCGTTCTTGATCATCGCCTTTGCCGTCTCGACCAGCTTGGCCGGCTCAGCAACTTCATGGACAAGCCCCATGCCCTTGGCCTTCTGCGGCGTCAGCGTCTGGCCGGATGTCAGCATCTGCAGCGCAGCCTGCGTGTCGGCCAAGCGCGGCACGCGCTGGGTTCCGCCGGCACCGGGGAAAATGCCGATTTTCACCTCGGGCAGCGCCATCTTGACCTTGTCTGAGTTGGCAGCGACCCGGCCATGGCAGGCGAGCGAAAGCTCGAAAGCTCCGCCCATGCAGGTTCCGTTGATGGCGGAAACCCATGGCTTGCCGCAGGTTTCGAGCTTGCGGAACAGGCCGGTCATGTAGCCAGCCGTCTCGAACAGCTTCTGCGTTGCCTTCTCGACGTTGCCGGCCTTTTCCTTGGCGTAGGTTTTCAACATCGTCTGCAGCATGGTGATGTCCGCGCCGCCAGAGAAGGTGTCCTTGCCCGACGTGATCACCGCGCCCTTGATGCCGGCCTCGCCGGTCACCCGGTCAACGATGGTGTTCAATTCGCGCATCACCTCTTCGGTGAACACGTTCATCGAACGGTCGGGCATGTCCCAGGTGATCAGGGCAATGCCGTCGGCGTCGGTTTCCAGCGTGAAGTTCTTGTAGGTCATTGTTCCGCCTCCGATCAGACGCGTTCGATGATGGTGGCGGTGCCCATGCCGGCACCGATGCACAAGGTCACCAGAGCGGTGTTGAGGTTGCGCCTTTCAAGCTCATCCAGCACCGTTCCGAAGATCATCGCACCGGTGGCCCCCAACGGATGGCCCATGGCGATCGCGCCGCCATTCACGTTGATCTTGTCGTGCGCAATGTCGAAAGCCTGCATGTAGCGCAGCACCACCGAGGCAAAGGCCTCGTTGAGTTCGAAAAGGTCGATGTCCGAGATCTTCATCCCGGCGCGCTTCAAAAGCTTTTCCGTCACGTCGACCGGCCCGGTCAGCATCAGCACCGGTTCTGAGCCGATATTGGCGAAGGCGCGGATACGAGCACGCGGCTTCATGCCCAGCATCTTGCCGGCTTTCTTGGAGCCCAGCAGCACGGCAGCCGCCCCATCGACGATGCCGGACGAATTGCCGGCATGGTGGACGTGGTTCACCTCCTCGATCTCCGGATGCTTCTGTACGGCGACGGCATCGAAGCCGCCCATTTCACCCGGCATGACGAAGGAGGGATTGAGCGCGGCCAGCGACTGCATGTCGGTCGAGGGGCGCATATGTTCGTCGCGGTCGAGGATGGTCAGGCCATTCTGGTCCTTGATCGGAATGACCGAGTTCTTGAACCAGCCCTTGTCCCAGGCGTGCGCGGCGCGTTTCTGGCTCTCCACGGCATAGGCATCGACGTCGTCGCGGGAGAACCCGTATTTGGTGGCGATGAGATCGGCCGAAATGCCCTGCGGCACGAACCAGCCCGGCAAGCCCACCGACGGGTCCATGAACCATGCGCCGCCGGCGGCACCCATGCCGACGCGGCTCATCGATTCCACGCCGCCGGCAATGACGATGTCGTCGGCGCCCTGCGCGATCTTGGCCGCGCCGAAATTGATGGCATCGAGGCCGGAGGCGCAGAAGCGGGAGATCTGCATGCCGGGCGCCTTGTCGTCGTAGCCGGCTTCAAAGGCGGCGGCGCGCGGGATCACCGCGCCGGCTTCGCCAACCGGATCGACGCAGCCAAAAATGATGTCGTCGACCGTTCCGGTATCCATGTCGTTGCGGTCGCGGATGGCTTCCAGCGTCTTCGCCGCCAGGCGCACCGCCGGCACCTCGTGCAGCGCCCCATCCTTCTTGCCACGGCCACGCGGCGTGCGCACGGCGTCATAGACATAAGCTTCTGCCATTTTTCAGCTCCCTGTTTTGTGGACCCGGCTGCTCACAGCGAGCGCCCGATCAAAAGCTTCATGATTTCGTTGGTGCCGCCATAGATGCGCTGCACGCGGGCATCGCGCCACATTCGCGCAATCGGATATTCGTTCATGTAGCCGTAGCCGCCGTGCAGTTGCAGGCACTCGTCCATGACCTTGCCCTGAAGATCGGACAACCAGTATTTCGCCATCGAAGCTGTAGCAGGATCGAGGCCGCCGGCGATGTGCCGTTTCACGCAGTCGTTGTAAAAAACCCTGCCGATGGTAATTTCGGTCTTGAGTTCGGCCAGCTTGAACTGGGTATTCTGGAAATCGATGATCTTCTGACCGAAGGCCTTGCGTTCCTTGACGTAGTCGATGGTGAGCGCAAGCGCGCGTTCCGCCATGGCAATTGCCGTCGTGCCGATCATCAGACGTTCCTGCGGCAATTGCTGCATCAGCTGGACGAAGCCCTGGCCTTCGTCGTTCCCGAGCAGATTGGCGGTCGGCACGCGCACGTCGTTGAAGAACAGTTCGGACGTGTCGTTGGCCTTCAGCCCGATCTTGTCGAGGTTGCGCCCGCGCTCGAAACCCTCGACCTCGTCGGTCTCGACGACGATGAGCGACGTGCCTTTGGCGCCCTTGGCCGGATCGGTCTTGGTGACAACGACAAAGAGATTGGCCAGCTGGCCATTGGTGATGAAGGTCTTGGAGCCGTTGATGCGGTATTGGTTGCCGTCCCGCTCCGCGCGCGTCTTGATACCTTGCAGGTCCGAACCCGCGCCCGGCTCCGTCATGGCAATCGCGCCGATCAGTTCGCCGCTTGCCAGGCGCGGCAGCCATTTCTTCTTCTGCTCTTCCGAGCCGTAGTGAAGGATGTAGGGCGTCACGATGGCGTTGTGCAGGCCGATGCCGAAGCCATCGACGCCGACATGGCCGATCGCCTCGATGATCGCGCTTTCATGCGCAAAGGTTCCGCCGGCACCGCCATATTGTTCCGGCATGGAAGCGCAGAGAAGTCCTGCTTCGCCGGCCTTTTTCCAGGCGGAGCGGTCGACGACCTCGTTCTTCTCGTAGGTGTCGTAATGCGGCGCAATCTCGTCCGCCATGAAGCGGTTCGCCATGTCGTAGAGCATGGCGACGTCTTCACTTACCCAGTCAGGTTTCGGCAGGGACAGGATTTCCGACGGGTTGGCCAAGGCAAGCTGCTCCTGAAAATGTCTACCCGATCAAAACGCCTCAGCCGGCAACGCCATCATGGTATCCGCACCGGAAGAAATGCGGGCGAGATGCGCCGCCGTTTCCGGCATGACGCGCTCCATGAAGTAGCGGCCGGTGACAATCTTGTTCTCATGGAAGGATGCCACGCCGTCGGCGGTTTCGCCAAGCTTGGACTGCGAGACCTTGACCATGCGGCCCCACATGTAGCCCAGCGCCACCAGCCCGAACAGATGCAGGTAGTCGGTCGAGGCCGCGCCGGCATTGTCCGGCTTCTGCATGGCATTCTGCATCAACCACATGGTGGCAGCCTGCAGGTCGTTGAGACCCTTCTTGAGCGCCTTGGTGAACGGGGCCAGCTTTTCGTCGCCACGGTTTTCCTCGCAGAAGTCGCCGACCTCCTTGAAGAAGGCCTGCACGGCGCGGCCGCCGTTCTGCGCCAGCTTGCGGCCGACCAGATCGAGCGCCTGGATGCCGTTGGCCCCTTCGTAGATCATGGCGATGCGGGCATCGCGCACGAACTGGCTCATGCCGTGCTCTTCGATATAGCCGTGGCCGCCGAAGACCTGCTGCGCCATGACCGCATGGTCGAAGCCCTTGTCGGTCAACACGCCCTTCACGATCGGCGTCATCAGGCTCAGCTGATCGTCGGCTGCCTGGCGATCCTTGTCGTCAGCGGAACGGTGCGCGACATCCGAATTCAACGCCGTCCACAACAACAGCGCGCGACCAGCTTCGTTGAACGCCTTCATCGTCATCAGGTTGCGGCGGACATCGGGGTGGACGATGATCGGATCGGCTCTGCCGTCCTTGTTCTTCGGCCCGGTCAGAGAGCGGCCCTGCAGGCGCTCCCTAGCGTAATTCACGGCGTTCTGGTAGGCAACTTCCGACAGCGAAAGCCCCTGCAGGCCGACACCCAGACGCGCCTCGTTCATCATCACGAACATCGCCTTGAGGCCGCCGTTCTCCTCGCCGAGCAAGGTGCCTTCGGCCTCGTCATAATTCATGACGCATGTGGCGTTGCCGTGAATGCCCATCTTCTCCTCGATCGAGCCGCATGAAACCGCGTTGCGATCGCCGGGATTGCCAGATGCGTCCAGCTTGAACTTCGGCACGATGAACAGCGAAATGCCCTTCACGCCCTCCGGTGCGCCTTCGATGCGGGCCAGAACGAGATGGACGATGTTGTCCGACATGTCGTGCTCGCCGGCGGAGATAAAAATCTTCTGGCCGGAAATCCGGTAGGTGCCGTCGCCGTTCGGCACCGCCCTGGTGCGCAGCAGGCCGAGGTCGGTGCCGCAATGCGGCTCGGTCAGGTTCATGGTGCCGGTCCATGCGCCTTCGATCATCTTGGGCAGGAAGGTCGCCTTCTGCTCGTCGCTGCCATGGACCACGATGGCCGCGATCGCGCCTTGCGTCAGGCCCGGATACATCATCAGCGCCATGTTGGCGGAGGAGAGGAATTCGCCGACCGCCGTGTGCACCGTATAGGGCAGGCCCTGGCCGCCGAATTCGGCCGGCGCTGCAAGGCCCATCCAGCCGCCGTCGCGATACTGGTCGAAGGCTTCCTTGAAGCCCTTGGGCGTGGTCACCGACCCATCGTCATGACGCTCGCAGCCTTCCATGTCGCCAATCCGGTTGACCGGCTGCATGACATTTTCGGCAAGCTTAGCCCCTTCGGCGAGGATCGCTTCGAGCACGTCGGGCGAGGCGTCGGCAAAGCCGGGCAGGTTCGAATAGCGCCCGTAGCCCAGCACGTCGTTCAGCAGGTACAGCGTGTCCTGAACCGGCGCATGATAGATCGGCATCCTGTCTTTCCTCCAGCCCCTGTGCCGCCAATGTCCGACCGCGTCAGGTCGCAACTGGTCCGGCGATGCGTCCCTCTACCAAATATTGACGTTTGCGTAAACGTCAATATTTGACCTGCGGCAAATTTTGGATGCCCGGCAAGATTCCGGGCATTCGCCTCACGTCATTTTGAGAGGAATCCTCGCCGATGCAACCATGCCAGGAAGCAGCAACGGCCCGATGACGCCCCCCAGCCGCGCTCATCGAGCCGCAAACATCAATAATTCCTTGGCTGGAAATCCGGCCTTAGTTGGCGGTGCCCGACGGTGCCGCCGACCGCTCGGCCAGCATGCGGCGGATGTCGGCCATCGTATTGCTGAGCTCGTTGATGGCTTCGTCGAGAAGCGCACGCTGCTTGTGCAGGCGCGCCAACTGCTTGTCCGACTTGTCCAACGCCACCTTGAGTTGCTTGATGTTGGCGCCGGACGGATCGTAAAGGTCCATGAGCTGCTTGACGTCGCGCAGGGAGAAGCCGACCTTGCGGCCGAGCAGGATGAGCTTCAGCCGCGCCTTGTCGCGGTGCGTATAAAGCCTTGTCGCACCATCGCGCAGCGGGCTGATGAGGCCCTTGTCCTCATAGAAGCGCAAGGTGCGCAGCGTCACGCCGAATTGCTTGGCCATTTCTCCGATACGCGCCAGCTCGCCGGCCGGATGGTTCAGAACGTCATTTTGAAAGGCCGCCGTGTCGACGGCCTGCATCGATTTCATCATTGGGTTTTCCTGGGTTGCGGCACGGCGCTCGCAGGGCCTGCCGCGTACGCGGAAGCGCGTTTCAACTTCCGGTTCTGGTTTCAACTTTCCATTAAAAGCGGCGTATCGCAATTCCGCTTACGTTTACGTAAGCCTCTACTTGCATTGGCGGAAAAATTCAAGAGGGTCGTGACGCCGTTCGATCGCGATGCCGCGCGCGGCCGATCTAAGGATTTTCTCAATAAAGGTTAAGCTTCTTAAGTTTGATTAACATCTTGTTTACCACGTTGGGCGAATTGTGCGCATGTCGGTTCGCCGTGGTTATCCTGTAGCGAAGTTTTCACGGTTTTTCGAAGCGTGGGCCTGGCCCGGGAAGCCGGTGCTTCTGCCGTATGGCATAGGGACGGCCGCATTCGTCGCCGACGGAATATTTGAGGGGAATCTGGCTCCGTGCCAGCCACTTCCAGAAATGGGCGTCGCGATGAGCAACAAACGGTCCTATCTCGAAAGTCTCAACACCAGCCGGCAGCGCAAGCCGCATACCACGCTGGAACAGTTGAACCACTCGCTCGCCGCGCTGGAGGCACGGCTGGAGCGCTCGCGGCGGGAAACCGACAGCCACCTGCCGGACGACACGGAGCAGCCCCGTTACGAAAGCCGTCTATTCCGCGATCCATTCTTCTCCTCGCAGCCCGTGGAGCCACAGGCGGCTTCGACGTTCGGGCCGAACTACCAGACCATCGCACGCGACATCGATCGCGTCCGCGGTCAGGAAGACAGCCTCGCCGCAGTCAGCAAGATCGCCATTGAATTGCGCAGCCTGCGCGAGGAACTGCGCCACCAGATGACGGATGGCCTTCGCCACGAATTCGAGGCGCTTCGCCGCGATATCGAACTGGTCCGCCAGCCCGACGAGGCTTCCAGGGACAGCGCCGAACTCGGCCTTGAACTGGAACGGCTGTCAGGCACCATCCAGGCGCTGGCCGACAAAAGCGACGACAGAAGCATCAGCATGCTCCGGCTCGAGATCGAGCAGGTAAAAGCAGCTATCGACACCTTGGCCCGCGACGAAAGCGTGCGCGCCGTGGATACGCGCTGGGATGATTTCGATCGCCGCTGGGCTGCTTTCGAAGAGCGTTTCAACGCCACTCGGCAGGCGTCGGAAGAAAATCCGGGCACCGCCAGGTTGAACGAGCGGCTCGAACAGATCAGCCATGCTGTCGAGACCCTTCCCGAATCGCTGCCGCTGCGCTCGCTCGAAGAAAAGGTCCGTACGCTCGCTGGCGCGCTCGACCATTTCGCCACCCAGCAAAGCGGGCAGGCGGGACAAACCGTCAGCCTCATCGACGAACGTCTCGATGAAATTTCCAGGGCAATTCTCGCCTCGACCGTCGCCATTCAGGCAAATGCGTTCGACCCGTCGGCGCTTGAGCGCATCGAGCAGCGTGTCGCCGCCCTGGCCGCACAGATCGAGGAAGTGTCGGAAGACAGGCCGGCGGGTGAAGTCATAGAGCGGCTTACGCTGCTGTCGCAGCGCGTCGATGAACTCGCCTCGCACAGTCATTTGCCGGAAGAAGCGATGGAACGGCTTACCGGCCAGATCGCGATGATCGCCGAAAAGATCGAACGTGCCCCGGCCATGCCCGATGCCGACCGTATCGTTCAAGGGCTGGAACAGCGGTTCGATGTGCTGGCGGCGATGCTGGAGCGGCGTCAAGGCGACGCCATCGAGCAGGGCAACATCCTGTTTCGCGATCTCGAGCGCAGGCTCGATGAAGTCGCGGACCGGCTTGGCCATCTGGCGCCGTCCGGGCTCGACAGCGCCGGCGTAATCGAAGCCATCGACGCCCGTTTCAACATCCTGACCGAGGGGCTGGAAGCTCGCGCCAACGACGCGGCAAGCCAGAAAGCCATTCGCGGCCTGGAATCGCGCCTTACCGAGATATCGGATCGTCTCGACAGTTCGACGGCTCAGTTCGCCGGGCTCGACCCCGATCTGATCCGCAGCCTTGAAGCGCAAGTGTCCGGCCTTTCGGCGCACCTGTCGCGACCGGGAACACCGTTGCCGGATTTCGATGACATCAGCCCGCGCCTCAGCCAGATCGAGCAGTCCATCAGCGGCACGCGCGACTCCATCCTTGACGCGGCAAGGGAAGCTGCCGAAAGCGCCGTCCGCTCAATGAGCGGTACTGCGGTGGAAAATGCCGCCGTTGCTGGTCTCGCACAGGACCTGAAGACCCTCGAGACGCTGACACGGCGCTCGGACGATCGCAACTCGAAGACCTTCGAAGCCATCCACGACACGCTTTTGAAGATTGTCGAGCGCTTGAGCTCGCTGGAAACGCCGATTGCCGACGAAGTGGCGCAAACCGAGACCGTTGCCAAGATCATGGTGCAAGAGGCACCGACCCTTGATCTGGACGAACCGCTGCCGCTGTCGGAAACAGACGACGAGCATGAAGATATCGTTGCCGCCGTCATGCGCGGCGACGGACCGGTTCGCACTCCTGCCGAAGCGGCGGCCGACGCTGCGAAAGCGGCTGCGGGCGGGCAGAATGCAGGCGAAAAGGAACAGGGTCGCAAAAAATCGCTTTTCGGTGGCATCGCTCGCGCCTTCAAGGGCCGCAAGAACAGCGATGCTCTCGCGCTCGCCGGCTCGGAGCCGGTTGCAGAGCTTCCGGGGCTCGACCCGGAGCAGGAGCTTGAACCGGCGCTGATCAATCGCCCGCTGGAGCCCGGCTCCGGTGCTCCCGATCTCAGTGCGATCATGAAGCGGGTCCGCGACGAACGGGGAACTCCGGAAAAGCGACAGGAAACCGAAGCCGCCAAATCCGATTTCATAGCTGCGGCTCGGCGTGCCGCTCAGGCAGCGGCTGTGGAAGCGGAGACCCTGAAGCGGCAATCGACGATAGGCGGACCAGTCAAGGCGTTGCGCATCGGCGACCTGCTCAAGGCACGCCGCAAGCCGATCCTGATGGCGGCTGGCGCCATCATGCTTGCACTCGCAGGCCTTCAGCTCGGCAAGGCCTTCCTGTCCGACCCGGCGCAGGTGGCGCAAAAGACGACAGTACCGGCGACAGTGCAACAGGTGGCGCAGCCCGCAGCAGCAAAGGCAAACCCGGCACCGGTTTCCGCCTCCAGGGCCACGGATGCCACCACGACTGCCGCCACCGCCAAGCCGGAGGAAAGAGCTACTGCCGCGGCTACGCCTGCGAAGACGGATAGCGGTGCGGCAATGCTGGTGCAGCCCACCGCAAAGACGCCGGCTACTTTGACCCCGCCAGCGAAGGTCGCGGCTGCCGCGCCGGCGACATCTGCCACGCCCATGGCACAAGCCAAAACAGTCGCCACCGCGGCACTTGCCGGTATCCCCGACGAAATCGGTACGCCTGCCCTGCGTGAGGCAGCCGCCGACGGGGATGCCAAGGCGCTTTTCGAGATCGGCTCCCGCTATGCCGAGGCGCGCGGCGTCAAGGAAGACCTGAAGGCCGCCGCGAAGTGGTATGAAAAGGCGGCTGAGCAAGGCCTTGCGCCGGCGCAATACCGCATCGGCAATTTCTACGAGAAGGGGATCGGGGTCACCCGCGACGTCGGCAAGGCCAAGACGTGGTATCAAATGGCCGCCCAGCAGGGAAACGCCAGCGCCATGCACAATCTTGCCGTGCTGCTCGCGATGGGTGCCGATGGCACGGCGGACAACGATGCGGCAGCGCGCTGGTTCCGTGCAGCCGCGGACCTTGGCGTGAAGGACAGCCAGTTCAATCTCGGCATCCTGTCGGCGAAAGGCGTCGGCATGAAGCAGGACCTCGAGGAATCCTACAAATGGTTCGCGCTTGTCGCCAAAACGGGAGACAAGGACGCCGCCGACAAGCGCGACGAGATCGCCAAGACGCTGCGGCCAGAACAGTTGGAAAAGGCCCGCGCGACGACCGAGCTTTGGACGGCCAAACCTCTCGATCCTTCGGTCAATACGGTTGAGTTGCCTGACGGCTGGCAGGACGCGCCCACCACCACGGCAAGCGTCGACATGACGAAGGCGGTGCAGAACATCCAGTTGATCCTCAACAAGAACGGCTATTCGGCAGGCACGGCTGATGGTGTCATAGGCGGCAAGACCAAGGAGGCCATCATGGCATTCCAGGCCGACCACGACATGGCCCAGACCGGCGAGGTCGACGAAAAGCTCGTAAACGCGCTTCTTGCGCGCAAATAAGTGCAGACGGCGTCGCTTCTGCGACGCCCTGCCACACATTTGCCTGTTAACTGATTGACATATTTCTTTTTTCAGCACCGTAGCGGGTAAAATCCCCGCTGCGGCGATCGTGCAAGAACAGATTAGCTTTTCGGCGCTATGCTTTTGCCGAGGGGCGACAAGTGATCGAGACGAGCGGGTGGGCATCTATCTCCCGATTGCGGAAATATCCGTCAACGTGTTCGTGCTGCTGGCAATGGGCGCGGCGGTCGGGTTCCTGTCGGGCCTTTTCGGCGTCGGCGGCGGTTTCCTCATCACCCCGCTGCTGATTTTCTACAACATCCCCCCGGCCATCGCGGTCGCCACTGGCGCCAACCAGGTCATCGCCTCGTCCTTCTCCGGCGCGCTGTCGCACATGAAGCGAGGTACGCTCGACTTCAAGCTGGGGTTTGTGCTGTTGGCCGGCGGCATCGTCGGCTCGACAGCCGGTGTCTATGTGTTTTCCGTGCTGCGCAGGCTTGGCCAGCTCGACCTGTTCATCTCGCTGCTCTACGTGGCCTTGCTGGGCAGCGTCGGCGGACTGATGCTGTTTGAAAGCGTCAACGCGCTTCGCGCCACCCGCAGCGGCGCAGCACCGACGCTGAAGAAATCCGGCCAACACAACTGGATCCACCGCCTGCCGCTGAAGATGCGCTTTCGCACATCCAAGCTGTTCGTCAGCGTCATACCCGTCCTCGTCCTCGGCGCGGCCATCGGCTTCCTGTCCTCGATCATGGGCGTCGGCGGCGGCTTCATCATGGTGCCGGCGCTGATCTACCTTTTGCGCGTGCCGACCAACGTGGTCGTTGGCACCTCATTGTTCCAGATCATTTTCACTTCTGGCTACACGACGCTGATCCACGCTTCGACGAACTACACCGTCGACATCATGCTGGCCCTTTTGCTCATGATCGGCGGCGTTGCCGGAGCCCAATACGGCGCCAAGGCGGGCCAGAAGCTGCGCGGCGAGCAACTGCGCGCGCTCCTGGCGCTGCTGGTGCTTGCGGTCGCCATACGCCTTGCCGTCGACCTGTTCGTGACGCCGCCAGATCTCTATTCGCTCAGCACGCCGGGGTTGAGCTGATGAGGCGTGTCTCGGTCCTGATTGCTTCACTGCTGTTTGCCTTTCCTGTGTTTGCGCAATCGCCGCATCAGGAAAGCATCCAGATCGGCCTTTCCACCGACAGCGTTGCCATAACCGCCGGATTTACCGGCGCCGATCTCACCATCTTCGGCTCGCTCGAGGACGCCGACCCGCAAGTCTCCCGGCAGGGCCGCTACGACGTGATCGTGGTGCTGGAAGGCCCCGCGCGCCCGGTCGTCGTGCGGCGCAAGGACCGCGTCCTTGGCGTATGGATGAACCTTGAATCCGAGCAGTTCGAAAACGTCCCGGTCTCCTACTCGGTGGCCACGACTCGTGCCTTCCAGGACGTCACCGACCCCAACAGTTACAAGCAACTGTCGCTCGGTGCGAACAACATCTACATGCAGCCCGCCGACCGCAGCCAGAACCCGTTCACCATCGCCGAGTTCACCAAGGCATTGCGCGAGCGCAAGGCGGCCATCGGCCTTTACAGCGAAAATGTCGGGGGCGTGCGCTTCCTGTCGCAGAGCCTCTTCCGCGCAACCGTCAGGCTCGCCCCGGATGTCCCGGTCGGGACGCACAAGGCACGCGCCTTCCTGTTCAAGAACGGCATGTTCGTAAAGGAAAGCTCGGCCCAGCTTGAAATCCGCAAGTCCGGCTTTGAGCAGGCCGTCTTCCGCCTCGCCCACAATCACGGCTTCGCCTATGGCCTGATGTCGATCGGCCTTGCCATCGTCACGGGCTGGCTCGGCCGCATCGTCTTCCGCAAGGACTAGAGCGGTTCCAATTTCAGCAGAAGCGGCGGAACCGCTCTAGTCTTTCGTTTCGACGCATTTCCGAACGCAAAACCGCTGCACACTTTTGCTGGAAATGCTCTAGCCGGCTCTCAGCATTGAGCCCGGCAGCGCGAAAATCCGGTCCTTGCCCATCATGTAGGCGACAAGGCTGTCGCAATCGAACAGACCTGAATAGGCGCGGTCGAGGACGTTCAGCGATCCCGTATAAGCGCCGAAGGCAGGCATGATCATGCGCGCGCCATCGCCGGCAAAACAGCGGCGGCGAACCGAGCGGCCGCGCTGCACGATGCGCGCGCAGGGATGCAGATGTCCCGCAACCTCGCCGGCGGCTTGCCCTTTCGACGGCTCGTGCCGGAATACCAGCGAGGCGATCGCCAGTTCCCTGACCGTCTCGCCGGGCAGGTCGGCGGGAGCGTCCGGATCGTGGTTGCCGGCAATCCAGAACCAGTCCCGGCCTGCCATCAGCGTTTCCAGCCTCTCGCGGAAACCATCGTGCAGGCGGCTTGCGCCTTCGCCATCGTGAAAACTGTCGCCGAGGCTGATGACGATGCGCGGCGCGTAGTCGGCAATCACCGCCTGCAGGCGGGCAAGCGTCGTCGCGGTGTCATAGGGCGGGATCAGCGCGCCGCGCCTTGCCAGCGAAGACCCCTTTTCCAGATGGAGGTCGGAAACGGCGAGCAGCGCAAGTTCCGGAAAATAGAGCACGCCGCGCGGATCGCACACCGCGCGTTCGCCGGCGATCGTGACGAGATCGGCCGGCAGGATTGCCGTTGTCCTGATCGCCAGGTTCATCGCGAACCGCCTGCCAATCCTGCCCCCATCGCTTCCTCGACGAGATCGGCCGCCTCCATCAGCAGCGTCTCGTTGGCTTCACCGTTCACCGATTCCTTGCCGATCTCCAGCATCACCGGCACCGCCAGCGGCGAAATCCGGTCCAGCCTCTTATGCACGATTCGCCCCCGGATACGCGAGAGCATGTCGGCAAGTCTGCTGACATCGAGCAGGCCGGCAGCGGCATCCGCCCGCGTCGCCTGCAACAGGATGTGGTCCGGCTCGTGGCTTCTCAACACATCGTAAATGAGGTCCGCCGAAACCGTCACCTGCCGCCCGGTCTTCTCCTGGCCCGGAAAGCGCTTCTCGATCAGGCCGGCGATGACGGCACAGGTGCGGAACATGCGCTTCAGCATCCAGCTGTCGTTCAGCCAGGCTTCGAGATCGTCGCCCAGCATGTCCTCGTCGAACAGCGCGCCAAGCGTTGGCTTGCCGGCGGCAAACAGCGCCCCCATGTCATCCAGTCCCCACACGGCCAGCGAATAATCGGTGGCGACGAAGCCGAGCGGCCGCGCATTGGCGCGTTCCAGACGGCGCGTCAAAAGCATGCCGAGCGTCTGGTGCGCCAGCCGGCCCTCGAAGGGGTAGGCCACCATGTAGTGGCGGTCGGCGCGCGGAAACGTCTCGACCAGAAGGTCGCCGCGCTTCGGCAGCACCGACTTTTCCTTCTGCAGCCGCAGCCAATCCTCCACCTGTTCGGGCAGCGTATGCCAGCGGTCGGGATCGGCCAGCATGGCGCGCACCTGGTCGGCGAGATAGGTGGAAAGCGGAAACTTGCCGCCGGCATAGGAAGGCACGATGATCTGCGTCTTGCCGCCGCCGCTGGAGACGACACATTCGTTTTCGCGGATGCCCTCGAAGCGCAGCACCTTGCCGGCAAACAGGAAGTTGTCGCCGGGCCTGAGCGTCTCGGCGAAATATTCCTCGACCTTGCCCAGCACGCGCCCGCCATAGCCCGCCACCCGGCCTTGCCGCACATAGCGCACATTCAGTTCCGGCATTTCGACGATGGTGCCTATGTTCAGCCGATATTGCTGCGCGATGCGCGGATGGGTGACCCGCCACAACCCTTCCTTGGTCCTACGGATGCGGGCGTAACTCTCGTAGCTCTTCAGCGCATAGCCGCCAGTGGCGACGAAATCGACGACACGGTCGAAGCTCGGCCGATCCAGCCCGGCATAGGGGGCGGCGCTCGTCACTTCCTGATAGAGATGATCGGCATCGAAAGGTGCCGCGCATGCGGTGCCGAGGATGTGCTGTGCCAGCACGTCGAGCGCACCCTCCAGCAAGGGCGGCGTGTCCTGCGCGCCGATGTAATTGGCGTCGAGGGCTGCGCGGCATTCCAGCACCTCGAAGCGGTTGGCCGGAATGAGCACGGCTTTCGATGGCTCGTCCATGCGGTGGTTGGCGCGGCCGATACGCTGCGCCAGCCGGCTTGCGCCCTTCGGCGCGCCGACATGGACGACGAGATCGACATCACCCCAGTCGATGCCGAGGTCGAGCGTCGAGGTGGCGACGATGGCTCTCAGCGTACTGTCGGACATGGCCTTTTCAACGCGGCGGCGCTGGCCGACATCGAGTGAGCCATGATGCAGCGCAATCGGCAAGGCATCTTCGTTCGCCCGCCACAATTCCTGGAACAGCAGCTCGGCCTGGCTGCGCGTGTTGACAAAGAGGAGCGTCGTCTTGTGCTGCCGGATCGCCTCGTAGATCTCGGGTATGGCGTAGCGCGCAGAATGGCCGGCCCACGGCACCCGCTCGCGCGAATCGAGGATGGAGATTTCCGGCTTGGCGCCACCGGCAACGGTGATGAGTCCGGCCAACTGGCCATTCTTGGCGGATGAAGCTGAAACACCCCCCTCTGGCCTGCCGGCCATCTCCCCCTCATGGGGGGAGATCCCTCTTTCTCCCCTACCTTCGCCAATCGCAGACGTCTTGGGAAGAGTTGCTAAGTCAAAACTACCGATCTCCCCCCCTGAGGGGGAGATGCCCGGCAGGGCAGAGGGGGGTGCATCATGCGGTGACCTCTGCCCCACCAGCCAACGCCGCAACTCGTCCGGCTCGGCCACCGTCGCCGAAAGGCCAATGGTACGCAGGTCCGGCACAAAGGTCCGCAGCCGCGCCAGCCCCAGCGCCAGAAGGTGGCCGCGCTTGGAGGTGACCAGCGAATGCAATTCATCGAAGACGACGTAGCGCAGGTCCTCGAAGAAGCGCCTGGCGTCGGATGCCGCAATCAGCAACGCCAGTTGCTCGGGCGTGGTGAGCAGGATGTCGGGCGGCACCAGTTTCTGGCGCTGGCGCTTGTGGGCCGGCGTGTCGCCGGTGCGCGTCTCGATGGTGACCGGCAGGCCGATTTCCTCGACCGGCTTGCCGAGGTTGCGTTCAATATCGACCGCCAGCGCCTTCAACGGCGAGATGTAGAGCGTATGGATGCCTCTGTGCCCTTCACCGGGCCTGCGCTTCGGTCGCTCGGCCAGTTCCGTCAGCGTCGGCAGGAAGCCGGCCAGCGTCTTGCCGGCCCCGGTCGGCGCGATCAGCAGCACCGACTGTCCGGCTTGCGCCCGCGCCAAAAGTTCCATCTGGTGGGCGCGCGGCGCCCAACCCTTTGCGGCGAACCATCTGAGGAACGGTTCGGGCAGGCGGATTTCGGCATTGTCGTCGGTGGGGCGCGGCTTGACGGTCACGCGCCAGAGGTAGCGCGGGCGCGCCGGAAGGCCAAGAGAAAATTGGAACAAAAAGTGATCATCTATCCATTGGCACTTTTACGTCCCGGAATTTTTCTGCCTTTTCGGCGGCTCACCATGTCGGCTTGGCTCATCACGGAACGTCCTATGCCCGAGCGCCGTTAAACGATGCCGAGTTTCAACAACCAAGGAGACCCGCCCATGCCTGCCCCGAAAAACCAGATTTGCCTGTGGTACGACAAGGACGCCGAGGCTGCGGCGCGGTTTTATGCCAGCGTGTTCCCGGACTCCAAGATCGGCGCGATCCACCGTTCGCCCAGCGACAACCCTTCCAACAAGCAGGGCGAGGTGCTGGTCGTCGAGTTCACTGTCTGCGGCATTCCCTGCATCGGATTGAATGGCGGCCCGACGTTCCCGCAAAGCGAGTCCTTCTCGTTCCAGATCGCCACCGACGACCAGGAAGAAACCGACCGCTACTGGAATGCCATCGTCGGAAACGGCGGCAGGGAAAGCGAGTGCGGCTGGTGCAAGGATCGCTGGGGCCTCAACTGGCAGATCACGCCGCGCACCTTGACCGAGGCGATGGCCGCCGGCGGTGCCGAGGCCAAGCGCGCCTTCGACGCGATGATGAAAATGCAGAAGATCGACGTCGCCACAATCGATGCCGCCCGGCGCGGCTGAACGGCAGTGGGCTGAAGCGTCATCCCTCCGCTTCGTCATCCTGGAATTCTCTTTCGGGCGAAGCGAGAGGGGATGGGAGGTTGAGCGCAAACGCCGACGCCCCCCTCTCCCTGTTTACGGGGAGAGGGTAAGGGTGAGGGGCAGCGCTGAGCTAACCGGCGTGGATCAAATTCCGGCCACACTTCTCCCAACCCATTGATCCCACTCCCTTCCGCAAAAATCTTGCACCCCACTTATCCCCACCCTCTCCGTCTCCCGCATAATCCCTCCCATCGCCCTTGCGGGAGACCTGGTGCGCACCGGGTATCGGGGAAGGGCGTCGGTGCCGGATTGGTCGCATGACGGTGTGCGGCTGGGTGATGAGCCCCCAAGTCCGGGCCTCGACCGGGCCTTGCAGCGTGAGTGCTGCTCCCCTGGTGAGGCAAGACCACCGGACGGGCGGCCGCAAGGCCGCACTATTTAACTAAACGAGCGACCGAACGGCCGCCCGTCCTCCCGACCTCTCATCAGAGGTCAGTTCTTTGACAATGGCCAGACGCGAAAGCGGGCGTGGCGACCATAAAGCACGACCTTGGCCAGCCCCAGTTCAATGCGTCGTCAGCTCCTCGGGCTTCGGCCCGCCATAGGCCCAGTCGAGCAGCTTGACGGTGTGCACCACCGGCAACTCCGCCGCCGACGCGATCTGGGTGATGCAGCCGATATTGCCTGTGGCGACGACGGCCGCGCCGGTCGCCTTGATGTTCTTCACCTTGCGGTCGCGCAGGCGTGTCGAAATCTCCGGCTGCATGATGTTGTAGGTGCCGGCCGAGCCGCAGCACAAATGCCCCTCGCGCGGTTCCTTGACGACGAAGCCCGCCTTGGCAAGCAGCGCTTTCGGCTGGCGGATGATCTTCTGTCCATGCTGCATCGAGCAGGCCGAATGATAGGCAACCACCGTTCCGGGCTTTTGCTTCGGCTCCGGCAGGTCGAGCGTGTCGAGATATTCCGTCACATCCTTGGCCAGCGCCGAAACCCGAGCCGCCTTTTGCGCATAGGCCGGATCGAGCCGCAGCATATAGCCATAGTCCTTGATCGTCGTGCCGCAGCCGGAAGCGGTGATGAGGATGGCGTCGAGCCCGCCAGTCTCGGCCTCGCGCGTCCAAGTATCGACGTTGCGGCGGGCGAAATCCAGTGCCTCGTCCTCGCGGCCCATGTGATGAACCAGCGCACCGCAGCAGCCTTCGCCCTGCGGCACCACCACCTCGACGCCGAGGCGATTGAGCAGCGAAATCGTCGCCTCGTTGATGCCGGGGTCGAGCACCGGCTGGGCGCAGCCGGTGAGGATGGCGACGCGCCCGCGCCGTGCCATTCCCGCCTTCGGTCCATGCGTGCCCGGCTTCGCCATCGCAGACTGAGCCGGCACCGTTGCCGGCGCCAGCTTCAGCATCGCCGCCAGCGGCTTCAGCGCGGCGGCCTTCCCGAACAGGCCGGCGAACGGTTTGCCGAGCCTTGCCAATTTGAGCGCGGCTCGGAAGCGCGTCGGGTAAGGCAGCACGAAGGCAAGCATGGCGCGGATCAGCCGGTCCGCCAGCGGGCGCTTATAGGTCTTTTCGATATGCGCGCGTGCATGGTCGACCAGATGCATATAGTGCACGCCCGACGGGCAGGTCGTCATGCAGGCCAGGCACGACAGGCAGCGGTCGATATGGGTGACGATCTCCTTGTCGGCGGCCCGTCCCCCTTCCAGCATGTCCTTGATCAGGTAGATGCGCCCGCGCGGGCTGTCGAGTTCGTTGCCGAGCGTGACATAGGTCGGGCAGGTCGCCGTGCAGAAGCCGCAATGCACGCACGCGCGCAGGATCTTCTCCGCTTCCGCGACATGCGGGTCGGCTAGCTGGGCGAGCGAGAAATTGGTCTGCACGTCGGGTGCCTCTGGCTAGGGCAATTCCAGGAAAAGCGGGAGCCGGTTTTCCGTCCGGAATTGCGCAAAATGTTAGTCTCAGGTTCCGAGGAACCAGCTTGTCGGGTTCTTGATCGGTTCGTTGCGTTGCAGCGCCTGCAATCCGATCAGGCAGCGCGCGATGATCCAGATGGCGACGGCCAGCATCAGCACGACGCCGATTGCAGCTACGATCAGCACGGCCGAGATCAGAGCATAGGCAAGCCCGATCCAGAAGGTGCGGATCAGGAAAGTGTAGTGGGTCTCGATCATGCCGCCGGCCTTGCCGCGGTTCATATAGGCCATCACCACGCCGACGATGGCCGTGATGCCTACGACAAAGCAGGCGAGGTAGAGGAAGTAGATCACCTGCGCATTGGTCGGGCCGGGCTCCAGCCAGCGGTCGGTCTTGCGCGGGGTAGTCGGGCCGGTGTCGCTCATGCCGATGCTCCTTCGGTTGTTGCATCGACTTTATCAGACGCGCCGCCCGGCATCATGCGGCCCGGATTGAGGATGTGGTTCGGATCGAACTCCGCCTTGAGGCGGGCGGAGAGCGCCGCCAACGCCGGCGGCTGCGGGTGGAACACGGCAATGGCGGCGCGATAGGCAGGTGTCGCGCGCACCAACGTCGCGTGGCCGCCGCCGAACTTTTTCACCAGTGCACGAACGAGTTCGGCTTCCGGGTCGCCGGCGGCCATGGCCAGCCAGATCAACCCGCCCTGCCAGTCGTAGAAGGCTTCGACCGCCGCCTGCATGCGCAGCGCCATCACCATGTGATGACCATCTGCAGGTGCCATCGAAATGCGCCACACCGGCGTGTCGCTGCCATCCGCGAAGGGGACACAGTCGCGAACTTCCCGCCACAATGCCTGAGAGGCGGTGCCTGCAATTTCCTCCAGCGGCCCGGCGTTCTTCAACAGGTCTTTAAGCTTGTTGATGCGGTAGGCGACCGATGGGCCGAACCCCTCGACCCTGAGCAGCGTCGCGGCATCGCTGCCGAGCTTGCCGCCCGCGACCCGCGTCACCGCCGGATAAGGCAGGTGCGCCGCGCTCGAGACTTCCGCGCTCGACCCGAGCGCAAGCGCCATCGCCGCGGCAGCGTTGTCGTCGAGCAGGCCGCGTACCGCAAGCGTGGTCTCGGTTTCCGCCGTGGGCAGCACCTTGAAGGTGACGTCGGTCGCCACAGCCAGCGTGCCCCAGCTGTTGGCCATCACTTTGGAGAGGTCGTAGCCGGTGACGTTCTTCACCACGCGGCCACCCGACTTGAAGGCTTCGCCCCGCCCGGAAACTGCGTGGATGCCGAGGATATGGTCGCGTGCCGCACCGGCCTTCAGCCGCCGTGGGCCGGAAAGGTTGGCGGCAAGCACCCCGCCGATCGTGCCCTTGCCGCGCGCTTGCCCGAGCAGCGGCCCATAGTCCATCGGCTCGAAGGCAAGCTGCTGGTTGTTCTTTGCCAAAAGCTCCTCGATCTCGGCAAGCGGCGTCCCGGTCTTGGCCGAAAGCACCAGTTCAGCCGGTTCGTAAAGCGTAACGCCGCTGAGCTTCGACAGGTCGAGCGTGTGTTCGCTCTGCGATGGCCGACCGATGCCGCGCTTCGAGCCGTGCCCGATGATCTCCATCGGCGCCTGTTCGGCGGCGGCCCATTGCACGGTTGAAAGCACATCTGCGGCATTCTCTGGAGCGAAGGTGGTCATCCCTCAGAACCTCGGAATGTCTGGAAAAGCCACCTGTCCGCGATGGACATGCATGCGGCCAAGCTCGGCGCAACGGCGCAGTTGCGGAAACACCTTGCCCGGATTGAGCAGGTGGTTGGGATCGAAAGCGCATTTGACCCGCATCTGATGGTCGAGGTCTAGCTGGTTGAACATGTCCGGCATCAGGTCGCGCTTCTCGACGCCGACGCCATGCTCGCCGGTCAGTACGCCGCCGACCTTGACGCACAGCCGCAGGATGTCGGACCCGAAGGCCTCCGCCTTGTCCAGTTCGCCCGGAATATTGGCATCGTAGAGGATCAGCGGATGCAGATTGCCGTCGCCGGCATGGAAGACATTGGCGACGCGCAGGCCGTATTGCTCGGAAAGCTCGCGCATGCCGGCCAGAACGCTCGGCAGTTCCTTGCGCGGAATGGTGCCGTCCATGCAATAATAGTCTGGCGAAATACGGCCAACGGCGGGGAACGCCGCCTTGCGCCCTGCCCAGAAAGTCAGCCGCTCCTGTTCGCTTTGGGAGATGCGGCAGGTGGTCGAGCCATTGTCGATGGCGATCCTCTCGACCAACCCGATCAGGTGGTCTACCTCGACCGTGGGGCCGTCGAGTTCCACGATCAAAAGCGCTTCGCAATCGAGCGGGTAGCCAGCATGGACGAAGTCCTCGGCGGCGTGGATCGCCGGGCGGTCCATCATCTCCATGCCGCCCGGAATGATGCCGGCGCCGATAATGTCGGCAACGCACTGGCCGCCCTGCTCGCTGGTCTGGAAGGCGATCAACAGCGCGCGTGCCGTCTCGGGCTTCTTGAGGATGCGCACGGTGACTTCGGTGACGACGCCGAGCAGGCCTTCGGAACCGGTCATGACGCCAAGGAGATCGTAGCCTTCGCTGTCGAGATGCTTGCCGCCCAGCCGCACCACCTCGCCGTCCATCAGCACCATCTCGATACCGAGCACGTTGTTCGCCGTCAGCCCATACTTCAGACAATGCACGCCGCCGGAATTTTCCGCGACGTTGCCGCCGATCGAGCAGGCGATCTGGGAGGATGGATCGGGGGCGTAGTAAAAGTCCTCCTGTTCGACGGCGGTGGTGATGCCCAGATTGGTGACGCCGGGCTGCGCCACCACGGTACGATTAGGAAAATCGATCTCAAGGATGCGGTTGAAGCGGCTCATCACCAGAAGTACCGCGTCTTCCAGCGGCAGCGCGCCTCCGGACAGCGACGTGCCCGAACCGCGCGGCACCACGCGGATGTTGCGCTCGTTGCAATATTTCAGGATGCGCGACACCTGTGCCACCGTTTCCGGCAGCACCACCACCAGCGGCAGTTGGCGATAGGCAGTCAGCCCGTCGCTCTCGAAGGCGCGCATTTCGTTGACGGTATCGACCACGCCCTCGCCCGGAACGATGATGCGCATGTCTGCGACGATCTCGGCGCGCCGGCCAAGTGTCGCTGCGTCGGGTTTCGGCATCGCCAGGCCGCTCATCGGTAGTCCTCGCCACTACTGGTAAAAAGCTTTTACCAGTTTGGATGCCTGCTTGCAAATTGTGCTTTGGTGGAGTTTTGGCGCACGACGCGCCTGAAATTCCTCAGCGTCAATCTGACGCTGAGGACGATAGCGAAGAAAGGAATGCCTACTCGCTGGCGACCTTGCCGTGCTCGGAATGATGATGGCGGATACGGCGCACCGCCCACCACACCAAAAGCAATGCCACCGGCACGGCAGCGGCGGTGATCACTTCGGGCACAAAGGCGTGGCCGAATAGCGATGCACCCTTGGCAAGGTAGCTGATCAGGCCGACGACATAGTAGGAAACGGCCGCGACCGACAGGCCCTCGACCGTCTGTTGCAGGCGCAGTTGCAGGCGGGCGCGGTTGTTCATCGAGGCGAGCAGGTCGCGGTTCTGCTTTTCGACCTCGACATCGACCCATGTGCGCAACAGCGTGGTGGCGCGCGTCAGCTTGCGCGACAGGTTGGCCTGTCTTTCCTCGACCGAGCGGCAGGTACGCATGGCCGGAGCGACGCGTCTTTGCAGGAAGCCTCCCCAGGTGTCATAACCCGGCACCGCTTGCTCATCGAGCGCTTCCAGCCTTTCGCGCACGATGCCGTCATAGGCACGGCTGGCCCCGAAGCGGTAGAGACTGGAGGCCGCATCCGCTTCCAGTTCGGCGGCAAGTTCGGTCAGGTCGGCAAGCAGCGTCTGGCTGTCGCGCGTCTCGCCGTCCTTCATTTCCCGCGTGATCACCGCCAGCCGGTCCTCGATGCGCCGCACTCGCCCCGACAGCGAAAGGGCCAGCGGCAAGCCAAGCATGGCAAGCGTGCGGTACGTCTCGATGTCGATCAGCCTTTGCGACAGCGCGCCGGTCCGGGCCGGCGTCAGGCCACGGTCCAGCACCAGAATGCGGGTCATGCCGTCGCCGTCCTGCCGGAAATCGGTCACGATGGCCGCATTGCCGCGTTCCACCAGCGAATAGCACAGGCTGGTCGGGTCGAAACCGGCAATCAGCTTCTCGCTTGCCGGCGTCCATTTGCGGATTTCGAGTCTTATTCCGGAAATCACCGTTCCGGGCGGCGAAAAGCCGTTGCCGAATGGCGAATCCTCCTGAGCCTTACCGGCCTCGGACAGTGGACCTTCCCACAGATACGTCGAGAATTCCGTATGGCGTTCCCAGCGCAGCGTGCCTTTTCCCCAGTTCATCGCATGGTGGCGTGCCTGCCGGTCGGGCGCGGCGATGCCAAGGCGGCGTGATAGCTCTGACAGCACGGCGTGGTCGACGCTCGAGCCGCCCTCGGTCATGAAGGAGAGCTGCACCAGCACGCGCGGCTTTTCGACCAAAGGGTGCGGGCGGGAATGGACTTCGCCCAGCGCGCCGGGCCTGCCTTCATGCGCCGGAAATCCCATGACCGACCCAGTCGGGCGCGGCTTGAATTCGAGGTTCGAAGGATCGTCCGACACGATGGAGCCCCTGGGTCGTGGCGCTTTTAAGCAACGCGTCCCTCTAGTGCCAAACCCCGGTCGACGCAAACAAGAACTTGCTCTGCATCGCCACATCGTTCGCAGCCGGAGCCGAGTCGAACAAACCCAATTGGATAAATTATTTGACCAGTATGGGTGGTTGGCTTAATGCTAGGCCCCACAGGCTCTTTCGTTGGGCACTTCGGTGACGGACATTTTCTCAAGGATCGAACATTCGCGCACGGCCGACGAGGTGGTGCAGCAGATCGAGATCCTTATTCTGGAAGGCGTGCTGCGCACTGGCGACCGCTTGCCGGGCGAGCGCGAACTGGCCAAGCAGTTCGAAGTGTCGCGACCCATCCTGCGCGATGCGCTGAAACTGCTTGAGGCGCGCGGGCTTCTCATCACTCGACACGGCGGCGGCACCCATGTCGCCGACGTTATCGGGCAAGTATTTTCAAAGCCGGTGATCGAGCTGATTTCCAGTCATCGCAAGGCCGCCGCGGACTATCTTGAATATCGCCGCGAGATCGAGGGCGTCGCCGCCGAATACGCCGCACGACGCGCCACCGCTGACGACCTCGCCCTTCTCGATGCAATCATCGCCCGCATGGACGAGGCGCATCGCAGCGGCGACTTTGTCGATGAAGCGCAAGTCGATGTCGAGTTCCATCATGCCGTCGGCGAGTGTGCGCACAACATCATCATGCTGCATACGCTGCGCTCCTGCTACCGGCTGTTGTCGGAGGACGTTTTCCAGAACCGGCTCACCGTTTTCGCGCTGCCCGGCGCGCGCGAGAAACTTCTGGCGCAGCATCATGACATTCATGATGCAATCAGGGCCGGCGACCCGGCCGCTGCCCGAAAAGCCGCGATGGATCACATCACCTATGTCGAGCGCGCCGCCAATGAGGCGGAACGTCATGGCGATTGGCAACGTGTGTCGCGGCTCCGGTTGCGGCAGCGCTCAGATGCGAACGACACCTGACAGGCCTGGCGGCCCGATATCAACCACCACCGCTTTTTCTTGATTGGAACATCCATGGGCGAAATCCTCACCATCGACGATCTCAAGCAGCGCGCGCGCCGGCGCGTGCCTAAGATGTTCTTCGACTATGCCGATTCCGGCGCCTGGACCGAAAGTACCTATCGCGCCAACGAGGAGGATTTCGGCAAGATCAAGCTGCGCCAGCGCGTGTTGGTCGACATGACCGACCGCTCGCTTGAAACCACCATGCTCGGCGAGAAAGTTTCCATGCCGGTTGCACTGGCCCCGACCGGCCTGACCGGCATGCAGCATGCCGATGGCGAGATGCTGGCGGCGCAGGCGGCAGAAGAATTCGGCGTGCCGTTTACATTGTCGACGATGAGCATCTGCTCCATAGAGGACGTCGCTTCGGTGACCAAGAAGCCGTTCTGGTTTCAGCTCTACGTCATGCGCGACCGGGACTTCGTCTACAATCTGATCGACCGCGCCAAGGCGGCGAAGTGTTCGGCGCTGGTTCTTACCCTCGACCTGCAGATCCTCGGCCAGCGACACAAGGACTTGCGCAACGGCCTGTCCGCGCCGCCAAAGTTTACGCCCAAGCATATCTGGCAGATGGCGACGCGGCCGACCTGGTGCCTCGGCATGCTCGGCACCCGACGCCATACCTTCCGCAACATTGTCGGCCACGCCAAGGGCGTTGGCGACCTCGCCTCGCTGTCGTCATGGACCAGCGAGCAGTTCGACCCGCAACTGTCGTGGAACGACGTCGAGTGGATCAAGCAGCGCTGGGGCGGCAAGCTGATCCTCAAGGGCGTGCTCGACAAGGAAGATGCCGTCATGGCGGCCAAGACCGGGGCCGACGCCATTATCGTCTCCAACCATGGCGGCCGCCAGCTCGACGGCGCGCCGTCCTCCATCTCGGTTCTGGAAGACATAGCTACAGCCGTGGGCGACAAGCTCGAAGTGTTCATGGACGGTGGCATCCGTTCCGGCCAGGATGTGCTGAAGGCGCTTTGCCTCGGCGCCAAGGGTATTTTCATCGGCCGTCCCTTCCTCTACGGCTTGGGCGCCGGTGGCAAAAAGGGCGTCACCACGACATTGGAAATCATCCGCAAGGAACTCGATACGACATTGGCGTTGTGCGGAAAGCGCGACATAAGGGACGCCGGCAAGACCCTTCTTTATCGGTGACCCTGGAGAGCGCGTGGCGGAAACCGGCATCCACTTCAACGAGGCGAAGCCTCCGCAAGGCACGCGCCTCTATGCGATCGGCGATGTTCACGGCCGGCTTGATCTGCTTGAGATCATGCATCGCCATATCGCGGAAGAGTTGGCCTCGGATCCGCCGGCGGATTGGCGCATCGTCCATCTCGGCGACTATGTCGATCGTGGGCCGGATTCGAAGGGTGTCCTCGATTTTCTGATTGCGGCGAGGGCACGCGATTCGCGTAATGTCATGCTGGCCGGCAACCACGACGCCGGCTTCGTCGATTTCATGGAAAACCCCGATCCCAACGGGCTGTTCATGACTTTCGGCGGTATTGAGACAGCGCTTTCCTACGGCGTCAGCCTGCAGCGCAGAGGGCTTTTCAAAAGCGCGGAACGCGCCGTACAGGAAGGCCATGCGGCACTTCTGGACGCGATGCCCGCCTCGCATCTCGATTGCTTGCGCGCTTTGCCTCGTTCGTTCGGAGCCGGCGACTTCTTCTTCTGCCATGCCGGCATCAGGCCCGGTATTCCGCTGGCCGATCAGCTTGAGCATGACCTGATCTGGATACGCGGCGAGTTTCACGCACATGCGGCGCTCTACCCGAAGGTCATCGTGCACGGCCACACGCCCGTCGCGGAGGTCGATGTGCGGGCGAACCGCGTCAACCTCGACACCGGTGCATACAACACAGGAAAGCTCAGCGCGCTCGTTGTCGACGGCGTGTCAAAAAATATCCTGACAGTGACGAAAGCAGGCGTTGCTCAGCGCAGCGCGGCGGTCACGCCGTAGCCGTCCACGGCGTTGTGGTCATTGGCCGCGTCGGCGGCATAGATGCCAAGGCCACCGAATACGATTGCAGACAGCATGGCGAAGGTCAGAAGGGCTGCTTTCACGGATGTCATCTCAGATTGAGCCTTCCGGAGGTCTTGCATGGGCAGGTTACCGTTTCGTTGAAACGCGTAATTTTCTGAAAAGTTTCGTGACTGGAAGTTCGCCTGACACCACATTCCAGCTTTGTGTTGCCGAATGGTGACAGCGGTATTGCCAGCCCCGGCAGCGATACCGGGCGGGCTTCTAGCGGTACTGATGGACACAAACCAAGGTGGAAAATTTCAATCCACAGCGGATTCCGCAAGGCGTGCCAAAATTGTCACTAGTGCCCTGCTCAAGATAGAAAAAACATCCGCTTCGGCGGGCCAACAGGCCACGTTTGCTCAGATCGCGGCTACCCAGGCTCGCGCGATGGCCAGTCCTGCGGCGTCGGCCTGCGGACCGTGCTGCGCCATCTCTTCGTCCAGCCGTCCGGCCCAGCCGGGCTGCTTGGTGGCGATCAGTTCCGCGAAGCTTTCGCTCCACTGCCGCACCATCGGCCTGTCCGCCTCGAAATGGAACTGGAAGCCATAAGTGGCGCGGCCGATGCGGAACGCCTGGTTGCCGGTAACCGAACTCGCGGCCAGCCGCACCGCGTCCTGCGGCATCGAAAATGTGTCGTCATGCCATTGGAAGATTGGAAACCTGTCCGGTAGATCGCAGAGAACGCCGTCTTCGCTTGCTTCCTCGGTCAGCGACACTTCCTGCCAGCCGAATTCCGTCGATCCGCCGATCCTGTTGTGACCACCGAAGGCCCGCGCGATGAGTTGACTACCAAGGCAGATACCGAGCACGGCGCGGTCCCTTGCCTCGAAGTCGCGGATCAGGTCGAGCAATGCCGGGAAATAAGGATAGGCCTGGTCTGCCAGCGCGTTCTGGCCACCGCCAAGCACTACCAACGCATGGTGGTCGCGGGAATCGAAGGGGAGCTTGCCTCCGCAATAAGGCTTGCAAAGGTCGATCTCACCGCCGACCTCGGCGATTGCCGCGCCGACCTGGCCGAGGCCGGTATTTTCATAATTCTCGACGACCAGCACCCGCATCGAAACCTCACCGTTCAACCATGCGATGACAAAGACGGCGCTTCCGTTATCATGCCGGCAGCGGATCGGCCAATAATGGGCAAGTTGGAGAAATCGGAAAAACACTATGCCACTGCAGAACCGTGTTGATCCGTTCGGCTCGATCCAGGCCGTTCCGGATCGCGGGCTGTTCACCGGCAATCGCGGCATCATTCACGACCCCGATACCAGGACGTTGTTGAAGAAGCGTTGGGCACTCAAGGCCTGGATCATCTGCGAATGCGAATTCCGTAATGTGCGCCGCGTTCCGATGGGCCGAAACCGGCCGGGCGGCCCCGGCAGGCCCGACAAAGCCGGCTGGACCGAATTGTTTTTTCTCGACGAGGTTACGGCTCTGGCCGCCGGCCATCGTCCCTGCTTCTACTGCCGCCGCGAGCGGGCGAAGGATTTCGTCGGCCGCTTTGGCGAGGCATTCAAGATTGCCGAGCCTCGCGCACCGCAGCTCGACCATCGCCTGCACAGGGAACGGCTGGCGTCGGGAGGCAAGCCCGTACCGATTACTCATGACCAGCTTTCCGGCTTGCCGAATGGCGCGATGGTAAGCGATGGGAAAGATTGCTACGCCTTGCGCGACGGCGCTGCCCAGCGCTGGTCATTCGCCGGCTATGACAAGCCTGTCGCTCCTGCCAGCCTGTCCTGCCAGCCTCTGCATCTACTCACCCCCGCCACCACGCTGGCCGTGCTTAGCGGAGGCTACCGGCCTGTCTGGCATCCATCCGCAACCGCTTGACGCTCCGCTCGTGCTGCCGCATGTCTGGTCCATGCGCGCAAACTATCGACTGCAACGCCTGTTCGTGCCGAACGACCTTTCCGCCGGAGCCGAATTCGAGGCCGATCCGCAGCAGAGCCATTACCTCGCTCATGTGCTGCGCCTTGCCGACGGTGCCGAACTGTTGCTCTTCAACGGGCGCGACGGCGAATGGTCGGCCTCGGTCGCCGGCAAGACCAAGAAGGCGGTGCGCTTGGCCGTGGACATTTTGCAGCGGCCACAGCCGCCATCACCCGATCTGGTCTATTGCTTTGCGCCACTGAAACAGGGACGTCTGGACTACCTTGTACAGAAGGCCGTCGAGATGGGCGCTGGCGTCCTGCAGCCGGTCATCACGCAGCACATACAGGTGCCGAAGTTTGGTATCGACCGGCTGAAGGCCAACGTGGTCGAGGCCGCCGAGCAATGCGGCATCCTCGCCATTCCCGAGGTGCGCGAAGCTGAAAAGCTCGAACGCATTCTGGCCACTTGGGATGCCGGGCGACGATTGGTGTTTTGCGATGAAGATGCGTCCACTAATAATCCGATGCCGGCGCTCAAAAAAATTTCAGAGCGCAAGCTTGCCCTTTTGGTCGGCCCGGAAGGCGGCTTTTCCGAGGAGGAGCGCAAAATGCTAAGGGCCTTGCCGTTCGTGACGGCGATTCCGCTCGGGCCTCGCATCCTGCGCGCCGACACGGCGGCGGTTGCCGCGCTCGCCGTTATCCAGGCCAGCATCGGCGACTGGTAGAGCGCATTAGGTCGTGGACTCATAAATCTGGTCGAAATGGTGTGAGGTCATCTGTTCGGATACGCGGAGAAAGAGCGCAGGAAATGTCATTCATTTTCAAGCTCTTTCGACAAAATAGCCGGGCAGATGGACCACATCCGAAGGACGCCGGAACGGCTGCAAGCTGCCGCGTCGAACCGCTCGGCCGATGGTCCACATCGCCCTTCGCGCTTCTCCTTGCATCTTTTTGCCATTCCAGGCGCCATTTCGATCACATTTATGAGTCCACGACCTAAGCCCTGACGGCCGCCGGCGTTTTCGGCCTGGTGTGCTTGCGCGAAAGGCGGTTCACCGTGGCCTTCAGAGGTACGGCTTTCTTGTCGGCAAGGCCTGAAATCACAGCTTCGGCAACAGATGTGGCGACGAAATCGGCATTGACAGCCTCCGCCGTGAGCGGCGCGCCGGCGTCGCCCTCCAGTCGTGGCAGCAAGATGCCGACACGCAGCCCGCGCTTGGCCCGCTTCAGCCGGCGCACCGCGTAACGGGCGTGCGCCGCCGATCTCGAATTGAGGAAAATGACCACGGCGGTATCCGCGTTCTTGAGGTCCAGTAGGCCGACATTGCCGGGCTCAAGCGCAACATGGCTTGCGCTGGTGGCAACGGCCCCTTGCACTTCCAGCACTTGAGTCAGCATGGCGGCGGCGGCATCGTCGATCTCGCCGCGCCCGCCGAGGCAAAGCAGCGTCCTGCCCTCGCCATCCGGCAGGTCGGGCGTTTCGTCTTCCTCTGCCTGGTCGTCGAGCAGGTCCGGCTCCTCCCTGGAGGAAACTTCGTCTTCCTCCTCATCTTCCTCCTCTTGCGCCACCTCTTCAAGATTGGAAACGAGCGCCTGCGCGCTCGCGGCCAGCTTGCGCCGTTGCTCATCGGACATCACGCCGCGCTGCCGGTCCTGTTCGCCGAGCAGCAGGGCAGGAATGCCGATCCGGTCGTAGTAATCGACCAGATAACGGTCCTCTAGGAATTCCTCGGCGTTGTCCGTCGCTTCATCCGGATCGCCGGCCAACAGGCGTTGGTAGAGCCTGGTATGCGGCTCCAGCACCGGCTCGTTGCCCAACAGCACGTCAAGGAAAGCGAATTGCGGCACATGCCGTCCGAGCACGACAAGGCACACGGTCAGCGGCGTCGACAGGATCAGGCCTAGCGGCCCCCACAGCCACGTCCAGAAAATAGCCGACACGATGATCGCCAGCGGCGACAGTCCGGTGCGCGACCCGTAAAGCCACGGCTCGACGATATTGTTGATGATGAGTTCCATCACGATGAACAGCGCGGCCGTCCAAAGCACCAGCGACCAGCCGGGCGCGATGGCCAGCGCCAGCAGCAAGGGCAGCATCATGGCGATCGCCGGACCTATATAGGGCACGAAGCGTAGCACCAGCCCTAGCAGGCCCCATAGCGGCGCGTTGGGTATGCCGATCAGCCAGAGACCGATAGCGACCGGTATCGCGTAGCTGGTGTTCACCACCAGTTGCATCAGCAGGTAGCGCCCGACGCGCTTGCCAGCATCCTGCAACGCCTCCGTGGTGCGATGAAGGTCGCTGTAGCCGACGAGGCGGATGAAGCGGTCGCGCAGATCCTCGCGTTCCAGAAGCATGAAGATGACGACCACGATGATGAGGCCGGCCGTGGCGAAGGGGCTGGCTAACGGCACGATCACATTCTTAAGCGTGTCGATGGTGGTCTGCCGCGTCACGATCTCGACAGGCATCGGCTTTTGCGTTTCCGTCTCCGCCGCCGGAGCATTCGGTTGTTGCGTGCCTCTTTCCAACTCCGCGCCTACGCGCTCGACTGCGCCGCTCAAACGTTCGATGATGCCGCCATTGGCGCCCATCTCTTTCAGAGACCGGACCTTTTCAAGGATATTGTACTGGTAGGTTGGAATGTTCTGGGCAAGCGTCGTCACCTGGGTCGCCACTACAAAGGAGAACAGCCCGATCGCCATGAACGCCAGCGCCACCGTAAGAATGACGGCGGGTATCTTGGGGATAGAGCGCTTGCGCAGCGCCGAAACAATCGGCGCCAGCGCAAATGTCAGCAGGAAGGCAACGGCCAGAGGCAGGAAGACTTCGCGCCCGAGATAAAGCACGGCAGTGACACCGACCAACGTGAATGCAGTCGGTATGGCGGGCCGCATCATATCGGTGTTGTCCGCCGCTCCGGCCCCGTTCCGGGCAGGCCTTTCGCGCGCATAGTCCGTGGCAGCCATCGAAGCCCCTCTCGCCAGTGCCGTCACGCCGGCAATAGACGTGACGATAGTCGGTTTCCCGGAAAGACGCGACTGGAAGCGTCGCACCGATGCCGTCATCCCGAAATGCGGACCGCTTCACAAGGTTCCGGAGAGGCAAACAGTTTGACTGCGCGCAACGAGCAACCGAGGCTGCTGGTATCTCTATGCGGCGCGCGGTCGGCACGCAGAACGCATCTCCGTGAAGTTTCCTTGAGGCGACGCTTAATAGTTTTTGCTTGATCGGCTAGTGACATATCGTCCAAGTAGCGCGGCGATTTTCCCCGATCGCCCCGAAGAGGTTTTCATGGCGCGCGACACTACAGATTTCAGGCCGATCGAGGGCATGGACGAACTCGTTGCCTATCTCGACGCCGGCTGCAAACCGCGCGACAAATGGCGCATCGGCACAGAGCACGAGAAATTTCCCTTCTATGTCGATGGCAACGCGCCGGTTCCCTATGGCAGCGACCGCGGCATCCGGGCCATTCTGGAAGGCATGCAGGAAAAGCTCGGCTGGGACCCCATCATCGATGCCGGCCGCATCATCGGCCTTGTCGAACCGACCGGGCAGGGCGCGATCTCGCTGGAGCCAGGTGGTCAGTTCGAGCTGTCAGGGGCGCCGCTGGAAAACATCCACCAGACCTGCCGTGAGGGCAACGCCCACCTTGCACAAGTCCGCGAGATCGCCGAACCGCTCGGCATCCGCTTTCTCGGCCTTGGTGGCAGCCCGAAATGGACGCTGGCCGAGACGCCAAAGATGCCCAAGTCGCGCTATGAGATCATGACGCGCTACATGCCCAAGGTTGGCACCAAGGGCCTCGACATGATGTACCGCACCTGCACAATCCAGGTGAACCTCGACTTCGAGAGCGAAGCCGACATGCGCCGCAAGATGCAGGTGTCGCTGAAGCTGCAACCATTGTCGACGGCACTGTTTGCCAATTCGCCATTCACCAACGGCAAGCCGAACGGCATGCAAAGCTGGCGCGGCGATATCTGGCGCGACACCGACAACCAGCGCGCCGGCATGCTCGAATTTTGCTTCTCGCCTGATTTCGGCTTTTCCGACTACGTCGAGTGGGCGCTCGACGTGCCGATGTATTTCGTCATCCGCGAAGGCGAATATCGCGACATGACGCACATCACCTTCCGTCAGTTCATGGCCGGTTCCGCCCGCAACGAGATCCCGGACGGCATGCCAACCATGGGTGACTGGGCAAACCATCTTTCGACGCTCTTCCCCGACGTCCGGTTGAAACGCTTTCTCGAAATGCGTGGTGCCGATGGCGGCCCGTGGCGACGTATCTGCGCACTCCCCGCGTTCTGGGTGGGCCTGCTCTATGATGAGGAGGCGCTGGATGCGGCCGAAAACCTCACCGCGAGCTGGAGCTACGAGGAGGTGTTGGCGATGCGCGACGCCGTGCCTGAAATGGGTATTTCAGCGCCGATTCGAAACGCAACCTTGCGCGAGCTTGCCCGTGAAGTGCTTGCCATTTCCCGGCTTGGGCTGAAGAACCGGGCAAAGCTCAACCGCGACGGCTATGACGAAACCTCCTTCCTGCATACGCTGGACGAGGTAGTCAGCCGCGGCACCACCAGCGCCGAGGTCATGCTGTCCGCTTACCACACCCGCTGGGGCGGTTCGATCGAGCCGGTTTTCTTGGAATACGCATACTAGTCATGCTGCGAATTAAGTTCGCGCCCTGGTGGAAATCGCTTCAACAGGGGGGCGAAAGATTCTAGGCTTCATCTCCAGGTGGCGCTTCCGAGGAGATGACTATGCTGAACCTGTTTGACATGCTGAACCAGGCCCAGAACGGTCAAGGCATGGATATGCTGGCCCGGCAGTTCAACCTTTCGCGTCAGCAGGCCGACTTGGCGGTCGAGGCGCTTCTGCCGGCTTTCTCGCAAGGGTTGAAGCGCAACACCTCCGATCCTTACGGCCTTGGCGGCTTCCTCAACGCGATGGCCACCGGCCAGCACGCCAAGTATTTCGAGGACGCCAGCCGGGCTTTCTCGCCGCAGGGCGTCGACGAGGGCAATGGAATCCTCGGCCACCTGTTCGGATCGAAGGAATTGTCGCGCGCGGTCGCGGCGCAGGCAGCCCAAGCGACCGGCATTGGTCAGCAATTGTTGCAGCAAATGCTGCCGGTCATCGCCTCGATGGTCATGGGCGGTCTGTTCAAGCAATCGACAAATCAGATGCAGGCCGGCGGCTTCGGCGGCGGCAACAATCCGCTCGGCCAAATCATCGAGGAGATGATGAAGCAGTCCGGGGGCCTGGGCGGCGGGCAGCCGACCCCGCAAAGGCGCGCGCCGCAGCCCTCGCAACAGCCGGATAATCCATTCGGCAACAATCCGCTTGGCGATACGCCTTTCGGCAAGGTCTTGCAGGACATGTTCGGCGGCGGTGCCCAGTCGGCGCCGCAAGGCCGCGCCCAACAACCGCAGAACCCGCTTGGCGACAATCCGTGGGGCAAGGTGCTGCAGGATATGTTCGGAGGTGGCCAGCGCGAACAGCAGCAGGCCGAGCCGCAACGGCGCGCGCCGCCCCAAGGTCAGGCCAAAAAGAATCCCTACGACGATATTTTCGGCCAGATGTTCGAAACCGGACGCCAGCAGCGCGACGACTACCAGAAGGGCGTTGAATCGGTCTTCGACCAGTTCCTGCGCGGCATGGACCGCAACAGGTAAGGATTAATGCGAAAATGCCCGGTCCGCGAAGGACCGGGCATTCATGCAGGCAGCCGGAAGGGAAACCGGCGGGGAGTGGGGGAGCCTGCAGTAAAACTAGATGCGTTCGATACGATCCGAGGCAATTGCTCGCAGCTTCACCGTCGGATCGGTGCCGAATGCACCATCGATGGCGACGTGAAGATCGGCACGGGTGAGCCCGATATCGGCAAGCTCGGCGTCGGACATCTCGCCAAGACGATAGAACGCACGGCGGTTTTTCCATGCTTTGTAGAAATTGACGACAGCATTAGCCACGCGCGTCGCAACGGCCGGACGCGTGGAGATGCGTGAAGCTTCGGCGGCGAATTCATACGCGGTCATGTCAGTCTCCTTCAGCTTAGGACACACGAACCGGGTCGCTGGCGCGGGAGGTCGCCAAACGTCAGTTCGATTCACATGCCTTCATGTGGACGCTATCTATTTGCCATCGGGCGATTGATTAATCCAACGAATGTTTCTAATCTTTATCATCAATCATGATGATGGGTCAGACGATGAAAGCTCCCCTTGATCTCGACCAGTTGCAGACATTCATCTCGATTGCCGATACCGGCAGCTTCACCCGCGCGGCAGAAGAAGTGCATCGCACCCAGTCGGCGGTGTCGATGCAGATGCGCCGCCTCGAGGAGCGCATCGGCAAGCCGCTGTTCGAAAAGGACGGTCGCACCAACAAGCTGACCGAGGAGGGCGAGAAGCTGCTCGCCTATGCGCGCCGGCTGATCTATCTCAACCGCGAAACGCTCGCCGCTTTCGACGACCGCCGCCTGGAAGGCACCATTCGCATCGGCACTCCCGACGACTACGCCGACCGCTTCCTGCCCGAGATCATGGCCCGCTTCGCCCGCTCCAATCCGCGCGTCGAATTGACCGTCATCTGCGAACCGACGCCGGGCTTGGTCGAGCACATCAGGCGGGGCAATCTTGACATCGCGCTGGTCACCCACAACGATGCCCGCGGCCAGTCGGAAGTGGTGCGGCGCGAGCCGCTTTTGTGGGTAAGCTCTGTCAACCACGCCACGCACGAGCAGGAAGTGCTGCCGATGGCTTTCGGCCGCCCGAACTGCATCTGGCGCCGCGCTGCCTGCGATGTGCTGGACGGCATGAACCGCGACTACCGCATCCTGTTCACAAGCTTCTCCGCCACCGTTATCACCGCAGCAGTCCTGTCCGGCCTGGCCATTTCGGTGCTGCCGGAATGCGCCTTGCGACCCGGCATGCGAGTTTTGAGTGAAGCCGATGGCTTCGGGCCCCTGCCCGATTGCCGCATCGGCATCATGCGCGGCCAGACAGACCAGCCGGAAATCGTCGATGCGCTCGCCCGCCACATTGCCGAAAGCCTCGACAACATCTCAGTGCCATCGGGTGAGGAAGCGGGCAGCTTCGACTTTGCCTCGCTTGCATTTACACGGATCAAGCGGACTCGCCCGAACCAGGTTCTTCCCGGCTGGTAAGGCAAAGGCTGCCTTTGAGTTACGGCTTGCCGGCACGGATCACCAGCACATTGCCGATGGCGACGAAGACGAGGCCGGCAAGGGCGTAGGCACTCCACTGGTAGTCTTCCAGTACGGTCGAGACCAGCAGCGCGAAGATGGGAAACATAACTGTCGCGTAGCCTGCCCGCGCCGGTCCGATGCGCGAAAGCAGCGTGAGATAGGCGGAGAACGCGATCACCGTCGAGATCACGGCTAGGAACAGCAGAGAGGCGATATAGGACACCGTCGGCTCGATGATGAAGGGCCGGCCCAGCAGGAAGGCAAGCAAGGTCGACCACAGCGTGCCGTAGACCATGCCCCAGGCACTCATCGGAATGAGCGGCAGGCCTTTGCGCAGGCCGGCTGCGGAAATCTGGTTGCCGATGCAGAAGCAAAGCGTCCCGGCCACGCATAGAAGAAGCCCGATCATCGTGTTGCCCGACAGGCCGTGCGCGGCGATTTCCGGCGAGAACATCAAGGCAATGCCGCAAAAGCCGAGGATGCCGCCGGCCAGCACGCGCGGCGAAGGCCGTTCGCGCAGAGCAATCGCAGCCAGCAGGATGTTGACTACAGAGGCCAGCGAAAACACCACCGACAAAAGTCCGCTGACCAGATAGCCGGCGCCATAGTAGAAGAACAGGAAGTTGGATGAAAACATCAATATGCCGAGTGCCGCGAAGCGGGCGTGGTCGCGTAGCGGGAAGCGGATGCGCCGCCCCGAAAAAACCACCCACGCAATCATCAGCACCGTGGCGATGGCGAAGCGCCAGACAAGATTGACCTCGTTCGGTACCGTGCCGACCTGCAAGCGGATGGCGAACCACGATACGCTCCAGGCAATCACTGTCAGGACGTAGAGGCCGTAGTCCCGCGGTTCGAAGGACCGCTCGCCTGCATTTTTAACAGGGCTGGCCGAGATCGGGGTCTCTATCGATTGCGACTGGATCGTCATGCAATATGCTCCTTGGCGGCGAAGCGGTAGGCCTGCGCGGAGCGGGCGTCCATCATATTCTTTTCATCGATCGATTGAACGAAACGATGGGTGGCCGGAAGTCTTGACCGGCGCGGCCAAACGCGCGCCTATCGCGGTATGAGCGAAATCGTTCCCGAATCACGCACCAACGCCGCCGAGTACACGGTGAGCGAAATCTCCGGCGCGCTGAAACGCACGGTCGAAGATGTCTTTGGCAATGTGCGTGTGCGCGGCGAGATCTCCGGTTATCGCGGGCCGCACTCGTCCGGCCACGCATATTTCGCCCTTAAGGACGACCGCGCCAAACTGGATGCAGTCGTCTGGAAGGGTACGATGAGCCGGCTGAAGTTCCGTCCCGAAGAAGGGATGGAGGTCATCGCGACCGGCAAGCTCACCACATATCCCGGCAAGTCGAACTACCAGATCGTCATCGACAATCTGGAGCCGGCGGGCGCCGGCGCGCTGATGGCGTTGCTCGAAGAGCGCAAACGCCGCCTACAGGCCGAGGGCCTATTCGACCCGGCGCGCAAGCAGCTTTTGCCCTATATGCCGCGTGTCATCGGCGTAATTACCTCGCCTACCGGCGCAGTCATCCGCGACATCCTGCACCGCATCAAGGATCGGTTTCCCTTGCATGTCATCGTCTGGCCGGTGCGCGTGCAGGGCGAGACGGCGGGTGCCGAAGTCGCTGCAGCGGTGGAAGGTTTCAATGCGTTGCCCTTCGAGGGTCCGATCCGCCAGCCGGATCTGCTGATCGTGGCGCGTGGCGGCGGCAGTCTCGAAGACCTGTGGGGGTTCAACGACGAGGCGCTGTCGCGCGTTGTTGCCGCCTCGAACATCCCGGTCATCTCCGCGGTCGGCCACGAGACTGACTGGACGCTTGTTGACTATGCCGCCGATGTGCGCGCGCCAACGCCCACGGGCGCTGCCGAAATCGCCGTTCCGGTCAGGGCCGAGTTGGAAGCGACCTTGGCGGCACTTGCCTCACGGCTGCGCACATCCATGTCGCGCGGCCTCGACCGCGACCGTAGTGCGGTGCGCGCCGCTGCCCGCGCCCTGCCGTTGCCCGACCAGTTGCTGGCCTTGCCGCGCCGGCGCTTCGATGAGGCTGAAAACCGCCTTGGACGCGCGCTGGAAGTCGGCGTCGAGCGCAAGCGCGCGCGGCTCTCCGCGCTCAGGCTTTCACCGGCAACGCTCGCCCGTCGTGTCAACGAGTCGCGTACGCTGGTGGGGCGCGACCTTGCCCGGCTTCAGGCTGCATTCTCGTCTACGGTGCGCGAGCGCCGCGCCCGGTTTGCGCGCACGGCGGCACGCCTAGTGCCGGACCAGATCGAGCGCCGCCAGAAGCAGCAGGCTGAACTGCTCGCAAGCGTCTCCCGGCGTGGCGATCAGGCTATCTCCGTTCGTCTGGATCGCTTGCGGGCGCGTCTGATACAGGCAGACCGCTTGCTTGCCACGCTGAAACTGTCCGAACAGGCTATCCTCGAGCGCGGATATGCGCTCGTGCTTGACGATAGCGGCACGCTGGTCAAGCGCGCGGCGGACGTGAAGGCCGGACAAACTCTCGAACTGCACTTTTCCGATGGAAGCACCTACGCAACGGCATCGGGTACTGCCGCGCCCGAGCCGCAACCCAAGCCGAAACCCGCATCCAAGCCGAAGCCAGCGGGTGATCAGGGTTCGCTGTTTTAGCGGCCTTCGTCCCTGGATCAGGCCTTCGGCTTTTCGACATGGCCGCCAAATGCGTAGCGCATTGCCGAAAGCATCTTGTCGGCGAACTCCGAGTGGCCTTGCGAGGAGAAGCGGTCGAACAGGGCCGACGACAAGACGGGAGCGGGCACACCCATGTCGATTGCCGCCCTCAGCGTCCAGCGACCCTCGCCTGAATCCGACACCCGCCCGCCGAATTTCGAAAGCGTAGGATCGGCCTGCAACGCGCCGGCCGTCAGGTCGAGCAGCCAGGAGCCGATAACGCTGCCGTGTCGCCAAACTTCGGCAACCTGGGCGATGTCGATGTCGAACTGATAGTATTGCGGCTCGGCAAGCGGCGTCGTCTCCGCATCTGCTGCCCGATCCTGCTTGCCGGCGTTGGCTGCTTTCAGGATGTTGAAGCCCTCGGAATAGGCCGCCATCATTCCGTACTCGATGCCGTTATGCACCATCTTGACGAAATGGCCTGCCCCGCTCGGGCCGCAATGGAGATAGCCGCGCGAAGAGGTGCCCGCATCGCTCGTATCCGCAGCGCCGCCCGGCGCCAGCGTGGCGAAGATCGGATCAAGCTGGCGCACCGCTTCGTCAGGCCCGCCGATCATCAGGCAATAGCCGCGCTCGAGCCCCCACACGCCGCCGCTGGTGCCGACATCGACGAAGTTCTGCTGCTTGGCCGAAAGCTTTGCTGCGATATCGACCGCGTCGCGGTAATTAGAGTTGCCGCCGTCGATGATCGTGTCGCCTGCCTCCATGAGACCGGCAAGCTGATCGACTATCTTGCCGGTAATGGCAGCCGGCAACATCAGCCAGACATGGCGCGGCGCGGCAAGCTTGCTGACGAATTCCTCCATCGAGGCAGCACCGACAGCGCCGTCCTTGACTAGCGCCGCAACACTGTCGGGATTGATATCATAGACAACGCAGTCATGGCCGCCCTTCATCAGGCGTCGCACCATGTTTGCGCCCATCCTGCCCAGTCCCATCATTCCGATCTGCATGGTCTGCCCTGCCTGTTTGAAGGGCGCGAAGACGCCGCGGGAGGAAGCGACGCGCCAAAACTGGAAATCCGCTGCTAAGCTATCGCCCGCACCGATTTCGGCAATGGTAAATCGTCACCTCGCGCGCTTGCCGGCCGCTGACGGTACGTTACTTGCGCTTCATTGCCTCTGCCAGCGCGGCTCCGAAAGCACCTTGTTGGGTTGGCGCAGGAGTGGCTGCTCGGGGTCGGTCATGGCTTCGCGCCGGCCCGCGTGGCGGCGCTTCGTTGCCGCGCTTCTCCTGCGGCGCACCGCCGTCCTTGCGCATGGAAAGTCCGATGCGCTTGCGCTTGATGTCCACCTCCACCACGCGCACCTTCACCACATCGCCGGCTTTCACGACTTCGTGCGCGTCCTTGATGAAGCGGTCCGCCAGTTGCGATACATGCAGCAGCCCGTCCTGATGCACGCCGATATCGACGAAAGCGCCGAAGGCGGCGACATTGGTGACGGTCCCCTCCAGCAACATGCCGGGCTTCAAATCTTTGATGTCGTCCACGCCGTCGGCGAAGGTTGCGGTCTTGAAGCCGGGGCGTGGGTCGCGGCCGGGCTTTTCCAGTTCGCCGATGATGTCGCGCACTGTCGGCAGGCCGAACTTCTCATCGACGAAAACGCGCGGGTCGAGCGCCTTCAGCATCGCGCCGTCGCCCATCAGTGCGCGCACGTCGCGGCCGCAGGCGGCGATGATCTTCTTGGCAACGTCATAGGCTTCTGGATGCACCGCCGAGGCGTCGAGCGGCTCGGCCCCGTCGCGGATGCGCAGGAAGCCGGCGCTCTGCTCGAATGCGCGCGGCCCCAACCGCGACACCTTGAGCAGGTCGCGTCGCGTGGCGAAAGGTCCGTTCGTGTCGCGGTGCGAGACGATTGCCTCGGCCAGCGACGCGCCAAGGCCCGACACGCGTGCCAAAAGCGGGGCAGACGCCGTGTTCAGATCGACGCCAACCGCGTTGACAGCATCTTCCACCACCGCTTCCAGTGCTCGGCCTAGGAGGTACTGGTCGACATCGTGCTGGTACTGTCCGACGCCAATCGATTTCGGTTCGATCTTGACCAGTTCGGCCAATGGGTCCTGCAAACGGCGCGCAATCGAAACCGCGCCGCGCAGCGACACGTCGAGACCAGGAAACTCAGCCGCCGCAGTCGCCGATGCCGAATAGACGGAAGCGCCTGCCTCGCTGACGATCACTTTGGTCGGCTTCGGAGCTGGCATGTCGGACAGCATCTCGGCCACCAGCTTTTCGGTTTCGCGGCTGCCGGTGCCGTTGCCGATGGCGATCAGTTCAACGCCATGCTGGCGCACCAATGCCGAAAGCTCCGCCTGTGTGCCGCGCACATCGTTCCTTGGCGGAAATGGATAGACGGTTGTCGCCGTCACCAGCTTGCCTGTGCCGTCCACCACCGCCACCTTCACGCCGGTGCGGATGCCCGGATCGAGCCCCATCGTGGCGCGCGACCCTGCCGGTGCCGCCAGCAAAAGGTCCTTCAGATTGCGTCCGAACACCTGGATGGCGCCATCCTCGGCCCGTTCGCGCAGGTCGCGCATCAGGTCGAGCGACAGGTGCAATGAAAGCTTGATGCGCCACGTCCAGCCAACCACCTCCATCAGCCACTGGTCGCCCGGCAACTGCCGCCCGATGCCATAGGCTTCTGCTATCATGCGCTCCACCGGCTTCACCGGCGATGCATCGTCGGCGTCCACCTCGATATCCAGCGAAAGGATTTCCTCGTTACGGCCGCGCAGCATGGCGAGCGCCCTGTGGCTGGGCGTGGTCACCCAGCGTTCGACATGATCGAAATAGTCGGAAAATTTCGCGCCCTGTTCCTGCTTGCCGTCCATCACACGGGCCCGCAGCATGGCGCGTTCGTGCATATACGTGCGCAGCTTGCCAACGAGGTCGGCATTCTCGGCGAACTGCTCGGACAGGATGTCCCGCGCGCCTTCCAGTGCCGCCTTCACGTCGGGTACCTCATCGGTGATATAGGCGGCGGCAAGGTCTGACGGCACTGCTGCGCGGTCGGCAAGGATCGCCTCGGCCAGCGGACCCAGACCGCGCTCGCGGGCAATTTCGGCCTTGGTGCGGCGCTTGGGCTTATAGGGCAGGTAGATATCTTCCAGTTCCGCCTTCGTCGCTGCCGCCGTGATCCGGGCTTCCAGTTCCTCGGTCAGCTTGCCCTGCTCGCGAATGGAAGAAAGGATCGTATCGCGCCTTGCATCAAGCTCGCGCAGATAGGCCAGCCGCTCTGAAAGCGTGCGCAACTGCGTGTCATCCAACCCGCCGGTCACTTCCTTGCGGTAGCGTGCGACGAACGGCACTGTCGCTCCCTCGTCCAGCAGGCCGATAGCAGCCGCTGCCTGTTCTGGCCGGGCATTTATCTCGGTCGAAATGAGGGCTGCGAGGCGCTTTACGTCGGTGCTCATGCGGTTTCCCGTATTGTCGATGGGGCCGGGAACATAGGCATCTTCGTCAGGCGTCGCCAGCATGGGTTTTCCACAGGGCCGGAGGCGCGGGGGCTCAGTTCAGGGCGACGATCGACGCGTTGAGCATCGTGGCAAAGGCAACCCACAGTACGTAAGGCACGAACAGCCCTGCCGCCAGACCGTCGGTGCGGCGCGCGTCCCTGATGAACCATATGATGGTAGCCAGCAGTGCGAGGATGACAACAAGCCCGAGCGCCGGTTTCTGGGCGCCGAAAAAGATCGGTGACCACGCGAAATTGAGGATTAGCTGGGCCACCCAAAGCTTCATCGCCGTGCTGTGGCTATTGTGCTCCCAGATGCGCCAACCGGCAATGGCGATGAGCACGTAGAGTACCGTCCAGACTGGCCCGAATATCCAGTTCGGCGGATTGAAGGGCGGCTTGGCAAGCGAAGCGTACCATTCACCGGGCAATGTGATGAATCCGATAACCAGGCCGCCACCGACCACCAAGACGAGAAAGATCGCCAACGAAAGATAGTTTCGCAATGATGTCCCCACATTTGCCGACAATAGCACCAAAGCACTCCATCTGGAGCGCAGCAGCCCTGTGTCAAGCCGGATCAGTTTGCGCGCTGCAGGGCGCAGAAATAAAAGCCGTCGGTGCCTGTGAGCGCTGGCGACAGCGAAATGCCGCCGCTGGTGCCGAAACGGGCCGCCGCGTCGTGGCCGGGAAACCGCGCGTTCCAAAGCTCGCGATGATCGACGGGCTCGAAGTGACCGCTACGCTCCAGGAAAGCCGTAACCTGTTCGCCATTCTCCTCCTGGAACACCGAGCAGGTCACATAGGCCATCAGACCGCCCCGCTTAACATAGCCTGCGGCCTTGTCGAGGATAGCAGCCTGCTCGGCCTTGCGGGCATCTAACTGCCGTTGTGTCAGCCGCCACTTTGCATCCGGCCGCCGCCGCCACGTTCCGCTGCCGGTGCAAGGCGCATCGACCAGCACGATGTCCATATGGCCTTCCAGCGGTGCAAGCTCGCCCTGCTTCGAAACCACCTGGATATTGTGGCTGCCCGCTCGCCGGATACGGTCGAAGATCGGTGCCAGCCGCACCTTTTCCGCATCATGGGCGAATACTTGGCCGTGATTGTCCATTGCCGTGGACAAGGCCAGCGACTTGCCGCCGGCGCCGGCGCAGTAGTCCAGAACCTGCATGCCGGCCACAGCCCCGGTCAATTCCGAAACCAGTTGCGAACCTTCATCCTGAACCTCGAACCAACCCTTCTGGAAAGCCGGTTCGGCCTGCACGTTCGGATGCCGGCCGCTGCCTTCGATGGGTGCGATACGGATACCGTTGGAGGCAATTCTGGCTGCACGCGCCCCGGTATCGGCCAATTCCGCCAGCACCTTGGCGCGGTCCGCTTTCAGCGTGTTGACGCGCAGGTCCAGCGGCGGGCGGGCCGCAAGCGCTGAGCCTTCCCGTGCCCAGTCGTCGCCGAAAGAGGCCTGGATCAGTGGAATGCACCAGTCCGGGCAGTCGGCGCGCACTTCCGGCGGAGCCTCGGTCGCCATTCGTTCGGAGATCGTCCGCAATTCCGTTTCATCAAGCGGCGGCGGTGCGAACTTGTCGCCATCTAGCGCCTGATTGAGCGATGAAGCCGTCTCGCCCCATTCCAGCAAAAGCGCGCCGAAGGCCACGGCGCGGGAAGTGTCGGCATCGAGTAGCCATCCTGCCGAGCGCCGCCGCCGTAGCGCGTCGTAGACGATGTTGCCGATTGCCGCGCGGTCGCCGCCGCCAGCGAAACGGTGCGACAGACCCCAGTCCCTCAGCGATTCCGCCGCAGGTCTATGGCGCCGGCCGATGTCTTCCAGCACTTCCATGGCTGCTGCCAGCCGTCCACCCATTCGCATTTTCGATGTCCGCACCAAAGGTAACTTAACGCCGCTCTAAAGCGGCAAGGCCCGCTGCACAACCCACTCGCTGGATCCGATTCCGCCCGACTTCCAAACTTGCAGCCTTGTGACTACCCTTCGCTTGTGATTCGCAGGCGGGACCCAGACAGATCGGGACAATCACGAGGAGAGGGCAATGAAGACTTTTCTTGCAGAAATACTTGGAACGTTTCTTTTGGTGTTCATCGGCACGGGCGCCGTCGTCACCGGCGGCTTTGGGGGTGCGCTGCCTATCGGCCAGGAAGGCATCGGCCTTGCCTTCGGCATCGGCCTGATCGCCGCTGCATACGCGATCGGACCGATTTCCGGTGCGCATCTCAACCCGGCGGTGACGCTCGGCGTTTTTCTCGCCGGCCGCATGCCGGCCAAGGACGTTATTCCTTACTGGATCGCGCAAGTGATTGGCGGTCTGCTCGCGCCTCTGGCATTGTGGGTCATCGTCGCCGGCAAGGTCGGTGGCCATACCGCCGGCTTTGCGCCAAACGGCTGGGATCCAGCCGCCTATGGCGTCTCGTCGGCCTTTCTGACGGAAATCATCGCCACGTTCACCTTCGTCATCGTCATCCTTGGCGTCACCAGTGCCAAGCACACCACGGCCTTTGCCGGCCTGGTCATCGGCCTAACGCTGGCGGCGCTGCACTTCGCTTTCATTCCGGTGTCGGGCAACTCGCTAAATCCGGCGCGTTCGATCGGCCCAGCGCTGTTTACCGGCGGTGCGGCGATCGGCCAACTCTGGCTCTACATCGTCGCTCCGATGATCGGCGGTGCGATTGCCGGCATTGTTGCCAAAACCAACGTGTTCGAGAAAGATTGATCGAACAGACCAAAACACGGCAAAAGGGCCACTCGGGGTCCTTTTTATTGCCACGATGTAAAACACAGGCACCGCAATCGTTCGTATGCGCTCCCTAGGTGTTCGACACCCGGTTTTAGGGTTGTCTTTTACATCAACGGGGCCCTGTCTTCAGAAAGTGAAAACTGCGCCTTTTGCCGGCTTTGACTCGGTCTTTAGCGGATGGAACCGGTCATGGTGGAATCGATGTCGTTTGCGCGCGGCGTCCGTTCGTTCCCGGCAAAGGTGGCAAGAATGGCGAGTGCCACGACGACCGGAATGAACAACGCCGCGATACGGGCCTGAAGGCCGATGATCGCGCGCCAGTCGCTGCGCTTTTTGGAATCTGCCACGATTGGTACTCGTCCGTTGCGTGCCCCCACGCAGCGCCGCATCAAATAGCAACCTGGGGTTAAGTGACTCTTACCGGCCATTCCAATGCGGATCTGAGATCAGCGTCGAGGTAATAGAAATCAAGTGGTGCCGCTTGCGTGACTCGAACACGCGACCCCATCATTACGAATGATGTGCTCTACCAACTGAGCTAAAGCGGCCCGGGAGGCAATGCCTCCAGAATGGCGCGGTTGATAACCGCAAGCCCGGATAAATTCAAGATGCGTTGTCACCAATTCGATATTGCAGGCTTGGGCTAGAGAGTGTGCGAAATCGCTGCCGAGCCGTGTTTCCGCGGTGAATGCTATATCCAGCCCCGTTGATTGATCGTCTTTCAACGTTTAACGATCATGAAAATGGGGGCGGCTCGCAAAGGACATCCGCTTGGACGCGATCGAAAAAGCGATTCGCAATGCCTTCGAGAAAGGCAATGCCGAGGACAGGTCGTTCCGCGAAAAGGTTTATCGCTCGGCCTTTGCGGCGCTCGACCGCGCCTTACAGGCCAATCCCGGCGTCACTGTCGAAACGGCGATCACCCGCCGCAAGGCCATGCAAGCCAAGATCGCAGAGATCGAATCGGAATTCCTGCCCGCAATCGAGCCGGCGCCGCAGGCTCCCGCGCAAACTATTGACGATGTCGCTTCAGAAGACGGGCCAGCACCGGTCTTAGAGGCGACACCTTCGCCAACAAGTCCTTCGGTGCCGACTATAGATATGCCGGGCAGGGTTGGCGAAGCCGTCCGCGAGCCAACGTATGAAGCTCCTACGCTCGGTGCGGCATTGAGGGAAGCGGCGCCCGGCTCCGTACAGGAAGCCGTCGAACCACCGTTGGCGACGGCGGCCACGACGGATGCGCCACGCGGGCGCGTCATGCCGGTTGTGCCGGACATCATGCCGGAACGGCCTTTGCCGGGATCGGTGCCTTTGGCCGGCTCTGGCGCCGATGTTGCGCCGGACCGCGATGAACGGCGGGCGCGAAGCAAGCGCCGTGGCATACCTGCGCTGTTTGTCGGTCTGACGCTGCTCGGCCTGATCGCAATTGGCGCATGGTGGCTGTACCAGGCGGGCGTTTTCAAGACGCTGGAGGAGCGCGGTCAGTTGCCGGCACAGCCAGCGACCGTCGAGGACGAGGATTTCACGCCTTCCGGCGATGCGAGCGAGCCGCTGAAACCGGGGCAGGCCGACACATCGGGCACTTGGATTACCGTGTTTACGCCCAAGGACCCGACGCTGGTCAATGCGCCCTCCGACTCAAAGGCCGATGTGATGGAGGACGACACCGGCTCGTTCCTGCGCCTGCGCTCGGGCAATTCCGGGTCGGCTGTCAGTTTCGACGTCGGGCAGGGCATTCTCGAACAGCTTGCCGGCAAGCATGCCGTGTTCGTAATCAGCGCGCGTGCCGAGGAAGGTCAGGAAACACAGGTCTCGGTCGATTGCAATTTCGGCGAGCTTGGCGACTGCGGCCGCAAACGCTATGCCGTTGGCCACGAGCGCAACGAATATCTCTTCGATGTGCAGATGCCGGACAAGCAGCCAGGCGCGGCCGGCACCATCGCCATCAACTCGGATTTCGACAACAAGGGCAAGTCGGTCGACATCTACGAGATTCGCGCCTCGACAGCCGATTGATTCTACTTCGCTATTTATCAAGCAGCGCCCTCAGCGTCTCGATGCGGTCGGCTTCGGCGGCCGGCTTGTCCCACCGTAGCCTCGAAATGCGCGGAAAGCGCATGGCGACGCCCGACTTGTGCCGGGCCGAGCGGTTAAGCCCTTCGAAGGCAACCTCCAGAACAAGCCCGTTTTTGCGGTCGGCGCGCACCGAGCGCACCGGCCCGAAGCGCTCGATGGTGTTGTCGCGCACATATTTGTCGATCTGGCGCAGTTCATCGTCGGTGAAACCGAAATAGGCCTTGCCGACCGGCACCAGTTCCTCCGCGCCTTCCGCCCCAGACCAGACCCCGAACGTGTAGTCGGAATAGAAACTTGAACGCTTGCCGTGGCCGCGCTGGGCATACATCAAGACGACGTCCACCGTATGTGGGTCGCGCTTCCATTTGAACCACGGCCCTTTTGGCCGCCCGGCCAGGTAGGGCGAGTCCCAATGCTTCAGCATCACCCCTTCAATGATGGGATGCGGAGGTGCGGCGCGCACCGTCTCCAGTTCCTGCCAGTTTCCGAATCCAACCAGCGGCGACAGGTCGAAGCGCGCCGGATCAAGGCGTTCAACGAACGCTTCCAGCCGCTGCCGGCGCGCTCCAAAAGGAAGCCCACGCAGGTCGTCATCCTCGATCTGTAGAAGATCGTAGCAGCGCATGAAGGCCGGATAGTCGCGCAGCATCTTTGGCGACACGGTCTTGCGGTTCAACCGCTGCTGCAGGTCGGAAAAGCTGCCGGTGGCAGAGGGCGCGCCGACCAGCAGTTCGCCGTCGATCGCGCCTGAAAAATCCATCGCCGCGGCAAGGTCGGGAAAGGCGCCCGAAACATCGTCGCCGGTGCGCGAATAAAGCCGATGCACGCCGCCTTCGCGCACGGCCTGCACGCGGATGCCGTCCCATTTCCATTCGGCCGCGTAGTCGGTTGGATCGAGCTTGTCGAGATCGCCGTCACCGACCGCATTGGCCAGCATGACAGGCCGAAACAGCGCCTGCGCCGATCTCTCGGGCTTGGCCGCGCGGCCTTCAAGCCATGCGAAAAGGTCTGCATAGGGCGGTGTCAGCCCATGCCACAGTTCCTCGATCTCGGCGACATCGACCTTGCCGAGATTGGCCAGCGCCTGCTTGGCGAGCCGGGCCGACACACCGATGCGCAAGCCGCCGGTGACCAGCTTGATGATGGCGAAGCGGGCGGGGACATCCGCGTCGTCGAGCAGCCTCGCCAGGACCTTCGGCCCATCGGAGCGGCTTGCCGCCTGCAACTGCCGCACCACCTCGGCCAGCGTCGGCACGGTTGCACCTTGTGCACCCTTAGCCACAGGCCACACCAGCGAAACCGTTTCGGCAAGATCGCCGACATAGTCGTAGGAATAGCCGAACAGCACCGGGTCCATGCGTTCGGCAACCAGCGTGCGCAGCATTGCCGGCTTGACCGCGGCGATGTCGAGATTGCCGGTGATCGCCGCCAGCGCTAGCCCGCGGTCGGGGTCTTCGACGGTGCGGAAATAGTCGATCAAGAGGGTCAGCTTGCCGTTGCGCGACGGCGTCAGCACCAGCCGGTCGAGCAGTTCGGCAAAGCGGTTCATGGCTTTCCCCGCCGCATGACCTTGGCCGAAAACCGGCGTCTACTTTGCGGGATCATGCTCAATCCCCCTCGTCTTCGTAGCCGACGAGATGCAGCGGCCGCGCGGCGATGCCCTCGAGTTCGCACCAGCGCACCAGCGCTTCCTCGCGACCGTGCGTCACCCACACTTCCGACGCGCCGGCATCGTGGATCGTCGCCGTCAGTTCGTCCCAGTCGGAATGATCGGAAATGATCAGCGGCAGTTCCACCCCGCGTTGTTTGGCGCGTTGTCGAATGCGCATCCAGCCCGACGCAAAGCACGAGACAGGATCGGGAAAGCGCCGCGCCCAGCGGTCGGAAAAGGCGGCGGGCGGCCCGATCACCACCGCGCCGGCAAAGTCGGCCTTGCCGCCGCCCTCTAAGGTCGCCGGCAACAACTCGCCAAGGTCGATGCCGCTTGCCTGATAGTAGCCGCTGATCTTCGCCAGCGCGCCGTGGATGTGGATCGGCTTGTCGTAGCCGGCCCGCCGCAGCAGCTTCATCACCCGCTGCGCCTTGCCCAGCGCATAGGCGCCGACCAGATGCGAGCGCTCGGGAAACTGCTTGACCGACTTCAGCAGCAGGCCGATCTCGTTATGATCCGGCGGATGGCGAAACAAAGGCAGGCCGAAGGTCGCCTCCGTGATGAACACGTCGCACGGCACCACCTCGAACGGAGCGCATGTGGCGTCCGGCTGCCGCTTGTAGTCGCCCGAAGCGACGATGCGTGTTGACTGGTGCTCGACGCAGATCTGTGCCGAGCCGAGCACATGGCCAGCCGGGTGAAACGAGACTTCGACGCCGTTCAGCGTCACGCGCTCGCCAAGCTTTGCCGTTTGCGTCGTGCCGGCAAAGCCCCCGCCGTAGCGCAGCGCCATGATGTCCAGCGTTTCGCGTGTCGCCAGTACCGACCGGTGGCCGGCGCGGGCATGGTCGGAGTGGCCGTGCGTGATCAGCGCGCGTTCCACCGGCCGCACCGGATCGATGAAGAAATCGCCGGGCGGGCAGTAAAGCCCTTCGGGGCGGGGATGAAGCAGGTCGCTGGCGCGCATCGCTGAAACATAGGCAATTCCAGCCGTTCGGGAAGGCCGCTTCGCCAGCCTGCTGACACCATCTTGAAATCCGCCGAGTCCTGAAGCATAGCAGCGCTACCGGCAATTTCTGCCGGCGGAACCCGTTAGCCATGAAACCGCTCCAGGCCTCGTCCGGCGACCTGATCGCCGACCGTCGTGCCGATTTTGCGGAAATGCTGCATGCCGCGGGCGACCATGCCCCGGCTGCCGATCTCATGCTGGAGGCGCTCGCACTTGCTCCCGGCTGGGCGGCTGGCTGGTTCCTGCTGGGCGAGATGCAGGAGGCCACGGGCCGGATCGAGCAGGCGGCAATGGCCTGGAAAAAGGTGCTGACGCTCGACCCGTCCGACCGGCTTGGCGCTGCCTTGCGGCTTGCTCTGATCGGCGAAGCGACGGATCTGGCAACGCCGCCCTCGGCCTTCGTCGAGACCCTGTTCGACCAGTATGCCGACACCTTCGATGCCGCGCTGGTCGAGAAGCTGGCCTACCGCGTGCCGGCGCTGCTGTCCGAAGCGATCCACATGCAGGGTGGCCGCATGTTCGGCCACGCGCTCGACCTCGGTTGCGGCACCGGCCTGATGGGCGAGATGCTGCGGCCTTTCGTCGGGCGGATGGAAGGCTATGACATTTCCTCCAGCATGTTGAAGAAGGCCGAAGGCAAGCGCCTCTACGACCATCTGGCCAAGGCCGACCTGCAAGTCTTTTCCCATACCGGTCCCAAGGCCGATCTGATCACCGCCGCCGATGTCTTCATGTATCTCGGCGCGCTCGACAACATCGTCGCCAGGATCGCCCCGCTGCTTGCCGCTGACGGGTTGTTTGCCTTCTCCGTCGAGAAACTGGCGGGGCCTGCCGACTATGCCTTGCAGCCGTCGCGCCGCTATGCGCACTCGGAAAGCTATCTTCGCAGGCTGCTTTCGGCGAACGGTCTTGCCGTTTTGTCGCTGGAGGAAAAGGTCATCCGCAAGGACCGCCTCGAGCCTGTTGTCGGCCTCATCGTGGTGGCAAGGCCCTTCGCCAACTAGGCGCTTGGCGCGCGCGGGTGTTGCGAGTGCTCGTTTTGCCTTCTCCCCTTGTGGGGTGAGAAGTGGTGCGCGAAAGCGCACGAAAAGCCCCCAAATGGGCTTTTCGAACGACGAACGCCCGGAGCCATAGCGAAGGGCCGGGTGGTGGCCGAGCGCCAGCGAGGTCGGATGAGGGGTTTCAGCGCTCCGTCCAACACCCCTCATCCGTCTCGGCTTCGCCTCGACACCTTCTCCCACAAGGGGAGAAGGTAGGTCGCCACATACTTATTCATTGCCACGCTGCCTTTCGGCCCTGGCCATTGTCAAAGAACTGACCTTTGCTTGTGAAGCGCAGGTCGGGAGGACGG
>CAZROU010000026.1:0-63171 GCA_964601795.1 uncultured Mesorhizobium sp. | reverse complement strand
ACTTGCCTCCTCCCCTTGTGGTTTTTGGTGCCCTTGCTCCGCTTGGGCTTCTGTGGGGTGTTCCTGTCCGGCACCCCTCATCCGTCACCTGCGGTGACACCTTCTCCCACAAGGGGAGAAGGGGAGGCTGCGTCCTATGACCCGTCTCGACCGCCTGTTGCGCCCGAAATCCATCGCCATCATCGGCGGTGGGGCGTTCGGCACCAATGTCGTCGAACAGTGCCTGAAGATGAACTACGCCGGCGAAATCTGGCCGGTGCATCCGAGCCGCCCGGACGTTCACGGCGTTGCGGCGTTCAAGTCGGTTGCCGACCTGCCCGCGGCACCTGACGCTGCCTTCGTCGCCGTCAACCGCAACCTCACCATCGACATCATCGGCCAGTTGTCGGCGCTTGGCGCGGGCGGCGCGATCTGCTTTGCCGCCGGTTTTCGCGAAACCGGCAACGACGATGCCGATGGCGAGCGCCTGCAACGCGAACTGATCGCGGCGGCAGGCAAGATGCCGATCATCGGCCCGAACTGCTACGGCCTGATCAACTATGCCGATGGCGCGCTGTTGTGGCCGGACCAGCATGGCGGCAAGCGGTTGGAGGCGGGCGAGCGCGGCGTCGCCATCATCACGCAATCGTCCAACATCGCCTGCAATTTGACCATGCAGCAGCGCGGCTTGCCGGTCGCCTTCCTGATGACGGCGGGCAACCAGGCACAGACCGGATTGTCCGAGATGGCGCTGGGGCTGATCGAGGACGAGCGCGTGACCGCGCTTGGCCTGCATATCGAAGGTTTCGATTCCGTCGCCGGCTACGAGCGGCTCGCAGCGCGTGCGCGCGAACTGAAAAAGCCGATCGTCGCGATGAAGGTCGGACGCTCGGAGCAGGCGCGTGCGGCCACCATTTCGCATACCGCTTCGCTGGCCGGGTCCGATGCCGGGTCCGAAGCTTTCCTCAAGCGCCTTGGCATTGCGCGCGTCGATTCGATCCCGTCTTTCCTCGAAACGCTGAAGCTGCTGCACACCGTCGGACCGCTGGCCGGCGGGCGGCTGTCCTCGATGAGCTGTTCAGGCGGCGAAGCCTCGGTGATGGCCGATACGGCGGCGTGCCGTACGGTCGGCTTCCCGGCCCTGAGCGCCGAGACGAGGGCAGGGGTCAAGGAAGCGCTCGGCCCGCTGGTGGCGGTGGCCAATCCGCTCGACTACAACACCTTCATCTGGAACGACGAGCCGGCAATGACGAAAGCCTTCGGCGCTTTCGTTTCGGGCGGCTTCGACCTCAACATGCTGGTGCTGGACTTTCCGCGCACCGACCGCTGTTCCGATGCCGACTGGTGGACCGCGGTGAGTGCCTTCGAAGCGGCCTTGAAGGCAAATGATGCGCCGGGAGCAATCGTCGCCTCGATGCTGGAGAATTTGTCGGAGGCACATGCAGTCGACCTGATGAAGCGCGGCATCGTGCCCTTCCACGGCATTGTCGAGGCATTCGATGCGGCAGAGGCAGCGGCGTTCATCGGCGAGGCGTGGAAGAAGCCGACAAAGGATGGTGTGAGTTCGGCTTCGGTTGCACCCTCGAGTTCAGTCAAGACACTCGATGAAGCCGAAGCCAAGGCGCTGTTGCGCGAGGCGGGTCTTGCTGTGCCCAAGGGCGAGCGCGTCGCCAATGTGGATGAAGCGGTTGCCGTGGCGCGCGAGCTTGGCTTTCCGGTTGCGCTGAAGGCACTGGGCGTCGCGCACAAGTCGGAAGCCGGCGCGGTCAAGCTCAACCTGCATAGCGAAGGGGCCGTGCGTTCTGCCGCAACGGCGCTGCTGCCGCTCGGCTCTGGCCTGTACGTCGAACGCATGGTTGCGGGCGGAGCGGCGGAACTGATCGTCGGTTTCACGCGCGACCCGGTTTTCGGCCCGACGATGACGCTGGGTAGCGGCGGTGTGCTGGTCGAACTGCTGAAGGACAGCGCCACGCTGCTTTTGCCCGCTGCGCCAGACGAGATCGAGGCGGCATTGCGGGGACTGAAGATGTTCCCATTGCTTGACGGCTATCGCGGCCGCGCCAAATCCGACATTGCCGCCGCCATAGAGGCTGTTGCAGGTATCGCCGCTTTCGTGGCGCGCAACGCCGACGGCATCGAAGAACTCGACATCAATCCGCTGATCGTCTGCGGGAAAGGCGAGGGCGCCTGGATTGCTGATGCGCTGCTGGTGTCGCGCTCTTCCCTTCGCCCCGTTTACGGGGAGAAGGTGGCCCAAAGGGCCGGATGAGGGGCAGTGTCGAGTTTGAAGATGTTTACGCTGCCCCTCATCTGCCTGCCGGCATCTTCTCCCCGTAAACAGGGAGAAGAAAGGCTGCTGCAACGCCTCGTTCGTCTGGAAAGGACACAACCGTGACTGACGTCATCACCACGCGCCGCGAAGGCGCCATCCTCGAAGTCACTTTGGACCGGCCCAAGGCCAACGCGATCAACATGGAAACGTCGCGCCTGATGGGCCAGACGTTCAAGGCGTTTCGCGACGATCCGGAGCTTCGGGTGGCCATCGTCAAGACGGCCGGCGACAAGTTCTTTTGCGCCGGATGGGACTTGAAGGGTGCTGCCTCTGGCGATGCGGTCGATGGCGACTACGGCGTCGGCGGCTTCGCCGGCCTGCAGGAACTGCGCGACCTCAACAAGCCGGTGATTGCCTGCGTCAACGGTATGGCGGTGGGCGGCGGCTTCGAGCTCGCGCTGTCCTGCGACCTCATCTACGCCTCGGACCATTCGTCGTTTGCGCTGCCGGAAATCCGGGCCGGCACGCTGGCGGATGCCGCCACCATCAAGCTGCCGAAGCGCATTCCCTATCATATCGCCATGGACCTTCTTTTGACCGGCCGCTGGATGGATGCGCAGGAGGCGCACCGTTGGGGCCTCGTCAACGAAGTGCTGTCGAAGGACAAGCTGGAAGAGCGGGTGTGGGAAATCGCGCGGCTGCTGGCCGGCGGCCCGCCGCTGGTGTTTGCCGCCATCAAGGAGACCGCACGCGTGGCCGAAGGCCTGGCCTTCCAGGACACGATGAACAAGGTGACGCGCCGACAGTTGCCGACGGTCGACAAGCTCTATGGGTCCGAGGACAATCTCGAAGGCTTCAAGGCGTTTGCCGAAAAGCGCGACCCGGTGTGGAAAGGGCGGTAGAACGGCTTTGCCTCTTAGCGAGGGCGGGCACATATGACCGACTATCAAAAGCTGATCGACGCCGAGACCTGGGCATTCATCGAGCGGACCAACGCGTTTTATCCGGAAGATACGGGCGAGCGGACCGTTGCCGAGCAGCGCGCCATCTATGACCGCATGTGCCGGGAGTTCCATGCCGGGTATCCGGATGGTGTGGTGGCACAAACTTCATCGATCTCGACGCCGACGCACGACATTCCGATACGCATCTACCGTGCGGGAGAGCCCGGCGCGGCGGTGGTGGTTTACTTCCATGGCGGCGGCTTCATCCTGGGCGGGTTGGAAAGCCATGACGATGTTTGCGCGGAATTGTGCGCACGAACCGGCTTTGAGGTGGTCTCGGTCGACTATCGCCTCGCGCCCGAGCATGTCCACCCCGCCCATTTCGACGATGCGATGAGCGCCTTCGAATGGGCGGCAGGCACCTATACCTGTCCTATTATTCTGTGCGGCGACAGCGCCGGCGGCAATCTCGCGGCAGCGGTGAGCCATGCCACGCGCGGCCACAAGACAAAGCCGGTCGGGCAGGTTCTGATCTACCCGGCCCTGGGCGGCGACACATCGCGCGGCTCCTTTGTCACGCATGCGCAAGCACCGATGCTGACGACCAGCGACCTTCATTTTTACGAGCAGGTCCGCACCGGCGGCGTGGACCGCACCGGCGACATCACCATGGCTCCGCTGGCGGACGCGGATTTTGCTTATCTTCCGCCAACGGTTGTCTTTACCGCCGAATGCGACCCGCTGTCATCGGATGGCGAGGCTTACCGCGACCGCCTTGTGGCAGCTGGCGGCAGGGCGTTCTGGCTGGAGGAAGACGGGCTCGTTCATGGCTATCTGAGGGGGCGGCACACGGTTGGCCGCGCCCGCTCCAGCTTCACCCGGATTGTCGATGCGCTACAGGTGCTTGGGCACGGCGCCTGGATCTGGTGACGCAGGTCACGCCAGGAAGGGCTTCGCCTTCATGGTGGCGGGTGTCTTGACGCCGAGCCGCTTCAGCACGGTTGGCGCCAGCTGCAACTGGTCGAGCAGCACTTCCGGCTTCGGCCCCTTGGCCGGACCGAAATAATAGAGCGCGAAATCCTGCTGCACATCATCGTGGCCGCCATGGTGGCCGCGGTCCGTCTGGCCGTGGTCGGCGGTGACGATGACTTCGTAGCCGTTGGCGAGCCAGCGCGGCAGGAAGGCGGCGAGCTGCGCGTCGATGGTGAACAGCGCCTTGTCCATTTCAACGCAGTCGTGGCCGAAGCGATGGCCCATCGAATCCAGCGTGCAAGTGTGCAGGATGCCGTAGTCGATGCCGAAGCGTTCGGTAAGCATGGTGAGCGTCGCGAACAGGTCGGCATCGCTCGGCGTCATCTGGTTGATGTCGTTGTAGCCGGTCATGGTGTGAAAACGGCCATGATGAATGGGACCGTCCGGCTCGTCATATTCGATGTCGCGAATGAAATCGAACGGCGCACGATTGAAGAAGATCGACCAGAACGAGTGTGTGACAGCGCCTGTCTTGCCGCCCGCCTTGCTGACTTCGGAAAAGATGTCGGGCTTCTCGACCTTGAACACCACCTCGTTCGAGAGGATGCCGTGCGTCTGTGGTGCAACGCCGGTGTGGATCGAGGCGTAGCACGAGGCAGAGGTGGAGGGCAGCACCGAGCGCATGCGCCAGACCTGCGCCGCGCCGGACTGCACCCAGCCTTCGAGGTTGCCCATGTAGCGCCAGTTGCGCCACGGCAGGCCGTCCAACACGATCAACAGTAGCTTTGCTTTCAAGGCCTAGTTCCCTGCGCTTTCCATGCGCCGGTTCTTGATCGCCTTTTCCAGCCAGCCCATTTCCATCTCCGGAACGGATGACAGGAGAAGATCGGTATAGGCATCGAAGGGAGGCTTCAGCACCTCTGATTTCGGCCCGTAGCGCACCACCTCGCCGCGATACATCACCGCGATGGAATCGGCGATCGATTTCACCGTGGCGAGATCGTGAGTGATGAACAGGTAGGCGACGTTTTCTTCCGCCTGCAACTCAAGCAGGAGTTTCAGGATGCCGTTTGCCACCAACGGGTCGAGAGCAGACGTCACCTCGTCGCAGATGATGAGCTTGGGCTTGGCGGCAAGCGATCGCGCAATGCATACGCGCTGCTTTTGTCCGCCGGACAACTCCGCCGGATAGCGGTCGCCGAAACCCTTGCCCATCTCGATCTTGTCGAGGAGTTCGGCCACACGGGCATCGCGTTCGCGCCCGCGCATGCCGAAGTAGAACTCCAGCGGCCGCCCGATGATGGTGGCCACGGTCTGGCGTGGGTTCATCGCCACGTCGGCCATCTGGTAGATCATCTGCAATTGCCGAAGGTCTTCCTTGGGTCGGTCGGCAAGCTTGTTGGCCAGTGGTCGCCCGTCAAAGGTGATCGAGCCCTGCTCGGGCGGCAAGAGGCCGGTGACGGCGCGCGCCAGCGTGGACTTGCCCGAACCGGATTCGCCGACCACGGCCAAGGTCTGGCCTGGGAAGATATCGACGGAGACGTTTTTCAGCACCTTGACCTTGCCGCCGCCATAAGCGGCGGTGACGTTCTTGACCGACAGGAAGGGGGTCGCGCCCGGCTTCTTTTCCTGATGGTCGATCTCGTGCACGGAAACCAGCGCGTTGGTGTATTCCTGGCGAGGTTCCTTGATGATCTGGCGCGTGCCGCCCCATTCGACCAGCCGGCCGTGGCGAAGCACCATGATTTCGTCCGACACCTGGGCGACCACGGCAAGGTCGTGGGTGATGTAGAGCGCCGCAACGCCCGTCTCGCGGATGGCGTTCTTGATCGCCGCCAGCACGTCGATCTGCGTCGTCACGTCGAGCGCGGTGGTGGGCTCGTCGAAGACGATCAGGTCCGGTTGCGAGCAGAGCGCCATCGCCGTCATCACGCGCTGCAACTGGCCGCCCGAAACCTGGTGCGGAAAACGCTCTCCGATGTGTTCGGGGTCCGGCAGGCTGAGCGCCTTGAACAGCTTGACGGCGCGCTTTTCGGCTTCGGCGCGCGTCGCCCGTCCATGCAGCAGGGTTGCCTCCACGACCTGTTCCATCAGGCGATGGGCAGGGTTGAAGGCAGCCGCGGCAGACTGCGCGACATAGCAGACCTCGTGCCCGCGCAACTTGCGCAGGCCCTGCTTGCCGCCTTTCAGAATGTCACGGCCGTTGAGGATGACCTCGCCGCCGGTGATGCGCACGCCGCCGCGTCCATAGCCCATCGAAGACAGGCCAATGGTCGATTTGCCGGCCCCGGACTCACCGATCAGGCCAAGCACCTTGCCCCTTTCAAGGGTAAGCGAAACGTCGTGAACGATGACGATGTTTTTCGGCGGCTCGCCCGGCGGATAGACCGTGCCTTCGATGCGCAGGTTGCGGATGTCGAGCAGGAGGTTGGACTTCTTGTCGGTCGCTGCTTGTTTGTCAGCCATCATCCGCGCCCTCCCTTCAGGCTGGTCGTGCGGTTGAGAACCCAGTCGGCAACGAGGTTGACCGAAATGGCAAGTGCAGCGATCGCGGCGGCGGGGATGAGGGCTGCCCCGATGCCGAACACGATGCCGTCCTTGTTTTCCTTTACCATGCCGCCCCAGTCCGCGTCCGGCGGTTGCACGCCGAGGCCGAGGAAGGAAAGCGCCGACAAAAACAGGATGGCGTAGATGAACCGCAGGCCGAGTTCCGAGATCAGCGGCGAGAGCGCGTTGGGCAGGATCTCGCGGAATATGATCCACCTCATGCCTTCGCCGCGCAGCTTGGCTGCCTCGACATAATCCATGACCTCGATATCGACGGCGATGGCGCGCGACAGACGATAGACGCGGGTGGAGTCGAGAATGCCCATGACCAGGATCAGCGTGACCAGTGTCGAGGGGAGAACCGACAGCACGACGAGGGCGAAGATCAGCGTAGGGATGGCCATCAGAAGGTCGACGAAGCGCGACATCAACGTGTCGAACCAGCCGCCGAGGACGGCTGCGCAAAATCCAAGCGTAGACCCCAGCGTAAACGACAGCGCGGTGGCGAGGACCGCGATGAAGATCGTCGTGCGTGCGCCGTAGATCATGCGCGACAGCAGGTCCCGGCCGAGATTGTCGGTTCCGAGCCAGAACTGCGAGGACATCGGCTGCCAGACGTCGCCGACGATCTGTGCGTTGCCATAAGGCGCTATCCAAGGCGCAAAGACCGCCGCGATGACGAACAGGGCCGTCAGGATGATGCCGATCAGCGCTGGAATTGGGATGCGTTTGATATCCAGCATGGCTACGCCCTACTTCGGATGTCTGAGGCGCGGATTGGCGACGATGGACGCGATATCCGCAACGATGTTGAGCGTGATGTAAACGGCGGCGAAGATGAGGCCGACAGCCTGGACGACCGGCACGTCGCGCTTGGTGACGTGATCGACCAGATATTGTCCCATGCCCGGATAGACGAAGATGACTTCGACCACGACGACGCCGACGATCAGGTAGGCAAGGTTGAGCATCACGACGTTGATGATCGGGGCGACCGCATTGGGCAAAGCGTGCTTGCGTATGATGGAAAACGCCGACAGCCCCTTGAGTTCCGCGGTCTCGACGTAAGCCGACTGCATGACGTTGAGGATGGCGGCGCGCGTCATCCGCATCATCTGCGCCAGCACGACAAGCGTCAGTGCCGCTGCCGGTAAAGCGATTGCCTGCATTCGCTCGAGGAACGGCATGCCGTCGTAGACGGTGGAGATGCCGGGGAATATCTGCCACTGCACGGCGAAGAAATAGACGAGCAGATAGCCGATGAAGAATTCGGGAAATGAGGTCGAGGCGAGCGCCAGGCCCGAAATCAGCTTGTCCACCCAACCGTCGCGATAGCGTACGGCGAGCAGGCCGAGGACGATCGCAAGCGGCACCGATATGAGTGCTGCGCAAAAGGCAAGAAACAGCGTGTTCCAGAGCCGCCCGCTGATCGAGGTGGCGATATCCTGTCCACTCGAAAGTGCCGTGCCGAGGTCACCGGTCAAGACCCCGCCCAGCCACCTGAAGTAGCGGATATAGGCCGGATCGTTCAGCCCCAACTCCGCCCGCAGGTTGGCGAGCGATTCAGGCGTTGCCGCCTGGCCGAGAATGGATTGCGCGACGTCGCCGGGCAGCACTTGCGTGCCGGCGAAAATCAGGACCGAAACGGCCAGCAGCAGCAGGATGCCCAGCGCAACGCGCTGGGCCACGAGTTTCAGGATGGGTGAAGACATGCGCTCAAGGCCGTCTTAGGCTTCGAGCCAGCAGATCGACAGAGCGTAGCCTCCGCACATTTCCTGGGCGGGATTGCTTACCCAGCCCTGTACACCCTTGCCGGAGGCATCGATGTACTGGTTGAAGAAGGGCACGATCAGACCGCCCTCGTCGCGCATGACCATCGCCATGTCGCGATACATGGCCTTGCGCTTGTCTTGGTCGAGCTCGCCGCGTGCGGCGACAACCATCTTGTCGAACTCCGGACGCTTCCAGCGCGTGTCGTTCCAGTCGGCGCTCGAAACATAGGCCGTGGAGTACATCTGGTCCTGCGTCGCGCGACCGCCCCAGTAGGAGAGCGAGAAGGGCTGCTTGTTCCAGACTTCCGACCAGTAGCCGTCGCCCGGTTCGCGCTTGATTTCGATGGTGATGCCTGCCTTGGCGCAGCTCTGCTGGTAGAGCTGTGCGGCGTCCACTGCGCCGGGGAACGCGACGTCCGAGGTTCTGAGCAGGATCGAGCCGCTATGGCCTGACTTCTTGTAGAACTCGGCCGCCTTGTCCGGGTCGAACTTGCGCTGCTCGATATCGGTCGAAAACAGTGGATAGGCTTCGTTGACCGGAATGTCGTTGCCGACCGAACCATAGCCGCGCAGGATCTTGTCGAGCAGTTCCTCGCGGTCCATGGCGAGCTTGAGCGCCATGCGCAGGTCGTTGTTGTCGAAGGGGGCAGTGTCGCAGAACATGTTGAACGGGTAGAAGCCGCGTCCCGAAACGTTCTGGATGGTCACGCCTGGAACGCGCTTGACCAGATCGACGACCTTGGGCTCGACGCGATTGATCATGTTGACCTGGCCGCCCTGGAGGGCCGCGGTGCGCGCCGTTGCGTCGTTGATGACGACGATTTCGATCTGGGCGGCGTGGCCTAGCTTGTCGCCCTGCCAGTAGTTCGCGAACTTTTCGCCGCCGTAGCGCACGCCCGGTTCGTTGACGGTGACCTTGTAGGGGCCGGCGCTGATGCCGGCATTCGGGTTGTCCTTGCCGCCGTTTGGCTGGATGACCAGATGGTAGTCGGCCATCAGGTAGGGGAAGTCGGCATTCGGGTCCTTGAGCGTGATGACGACCTCGTCGCCGCTGGCCTTCATCGACTCGATGCCCTGCAGAATGCCGAGAGCGGCCGATTTCGACTTTTCATCGCTGTGACGCTCGAGGGTGGCTGCCACGTCTTCCGCCGTTACGGTCTTGCCGTCGTGGAACTCGATGCCCTTGCGGATTTTCATCGTCCAGGTCTTGGCGTCCGGCGACGAGCCGATCTCCTCGGCGATGCGGTTCTCGAGGCTACCGTCGGGGTTCAGTTCGACCAGCATTTCACCCCATGCCTTGCCGAACGAGAAGTTCACTTGGCTAAGGTTCAATGCGGGGTCAAGCACGTTGGAGGACTCGCCGCCCTGCAGGCCGGCCTTGAGCATGCCGCCCTTGACCGGACCTTCGGCGCGGGCTGCATCGGAAAGCAGCGTGTTGGCAAAAGCAGCGCTTACACCCAGTGCCGCAGCACGGCCGAGAAAGTCGCGCCGGCTAAGCTTGCCGGTTGCGACGCGGCGGCTGAGGAATTCAAGTTCATTGGACATGGTCTAGGCTCCTCACTCTGTGTTCGACCTTCCGGTCTGTTTTTAGTTATTCATTTGTCATGAATAATGAGGGCAAGGCCAAGTTTGACGCAAGACCGAATGCGACATCGGGTGGCGTAAATCGCATGTCGTGTTTGGACCAACGGGTTTTCAATCACAGGATGTGACTGAAGGACCAACGCCACCGGATTTGGCGGGAATATCAAAGATCTCGGCGCTCATGTCGCCGTGGAAGGCGAAAAGAGGACGATATCGCTTGCCGGATTGCGACATAGACGTCGCTTCTCCGGGGGGTGCGCTATTGACGCATGCGCCGCTCAGTTGAGCGGGATGTCGTTGCCGGCCTTGCTGGCCTGATAGGTGCCGGAAAGCTCGTCATAGCGCTTTGAGATGGCGTCCATGCGAGCCTCGAGCCGGGTGCGGTCCGCTTGCGGCATGGTGCGTGCCAGCTTACGGATCGAATAGCTTTTCCAGTAGGTGTTCTCGGCGTTGTAGCCGCCGGGATCGAGCCGGAAGACTTCCTTGAGGATCTTCAGATCATGCGGGATGGCGAAGCTGTCGCGTGAATCCTCATGGCTGAAAAGATAGTAGAAATTGTCGAAGCCGGCCCAGGTGATCGCCGACAGGCAAAGCGAGCATGGTTCGTGTGTCGCGACGAAGATGGCGTCCTTTGTGTCGACGCGCTCGGCTTTCGGCATTTCGTAAAACCGCTTCAGGCAGTGGACCTCGCCGTGCCAGAGCGGATTTTCGATCTCGTTGTTGGTCTCGGCGATCACCAGCGAACGATCACTCTTCCTGAGGATGGCCGCGCCGAAAAGCTTGTTGCCTTCCTTCACGCCTTCTGCCGTTTTGGGCACGATGTCGTGTTCGATGACGTCGAGAAGGCTGTCGATCAGCGAAACGTCGCTCACGGCCTGAACCCGTCAGGCAAGCGGATTTCGTACGGGTGCGAGAAATGGAACTCCTCGAGATTGGAGCCGTCGCCGCCCCGGTCGACGAGGACGAAATCCTGGTTTTCGCCGATGGGCGTGAGTACGCCGTGCCATGCGTTGCGGCGATAGTTCACGCCTTGGCCGGGCGAGGTCAGGAAGGCTTGCGGCGTACCTGGCCCATCCGGCCCATCAGGGCATACAACGACCACGAACGGCTTGGGCGACATCGGGATGAAGGCCTGGCTGCCAAGCGGGTGACGCTCGACCATGGTGAGCTTCAACGGAAACTCATAAGGCGTGCCGCGCGCGATCGAGATCAGCACGCGCGCATTCGGCCCGGTCACCTCCGGCCGCGCGAGGTCGTGGTAGCGTTCGCACTTGCCGTTGTTGATCGGGTAATGGTTGCTTGTTTCGACATCGATCACGTCGCCGAAGGGCGCGAAGCTTTCGCGCGTCAACGGTTGGGCGACGATGGCGCTCATGGCGCGCGCCTCGGTGCGAAAGTGCCGCCAAGCTTGGCGTGGCGGTTGACGTCCTTGTAAAGCAGGTAGCGGAAATCTCCGGGGCCTCCGGCATAGCAGGCCTGTGGGCAGAAGGCGCGCAGCCACATGAAGTCGCCGGCCTGTACTTCAACCCAGTCCTGGTTCAACCGGTAGACAGCCTTGCCTTCGAGCACGTAGAGCCCGTGCTCCATGACATGAGTTTCGGGAAACGGGATGACGGCGCCGGGCTTGAGCGTGACGATGGTGACGTGCATGTCGTGGCGCAGGTCGGACGGATCGATGAAGCGGGTTGTCGCCCAGGCGCCATTGGTGTCCGGCATTGCCGCAGGCGCGATCTCGTTTTCATTGGCGAAGACTGGTTCCGGCGCGTCGAGGCCGTCCACGAATTCGTAAGTCTTGCGTATCCAATGGAAGGAAGCGGTGTGGCTGCCATTGTTGCGCAATGTCCAGCCGCTGCCGGGCGGCAGGAAGGCATAACCGCCGGAAGTCAGCCGGTGCGCCTTGCCGGCGACGGTGACCGTGATTTCGCCTTCCACGACGAACAGCACTCCCTCGGCGGCGCTGTCCTGTTCGGGGCGGTCGCTGCCGCCACCGGGCTGAACCTCCACGATATACTGCGAGAAGGTCTCGGCAAAACCGGAGAGCGGGCGCGCGATCACCCAAAGCCGCGTCTTGTCCCAGAACGGCAGGAAGCTGGTGACGATGTCGCTGAATTCGCGCTTCGGAATGACGGCGTACGCCTCGGTGAAGACGGCGCGGTCGGTGATGATGTCACTCTGTGGCGGCAGGCCGCCTCGGGGCACATGATAGGTGCGGTCAGCCATGGTCTTCATATCCATAGATCGAATCCTAGAGGGGCAGCATGTCTTTCAGGCGCAAAAGGGCGATACGCTCGACCTGTTTGCAGGCGGTCTTCAGTTCGGTGTCGCGATCATTGCCGATGCGGGCCTCGAACTCGGCCAGGATTTCGTCCTTGGTCCGGCCCTTGGCGGCAATGATGAAGGGGAAGCCGAAATTGGTGACGTAGGCGGCATTGAGCTTCGAAAACAGCTCGCGCTCCTTGTCGGTCAACGCGTCGAGGCCGGCGGACGCCTGTTCCCTGGTCGATTCCGGCGTCAGTTGCTTGGCGGCGGCCAGCTTGCCGGCAAGGTCGGGATGGGCCTTCAGCACACTGAGCCGTTCCGCATCGCTGGCCGAGCGGAAGACACGGCAGAGCGCGTTGTGCAGGCCGCCGGCGCTGTCGTGCGCAGGTCCGAGCTCCAGCTCGTAGGCGCGCTCGGCGATCCACGGCGAATGTTCGAAAACGCCGCCGAAGCTTTTCACGAAATCTGCCTTGCTCATGCGCGACGGACGCAGCGCGGCCGCCTCGTAAGGGTGATGTTCCTGCCAGTGGCGCGCAATGTCGATGCGGCGCGGCAGCCAGACCTTGTCATGGCTTTTCACGTAGTCGACGAAGCGCTGCAGCGCCGCGACGCGGCCCGGCCGGCCGATCAGGCGGCAATGCAGGCCGATGGTCATCATCTTTGGGCGGCCGGCCTTGCCCTCGGCGTAGAGGGAATCGAAGGCGTCCTTCAGGTAGCTGTAGAACTGCTCGCCATTGGAGAAGCCGGCCTGGATGCCGAAACGCATGTCGTTGGCATCAAGCGTGTAGGGAATGATGAGCTGGGGCGCGATGGCGTTGCCGTGGCCGTCATGGTCGAGCCAATAGGGCAAGTCGTCGTCATAGGTATCGGAAATGTAGTCGAAGCCGCCCAGCTTGGCGACGAGGCGGACGGTGTTGTCCGAAGTGCGGCCGGTGTACCAGCCGGTGGGGCGCTCGCCGGTGACTTCCGTGTGAAGCCGGATCGCTTCTTCGATATCCTTGAGTTCGTTCTCCGGCGAATGGTCGCGATAGTCGATCCATTTCAGGCCGTGGGTGGCAATCTCCCAGCCGGCTTCCTGCATGGCGGTGACCTGATCGGGGGAGCGGGCAAGGGCTGTTGCGACACCGTAGATGGTGAGCGGGATCGCCGCGCTGGTAAACAGGCGGTGCAGTCGCCAGAAGCCGGCGCGCGAGCCGTATTCGTAGATCGATTCCATGTTCCAGTGGCGCTGGCCGACCCAGGGCGCCGCGCCGGTGATCTCGGACAGGAAGGCTTCCGAAGCCTTGTCGCCGTGAAGGATGCAGTTTTCGCCGCCCTCTTCGTAGTTGACGACGAACTGTACCGCGACATGCGCGCCGCCGGGCCATTTGGCGTCCGGCGGATTGGCGCCGTAGCCACGCATGTCACGCTGGTAACGCATGTTGGACTGCTCCCGACCTTGTAATTGCCATGCCAGATTATCAAAGGGAGAGGCGCATATTCCCCCCAAAAAATTTGAAAGTGTTTTTGGGCTGCTCCGCTCGACCGGCACTTATGCTACGCAGTTAAATGGCGCACAATCCAATCTCGCGTGTTTTGATGTACCGGAATGGGAGGTAATGAATTGGGAGGAGCCGCACAAGACGGCGGTCGTTTGACGACGCATGTCCTCGATACGGCCAGCGGCAGGCCCGCGGAAGGCCTTTCGATCGAGTTCTTCAGCATTGCTGGCGAAACGCGCACCCATTTGAAGACGGTCGTCACCAATGCCGATGGCCGTTGCGACGCGCCGCTTCTTGCGGGCGACGATTTCCGCACCGGCGAATACGAACTGGTCTTCGCGGCTGGCGACTATCTGCGGCGGCAGGGCGCAAAACTGCCCGAACCCGCATTTCTTGACCGTGTGCCGATCCGCTTCGGCATGGCGGAGCAAAAGCATTATCACGTCCCGCTTCTGATCTCGCCCTACGGATATTCGACTTACAGGGGGAGCTGACATGGCTGACGTGAAGGTTCGCAACGAGATCCGCTTCATCCTCAACGACCGCGATGTGTCGTTGAAGAATGTCGCGCCGGATCAGACGCTTCTCGATTGGCTGCGCCTGTCGAAGCACCTGAAGGGCAGCAAGGAAGGCTGCGCCGAAGGCGACTGCGGCGCTTGTACTGTCCTGGTCGGCAAGCGTGTCGGCAAGGAACTCGTTTATGAGAGCGTCAATGCCTGCATCCGTTTCGTGGGTTCGCTCGACGCCTGCCATGTCGTGACCATCGAGCATGTGAGCGGCGATGCGGCTCATCTGCATCCGGTCCAGCAGGCAATGGTCGATTTCCACGGTTCGCAATGCGGCTTCTGCACGCCGGGCTTCGTCATGTCGCTCTATGGCCTTTGGATGAAAACGCCCAAGCCAAGCGACCTCGACATCGAAAAGGCGCTGCAGGGCAATCTGTGCCGCTGCACCGGCTACGAGGCGATCATGCGCGCCGGCCGTGCCATTTCGAGTTATGGCAAGGTTGCCAACGATCCGCTGGCAAAGGAACGGGCAGCGATATACGCCAAGCTTGCCGCCATGGACGATGGTTCGCGCGTCGAGATTGGCGGGGGCAAGCATCGCCTGATCGTGCCGGCCAGCGTCGACGATCTCGCCGAAGTTCTGGAAGCCGAGCCCAAGGCGACGGTGGTTGCCGGTTCGACCGATGTCGGGCTTTGGGTGACCAAGATGATGCGCGACATCTCGCCCGTCGTGTTCGTCGGCAAGATCGAAGGCCTGCGCTCGATCAGCGAGCGCGACGGCGTCATCACCATTGGCGCCGGCGTCACCTATACCGAAGCGTTCGATCTTCTGGCTGCCCGGATTCCGGCGCTCGGCGCGCTCATCAACCGCATTGGCGGCCAGCAGGTGCGCAACATGGGCACCATTGGCGGCAACATCGCCAACGGCTCGCCGATCGGCGACAGCCCGCCGCCGCTGATTTCGCTCGGTTCGCGGCTGACGCTGCGCAAGGGCAAGCAAAGCCGCACGATCCCGCTCGAGGAGTTCTTCATCGCCTATGGCAAGCAGGACCGGCAGCCCGGCGAATTCGTCGAGGCCGTGCATGTTCCGATACCCGCAAAGGGCGACCGCTTTGCCGTCTACAAGATTTCAAAGCGGCGTGACGAAGACATCACCGCAGCGCTGGGCGCGTTCTTCCTGACGCTGGCCAAGGATGGCACGGTCGAGACCGTGCGCATAACCTACGGCGGCATGGCGGCGACGCCGAAGCGGGCCAAGACGGTGGAAGCGGCACTTCTCGGCAAGCCGTGGACGGATGCGACGGTGGATGCGGCGATTGAAGCCTACCCGCAGGATTACGCTCCGCTCAGCGACATGCGCGCGACCGCCGACTATCGCATGCTTGCATCGAAGAACCTTTTGCGGCGTTTCTTTGCCGAAACACAGGACAGCGGCGCACCATTACAGGTTTCGCGGCACCGGGCCGCGTGAGGCAGATGGCCATGACCAAGCATACACCCAACCTCAAGGCAGAAAAGATCGCCGGTGGCGTTCATTCCACGCAGCGCCACGATTCAGCGCACAAGCATGTGACCGGCACTGCCGTCTATATCGATGATATCGTCGAGCCGAGCGGAACGCTTCATGCCGGCTTTGGTTTGTCATCGGTTACCCACGCATTGCTGAAGTCGGTCGACCTTTCGGCGGTACGCTCGGCTCCAGGCGTGGTCGATGTTCTGACCTACGCCGATGTTCCGGGCGAGAACGATATTTCGCCGAGCGGCATGCATGACGATCCCGTGCTGGCGGAAGGCAAGGTCCAGTTCCACGGCCAGCCGATTTTCTGCGTGATCGCCGAAACGCGCGAGCAGGCCCGCCACGCCGCGCGCCTTGCCAAGATCGAATATGAGGACCTGCCGGCCATCATCGATATCGGCAACCTCGATCCGTTGAACGACAAGCTGGTGACCACGCCGCTGATCCTGAAACGCGGCGATCCGGAAACCGCGCTTGAGGCTTCTCCCCGCCGCATCAAGGGGCGCATGCGCCTTGGCGGACAGGATCATTTCTATCTCGAAGGGCAAGTGTCGCTCGCCGTTCCGGGCGAGGACGACGAGGTCATCGTCTATTGCTCGACGCAAGGCCCGAGCGAAACACAGCACATGATAGCCCATGCGCTCGGCGTGCCGAGCCATGCCGTGACCGTGGAAGTGCGGCGCATGGGCGGCGGCTTCGGCGGCAAGGAAACGCAGGCCAACCAGTGCGCGGCCCTTGCAGCCATCGCGGCCAAGAAGCTGAAGCGCGCCGTCAAGGTGCGCATGGACCGAGACGAGGACATGACCGCGACGGGCAAGCGGCACGATTTCGTCATAGACTACGACGTCGGCTTCGACGACGAGGGCAACATCCTCGCCATCGATTACATGTATGCCTTGCGCAGCGGCTTCTCCGCCGACCTGTCGGGTCCGGTCGGCGACCGCGCGCTGTTCCATTGCGACAACGCCTATTTCTATCCGCATGTGCATGCGCGTTCGGCGCCGCTCTATACCAATACGGTATCGAACACGGCCTTCCGCGGTTTCGGTGGCCCGCAAGGCATGGTTGGAGCCGAGCGCGTCATAGACGAGGTTGCTTTCGCGGTGGGCAAGGACCCGCTCGATATCCGCAAGCTCAATTTCTATGACCCGATGGGAACCAAGGGCCACCGCAACGTGACTCCCTATCACCAGAAGGTCGAGGACTGCATCATCCAGCGTATCGTCGCTGAACTCGAGGAAAGCGCCGACTATGCCGGTCGCCGCCGCGAGATTTCAGCTTTCAATGCCAACAGCCGCTACATCAAGCGCGGCCTTGCGCTGACGCCGGTCAAGTTCGGTATTTCCTTCACCAAGACCGAGTCCAACCAGGCCGGAGCGCTGGTGCATGTCTATACCGACGGTTCGGTGCACATGAACCACGGCGGCACCGAGATGGGGCAAGGCCTGCATCTCAAGGTGGCGCAGGTGGTGGCCGAGGAATTCCAGATCGACATCGATCAGGTCAAGATCACGGCGACAACCACCGCCAAGGTGCCGAACACCTCGCCCACGGCAGCTTCGTCGGGTGCCGACCTGAACGGCATGGCGGCGCAGGACGCAGCGCGCCAGATCAAGAACCGCCTGATCGATTTCGCCGCCGAAACGCACCAGATTCCGAAGGAACAGGTCGTCTTCCTGCCCAATCGCGTACGCGTCGGCAACGAGGAGATCAGCTTTGCCGAGCTTGTGAAGCAGGCCTATATCGCTCGTGTGCATTTGTCGGCTGCAGGCTTCTACAAGACGCCGAAAATCCATTGGGACCGCAGCCGTGGCAAGGGCCATGCCTTCTATTACTACGCCTATGGCGCGGCCTGCTCGGAAGTTTCGGTCGATACGCTGACCGGCGAATATGTGGTGGAGCGCACCGATATCCTTCACGACACCGGCCGCTCGCTCAATCCTGCGATCGACATCGGCCAGATCGAGGGCGGCTTCGTGCAAGGCATGGGCTGGCTGACGACCGAGGAGCTTGTCTGGGACGACAAGGGACGGCTGCGCACGCATGCGCCTTCGACCTACAAGATCCCGCTGGCATCGGACCGGCCAAAGATTTTCAATGTCGCGCTGACGAACTGGTCGGAAGCCTACGAGCCGACGGTGCATCGCTCGAAGGCGGTCGGCGAGCCGCCTTTGCCGCTTGGCCTTGCCGTGCTTCACGCGCTGGCGGATGCCGTTGCGAGCGTGGCCGATCATAAGATATGCCCGCGGCTCGACGCGCCGGCCACGCCTGAGCGTGTGTTGATGGCTATCGAGCGGCTGAAGGCGCAGGTTCGCGGGGCGACCTGATGAGTTTGAAGAAATTGCATATGAAAGATACTATATTCCCATGAGGGAATGAAGGTCATGTCCTCGAAACTGCAAAGCCTGAAGGCTTTTTTGACTGACGCGAAACGCTTTGCCCTGGTTGAAGTGGCCGGCACCAAGGGGTCCACGCCGCGCGAAACGGGTGCTGCGATGCTGGTTTCCCCGACTCGCACCCATGGCACGATCGGCGGCGGACAACTCGAATACATGGCTATCGACAAGGCCAGGCAGTTGCTGCGTCCCCGGCACGGCAAGAACGGCAAGGCCGCTCCATTAAGTGCGGATAGCTTCGGAACGATGCTAGATATCCCGCTCGGCCCGGAAATCGGGCAGTGCTGCGGCGGCCGCGTTGCCGTCTCCATCCGCCTTGGCGATCCTGAGATTGCCAATAGTCTTGTGCTGCGGGAACAAGGTGAGGAGGAACGTTTGCCGCACCTCTATATTTTCGGCGGCGGTCATGTCGGTCATGCCATGGCGGCCGCCTGCGCCCTGATGCCGGTCCAGACCACCATTGTCGATACACGCCCCGAGGCCTTGGAAGGTCTTGCCGAGGGCGTGGAAGCGAGACTGACGCCGGTGCCGGAAGAAGTGGTGAGGGAAGCGCCGGCGGGATCTGCCTTCGCCATCCTCACCCATGACCACGCGCTCGATTTCCTGATTGCAGCCGAGGCGCTGCAGCGGCCGGATGTAGCTTACGTCGGCATGATCGGTTCCAAGACCAAGAAGGCGACCTTCAAAAGCTGGTTCTTGAAAATCGCGGGCGGAACCGAGGCGGAATTTGCCCGCCTCGTGTCACCGATCGGCGGTGAGGCTGTGAAAGACAAGCGGCCGGCCGTGATCGCCGCGCTTGCCGCAGCCGAGATCATGACGGCCTTTGCCCTTGATACGGCTCCTGCCAGCGCGGTTAAGGAAAGAATAGGCTGATTTATTCTTTTTCCTGGGTATGGGCTTCCAGGAACCACAGCAATTTGTCGAGCGAGCGCGAATAGGCGGTGAAGATGTCCGCGCTGTCGGCGTCGCCCGCCTCGTCGGTTTCGTCAATCGCCTTGCGGGCCGACTTGCCGGCGTCCGCATAGTGGTCGATGAGTGCCGCCAGATGGTCTTTGGTCTTGTGGATGTCAGTGGGATAAGGCTTCAGCGACGTCCTCTTCGCCACTTCCTGCGATGTGCCGATGGCTGTTCCGCCAAGCTGCACCGCGCGCTCGGCGATGGTGTCGACATGACCGTCGAGTTCCTTGCGGAACGTGTCCAGCATTTCGTGAATGGCGATGAACTGGGGACCCTTGACGTTCCAGTGTGCCTGCTTGGTGATCAGCGCCAGGTCGATGGCCTCGGCAAGCCGGGCATTGAGGATTTCTATCGAGGTTGCGCGGGTGTTTGATTTCAGGTCGTTTTTCGTGGCGATGGCAGCCATCTGACTCTCCTGCCTGATTGATTGGTCATAAAAGCCTGTGTGCGCTGAACGCAAAGTGGTTGGAATGCGCGACGTGGCACGCTCCGAACAACATATAGGGAGGAAATTTGTTCCCTGAATGCCTATGACTCGGCCAGAATGTCGCGGATCAGTTTCTGGCAGCGCTCGGCCATGAAATCGAGCAAAAGGCGCACCTTCGGGTCTTGCAGTTTCTTGTGCGGATAGACTGCCGCAAGCTGGACCGGAGTGGGCGGCGTTTGCTGCAGGATGACACGCAGCCGCCCGTCGCGCAGATAGGGCGCGACCTCGAAGCGTGGCTTGTTGACGATGCCTCGCCCGGCCACGGCCCAGCCGGTGAGGACGTCTCCGTCATCGCTGTCGAAGGGGCCGCGGAACTCGAATTTCTGCGGGCCGTTTTCGGTCTGCAGCATCCAGTAGAATTCGCGCGAGCCTGGATAGCGCAGCATCAGGCAGTCATGCTTCTTGCTGATAAGCTCTTGAATATCCTGCGGTTCTCCCCGCACCTCAATATACTGGGGCGATGCCACAAGGACGCGCTCGCAGTCCATGATGCCGCGCAGTCGCAGCGAGGAATCCTCGATGACGCCCAGCCTGAACGCGACATCGATGCCTTCCTTCAGGATGTCGACATTGTGGTCCGAAAGCCGCAGCCGGACTTCGATATCGGGATACTTGTCGTGAAAGTCGGGGATTCCGGAAGCGATGAGACGGCGCCCCAAACCGAGCGGCGCGGTCACGCGAATGGTGCCGCGCGGCTGGCCGGAAAGGGCGGAAACCGCGGCCTCCGCTTCGACAATGGTTTCGAGCACCTGCTTGGCGCCGTTATAAAAGACCGTACCGTGCTCGGTTGGCATGAGCTGGCGCGTGGTGCGGTTGAACAGCCTGACGCCAAGGTGTTTTTCAAGCTCCTTGATGCGGTTGGACGCTACCGCCGGCGAAATGCGCATATCGCGCCCCGCTGCGGAGAGATTGCCAAGTTCCACGACACGGACGAATACGGCGATATTGTCGAGATAGGCCATGCGCTGGTTTCGTGGCTCTCATCGGGCTGCGTAGAATGACCATAGTATTTTCCAATTTTTTTTGAAAGTCATCGTATTTCCCGCCCCTTTTCGTTTAGCGTGGGCTGCCGGTAATGTCCGAGGCTCGGCAGGAAGGGATGGACCATGCTGGACTTCGCGATATTCTGGGATTGGCTGGCATTCGGCGTGCGCTGGCTGCATGTCATCACCGCCATCGCCTGGATCGGCTCGTCCTTCTACTTCGTCGCTTTGGACTTGGGCCTGCGCCAGCGGCCAGGACTGCCTGCGGGCGCTTATGGCGAGGAATGGCAGGTTCACGGCGGCGGCTTCTACCACATCCAGAAATACCTCGTCGCACCGGCGGAGATGCCCGAACACCTGACCTGGTTCAAATGGGAATCCTACGCCACCTGGCTGTCGGGCTTCGCGCTTCTGTGCGTGGTCTATTACGCAGGCGCGGACCTGTTCCTGATCGACCCCAACGTGCTCGACGTTTCCGTGCCGGTCGGCATCGGCATTTCGCTTGCCACCATCGGTGTCGGCTGGGTCTTCTACGATCTTCTTTGCCGGCTGTTTCTCGGCAAGAGCGATACCGGCCTGATGCTGCTTCTCTATGGCGTGCTGGTGGTCATCGCATGGGGCCTGACACACCTGTTCACCGGCCGCGCTGCTTTCCTGCATCTTGGCGCAATCACCGCTACGATCATGTCGGCCAACGTCTTCATGGTTATCATTCCAAACCAGAAGATCGTCGTCGCCGACCTCATCGCCGGCCGCAAGCCCGATCCGAAATATGGCAAGATCGCCAAGCAGCGGTCGGTACACAACAACTACCTGACGCTGCCAGTGCTGTTCCTGATGCTGTCGAACCACTATCCGCTGGCGTTCGGCACTGAGTTCAACTGGGTCATCGCCTCGCTGGTGTTCATCATCGGCGTGCTGATCCGGCACTTCTTCAACAGCCAGCACGCACGCAAGGGCAATCCGACCTGGACATGGCTCGCCGCCGCCATCCTGTTCGTCATCATCATCTGGCTCTCGACAGTGCCGAAGGTGCTGACCGGGGAGGCCAAGGTGAGTGCAGCCGGCGAGCAATTCGTCGCTTCCGCCCATTTCCCCGCAGTGCGCGACACCGTGCTTGGCCGCTGCGCCATGTGCCATGCTGCCGAACCTTCCTATGAGGGCATCTATCATGCGCCCAAGGGCGTGACGCTGGACACGGATGCCGGCATCGCCGCGCATGCCAAGGAAATCTACCTGCAGGCCGGGCGCAGCCATGCGATGCCGCCGGCCAACGTCACCCAGATGACCGACAAGGAACGCGCCATGCTGGTCGCCTGGTTCGAAGAAACCAAGAAGTGATGGCGGTTGGCCAGATGACCACCAACCTTCTGCGTGGCCGCACGCTATCCTTCCTGCGCTGGCCCGAGACGATCGACGACCGCGCCGCCTATCGCTACGAGGAGGATGGCGGGCTTTTGCTGCGCGACGGCAAGATCGTTGCCGCCGGTGCCTATGCCGAAGTTGCCAAGCAGGCAGGCGAGGGCGTCAAGGTCATCGACCATCGTCCGCACCTGCTGCTGCCGGGCTTCATCGATGCGCACATGCATTTCCCGCAGATGCAGATCCTCGCCAGCTACGGCGCCGAGCTGCTGGAGTGGCTGAACACATATACGTTTCCAGAGGAAACCAAGTTCGAGAATGCGCAGCACGGACGCCGCATCGCGCGCCTCTTCCTCGATGAAGTGATCCGCCACGGCACCACGACGGTCGCGGCCTACTGCTCGGTTCACAAATCGTCGGCAGACGCCTTCTTTGCAGAGTCGCATGGGCGCAATATGCTGAACATCGCCGGCAAGGTGATGATGGATCGCAATGCGCCGGACGGCCTGACCGACACGCCGCAATCCGGCTATGACGATACCAAGGCGCTGATCGGCGAATGGCACGGCAAGGGCCGCCAGCACTATGCCATCACGCCGCGCTTCGCCATTACCTCCACGCCCGAGCAGATGGAAATGGCTGGCGCACTAGTGCGTGAATTCCCTGGCCTGCATATCCAGACGCATCTGTCGGAAAACCAAGCCGAGATCGCGTTTACGCAGGAACTTTATCCGTGGTCGAAGGACTACACTGACGTCTACGAGCACTACGGCCTGATGGGACCGAAGACCCTGCTCGGCCATTGCATCCATCTGTCGGAGCGCGAGGCGGATGCGCTTTCGGCTGCCGGTTCCGTCGCGGTTTTCTGCCCGACCTCAAACCTTTTCCTCGGTTCGGGCCTGTTTCCCTATCAGCGCATGCGCTCGCGCCAGAATCCGGTCCGCATTGCGGCGGCGACTGATGTCGGCGGCGGCACCAATTACTCGATGCTGCGCACCATGGACGAAGGCTACAAGATCATCGCCTTGCAGGGCGAGAAGCTGAACCCCTTCCAGTCGTTCTGGCAGATCACCCGTGGCAACGCCGAGGCGCTGTCCATTGCGGACAAGGTGGGAACGCTGGAGGTCGGAACGGATGCCGACATCATCGTGCTCGACGCCGGCGCGACCCCCGTTACGAGGCTGAGGATGGAGACCGTCAAAACGCTGGCCGAGGAGCTTTTCCTGCTGCAGACAATTGGCGACGACCGGGCCATACGTGAAGTCTACATAGCCGGAAATCCGGCCAAGAGCGAACTCGCTGCCTGAGGCGAATTGCCCGTCCGACCCAACTCCCGCTTGACCCAGCGACACTGATCGGCCAAAGCGTCTGCGACGTTTTCGGGAGGAGAGCCGACAGTCGTTGCCGACCGTTGCCGTGTCGGCTGCGCTTGGATGCCCTTCACCTTGCCTGCCTTGCCAACCCAGTAAAGGGCCGACGCCTGTTATGGATTCCAAGCGCTTCCTGACATCCATCTTCGACGCCGCCGTGGCCGCCGCCGATCCGGAAAAGACCATTCGCGACCATCTGCCGGCAAAACCGAAAGGCAGGACGATCGTCATCGGCGCCGGCAAGGGCGCGGCGCAGATGGCTGCCGCCTTCGAGAATGTCTGGGATGGACCTATCGATGGCCTGATCGTCACGCGCTACGGCTACAGCGCGCCTACGAAGCATCTGAAAGTTATGGAGGCCTCGCATCCGGTTCCGGACGTGGCGGGCCTGGAAGCCGCAAAGCGCGTGATGGAAAAGGTATCTGGCCTGACCGAAGACGATCTGGTCATCGCGCTGGTATGCGGAGGCGGCTCGGCGCTTTTGGCCGCTCCGGCCGAGGGCCTGACGCTTGACGACGAGATCGCCGTCAACCAGGCGCTGCTCGCCTCCGGCGCGCCGATTTCCGCCATGAACACCATTCGCAAGCACATCTCGACGGTCAAGGGCGGCAGGCTGGCAGCAGCAGCCTATCCGGCCAGGGTGGTGTCGCTGGTGGTGTCGGACATTCCGGGCGATGACCCGGCACTTGTGGCGTCTGGACCGACGGTACCGAGCACCGGCAGCCGCGCCGATGCGCTGAAGGCAATCGAAACCTACGCCATGAAGCTTCCGGCCGCCGTCATGGCGCACATCAATTCGCCGGCAGCGGACGCGCCGGACCCGAAAGACAAGCGTTTCGCCCGCAACGAAGTGCAGGTCATTGCGTCGGCTGCCGTATCGCTGGAGGCCGCCGCGGCCGAGGCCAAGCGGCAGGGCATCGAGGCGGTGATCCTGTCGGACTCGCTGGAGGGCGAAGCGCGCGAAGTCGGCTCGGTTCATGCCGCAATCGCTCGCGAGGTCGCGACCCGAAACCGGCCTTTCAAGAAGCCTGTGTTGCTGCTTTCGGGCGGCGAGACGACGGTGACGCTGCGCGCGAAGGGCAAGGGCGGCCGCAACAGCGAGTTCCTGCTGGCTTTCGCCATCGGCATCGATGGCCATAACGGCATCGAGGCGCTGGCAGCCGACACTGACGGCATCGATGGTTCGGAAGACAATGCTGGGGCCTTCGCCAATGGTTCTAGTGTGGCGCGTATGCGGGCGGCGGGTGTCGATGCCAAGGCAATGCTGGCCGGCAACAACGCCTGGACCGCGTTCAATTCGATTGGCGACCTGTTCGTGCCAGGCCCCACCGGCACGAACGTCAATGATCTGCGCGCAATCCTCATCCGGTGAATGCCGAAAACTTTCGCGAATCGTCGCGCGCAAGCTTAACGATCCTCATGTAGACGGTGGTTGTCATTGCGTGTGAGGGCGCGGCAACTGCATGACGAGCGGCTGGAATTTCGCAACAATATGGCGATTGCCGGGTGGGTCTTCATGGCCATCCGGACCGGCATCCTGTGCCTGTTCACCTATATCTTCATGCGTGACGGCGGCTTTCGCCAGTATGATCCGGCGGTTGAATGGGCAATTCTCGCCCTGTTCTGGCTGTTTGGCCTAGGTGGCAGCAGTTCCTTTTTTGGAATGCCGCGATTTCGCATGACCATCGTCAACGGCCAGGTGATTGTGAACGAGAGATGGTTGCTGCGCCGAAGCACGGAAACCTTCTCGCTCAAGGTGATGGCCGAGCCGGTTGTTATTCGTGACAAGGATTCCGAAGGCGATCCGTATTTTCGCTGCCGTGTGATCACTCCGGCAGGACGCTCGATCATCGTCAGCGAGAGCAACGATGAGGAAAAAGTCCGGGTCGTGTGCAAGACGTTGACCGAGGCAATCGGCAGGCGACCCGCATCCCGCGCGGATGGAAATGAGGCAGGCTGACCGCTGCCGCGACCTCAGCCCATCAGCCGTTTCACGGCCCGCATGTCGTTGAGGAAGCGCCCGCGTTCCGCTTGCTTTTCTGCCTCTTCGGGTATGCGCAGGATGAATGAGGGGTGGATGGTGAGGAAAACGCGCAAGCCGTCTTCGCGTTCGACCACTTCGCCGCGCATTTTCGTCACTGCAATGCTCCTGCCGAGCAGGGAGAGTGCGGCGGTGGCGCCAAGCGCCACGACCAGACGGGGTTCTACCAGCGCCAGTTCCTTGTCGAGCCACCATCGGCAAGCCTGGACTTCGCCTGCGTTCGGCTTGGAATGGATGCGGCGTTTGCCGCGCGGCTCGAATTTGAAATGCTTGACCGCGTTGGTGACGTAGGTTTTTTGCCGGTCGATACCGGCATCGTCGAGAATCCCGTCGAACACCTTGCCAGCCGGTCCGACGAACGCCTTGCCGGCAATATCCTCCTGATCGCCCGGCTGTTCCCCGACAAACATGACCTGCGCATCGGCTGGGCCGTCTCCGAATACGGTTTGGGTGGCGTCACGCCACAAGGGGCAGCGCCGGCAGTTTCTGGCGGCTTCCCGCATGGCATCCAGCGAGGCATAATTTCCGCCTTCATTTTCGGCATGTGCATCCGGCGCAGGCCAATGCAAGGCTTGAACCTTGGCGTGATGGGCTGCGGGTTGTGTCGGGGTACGGGCAATCATCTCTCCAGCGGCCTTGTCCGCTCCTGCGATCAGGTCAGGAATGAGCGCAGCCTCGGGCAGGTTCCGCCAGTATTTCTTGGGCATCTCCTTTTGCATTGCCTGCACCTTCAGCCGCGCCGGGTTGAAGATGTTCTGGAAATAGGTTTGCCACAGCTCTTCGGCGGCATCCTCGGCGGGGGCATCCGCTTTCGATGCGCCAGGTCCGATGGAAAGGGTTTCGCCGTTCCAGCTTGCCGAGGCGTAAGGCGTCAAAATGGTCCAGCACATGCCGGCGAAGCGGCGCACGAAAAAGGCCGCATTGCGTTCGACGATGAAGTGCGAGGGCTCGAACCAGGCCACGAAATGCTCGCCATTGCCGGTTTCGATGCGGCGAAAGCGCACAAAGGCGCGCATCTTGTGTATGTCGCGCCCGACCGCCTTCTCCATTGCCTCGAAGCGGCGGAAGTCGGGGTCGGAAGCGATTTCCAGAAGTTTGGGCTCTCGTCGGAATCGCCAGAGCAGGCGGTAGAGAAGAGCGAAACGTTCCGGATCGTTGTGGCAGATGATGGCCTCGGCTCGGGAGACGAAGCTGCGCGGCACATCGAGATGCGCCCTTTCCGGCGCTTTAGGAAGCGTTTCTTCCTCATTGGCGGCGCTTGCATCGACCACCCAGGTTACGGCTTGCGGATCGATATCGTTCAAAGCGAGTTTCCGTGCCGTATTTCGCCAACCGGCGAAATCGGTTTCGCTGGCAAGCGCGATGCTGAACGGGGTGAAGGCGAGTTGCATCGTCTGCATGGTCAAAACAGTGAAAGTTGCTCGCAAGACTGCACGATTGTCTGACGCAGCGCCGCCTTATCCGTCATCCCTCCCGGCGACCACCCTTCGGCGATGATAAACGGCCTGAGCTTGGCAATCGACTTCGCCAGACGGCCGACATCCTCAAGCCGCAGGCGGCGATGCCGGCGTGTCTGCAAAATGCGGTCCACCACCTTTGTGCCAAGCCCCGGCACGCGCAGCAGCATTTCCTGCGATGCGCGGTTGACGTCCACCGGAAACTGCCCGCGATTGCGCAGCGCCCATGCAAGCTTTGGATCGATGGCAAGGTCCAGCATGCCATCGGTCGTACCCTGCAGGATTTCGCCTTGCCCGAAGCCATAGAAGCGCATCAGCCAATCGGCTTGATAAAGCCGATGTTCGCGCATCAGCGGCGGCTTTTGCGAAGGCAGCGCCGATGACGAATCCGGGATCGGGCTGAAAGCGGAATAATAGACGCGGCGGAGCTGGTAACTGCTGTAAAGCCGCGCGCTGGTTTTCAGGATGCCGTCGTCGCTGGTTTTGTCCGCGCCGACGATCATCTGCGTCGACTGGCCGCCGGGTGCGAAGCGTTCGCGCGTCTTTGTCCGCAGCGTCGGTTCGGCCTTTTCCTCGATCTTCGCGCGCAGCTTGGCCATCGAAAGGCGGATGGTTTCCGGCTTCTTTTCAGGCGCAAGCTTTTTGACGCCTTCGTCGGTCGGAAGCTCGATGTTGATGGACAGCCTGTCGGCATAGAGTCCGGCCCGCTCGATCAATTCGGCAGAGCATTCCGGAATAGTTTTGAGATGAATGTAGCCGCCGAATTTTTCCTCAAGCCTGAGCCGCCGCGCCACCTCGACCATTTCGCTCATCGTCTCGTCTGGCGAGCGGATGACGCCCGAAGACAGGAACAGGCCCTCGATATAGTTGCGGCGATAGAAATCCATGGTGAGCCGCACCACGTCATCGATGGAGAACCGCGCGCGCCGCACATTGGAGGACGACCGGTTGATGCAATAGCTGCAATCATAGATGCAGAAATTGGTCAGCAGGATTTTCAGGAGCGAGATGCAGCGGCCATCCGGCGCGTAGGAATGGCAGATGCCCATGCCTTCCGTCGAGCCGATGCCGCCGCTCTTCAGCGAATCGCGCTTGGCCGAGCCGGACGAAGCGCACGACGCGTCGTATTTGGCGGCGTCCGACAGGATGGCGAGTTTTTCGCGAAGGGGGAGCGTAGCCATAAGTTCATGATATGTTCTTCTCGGTTACCACGCTATTAAATTTGACATAGCTGGCAAACGGGGCGTCGTCCGGCCTCAGACTTCGTGCAGATAGAGGTGGTAGTCGAGCTCGCTGATGGTGCGGGCCACGCGCAGATATTCGGCGTATTTGATCGAGGTGAAGGTCCGGTGCAGGTCGTCGCCGAGCGCCGTCCTCAGGAATGGCGAGGCTTGCGCTGCCGTGATCGCTTCGCGCCAGTCTGCCGGCATGGCGCTGCGCGCCTCCTCGGCGGCTTCATAGCCGTTGCCCGTGGTTTCCGGACCGGGGTCGAGCTTTTCATCCAGCCCCTTCAAAATGCCGGCGAGAACGGTGGCTGCGACCAGATAGGGATTGGCATCGACGCCTGAAGGACGGTGTTCGATGCGCCGGTTCTTCGCTTCGCCCGCCGGCACGCGCAGCGCCACCGACCGGTTGTTGACGCCCCAGGTGGGCGCGACCGGTGCATAGGATTGCGCAACGAAGCGGCGCCATGAATTGGCATGCGGCGCGAACACCAGCATCGATTCCGCCATTGTCGCGGCAAGCCCGCCAAGCGCGTTGAGCAGAAGCGGCGACCAGCTTTCGCCGGCCTTTTCCGTGAACACGTTGCGATCTTCGCGGTCGAGCAGCGAGACGTGGAGATGCATGCCTGAGCCGGCATAGGATTCGATCGGCTTGGCCATGAAGCAGGCAGTGACGCCATGACGGCGCGCCTGCGCGCGCACGATGCGCTTGAGCAGGATGAGATCGTCGGCGGCGCGCATCACGTCCTTGCGGTAATGCAGGGTCAGTTCGTACTGGCCGGGCGCATATTCCGAGATCACGGTTTCGGTCGGAACGCCCTGTTCCTTGGCGGCTGCGTAGATGTCGGAGAAGAGCGGCTCCATGCCGTGAAGGTGATCGACGGAATAGACTTCCGTCTTGCCGCTCTTGCGGCCGTCAAGAACGGCGCGGGCTGGTTGGACCTTGCCGTCGGCGTCGCGCTCATTGGCAAGCAGGAAGAACTCCAACTCGAACGCGCCCGCCGGATGCAGCCCTTTCTTTGCGAGCAGTTCGACCTGCCGCGCCAGCGCATGGCGCGGGTCCGACGTCATCGGCGCACCGTCGAGGTGATACATCGCCATCAGAACCTGACCGCGTGCGGGGCTTGTGCCGTAGAGGGGCACCAACGTGCCGGGAAGCGGCCATGCGCGCAGGTCGCCGTCGCCTGAATCCCAGATCAGGCCGGTTTCGTGGACGTCCTCGCCGGTGATGTCGAGGCCGAGGATCGAGATCGGCATATGCCGCCCATCTTCGTAGATGCTCATCAGCTCGTGCCGGCGCACGATCTTGCCGCGTCCGACGCCGTTTGCATCGGTCAAGACGATATCGAAGGCCTCGATCTCCGGATGCCGGTCGAGAAAGGCCTGCGCTTCGCTGGGCTTCGAGCCCGAGGGTGATGTCATGATGAAACTCTGGTGGACGTTATCGTGCTTGTCTCATGCCGCAAGTTTCGCGGCAACATCGGCAAAGGCCGCGATCAGCCGGTTGACCTGGGTGACTCGTGTGGCGGGCGAGATCAGCATCATGTTGTGGAACGGCGCGATCAAGACGCCGCGGTTGACCAGCGCGACATGGATGGCCGCTTCCAGTTCCGGCACATGCGCGCCTTCCGCCTCGCCGCCATTCCTGAGCGGCCCCGGCGCACAGATGAATTCGACGCGCGCGCCGACACGCGCCACATGCCAGGGCAGGCGATAACGGTCGATTGCCGCCGTCAGCCCGGCGTCCAGCCGCCGCGCCAGATGCTCCATATGGGCGTAGTTTTCCGCCGTCATCACCTCTTCCAGCGTCGCCCGCATGGCGGCGAACTGCAACGGATTGGCCGAGAGCGTCGTGCCCATGCCGGAGTAGCCGGGCTCCTTGGTCCGTTCATAGGCGGCAAAGCGCGAGGCAAGTTCGTCGCTCATGCCCCAGATGCTGGCAGGAACGCCGCCGGCGACGGGCTTGCCGAGCACGAACAGGTCTGGCTCAAGCCCATGAACCGTGGTGTAGCCGCCAAGGCCGGTCGAGATGGTGTGCGTCTCGTCGATCAAAAGAAGCGTGCCGGTTTCGCGCGTCAGCTTGCGAAGCGCGATATGGAAGCCGGGATCAGGCAGCACCATGCACGAATTGGTCAGCACCGGTTCGGTGATGACGCAGGCGACGGATTTGTCCGCCAGCGCCGCTTCGAGGGCAGGGAGATCGTTGAACTCGACCACTTTGGTTGCGCGGGTGAGATCGCGGAATTCGCCGGCGAGGCCGGGCCGGTTGATGGCGCGTCCGTCCTTCAGCCGCACCATCGTCTCGTCCACCGAGCCGTGATAGCAGCCGTTGAAAGCGAGGATGGTTTCGCGCCCGGTCACCGCGCGGGCAACGCGCAGCGCAAAGCGGTTGGCGTCGGTGGCGGTCGTGGCGATCTGCCAGAACGGCAGGCCGAACTTTTCTTGCAATAGCGGCCCGATGGCCAGCGCATCTTCCGAAGGCAGCATGTAGGTAAGGCCGCGCCCCGCCTGCCGGCGAATGGCGCGTGCAACGGGCGGCGGTGAGTGGCCGAACATCGAGCCGGTATCGCCAAGGCAGAAGTCGTCCAGCCTGTTGCCGTCGATGTCGGTGATGGTCGCGCCCTTGGCCTGATCGACGAGGATCGGGAAGGGCGTCGGCCAGTCCTTCATCCAGTGCATCGGAACGCCGCCGAGGAAACCGGCAATGCCGTTGCCGACCTTCGCCTCGCTTTTCGGGCGCGCATTGCGGAAGGCTTCGGATTCCCGGTCGCGGATCTGCTCGATCCGGCTGCGGGCAATGCCGCCCAATGTGGTGTCGTTATGTCTGCTCATGGCCGCCACTCATAGCCAATGAGGCATGAGGACGGCAATCCGGCCAGAAAAGGTGTTTTGTCTGGGCAGTGGTCAGGCGGTGATGTCGATGACGCCGCAGTCTCCGGCTGCGGAACCGAACGCGATGCGGCGTTCTTCCCTGTCCCACATCATCGCGGTGATGGCGCCCTTGCCGGGCCGGCGCAGCAGCACTTCCTTGGCGTCGGTGAAGCGGGCCGCGATGACCATGCCGTCCTCGTAGCCGATCGCCACGACGTCCTGGCTGGGATGGCAGGCAACGCATGTCGCCATGGTGTTGCCGCGCGTGCCGAGTTCCAGCGGCGGCTTGCCCATCGGGCCATCCTTGGCCTGGAACGGCCATACGATTGCGGCAGGCGCGCCGGAGCTTGCCAGCCATTTGCCTTTCGCCGACCACGACAGGCTTTTGACCTTGGCCGGATAGCCGCTCATGCGCATGTGCTTGCCATCGGCAAGTTTCCAGCCGTGCAGCGCGTTTTCCTGCATGGTGGTGACGAGGAAGTTTCCGTCAGGCGAAAAGGCGATGCCGGTGTGCGCGCCCGCCCATTCAAGCTCGGTCGGCTTGCCATCGGCTGCCGGGAAATGCAGCGTTGCGCCATTGTAGCGCGCCACGCCGATGCGCATGCCCTTTGGTGCGAAGGCGATGCCTTCCACCGAGCGCGGATGGGCAAATTCCTTCACCTTGCCGTCGGCGAACCGCACATAGGCGATCTTGCCGGATGCATAGGCGATTGCGCCCTGTGGTCCGGCGGCGACGCTGGTGATCCATTTTCGACCTGCTTCAGCCAGCTGCTCGGCAGTGCCGTCAGCCTTGACGGCAAACACCTTGCCATCCTCGCCACCGGTCAGCAGGCGGTCGTTCGCCACGTCGTGGAAGGTGCACAACAGACCATCATTGGCCTGCGCGGTCTTGTGGCCATTGTCCAGCCGATGCACCGCACCGTCTGCCAGCGCGAAATGCGGAACATTGTTCAGGAAGACGGCGGCAAGGCAGTGGCCGTCGAGGTCAAGCGGAGCGACTGTCGGCATGGGTCAGTTGGCAGTCACGGCCTGGCAGGCGTCAAAGCTCTTCTTGAGCCGCTCGGCATCGAGTTCGCGGCCGATGAACACCAGCCGGCTCTCGCGCTTCTCGCCGTCCTTCCACGCGCGCTGGTGATCGCCCTCGAGGATCATGTGCACGCCTTGCACGACATAGCGTTCCGGATCGTCCCTGAAGGCGATGATGCCTTTCAGGCGCAGGATGTTCGGACCTTCCATCTGGGTGATCTTCTCGATCCACGGGAAGAATTTGCGCGAGTCCATCTCGCCGCCGCGCAGCGATACCGACTGGACCGTCACGTCATGGATGGCCGACGGGTGGGCGTGGTCATGATGGTCATGGCCATGGTGGTCATGATCATGATCGTGGTGATGATGGTGGTGGTGATCGTGATCGCAATCCGGGCCGCATTCGTGGTCATGGTCATGGTCGTGATCGTCATGCGCGTCGAGGAAATGCGGATCGTTTTCCAGCGCGCGGGTAAGATCGAACGCGCCGCGGTCGAGCACTTCCTTGAGATCGACGCCCGAGCGCTGGGTGCGGTGGATCTTCGCTGCCGGGTTGATGGCGCGCACGGTGGCTTCCACGTCTCGCAACTCGTCTTCCGTCACGAGGTCGGTCTTGTTGAGTACCACGACATCGGCAAACGCGATCTGGTCCTCGGCCTCCTTGGAGTCCTTCAGGCGCAGCGGCAGGTGCTTGGCATCGACCAGCGCCACGACGGCGTCGAGCTTGGTCTTGGAACGCACGTCGTCGTCCATGAAGAAGGTCTGCGCCACCGGCACCGGATCGGCGAGCCCAGTCGTCTCCACCACGATGGCGTCGACGCGCCCTGGACGCCGCATCAGCCCTTCGACGACGCGGATCAGGTCGCCGCGCACCGTGCAGCACACGCAGCCATTGTTCATCTCGTAGATTTCCTCGTCGGATTCCACGATCAGGTCGTTGTCGATGCCGATCTCGCCGAACTCGTTGACGATGACGGCGTAGCGCTTGCCATGATTTTCGGAGAGAATCCGGTTGAGCAAGGTGGTTTTGCCGGAGCCAAGATAGCCGGTCAAAACGGTTACGGGAATTTGCGTCTGGGTGTCGCTCATGTCGGGCCTCGAAAAGGGGATGTGGGCTCCATATAGGATGCTTGGCTGCGTTTTGCACGACGAATCCAAACCGTTTCGCGTTGGGCCAGAATGCGGGTCGGCGCGATGAAATTCTGATGCAAGGCTGCAATCAGGCGCTATAGGAGACTTGTTGTGTTAAATCGTCACCACGACCTAGGGGCGCCGCGTGGATTCGGTCGACGTATTGATCATTGGGGCTGGCGCTGCCGGAATGATGTGCGCGATAGAGGCGGCACGCCGCGACCGCAGCGTGCTTGTCATCGACCATGCGCGTAGTGCCGGCGAGAAGATCCGTATCTCCGGCGGCGGACGCTGCAACTTCACCAACATCCACGCCGCTCCGAAAAACTTCCTGTCGCAAAATCCGCATTTCTGCATTTCGGCGCTGAAGCGCTACTCGCAGCACGATTTCATTGCGCTGGTCAAAAGCCACGGCATTGCGTTTCACGAAAAGACGCTGGGACAATTGTTTTGCGATGGTTCGGCGGCGCAGATCATCCAGCTTCTGCTGGATGAAATGAAGCGCCATGGCGCTGCACTTCGGCTGAACACGCGCGTGGAGAAGATCGACAAGACATCGGACGGCTTCGACGTCGCGCTGGAAATGGGTTCGGTACGCTGTGCTTCGCTGGTGGTGGCGAGCGGCGGCAAATCGATCCCCAAGATGGGCGCGACGGGGCTGGGTTACGATGTTGCCGCGCAGTTCGGCGTGCGGCTGGTCGAAACCAGGCCTGCGCTGGTGCCGCTGACCTTCGAGCCGAACACGCTGGAACGCCTGAAGCCGCTCAGCGGTATTGCTGTCGATGCCGTCGTCTCCTGCCGCAAGACGCAGTTCGAGGAAGCCATGCTGTTTACCCATCGCGGCATCAGCGGTCCCTCCATCCTGCAGATATCGTCATATTGGCGCGAAGGCGACGAGATCGGCATAGCCATGTTGCCGGGCGTCGATCTGTTTGCGGCGCTGCGTTCGGCTAGGGCCGAAAATGGCAAGCAGGCGCTCCAGACCGTGCTGGCTTCGTTGCTGCCCAAGAAACTCGCCCAGATGATTGTGGAGCGGTTGGGCATATCGGGAAACATGGCCGACCTGCCGGATTGGGAACTTCGTCGCGTCGAAGCTGCCGTCAACGACTGGCGCATCAAGCCTGCCGGCTCGGAAGGCTATCGAACTGCGGAAGTGACATTAGGCGGCGTCGATACGCGCGATCTCGATTCAAGGACCATGGCGGTGAAGTCTGTGCCCGGCCTTTATTTCATCGGCGAGGTGGTCGATGTTACAGGCTGGCTCGGCGGCTATAATTTCCAATGGGCATGGTCGTCCGGCTGGTGCGCCGGACAGTCGGCTTAAGGGAATTCGAGGTGCATTTGAAAAACAAGTCAGCCGGATAAGCAGTGTCATGAAACTGCAATGCGGCTCTGCCATAAGCTAGCCACCTTGGTTTTGATTGCCGGCAAAAGGCTTTCGTCGGAATCAAAAAGAAGGCCAGTGCAAATGGCGGCCTGTGCTATCTTGCCGCCTGTCCGGATTGAGGGGAAGACATGGCCAAGGCTGACAGAACAGCGACGATGAGCCGGCTGCATTCGGCTGCAAGACTGGCGCGCACCGCACTTGCGGCGCGGCTGCTCGCGCACGGTTTCTATGCCGGGCAGGACCAGATCATGCTCGCGCTCGACCGCGAGGATGGGCAGACGCCGGGTACGCTCGCCGATCGGCTCGGCGTTCGCCCCCCGACCATCACCAAGACCATCAACCGGCTTCAGGCACAGGGCTTTCTGGATAAAAGGGCCTCGAATTCCGATGCCCGGCAGGCCCATATCTTCCTGACCGATTCCGGCCGCGAAATGATCATGGCGATCGAGAAGTCGGTAAAGAAGACCGAAAAGCAGGCGCTGAAGGGCCTCGACAAGAAGGACCAGAAGGCACTCTACAAGCTTCTGGCGCGCGTCGAGGCAAATCTTTCCGGCGCGGAAGTCATCGTCGAAGAAGAGGTTGAAGCCGAGGAGTAGGGCCGGGATTCCGTTGGGCTTTTCCGATAGGCCAGCCGCATTTGCGCTTGCAGCGCGTGGCGGGCTGGCACAAAGCTGACACAACGAGAAAGCGCGTTGATTCAGGCTTTGCTGTGAGTACCTCCTCCCGACCAGATGACGGCGCGACGCCTGTCGCGGCCATTCTCTATATGGTCGTCACCTATATCCTGTTCACCTTCCTCGATTCGTCCAGCAAGTATCTGGTGCTTGCCGGCATCGCGCCGCTGTTCATTGCCTGGGTACGCTTTGCCGGCCACGTCGTGCTGGTGCTGGCGCTGTTTCGCGGATGGAAGAGCGTAGGCCGCTTTCGCCCCGCCAGCCTGCCGGCTCACGTCCTGCGTGGTCTTTTCCTTGCCGGCTCGACGGTCTTCAATATTCTTGCCCTGCGCTACCTGCAACTTGCCGAAACGACGTCGATCTATTTCTTCGGGCCGATGGTGATCACCGCGCTTGCTGGACCAATGCTCGGCGAATGGGCCGGCTGGCGGCGCTGGTCGGCCATCTTTGCCGGCTTCATCGGCGTTCTGGTCATCACGCGGCCGGGTGTCGGCGTCTTCGGCATCGGCCACGTCTTCGCCCTGTGCTCGATGCTGTCCAATTGTTTCTACGTCATCATGACCCGGCGCCTGTCGGCCACCGAAACGCCGGAAAGCCTCGTGCTTTTCGCCGCGCTGGCGCCGGCAGCCCTGCTGTTGCCGACACTTCCTTTCTCGGTGACTTTGCCGACGGATGCCTGGCATTGGTTCATCCTGCTGATGCTAGGCGTTTTCGGAGGCGTCAGCCACTGGTGCCTGATCCAGGCCTACAGGCAGGCGACCGCCACCTCGCTTGCGCCTTATCCCTATCTGCAGATGATCTGGATGATTGCGTTCGGCTGGCTCATCTTTGACCAGTTCCCCGACAACTGGACGCTGGCAGGCGCCGGCATCATCGTGGCCAGCGGGCTCTACATCATCCATCGTGAACACCGGCTGCGTGTTCGCAACCAGGCCGCACCGGGGGCTGAAACCGAGGTGGTGGCAAAAAAGCTTTGATTCGCTGTCGAAGGATGGCATAAGCCGCATTTAAACAGTTTAAATGCCGGATGACTTGGATGGTCGGATCCAGGTTCATCCCGATTAAAGGCGGTGGGGACCCGGGGCGCTGGCACAGAAAATCAAGCTTTCGACGATCGCGGACGCGTTGGGCGTCTCGACCGCAACCGTCTCGCTGGCGTTGCGCGACAGTCCGCTGGTGGCCGGGTCGACGCGCGACCGCATCAAGGAACATGCGCGCGAGATCGGCTATATCTACAACCGCCGCGCAGCCAGCCTGCGCACGTCGCGCTCGGGTATCGTCGGTGTCGTCGTCCACGACATCATGAACCCGTTCTACGCCGAGATCCTGCGCTCCATCGAGCATGAGCTGGACCGCTCGCGCCAGACCTTCATCCTGTCGAACCATTACGACCAACTGGACAAGCAGCGCACCTTCATCGACACGCTTTTGCAGCTTGGCGCCGATGGAGTGATCATGTCGCCGGCCATCGATACGCCGGCTTCCGACATACTGATGGCCGAGGAAAACGGCCTTCCGGCGGTGCTGATCGCCCGCGATGTCGAGGGCGCCCATGTGCCGGTGTTCCGCGGCGACGACGCCTATGGCACGGCACTTGCCACCAACCACCTCATCTCGCTCGGCCACAAGCGCATTGCCATGGTCGGCGGCACCGACCAGACCTCGACCGGCCGTGACCGCTATCAGGGCTACGTCCATGCGATGGAGGAAGCCGGCCTCGAGGTGAAGCCTTCCTGGCGCATCGCCGGTCCACGCACCAAGCAGGGCGGGTTCGAGGCGGCAAACCAGTTGCTCGCGCTGAAGGACAAGCCCACCGCTGCCTGCTGCTGGAACGACCTCGTTGCCATCGGCCTGATGAACGGCATCGCGCGCGCCGGTTTATTGCCGGGTCACGACATTTCCGTCACCGGCTATGACGATCTGGAAGAGGCGGCCATTGCAACGCCGGCTTTGACCACGGTGTGGAACGGCCAGCGCGAGGTCGGCCGCCGCGCCGCGAGCGCGCTTCTGGACAAGCTGAACGGCCAGCCGGTGCATCTGTCGCAGGATCTCATCAAGCCGGAATTGCATGTGCGCCAGTCGACGGGACGGCCTGTGGAACGTTCATGACCGGTGCCATATCGCCTGCGCCCGTCACCATACTGGTGCCGGGAACCCTGCACGACCATGCCATAGGCCGCATCGCCGGAGCCTTCAGGCTGCTTGAGATCGAGACGCCCGATGTCTCGCTTATCGATCCGGCCGACGTGGCGGCGGTGCGTGGCATCGCCACTTTCGGCGAGATCGACGCCGCGTTCATCGACGCGTTTCCGAAACTGGAGATCATCGCCAAGATCGGCGTCGGCTACGACTCGGTGGATGTTGGTCATGCTGCCAAGCGCGGCGTGATGGTCACCAACACGCCGGATGTGCTGACCGAGGAAGTCGCGGACTCGACCGTCGGCATCCTCATTTCCGTGGTGCGCGAATTGCCGAAGGCCGAAGCCTGGCTGCGGGCCGGAAAATGGGCGTCGCAGGGTCCGATCCCGGTCAGCCCGCTGACGCTGCGCCAGCGCAGAATCGGCATTTTCGGCATGGGTCGGATTGGGCTGGCAATCGCAAAACGGCTGGAAGGGTTCGGCCTGCCGATCGCGTATCACAATCGTCGCCCGGTCGAGGGCGTTGCCTATGCTTACTATCCTTCGCTGAGGGCGCTTGCCGAGGCGGTGGACACGCTGATCTGCATTGCGCCGGGCGGCCCCTCGACGGAAAAGGCGGTCAACGCCGAAATCTTCGCAGCACTTGGACCGAACGGCGTTTTCGTCAACACCGGGCGCGGCAGCACGGTTGACGAGGATGCGCTGGCAAAGGCATTGGCAGACGGCACCATCGCCGCAGCCGGCATCGATGTCTTCGCCAATGAGCCCAATGTGCCGCAGGCTTTGCTCGACGCGCCCAACACCGTGCTGTTGCCGCATGTGGCGTCGGGGTCGGCCCACACCCGCCAGGCGATGGCCGATCTGTGCGTGGACAATCTGGTGGCGTGGTTTTCGACCGGCAAGCCGCTGACGCCGGTACCGGAGACGGCGGGCGTCAGGAAACGCTAGGCGCTCACTCTGCTGCGGCGCGGGCGCCTGTGCGGGCTGATGCGTGAAGGCGGGCTGCATCGCCAAACGCCTTGAACACCTGTTGCGACACGCTGTCGGACTTCACCCAATATTCCGGGTGCCACTGAACGCCGACGGCGAATGCGCGTGAATCCTTGACCGATACCGCCTCGACCGTGCCGTCTTCGGCAACGGCCTCGATCTGCAGCTTTGGCCCGAGCCGTCCGACAGCCTGCCGGTGCACGGAATTGACGGTGATCTCGCCTGCGCCGAACACGCCGGCAAGACAGCTTCCCGGCTTGATCGACACTTTCTGGCGGATGGCAAAGCGTTCGTCCTGGTTGTCGCTTACCGGTGCGCGATGATCGAGTGCGCCTTCGCGTTCCTGGATTTCGGTCGCCAGCGAACCACCAAGCGCGACGTTCATCTCTTGGATGCCACGGCAGATTGCAAGCAGAGGCACGCCGCGCTCGATCGCCTTGCGGATCAGGGGCAGCGTGGTCGAATCGCGCGCCGGGTCGTAGGGGCCGTTGGCCTCGCTGGCATCGCCGCCATAAAGTGAAGGATGCACGTTCGATTTCGACCCGGTCAGCATCACGCCATCGACCGATGACAGGAGTTCATCGAGATCGAGCCGGTCGCCGAAGGACGGAACGAGCACCGGCAGGACGCCTGCGCCGGAAATCGCAGCTTCGAGATATTGCTGCGGCACGGCATGCCATGTGTAGTTCTCGAACTGCTTGACGTCAGTGGAGACGGCGACGAGCGGCTGAAGCATGGGGGTTGTTGATCCGTTGGCGATATAAGACCTGACTGCATTCAAGATAGGCAATATGAAGGCGTTTTGCCACGGCAAGTTCGCCTTGGCCATTGCGCCAGTGGAAGATCGTTCGACTATAGTTGCAAGCATTTGGGCAGCTTAAGAGAAGCTGCAACCATATTGGTTGTGCTATCGTCCGGCATGCTGGACTAGAGAGGTCCGGTGTGTATTGTCTCATTGCACCGGTTGCCGATAGCGAAACGAATTCACGGTGATCGGGCCAAAAATTCCTATTTCGGAAAGGGAGGAAGTTGATGGATCGTCGTTCATTCATTCGGAAGGCCGGTACGGCCGGAGCAGGGGCTGCGGCTGCCGCCGCAACGCTTGCCACGCCGGCAATCGCCCAATCCAATCCCAAGGTTACATGGCGGTTGACGTCATCCTTCCCGAAGTCGCTCGACACGATCTACGGCGGCGCCGAAGTCTTCTCGAAGATGCTTTCGGAAGCGACTGACGGCAATTTCACCGTGCAGGTGTTCGCAGCAGGCGAAATCGTCCCCGGTCTTCAGGCCGCCGACGCCACGACCGCCGGCACGGTCGAGGCTTGCCACACGGTTGGTTACTATTACTGGGGCAAGGACCCCGCATGGGCGCTCGGCTCTGCCGTGCCTTTTGCGCTCAACGCGCGCGGCATGAACGCCTGGCATTATCATGGCGGCGGCATCGACCTTTATAACGAGTTCCTTGGCAAGCAGGGACTGGTCGGGTTCCCCGGCGGCAACACCGGCACCCAGATGGGTGGCTGGTTCCGTAAGGAAATCAACACGCTGGCCGACCTTTCCGGCCTCAAGATGCGTATCGGCGGCTTCGCCGGCAAGGTGGTGGAGAAGCTCGGCGTGGTGCCGCAGCAACTCGCCGGCGGCGACATCTATCCGGCGCTGGAAAAGGGCACCATCGACGCCGCCGAGTGGGTCGGCCCCTATGACGACGAAAAGCTCGGCTTCCAGAAAGTTGCGCCTTACTATTACTATCCGGGCTGGTGGGAAGGTGGCCCGACGGTCCACCTTATGTTCAACAAGGCCAAGTACGAAGAACTGTCGCCTGCCTACAAATCGCTGATCCGCACGGCTGCGCAGGCAACTGACGCGAACATGCTTCAGAAGTACGACTACCTGAACCCGACCGCGGTTAAGTCGCTGGTTGCCAACGGCGCCCAGCTTCGCCCGTTCAGCCAGGAAATCCTTTCGGCCTGCTTCGACAAGTCGAACGAGGTCTACGCCGAGATGATGGCCTCGAACGAGGGCTTCAAGAAGATCTGGGATTCGATCACGGCGTTCCGCAAGGAACACTATCTGTGGATGCAGATCGCGGAATACAACTTCGACACCTTCATGATGATCCAGCAGCGCGCGAACAAGCTGTAGGCTGGCCATCGGACCACGCGCCTTTCGGGCGCGGTCCAGCCATTAGAAAAACCCCGGAGTTTCGGCTCCGGGGTTTTTGTTTGGTGTTTTGTTTGTCAACCGACCGTCAGTTGAAGCTCGGCGGCTGGCTGAGGTTTGGCATTGCCGGTGCCGGATTGGCTGGTGCGCTGCCGTCTGCAGGCGGGCTGCCAAGAGGCTGCAGACCGAGGCCGGGCAATTCAGGCACCTTGATCTCGATGGTCGAAGGGTCGACCACCTTGCCCTTGTAGTGCATGACCATCTGCGGGAACAGGATCGTAAGCCCGATCATGATGACCTGGATGACCACGAACGGTACCGCTCCCCAATAGATTTGCCCGGTCGTAACCGGCGCGATCTGCTTGCCGGTGATGCGGTCGAGATAGGGCACGCGTGCCGCCACAGAGCGCAGATAGAACAGCGCGAAGCCGAACGGCGGATGCATGAAGCTCGTCTGCATGTTGATGCCGAGCAGCACGCCGAACCAGATCAGGTCGATGCCGAGCTTGTCTGCGGCGGGGGCCAGCAGCGGCACCACGATGAACGCCAGTTCGAAGAAATCGAGGAAGAACGCCAGGAAGAAGACCAGGACGTTGACCACGATCAGGAAACCGACTTCGCCACCCGGCATCGAAACCAGCAGATGCTCGACCCATAGATGGCCGTTGACGCCGTAGAAGGTGAGCGAGAAGACGCGTGCGCCGATCAGGATGAACAATACGAACGAGGACAGGCGGGTCGTTGAGGCGAGAGCCTGCTTGATGACGTCGAGCGTAAGCCGCTTCTTGGCTGCTGCCATTACGAGTGCGCCAACCGCGCCCATGGCGCCGCCTTCCGTCGGTGTTGCAATGCCGAGGAATATGGTGCCGAGCACGAGGAAGATGAGCGCCAGCGGCGGGATCAGCACGATGATGACTTGCTGGGCGAGCCTCGACATCATGTTGATGTTGAGCGCCCGGTCGGCGATCGCCACGACGTAGATGAAGATCACGCCTACCGTCGCGCCAAGGATATCGGCATTTGAGCCATGGGTGGGAGAGAGATAGACATGTGCAGCATAGGCCACTGCGACAGCCACTGCCAGAGCCACTGCCAGAGAAATCACTCCGTGACCAAGCGTGCGCGCCTCGAGCGGCAGCGCCGGCATAGAGTTTGGCCGGATGATCGACATGAGCAGGATGTAGCCCATGTAGAGGCTGGTCAGCACAAGGCCGGGAATGATCGCGCCGGCATACATGTCGCCAACCGAACGGCCGAGCTGGTCGGCCAGCACGATCAGCACGAGCGAGGGCGGAATGATCTGCGCCAGCGTGCCGGAAGCGGCGATGACACCGCTTGCTACCCGGCGGTCATAACCGTAGCGCAACATGATCGGCAGGGAGATCAGCCCCATGGCGATGACCGAGGCGGCCACCACGCCGGTGGTGGCGGCGAGCAGCGCGCCCACGAAGATCACGGCATAGGCGAGGCCGCCGCGTATCGGCCCGAACAACTGGCCGATCGTGTCGAGCAGGTCTTCGGCCATGCCCGATCGTTCGAGCACGATGCCCATGAACGTAAAGAACGGAATGGCGAGCAGCGTGTCGTTCGACATGATGCCCCAGAACCGCTCTGGCAGAGCATAAAGAAGCGGCCATGCCAGGCTGATGCTGCCTCCTGAATAGGGTGCGAGTTCAACGCCTATGAAGAAAAACAGCAGGCCGTTGGCGGCGAGGGAGAATGCAACCGGATAGCCGAGCAGCATGAAGAAGATGAGCGAAAAGAACATGATCGGCGCCATGTTCTGGGCGATGAACTCGATCATGAGCGTGCCTCTTCGACGAGCGCTTCGGCTTCGAGTTTCGCTTGTTCATGGGCCGATATGAATGGTGTCGGATCGTCCATTCGCCCAGTCATCACCGCGATTTTCTTGATGATCTCGGAGATTCCCTGGAAGCCGAGCAGCAGGAAGCCGATAAGCAGCAGCGACTTTGCGGGCCACAAGATGAGGCCTCCCGAATTGGTCGACATTTCGCCGCTTCGCAACGACAGGCTGACATAGGGAATGAAATAGAAGATCATCAAAACCACGAACGGCATCAGGAAAAGCACATGGCCGAACAGGTCGATCCAGTGCTGCACCCGTCGCGAGAACATGCCGTAGACGATGTCGATGCGGATGTGCTCATTCTGCTTCAGCGTGTAGGCGGCGGCAAGCAGGAAGGCTGCGCCGAACAGGTACCATTGCAGTTCGAGCCAGGCGTTGGAGGACGTGTTGAACGTCTTGCGGATGACCGCATTGCCGGAACTTACCAGGATCGAGATCAAGATCGCCCAGGAGATCCATTTACCGATGAACTCGTTGATACGGTCTATCAGGCGCGAAATCGCAAGCAGCACGCTCATGTCGCGGTCCCGCGTTCGTGTCCAGATCGCGGCGATGGCCACAAGCAGAAAGATGCCGAGCATGACTTGCCCGGTCGGCGAACGCCAAACGGCGTCGAGCAGGTTCATCGGAATTCCTCCCTTGGGCAGCAGTCCCGTATTCCGTTCCGGCGCATTGCGCTTCTTGTTGGACCAACGGTATGCAGGATGCTGGATTGACCCGTCAACTCGGCAGTGTTGCTTTTTGAACAGTCCGGAAAAACGGAAAAGCCGGTAAAACCCGGCTTTTTTGTTCGAATTCAACGAAAGTCTGACTGGTCAGGCGGCTTTGACTCCGTCGCGTCCGGCACCTATCAGCACCAGCATGGCGGCAAGCATGGCCAGCATCCATGCGTCTCGCCATTCGACCGGGAAGTAGCCGGCCCACAGTGACTCGCCAAGGCCATAGGCCGCCGCGCCAAGGGCCGCCCGGGATGGCGAAAGGTAGCCGCCGACTGCGGTGACGAACAGGATCTTGAGACCATAGATGAGGCCCGCGCCGAATCCGATATTGCCGTAGAACAGCCCGGCCATGATGCCGGCTATCGCCGCGCACAGGCCGCCTGCAACTATAGCAAGGTGGCTGGTTTTGTCGGTGTCGGTGCCGCAAAGCGCGGCAGCTTTAGGGTCGTCGCAAACCGCCCGCCACGCCCTGCCGAAGTTCGAGCGGGAAAGCGCGATTCCGCCGAGGATCAGGACCGCTGCCGCAACGGCGCAGTTCAGCAACTGGATTGCTGTCATCGTGGCCCCGAAGCTGTCCGTTCTGGCAAAGACAATCGGTATGGCCAGCATGGGCGGCAGCCAGAAGTCATGCGTATCGGCCGCGATGCGGCTGAATTCGGTCAATGCGATCAGCACGCCGAGTGTGGCCGTAACGATAGCATTGGGCGAGGCGGCGGCCAAAGGACGGAACATGCCTGCCGCCAGCAGCGAACTCACCAGCGCCACATAGGCGAGCGCGACGGCGACGCCGAGCGCAACCGTTGCCGGCAGCGTCAGCCATAAAACGTTCCAGCCGAACACCGCAACGAGGATCATTGTCTGGCCGCCGAAGGCAAATAGCCCGCCATAGGCGAGGTTGGTGCGCTTCAAGGTGCCGTTGGTCAAAGCATAACCGAAGGCCAGCAAGGCATAGAGCGCGCCGGAATGCAGCCCGTTCAACGCCTGCTGGAACAGATAGATCATCGAAATGCGTCCGCGCCGGGCATCTTGGCTGACATTCTTGGCGCTCAGAATATAACTTGTCAAATACGTTTTACTGGTTAGTCTAATCTGCCATGACGGTTTCCTGGATCAAGCATCGTTTTGCCGGCGGCGTGCTCGCTCTCGACACTGCCAACACGGTGGTGTTGCGTGGTCATCCCGGCAAGACATTCGACCGTTTTGATGATGCTGGCGAGATCGCGCGCTTTGCGGATGCCGCCAGCGTCTTCAGGGCGGGGGAACTGGGCGGTAGGATATTGACAGCGCCCAGCCCTCGCCAGATCGCCCCGCAAGTGCTGGCCATCCGCGAAGCGACCGACCGCTTGTTTCGGGGCGCGGTATCGACGGGCGGCATGGCGGCGGACGATCTCTCGGCGTTTCTGACGGCTTGCGCTGCCGGGCTGCATGGCAAAGAGGAGCAAGTCGGCCAGCCGGGGAGGCCGTTTGGCGATCCGTCGACGCCGATTGCCTTCGAGGCGGCTTTGGCCATTTCCGCGCTCTCGCTTATGGGTGGCGACAGCCTTGCAAGGATGCGGATCTGCCCGAATTGCAACTGGCTCTTTTTGGACAAGAGCCGCAATTCCAGCCGGCTATGGTGCGATATGGCCGTCTGCGGCAACCGTCGCAAGGCGAGCCGCCATTATCACCGCAAGGCTGCGGCAAAGGATGCCGGAGATACTAGGGAGGTAGGCAATGCCTAGCAGGATCATGCGCGTCACACTCATCGCTGCGATGCTCGCTGCGGCTGCGAGCCTTGGGGCTTGCCGCGACACGGCGAGGGATGCGCTGTTCGAGATTTCGGGAAGGCTCGTCGTGTTCAACTACCGGGAAGCGACACTGAGGTATCTTGTGACGCTGAAACCGCTTCGGCCGATCGTCGAAGGACAGGTGGCGGTGACGACGATGGACAATCCGGCTGGCGGCGCGCCGCTGACGTTCAGTCAGAAGCTTTTCCCGAGCCAGGCCAAGGTGACCGTGGAAAGCCCGCCGTTGGAATGCGTGGTCAAGGACAAGGCTTACAAGGTAGCCATCCGCATCGAAGATGCTGATGGCAGCCTTTTGCAACAGATCGACACCACCATGGTCTCGGCGCAGGATCAGGACATGTTGCCTGACCGCAAGCTGGTCGTCGGTCCGGGATACGAGCCAAATCCGGAGCTTGCCGGCCACCCCGACGGCAAACTTCCGGGCGGGCGCGGCGTTACCTGTCCGGCCGCAAGTTGATGGCACGTGCGGCTGCGGTCACTGGCATGTGTATTGATTTCGTTTGACCTCTTGGGTTTGGACAGAAAGACTGGTTCATCTGTTCTCGACGTTGGCCAGCTTTCCGTGGCCTCCGCAGAGGTGAAACCTGATGACGTTGCATGCCGTCGCGCTCGACGACAAATTCGATCTGTCCAAGGAGCGCGTCTTTCTTTCAGGCGCGCAGGCCGTGGTGCGCATGCTGCTCATGCAGCGCGAGCGCGACCGGTTGGCCGGCCTCAATACGGCAGGCTTCATTTCTGGCTATCGCGGCTCGCCCCTTGGTGGGCTCGACCAGCAATTGTGGAAGGCGAAAAGCCAGCTTGCCGGCTCGGGTATCGTTTTCCAGCCGGGCCTTAACGAGGAACTGGCCGCGACCGCCTGCTGGGGCACGCAGCAGACGGAACTTTTGGGTGAAGGCCGCTTCGACGGCGTCTTTTCCGTCTGGTACGGCAAGGGACCGGGCGTCGACCGAACCGGCGATGTGTTCCGCCATGCCAACCTTGCCGGTACCTCGAAAAATGGCGGCGTGCTTGCCCTGATGGGCGACGACCACATGGCGGAATCGTCCACCAACGCGCACGCCACCGAATTCGCCTTTGTCGATGCGATGATCCCGGTGTTCAACCCGGCCGGCGTGCAGGAATTGATCGACTACGGCCTCTACGGCTTTGCCCTGTCGCGCTTTGCCGGCACATGGGCCGCCATCAAATGCGTCAAGGACAATATCGAATCGACCGCTTCGGTCGATGCTTCGCTCGGCCATCTCGAAATCGTCATTCCGGAATTCGACATGCCGCCCGGCGGCCTCGGCATCCGCCACGAGATCAACATGCTCGGACAGGAAGAGCGCCTGTTCGAACACAAGCGCGCGGCAGCCGCCGCTTTCATCCGCGCCAACAGGCTGAACCGCATCGTCTATTCCGGCGGCCGCAAGCCCAAGCTCGGCATCGTCACCGTCGGCAAGAGCTATCTCGACGTGCGTCAGGCGCTGGAGGACATCGGCATCGATAAAGCTGCCGCCAACCGCATCGGCGTCAGGCTGTTCAAGGTCGGCTGTCCTTGGCCGTTGGATTTCGAGCACGTTGCCGACTTTGCGCGTGGTCTCGATACCCTCATAGTCGTAGAGGAGAAGCGTTCGCTGATCGAGGTGCAACTGCGCGAAAACCTCTATGGCAGCGCCATCCAGCCGAAAATCGTCGGCAAGAAGGACGAGCGCGGCGACTGGCTGTTTCCGGCCAAGGGCGCGCTCGACCCCAACGATATCGCCATTGCGCTTGGCGAACGCATCTTGAAGACCATCGGGCCTTCGGAAGAGATTGCCGCGCGTGTCGCCAATTTGCGCCAGTTCCAGGCCATGCTGGCCGATACGAAGGATGTCGGCTCGCGCACGCCCTATTTCTGTTCCGGCTGTCCGCACAATTCCTCGACCAAGGTGCCGGAAGGCTCGCTGGCCGCCGCCGGCATCGGATGTCATTTCATGGCCCTTTGGATGGACCGTTCAACGGTCGGCTTCACCCAGATGGGCGGCGAGGGCGCGCAATGGGTAGGGCAGGCGCCGTTCTCGAAGCGCGGCCACATCTTCCAGAACCTCGGCGACGGCACCTACAACCACTCCGGTGCACTGGCCATCCGCTTTGCCCGCTCGAGCGGCGTCAACATCACCTACAAGATCCTCTACAACGATGCCGTGGCGATGACCGGCGGCCAGCCGCATGACGGCGGCCTGACGGTCGATGCCATAGCAAGGCAGGTTCGGGCCGAAGGGGTGGACCGCATAGCCGTAGTCACCGATGAGCCGGACAAGTACGCCGGTCGCGCCGAATTTCCATCGGGCGTAGCCATCTACCCTCGCGAGGAACTGGACCGAGTCCAGCGCGATCTGCGCGACGTGAATGGCGTTTCCGTCCTGCTCTACGACCAGACTTGCGCGGCGGAAAAGCGCCGCCGCCGCAAGCGCGGTGCGTTTCCCGATCCCGACAAGCGCGTCTTCATCAACGAACTGGTGTGCGAAGGCTGCGGCGATTGCGGTATCGCTTCCAACTGCGTGTCCGTGCAGCCGGTCGAGACCGAGTTCGGTCGCAAGCGCCGCATCGACCAGTCGTCCTGCAACAAGGATTTCTCCTGCGTCGATGGTTTTTGTCCGTCCTTCGTCACCGTTCACGGCGCGAAGATCAGGAAAGCTGCGGGGCTTGCCGGATCTGCCGATCCGCTGGCCGGCGTGCCTGAACCTGCGCCCTACAGTCTGGACCGTGACGGTTGGGCGGCGGTCATCGACGGCGTCGGCGGCACCGGCGTCGTCACCATCGGCGCCATTCTCGGCATGGCTGCGCATCTGGAAGGCAAGGGTTGCGGCATGATCGACATGGCCGGCCTTGCCCAGAAGGGCGGCGCGGTGTTCACCCATGTCCGCATCGCAGCCCGGCCTGAAGACATCAATGCAATCCGCGTTTCCGCCGGAAAGGCCGACCTCGTGCTTGGCTGCGATCTCGTTGTTTCAGGCGCCAAGAAGGTGCTGGCTTCGGTGCGCGAGGGGCATACGCTTTTCCTCGCCAATACAGCCGAGATCATGCCGGGCGACTTCACGCGCTCGGCGGATTTCTCGTTGCCGGTCGAGCGACTGAAGAAGGCGATCCGGTCGGCTGCGGGCGACGACAAGGCCCATTTCGTCGATGCGACACATACCGCGACGGTGCTGTTCGGCAATTCGCTCGGGGCCAACATGTTCATGCTCGGCTTTGCCCTCCAGCTTGGCGGCTTGCCGCTATCTGCGGAAGCGGTCGAAAAGGCGATCGAGTTGAACGGTGAAGCCGTCGCGATGAACATCGCTGCATTCCGCTGGGGGCGCAGGGCAGCTCACGAGCCGGCATTCGTACGCGAACTTGTGGAAGGCAAGAGCGAAGCACGGTCGCAAAAGCCGCTTGCCCAGACGCTGGATGAAGTGATTGCCCGTCGGGCCGCATTCCTTGGTGGCCATCAGAATGCCGCCTATGCCCGACGTTACACGGACAGGATCGCATCCGTTCGCGCCGCCGAATTGAAGGTCGCGCCGGGGTCCACTGTGGTCACGGAAGCAGTGGCCCGCAACCTTTTCAAGCTGATGGCGGTCAAGGACGAATACGAGGTCGCGCGCCTCTACACCGATGGTTCTTTTGCTCGTGAACTGGCTCGCCAGTTCGGCAGCTACGACAGGCTGGAATTCCATCTTGCGCCGCCAATCCTCGGTAGGCGCGACGCCGATGGCCGTCCCAGGAAATCCAGCTTCGGGCCTTGGATGATGACCGGATTCCGGCTTCTGGCCGCACTGAAGGGGCTGCGCGGCACCGTATTCGACCTGTTCGGCTACACCGCCGAGCGGCGGCTGGAGCGACAGTTGCTGGCGGATTACGAGAGGGACATCGACCTTATCGTGGGCCGTCTCGCCCCGGATCGCCTGGAAGCCGCGGCTGCGCTTGCATCCGTTCCGGCGCTCATCCGGGGCTATGGTCATGTCAAACATGCGTCGATCGAAAGAGCCGAAGGCGAACGATCCAGGCTTCTGGCAAGGCTGGAAGGGAAGGTCGTAGAGCCGCAACTACAGGCTGCTGAATGATCGACACTTCTTGTTTACCTGAAGCGAAGAATGTCGAATTTTCCTGTGTTTCGTGCATTTCAGCTACCCGCGAAGATCGTGTCTCTAAAGGTTTTTTAATGCGGGATATGGCATGTCTGCGTTTCGTGCGACGGCGCAGGCCATGAACGTAGATAGACCTGACGACATAACTGAGGACGTATATGTAGGTTTCGTGCGCTCGCTGTTTGAGAACGCGAGCCTGCTGTTCGTTGCTGCGTTTTCTCAAGCCGTCATCGGTACTCTGGTCTACTGGAAGACGTCTGCTCCCATCTATATCGTGCTCACGATCCTGATGGTGGTGGTGACGCTTGGCAGATACTACGCCATCCAGCGGGTAAAGCCCGACACCATCGTAACTTACCAGTCTGCGCTGGAATGGGAGCGATATTACCTCATCGCAGGAACCATTCACGGGTCGGTTGTTGGCTTCTTCGCCTTCACCAGCCTCTACATCGCGCCTGACCTTTTCGGCGAAATTGCCGCGATTTCCATGGTTCTGGCGAGCGCCATCACCATCGCCGGCCGAAACTTCGGCTCGCGCAAGATGGTCGTGATCCTGACCGTCTCCGTCATTGCGCCGATTGCCGTCGGCCTGATGCTGAAAGGGGATTTCTACAATTTCATCCTCGGCCTGTTCATCGTTCCCTTCATCTTCACCATCAACACGATGGCACGCATCGTGCGCACGGTGCTTTTCACCGCGATCAGCGAGGAGAGGAAGGCAACGCGACTGGCCCAGCGCTTCAACCGCGCTCTCAACACCATGTCGCACGGCCTCGTCATGCTGGCGCCGGATGGGCGTGTAGTGGTCGCCAATGCCGAGGCGGCGCATCTGATGTCGCTGAAATCCCAGGACCAGTTGCTTGGCCGCACGGTCCACTCGCTGCTCATGCGCGGCGTGGCGGGCGGCATGCTGACCCCCAAGGATTGCCAGTATGTCGAGGCGCAATTGACCAGGGCTTTGCGCGAGGGCAGGGACCGCAAGGTCCTTGTTGGCTTTTCGAACGGCCAGCACTACGAGTTTTCGGCTCGCGAAGGCAGCCAGGAGCTTGGCGTCATCACTTTTGAGGACGTCACGGCGCGTGTGGAAGCCGAAGAACGCATCCGCTTCATGGCCCGCTATGACAGCCTGACCGGGCTGGTCAATCGCGCCTACTTCCATGAGCTGGTCGAAGAATGCATGTCGTCGGGTAACCGCGATCGCTACTGTGCTCTTGCCGCGATCGATCTCGACGACTTCAAAAGCGTCAACGACACGCTCGGCCACCCTGTCGGCGATGGATTGATCTATGCGGTTGCGGAACGGCTAACGTCCTTCTCGGCGCCGGGCGTCAAGGTCAGCCGCTTTGGCGGCGATGAATTCATGATCTTCTTCGATCGCGTCGAAAGCGAGAGCGACCTCGGCCGCATACTGGACGACATCTTTGCCAGCCTGCAGGGCGAGGTGGATGTCGCCGGCCATGTCCTGCGCATTCAGGCCAGTGCCGGCGCGGTCATGGCACGCGTGGACCACAGCGATGTCGACGAGATGATCGTCAAGGCAGACCTTGCGCTCTACAAGGCCAAGGAGCTTGGCAAGAACGGCTGGCGCATGTTCGAGTCCGCCATGGACGCCGCCTTCCGCAACCGCCAGATGATGAAGGCTGATCTGCGCAGCGCCGTCGAAGCCGGTACCCTTCGGGTCGTCTACCAGCCCATCGTGTCCATGACGACGATGCGCATCGCCGGATGCGAAGCGCTCTGCCGCTGGGACCACTCCGAACTCGGACCCATTTCACCGAGCGTGTTTATTCCGCTGGCCGAGGAAATGGGCATCATTTCCGACATCAGCACGTTCGTTCTTAACGCGGCTTGCGTCGAATGCGCGAAGTGGCCTGAAAACACCAACGTCTCGGTCAACCTGTCGGCGCGTGACTTCCGCAACCGCAACGTCATCCAGAAGGTGCGCGACGCACTTGCCAACTCCGGCCTCGCTCCGGAACGCCTGGAGGTTGAAGTCACCGAAACCGCGCTGCTCGACGACAAGTCCGCCACCCGCGAGCTTATCCAGGAGTTGAAGGGTCTTGGCGTGCGCATCGCGCTGGACGATTTCGGCACCGGCTATTCCAGCCTGAGCTATCTGCACAAGCTGCCGCTCGACAAGGTCAAGATCGACCGTTCGTTCCTCGTCGATCTTACCTCACAGTCGAACTCCCTGGTTCTGCTCAAGGGTATCGTGGATCTGACCCGCACCCTCGGGCTGACCATCACCATCGAGGGTGTCGAGAATTTCGAGCAGTTGAAGGTCCTGATGCAGTCCATTCGCCCGGATCTCGTGCAAGGGTTCCTGTTCGGCTCCGCCCTGACCGCGGCGGGCATCGAGACCATGTCGACGACGGTCTGGCCTTTCGCCCGCGAACTGCGCTCTGGAACCCAGCGCGCAATCAACTGACGAACTGATGAGCGAATGCGATTTGGTGGAGCAGCCTGTCTGCCCGCCAGCCTGTCGGCTTACGCCTGATGATCATAAAAATCGCTCGGCTGCCAAGGCCCAGCCAAGATTTTGCGGCCAATCTGCTTCCTTCCCCCGGACTTCCTTCAATCTCGACGTTCCTTGCGGATCGCGGCCGATTATTAACCTTAATATAATGTAAATGACTCCGGACTAATTTTTCCTTTTTACCAGACACTGTGATCGGATAGCTTGAAAAGTGCGGCGGAGAGAGGGAATGACATGCCGGTTGCGGTGACCGAGGGACTATTGCGTGTTGATGACGCGTATTCGGATCCCAAAAAGATATCGTCTTTTTCCAGAAACATATCTGATCTGCTTGAGCAAATTGAATACAGAAGGTGTGAATCCGGGGAAGATCTTGAGGCGATCTACCGTCTTCGCTACAAGGCCTATCATCTCAACGGCTTCCTTCCTGAAAGCCGTGAACAGAAGATGACGGATGACTTCGACGACACCTCGAACAGCTACAAGTTTGGTGTTTTCATCGATGACACTCTGGTTTGTACGGTCCGCATTCATCATCTGAGCCCGCAAGAACCTTATGGGCCGGCGATGACCACATTTGGCGATGTACTCCAGCCTCGGCTTGATCGCGGTGAGAGTTTCATCAATCCCACGCTTCTCGCAGCCGATCCGGAACTTGTCGCTTCATACAAGGCCTTGCCTTATGTGACCCTGCGGCTTGGCCTGCTGGCCAGCATTCACTTTGACGCCACGGCCTGCATCGGCGTTATCCGCGAGGAGCATACGGCCTTCTATCGCAGGATTTTCGGCGCGGTTCAGGTGGGCGAGCCTCGGCCTTATCCGCCCTTTACGGTGCCGGTCATGCTTTATGACGCCAATGTCGCTGCAAATCGCAACTGGATTCTGCGCCGCTTTCCGTTCTTCCATTCAACGGCTGCCGAACGGCGCATGCTGTTTGCCAAGCCGCGCAAGGGCGAGCTGGCACCTTTGACGATCCTGCCGACCGCCAAGTACTTCCACGACGCGGCCTGAGCGCTTGGTTTACGGCGCGTTGCCTTTGTAAGTAACGCGCCAGAGTGTGCCGCTGCCGTCCTCGCTGACGATCAGGGAACCATCCTTGGTCGTGGCCACACCCACCGGTCTGCCCCACACCTCTTCGTCCGACACGACAAAGCCGGTCATGAAATCCTCGTATTCGCCGGTCGGCTTGCCGTCATCGAAAATCAGCCGCACCACCTTGTAGCCCGTGCGGACGCCGCGGTTCCACGAACCGTGCAGTGTCACGAAGGCATCGCCCTTGTAGTCCGCCGGAAACTGGCTGCCTTCGTAGAAGGAAATGCCGAGCGGCGCCGAATGCGCCTGGAACAGCACGTCCGGGATCGTCACATGGCCAGCGAGGTCGCGGCGGGCATTGGCATGGCGCGGGTCTTCATGATCGCCGATGTAGTACCAGGGCCAGCCATAGAAAGCGCCTTCCTTGACGCTCGTCGCATAGTCGAACGGGACGTTGTCGCCGAGGCCGTCGCGCTCGTTGACCGCGCACCAGAGCGCACCGGTGGCGGGCTGCACGGTCATCCCCGAACAGTTGCGCAAGCCGGTCGCGGCGATGCGTTCGTTGCCGCCGTCCGGATCGAAGGCAAGCACGGCGGCACGCTTTTCCTCATTGTCCCAAAGCGCCCCAAGCGGTTGCTGTTCAGCCCAGGCTTCGATGCCGCCAGCAGGTTGTTGGCCGATGCCTTCAGCGACATTGGACGCCGAGCCGACCGACACGTAGAGCGTCTTGCCGTCGGGAGAGAAGGCAAGGGCGCGGGTCCAGTGCCCGCCGCCCGGCAGCCGCTTGACCACCACCTCTGCATCGCCGGAAGCTTCGAGATCGCCCGCCTTGTAGGCAAAGCGCACCACATTGTTCGAGTTGGCGACGTAGACCCATTCCGGCTTGTCGGCAGGATAGAATGCGATGCCGTAGGGCTGTTGCAGTCCCTTGGCGAAGACCGCCTGTTCTACCGGCTTGGCGCTGCCTTCGCCGAGGCGATACACCCTGATCTGGTTGGCGCGTGAATCGGCGACGAATATGTCGCCGTTGGGAGCGATCCGCACCGTACGCGGATTGCGGATGCCGGAAGCTATCATTTCGGCGGCAAAACCCGGAGGCAGCTTCGGCCCGGCATCCGGCGGCATCGCTGCCCGGTCCGCGCCGTTGGATGCGGATTCCGTCGCAAATGGCGCCTGCAGGTCGTCGGGGACGATGAGCCGCCGTACGCCGGGCTTGTCGGCCCGCCAGTCGCCGAATGCGGCTTCGCCCTTCAATAGGGTTGTGTTCTGCGCAAAAGCGCTCGTCGCTGCCAGCAAAAGGGGAAGGGTCAGTAGCGCAATCTGCTTCAATCCGTTGCTCCGTGGGTTGACCAAGGGCGCAACGTAGGGGGAGCATGGTCGTTCCGCATCACACGTCGATGTGAACGGAGTTGAACGTGGCTATGCGTCGTCGCCGCTGAATTCCTCATCGAGCCGCTTTTCCAGTTCAACGAGATCGTCGGGCAAGGGCAGGCCCATGGCGCGCAGTTCCCTCAGTTTTTCGCGCAACTGCTCCTGCGTCTCGTAATTGTCCTCGGGCTGGTTGACCATCTGCTCGAGCAGCAGGCTGATCCTGGCCTTGATTTCTTCCAGTGCCATTGATGCCTCCTTGGCCGCCCGCAGGGCTGCCCTCAGCGCAGCAAGCGCGTGATAAGCTGGGCTGTATAGTCAACCATCGGCACGATGCGGGCATAGTTGAGGCGCGTTGGGCCGATCACGCCCAGCGCACCCACCACGCGTGCATCCTTGTCGCGATAGGGCGCCACCACCAGCGACGATCCCGACAGCGAAAACAGCTTGTTTTCCGAACCTATGAAGATGCGCACTCCCGGTCCCTGTTCGGCCATGTCGAGCAACTGGATCAGCCCGTCCTGGGTTTCCAGATCGTCGAACAGGTGCCGGAGCAGGTCGAGATCGGCCTGCGCCGTCACGTTCTCCAGAAGGTTGGCCCGGCCGCGCACGATAAGACGCGCCGGCAGCCCGGTTTCCGAACCGGCCCAGAGCGCAAGGCCCTTTTCCACGAGGTCCTGTGACAGCGAATCGAGTGCCGCCCGCGTTTCCTCCTTGATCCGCGCGATCTCGGTACGCACTTCGGCAAGAGTGCGGCCGCGGATATGGGCGTTGAGGAAGTTGGAGGCCTCGTGCAGTTGCGAGACGGTGACGCCGGCGGGCAGGTCGATGACCCGGTTTTCGACATCGCCATTTTGCGAGACAAGGACAGTCAGCGCCTTGGTCGGCTCAAGCTGTATGAATTCGATGTGCTTCAGCGCCGCTTCGTTCTTGGCTGCCAGCACCAGCCCCGCGCCGCGTGAAACGCCGGACAGCATCTGGCTGGCTTCCGTCAGCATGTGTTCCAGCGAGGCTTCTGTGCCGGAAGCCTTGATCTGGGCCTCGATGCTGCGGCGTTCCTCGTCGGAAAGGTCGCCAAGTTCCATGAAGGCATCGACGAAAAAGCGCAGACCAGCTTGCGTCGGCAGGCGGCCGGCCGAGACATGCGGCGCATAGACGAGGCCGAGATGCTCAAGGTCGCTCATCACGTTTCGGATCGTTGCCGGCGACAGCGACGACGGCAGGATGCGCGACAGGCTGCGCGAACCTACCGGTTCGCCGTCTCTCAGATAGGACTCTACGATGCGCCGGAATATGTCGCGCGAGCGCATGTCCAGCGATTGGACTACGGGCGAATGCAGGGCAGGATCGGCAATCGGTTTCGTCATATGCGGTTTTCTGACCGTGGCTTCCAAGTCAAGGATATAGACTTGGCTCGGCCAAGCGCAAGCCGGGGCGTTTTCCTTTGCGCACCGCTTTGCATACGGCTACAAGCCCGCCAGGTATCCAGACAATTGCCAGAAAGAGACCCGAATGCGCCCCTCCAAACGCCAGCCCGACGAAATGCGGGCCATCTCCTTCGAACGGGGCGTCTCCAAGCACGCCGAGGGCTCTTGCCTGGTCAAGTTCGGCGACACGCACGTCTTGTGCACCGCAAGCCTTGAAGAGAGGGTGCCCGGCTGGATGCGCAACACCGGCAAGGGCTGGGTGACGGCTGAATACGGCATGCTGCCGCGTTCGACCGGCGACCGCATGCGCCGCGAAGCCTCCGCCGGCAAGCAGGGCGGCCGCACGCTTGAAATCCAGCGCCTCATCGGTCGTTCGCTGCGTGCCGTCGTCGACATGCAGGCGCTCGGCGAACAGCAGATCACCGTCGATTGCGACGTGCTGCAGGCCGATGGCGGCACCCGCACCGCCTCGATCACCGGCGGCTGGGTGGCTCTCTATGATTGCCTGCGCTGGATGGAAGCGCGCCAGATGGCAAGTGTGCAGCGGGTGCTGAAGGACCATGTCGCCGCCATTTCCTGCGGCATTCACGATGGCCAGCCGGTCATCGACCTTGATTATCTGGAAGATTCCTCGGCCGGCACCGATGCCAATTTCGTCATGACCGGCAAGGGCGGCATCGTCGAGATCCAGGGCACGGCGGAAGGCGAGCCGTTCTCGGAAGCGCAGTTCACCGAGCTTATGGTGCTTGCCAAGAAGGGCATTGCGCGTCTCGTCAGCCTGCAGCAGATGGCGGTGGCCTAGGCGGCTTGCGATGACCCCATCCGCCATCCTCGAATCCGCTCTCTACGTCACCGACCTCGATGCGGCGGAATCTTTTTATGGCGGTACCCTTGGTCTGGAACGCATCGCCAAGGTCGAGGGCAGGCACGTCTTCTTTCGCTGCGGCACGAGTGTGCTGTTGCTGTTCAATGGAGAGGCGACGAAAGTTCCGCCGCCGTCCGATGCCCGCCTGCCGGTGCCGCCGCATGGTACGGTCGGGCAGGGGCATCTGTGTTTTGCCGCGAGCGCCGACGAGATCGAAAGCTGGCGTACGCGGCTGACTGAATTGGGAGTGGAAATCGAGGCCGATTTCCACTGGCCGGCCGGTGGACGTTCAATCTATTTCCGCGACCCTTCCGGCAATTCGCTGGAATTCGCCGAACCGAAGATCTGGAATCTGTGATGCACAAACTGGAAGGCCGCAGGATCGTCATTGCCAGCCACAACGCCGGCAAGCTGCGCGAGTTCGCCGACCTCATGGGTCCGTTCGGCTTCGAAGCGAAATCCGTCAAGGAATACGGCCTGCCCGAACCTGACGAAACCGGCACCACCTTCGAGGAAAACGCCTACATCAAGGCTTTCGCAGCGGCCAAGGCCACCAATCTGCCGGCCCTTTCCGACGATTCCGGGCTGTGCGTCGATGCACTCGACGGCGCGCCGGGCGTCTACACCGCCAATTGGGCCGAATTGCCGGATGGCAGCCGCGACTTCGCCATGGCCATGCAGCGCACAGAGGTGGCGATGCAGGAGGTTGGCGCCAAGGAACAGGCGCAACGCACCGGCCGTTTCGTTGCCGTCATTTGCCTCGCTTTTCCCGACGGGCAGGCCGAATATTACCGTGGCGAGGTCGAAGGCACTCTGGTGTGGCCGCCGCGCGGAAAGCTCGGGTTCGGCTATGATCCGGTGTTCCTGCCGAACGGCTTCGACAAGACCTTCGGTGAGATGAAGGCCGAGAAAAAACACGGCTGGAAGCCGGGGCAGGCGACGGCGTTGTCGCACCGCGCCCGCGCCTTTCAGAAATTCGCCCAAGCGCGGTTGGACGTCGCCTGATCATGCAGTTGGACCGCTCACCCGGTTTCGGGGTCTACATCCACTGGCCGTTCTGCGCGGCCAAATGCCCTTATTGCGATTTCAACAGCCATGTCCGTCACCAACCGGTGGATCAGGAGCGCTTTGCCAAGGCCTTCGCTACTGAGCTTGCCACCATGCGCGCCCGCACAGGTCCGCGCGAGGTCACGTCCATCTTCATCGGCGGCGGCACGCCTTCGCTGATGAAGCCGGAAACGGTCGGCGCGGTTCTGGACGCGGTTGCGAAAAACTGGGCGGTGCCGGCCGGCATAGAAGTGACGCTGGAGGCCAACCCGTCATCGGTCGAGGCCGAGCGCTTTCGCGGCTACCGCGCTGCCGGCGTCAACCGTGTTTCCCTTGGCGTGCAGGCGCTGAACGATGCCGATTTGCGTTTTCTCGGCCGGCTGCACAATGTCGAGGAAGCCTTGCATGCCATCGGCCTCGCCCGCGAAATCTTCCCGCGCCTGTCGTTCGACCTGATCTACGCTCGGCCCAACCAGGCCCCGGAGGCGTGGGCGGCAGAACTTGAACAGGCGATCGGCCACGCCGCCGACCACCTGTCGCTTTACCAACTCACCATCGAGGACGGCACGCCTTTCTCGAAGTTGCATGCGGCGCACAAGTTCGAGATCCCCGATCCCGACCATGCCGCCGACCTCTATGCCATCACCCAGGAAATCACCGCCGCGCGCGGCCTGCCGGCCTATGAGATTTCCAACCATGCCCGTCCCGGAGCGGAGAGTCGCCACAACCTGACCTACTGGCGCTACGGCGAATATGTCGGCGTCGGCCCGGGCGCACATGGGCGCTTTGTCGAAAACGGCACGCGCATCGTCACCATTGCAGAGAAGATGCCGGAAGGCTGGGCCGATCTGGTCGAGCGCAAGGGCCATGGCATCGTCGATGGCGAGGTGCTGAGCCGGTCTGAAGAGGCCGACGAGTTCCTTTTGATGGGGCTTCGCCTCGTCGAAGGCATCGATCTGGCACGCTACGAACGCCTGTCGGGTAGGGGCCTTTCCTCGTCGCGGCTGTCGATCCTGCAGGATGAGGGGCTGGTCGCCTCCATCGGCAATTCCCGCCTGCGCGCCACGCAATCCGGCATGATCGTGCTCGATGCACTGGTTGCCGATCTGGCGCGGTAGGTCGGTTCCAATCCCGTCAGCGAAGGATTTTACGATGAACGCATCGGACAGTTGGCAATTCTGGGCGGTGCTGTCGGCGATTTTCGCAGCCTTGACGGCGATATTCGCCAAAGTGGGCGTCGAAACCGTCAATTCCGATTTCGCCACCTTCATTCGAACGGTGGTGATTCTTGCCGTTCTCGCCGCAATCCTGTTTGCAACCGGCCAATTCCAGCCGCTCACGTCAATTTCGTCCAGGACCTACGCCTTCCTCGGCCTGTCGGGCCTGGCCACGGGCGCATCGTGGATTTGCTATTTCAGGGCGCTGAAACTGGGTCAGGCAGCGCAAGTCGCGCCGATCGACAAGCTAAGCGTTGTGTTTGTTGCGGTGTTTGGCGTTATGTTTCTCGGTGAACGCCTCAGTGGCGCGAACTGGCTTGGCGTCGGCCTTATTGCTGTTGGCGCCATACTTGTTGCCTACCGGGTGTAGCGGCGGGGCGTCGCTTCGGGCGCTCTTGGTTTCGATCCGCGACATGAAAACATCGAAGCGGTTGGGCATCGGTCGATCAGCGCTCCATTGCTTTGCCGGTCTTGCCGGCACGTTTGGCCTCAAGCCGCTGCTTGTACGCCACCCGTAACTGCTTGAGATTGTTGATGCCGTTGGCGCCGGATTGCTTGCGATCCGTAGAAAAGCGCTTGCGCCCGGCATAGTAGGGCTCGAAAGCATCCTGGATTTTCAGACTGTCCATCGTGTCCTCCTCGAGAATCGATGTCTAAATCCATGGTCGCCGGTTTCGTTCCGCACTGTGGCAAAGACATGGCGGCGATGATGGAAAGCTGTGGGTTTTGCAACGTGGGCCAAGCCGTGCCAAACAGGGGCCGGCGAGGGTTTGAAATGGCCGGCGAAACAAAAAAACACAGCTATCTGATCGGCTCGACCGAAGTCCCGGCCCGCCCGCTGCAGCCGGCGCTGTATCTCGTTGCCACGCCCATCGGCAACCTGGCCGACATCACCTTGCGCGCTCTGGAAACGCTCGCCGCAGCCGACATCGTCGCGTGTGAAGATACCCGTGTTTCCCGCGTCCTGCTCGAGCGCTACGGCATCCGGCGGCGCACCACCGCCTATCACGAACACAATGCCGCCGAGGCCGGGCCACGGCTGATCGAGGCGCTGGAGGCCGGCCAAAGCGTGGCGCTGATCTCCGATGCCGGCACGCCGCTTGTCTCCGATCCCGGTTACCGGCTGGTTGGCGAGGCGCTGGAGCGCGGCTTGCGTGTGGTACCAATTCCGGGACCTTCGGCGGCGCTGGCGGCCCTTACGGCCTCGGGCTTGCCGTCCGATGCCTTCCTGTTCGCAGGCTTTCTGCCGGTAAAGGCCGGCCAGAAACGTTCCCGCTTGGAAGAACTGCGTGCCGTGCCGGCAACCTTGATCTTTTTCGAATCGCCGCGACGGCTTTCTGAGACGCTTGCCGCGATGGCGGAAACGCTGGGCGGCACGCGCAAGGCCGCCATCGGCCGCGAACTCACCAAGGCTTTCGAGGAAATGCGGCTTGGTACGCTTCGTGAGCTTGCCGATCACTACGGCCAGGCCGACACGCCGAAGGGCGAGATCGTCATCTGCGTCGGTCCGCCGGATGCCGAAACCCAAGCGCCTGCCGACATTGACAGCCTGCTTCTGTCGCTTGCCGCCGAACTGCCGGCCTCCAAAGCCGCGGCCGAGGCGGCGAAAATGACCGGAACCAGCAAGCAGGACCTCTATCGCCGCCTGCTGGAACTGAAAGCGAATGCCTGACACCGGAACTGCGGGCCGCCGCAAGGCGTATCGGCGCGGCCATCACAGCGAATGGCTGGCGGCACTTGCGCTGATGCTGAAGGGCTATCGCATTCTTGCCCGCCGCTACCGCACGAAATTGGGCGAGATCGACCTGATTGCCCGGCGCGGCGACCTGATCCTCATCGTCGAGGTCAAGTCGCGGCGCTCGCTGGTCGAAGCCATGGAAGCCATCGCCCGCGAATCCGAACGCCGCATCGAAGGGGCAGCCGACCTGTGGCTTGCGCGCCAGCCGGACTATGGCCGCCTGTCCGTGCGCTTCGACATGGTCGCGGTGCTGCCCCGGCGCTGGCCTGTGCATGTGGAGAACATTTTCCAGGGCAGGAATTGAGCCGAAGGTCTGACAACGGCCCCGAAGCAGCTGACCTCATTAGCCGCTTATGCGGAACCCGGTCGACACGCTTGCGATATCGGCAGTCTCGGCCCTGACATCGGCCACAACCGCGCCGCTTGGCCCTTCCCAGAGCCGTTCCAGCATCATCGCAACCGCTCCGTCAGGCCCGGCCACGAGCGCCTGCACCGAGCCGTCCGGCTCGTTGCGCACCCAGCCATTGAGGTTAAGCCGCTCGGCCTCCTGTCGCGTCCAGAAGCGGAAGCTCACTCCTTGCACACGCCCGCTTATGCGCACCAGCACTGCGCGTGTCATCGCCGGGTCACCCGCATCGGCAGGCCTCCTTGCGGCTGCGTGGTCAATTTCTGCACCGGCCACGGGTTGGTCTCGGATACAGTCTCGAACCGGAAACGTGACAGAAGGATGGCGAGCGCGATGATCGCCTCCTGCATGGCGAAGGACGCGCCGATGCAAACGCGCGGGCCGGCGCCGAACGGCAGATACTGGTAACGGTCGATCTTGTCGCGATTGCCGGGATGGAAGCGCTCGGGCAGGAAGGCATCGGGCTGATCCCACAGCTTGCGGTGGCGATGCACCACCCACGGCATCACCAGCACGGCGGCTTTGGGAGGAATGTAGAGCCCCTTGTAGGTCTCCGGTTCTATCGGTTCGCGGTTGATGGAAGGGGCGGGTGGATAGAGCCGAAGTGCTTCGTCAAAGGCGGCCCGCGTCAGCGGCATCGCCTCAAGCCATTTCACCGGGTCGGGTTCGCGAGCGAGAACCGCGTCGATTTCCTGTTCGATCCGCTCGCGCTCCCATGGTGCTTCGGCAAGGCAGTAAAGCGCCCAGCCCAGCGCCCGCGCCGTCGTCTCGTGGCCTGCACCAATGAAAGTGATGATGTTGTCTTCGATCTCCGCGCGCGTCAGCCCGTCCGGTCCTTCGGCGCGCAGAAGCAGCGTCAGGAAATCCTGCGGTGCACCGTCCGGATCGCGCTTCAAGCGCTCTTCGCGCATCGAAACCGTATCGGTGACGATCTTGCGGAAATAGGCCATGGTCTTTCGCCCGCGAATGCGGGTCAGGCGCGGCAGCCAGTCGGGCGCGCGCAACAGGTCGAGCGGATCGACCCGTCCCATCGTCTCGAACAGATGGTCGATCTCCTTGGCGAAGCTGCCCGGTTCGCCCGCGATCTCGCCGGAAAACAGCGTTTCTGCGAGGATGTCATAGGTCAGCATCGTCATGTCGTGTGCAATGTCCGAAACCGCGCCGTCCTCGTAGCGCTCGACGAACTCGAGCGTCCGCTTCAGCATCGGTCCCGCGAAGCCAAAGATGTTGCGCGGCGTGAACACCGGCGCCATGGCCTTGCGCGAGCGCTTCCAGACATCGCCCTCGGCGGTCAAAAGCCCGTCGCGCAGGATCGGGCGCAGGATTTTCTGGCGCACCGTCGCCATCTTGTAGTTCTTGGCATTGTCTACCAGCACATGCCGGATCAGGCCGGGATCGTTGGCGATCACCAGCGGTCCGCCGACGCCCGTCACCGAAATCCACGGTTCGTTGTAGGAAGGCTCGCCCCACAATTCGAGCGGATTGCGGTAGACGATGCGGACCATCTCCAGCGTCGATGGCGGCTTGGTGCGCGGCTTGGGGGCCGGCGGCACGAATGGGGCAGGTTGGGCGTCCATTGTCTGCTCTCTTGAAAGCGGAATGTAGGTACCGACGCGCAAAGCGTCCATAGCAGCGGGGCACTTGCGGTTACCGAAAGGTGCCTTCTTGCCTGCCCTGCGGTTGAGCCCTATCTCGCGGTCACCACAGGGTACCGCCCACAGAATACCGCATTGAAAGGACTCTCCCTTGAAGGATCGCCTTGCCATCATCATCGGCTCGACCCGCCCCGGCCGCGCCGGCCCCGTTTTCGCCGAATGGCTGGAGGCGTTTGCGCGCAAGCACGGTAAATTTGAGCCGGTCCTCACTGATCTCGCTGAGTTTGATCTGCCTTTGCTGGACGAGCCGCACCACCCACGGCTTGGCAAATACGAGAAGGAACACACCAAGGCCTGGTCGAAGGCTGTCGATGCCGCCGATGCCTTCGTCTTCGTCACGCCGGAGTATAACTACTACGCCGCCCCGGCCATCGTGAACGCGGTCGATTACCTTATGCGAGAATGGCAGTACAAGCCGGCTGCTTTCTTCAGCTATGGCGGCGTATCCGGCGGCCTGCGCGCGGTGCAGGCGTTGAAGCCGCTGCTCACCACCGTCAAAGTGATGCCCATTCCGGAAGCGGTCGCTATCCCGATGTACCAGAAAAGCCTCGACGAAGACGGTGTCTTCCAGCCTTCCGAGCAGGTGACAGAGGGCGCGGAAACCATGCTGAACGAGTTGCACCGCTGGAGCCTGGCGCTGAAGCCGATGCGCGTCGGCTAGCCTGTCTCCGCAAGCGTTGCCGGTCTTGCTTTCTCCAGCCGCTGCAGCCTGTGGTCAAATGCCCGGAAAGCTTGGAAAATCGCCTCTGAACGCCTATATCTTGGTGCATCAGACAGTGCGATTCGATGCGTGTTTTTCGCGCTTTCCGTGCAGCTTCGAGAAAACAGGTTTTCATGAGCGATCAGTCCGAGAACGACAACGGCGCGCAGGCCGAATACGGTGCCGATTCCATCAAGGTTTTGAAGGGGTTGGACGCTGTTCGCAAGCGGCCGGGCATGTATATCGGCGACACCGACGACGGCTCGGGCCTGCACCACATGGTCTACGAGG
>CAZROU010000025.1:0-65165 GCA_964601795.1 uncultured Mesorhizobium sp. | reverse complement strand
CGCATACTTTATCTAAACGAGCGACCGAACGGCCGCCCGTCCTCCCGACCTGCGCCTCAACAGCAACGGTCAGTTCTTTGACAATGGCCAGACGCGAAAGCGGGCGTGGCGATGATGAAACACATCCATCCTTCGTCATCCTAGGGCGGAGCAGGCCGAAGGCCGTTGCGGAGACCCTAGGATCCATGCCGTTACCAGGCGGCAGCGCGCAAAGGGTACAGAATAGCCTTCTCATTCTGATCCTCTCCTCGCTTCCTAACTCTTACGGCATGGATCCTCGGGTCGCGCGTTTCGCTGCGCTCAGGCTTGCCCGAGGATGACGAAAGGAAAAGGGGGCGCCAGTTCGACCGTAGTGCCTCCAATGGCGACGCCCTGCCCTCTACGAACCCTTCGGGGCTCCGCTGGCAATGAAATAGGGATTGGCGAAATCCTCGTCGTGGTCCTGATTGCGCTTGCCATAGGTCAATGGCGAGCCATCGAGCTTGCGCGTCATGCCGCCTGCGGCCCGCAACACGGCATCACCGGCGGCGGTGTCCCATTCCATTGTACGTCCGAAACGCGGATAGACGTCGGCCTCGGCGGCGGCAACGAGGCAGAATTTCAGGGACGAGCCGACCGACACGATCTCGGCTACGCCCAGACTGCGGATATAGGCTTCGGTTTCAGGCGTGTTGTGAGACCGGCTGGCAACGACAGCCAAAGGCAGGGTCGGCTCCCGCGCGAAAATGGGCTGGCGGGCGACGACAACGAAATCCTCGCTGACCCAAAGCGCCTCGGCATGGTTCGGCCTTCCGCAAAAGAACCGGCCCGTGCAAGGCGCGAACACGACGCCGATTTCAGGCACACGATTGCGGATCAGCGCGATATTGACCGTGAAATCGGTGCGGCGCTTGACGAATTCCTTGGTTCCGTCGAGCGGATCGACGAGGAAAAAGGCTTGCCCCAGACGATCGGGCAAGATGCCTGCGGCGGCCTCTTCCTCGGCCACGCAAGGGATGTCGGGAAAGGCAGACCGCAACCCGGCCAGAATGATTTTTTCGGCGGCACGGTCGGCCTCGGTCACCGGCGTGCTGTCGGCCTTGCTGTCGACGTCGCAGCCCGCGTGGTAGACGCGCATGACTTCGCGACCTGCCTCGAGGGCCAGTTGCTCGAAGATTGCGAGGATGGCTCTGTCGTCAGATTCCGGCACCGCTGTCGTACTGGTCCTGGGCAATGTCGCGCTCAATCAGCCACCGTTCCACCATCTCCACCATTTCCTCGGGCGTCCGTCCAAGGGTTTTCAAGTGTATCTCCGGGTTCTCGGGCGATTCGTAAGGCGAGTCCACACCAGTGAAGTTCTTGATCTCACCTTTCAGCGCCCGCGCGTACAGACCTTTCGGATCACGCTTGGCGCATTCCTCGAACGGCGTGTCCACGAACACCTCGACGAATTCGCCGGACATCAGTTCGCGCGCCAGACGCCGTTCGGCCTTGAACGGCGAAATAAACGAGACGATGACGATCAGGCCCGCATCGGCCATCAGCTTGGCGACTTCCGCCACACGCCGGATGTTTTCGACGCGGTCGGCATCGGTAAAGCCGAGGTCACGGTTCAAGCCATGACGGACATTGTCGCCGTCGAGAATGTAGGTGTGGCGGCCGGTGGCGTGGAACTTCTTGTCGAGCAGGTTGGCAATCGTCGACTTGCCCGAGCCGGAAAGGCCGGTAAACCAGAACACGGCGGGGCGCTGGCCCTTCAACGCCGCGCGGGCGCGCTTGTCGACATCAAGCGACTGCCAGTGGATGTTGTCGGCGCGGCGCAGCGAATGCTGGATCATGCCGGCGCCAACCGTCGCATTGGTGATGCGGTCGATCAGGATGAACGCGCCGGTCGAACGGTTCTCGGCAAACGGATCGAAGGCAATCGGCGAGCGGGTAGAAATGTTGACGACGCCGACTTCGTTGAGGCCAAGCGACTTCGCCGCCTCTTGCGCGAAATCGTTGATATTGACCCGATATTTGAGATCGGTGACCGTCGCACTCGCCTGATCGGTCTCGGTGCGCAGAATGTAGGAACGCCCCGGCAACAAGGCCTGTTCATCGAACCAGACGATGTTGGCCGCAAACTGATCCGCCACTTGCGGGCGCGCGGACGGAGCAACCAGCAGATTGCCGCGCGAGACTTCGACCTCCTCGTCGAGGACCAGCGTCACCGCCTGTCCGGCAACCGCCCGCTCCAGATCGCCGCCATGCGCGACGATGCGCTTGACGTTGACCGAGGTGCCCGACTTGGCGACCACAACCTCGTCGCCCCTGGCAACCGATCCCGAGGCAATCGTTCCGGCAAAGCCTCGAAAATCAAGATTGGGCCGGTTCACATATTGCACCGGAAAGCGGAACGGCAGTTCGTTTGCCACATCGTCGACCGCGACGGTTTCGAGGTGTTCGATCAGCGTCGGCCCATCGTACCAATCAATGTTTTGCGAGCGCTTGCTGACATTGTCGCCGTAACGGGCAGACATCGGAATGGCCGCGACGGAGCGGAAGCCGAGCGTTTGCGAGAACTGCGCGTAATCAGCGACGATCTGCTCGAAAACGGCCTCGTCGAAATCGACGAGGTCGATCTTGTTGACGGCCAGCACGATGTGCCTGATGCCGAGCAGCGAGGCGATGACCGAATGGCGTCGGGTCTGGCGCAAGATGCCCTGGCGCGCATCGACAAGCACAATGGCGAGATCGGCGGTTGAGGCGCCCGTTGCCATGTTGCGCGTGTACTGCTCGTGACCGGGTGTGTCGGCAACGATGAACTTGCGTTTCGGCGTGGCAAAGAAGCGGTAGGCAACGTCGATGGTGATGCCCTGCTCGCGTTCGGCCTCGAGGCCATCGACCAGAAGCGCGAAGTCAACGTCGTCGCCGGTGGTGCCGTGCTTGCGCGAATCGCGCTCAAGCGCTGCAAGCTGATCCTCGAAGATTTGCCTGGTGTCGGAAAGCAGGCGACCAATCAGCGTCGACTTGCCGTCGTCAACCGAACCGCAGGTGAGAAACCGCAACAGCGACTTCTTTTCCTGCGATGCGAGGTAGTCGCGAATATCGTCGGATGCTGTCAGATTGTCGGCGGAGACATGGCGCATGGCTTAGAAATATCCCTCGCGCTTTTTCTTTTCCATCGACCCGGATTCGTCGCGGTCGATGAGTCGCCCTTGCCGTTCCGAGGTGCGGGCCGTCAGCATCTCGCCGACAATGGCCTCCAGCGTGTCGGCGTCGGATTCGATCGCACCGGTCAGCGGGTAGCAGCCCAGCGTGCGGAATCGCACCATCTTGTTCTCGACACGCTCATCGGCGCGCAGCTTCATGCGGTCGTCGTCCTTGAGGATCAGCATGCCGTCGCGCTCGACCACCGGCCGCTTCTTGGCAAAGTAAAGCGGAACGATGGGAATGCCTTCCTGCAGGATGTACTGCCAGATATCGAGTTCGGTCCAGTTCGACAGCGGGAACACACGGATCGATTCGCCGGCGGAAATACGGGTGTTGTAGATGTTCCACATCTCCGGCCGCTGGTTCTTCGGGTCCCAGGCGTGCTGGGCATTGCGGAAGGAGAAAATGCGTTCCTTGGCGCGCGACTTTTCCTCATCTCGGCGTGCACCGCCGAAGGCCGCGTCGAAACCGTATTTGTCGAGCGCTTGCCTGAGCCCCACCGTCTTCATGATGTGGGTGTGCGTGTTGGAGCCGTGATCGAACGGGTTGATGCCGTCGCGCACCCCTTCCTCGTTGATGTGCACGATCAGATCGAAACCGAGCTCCTTGGCCATGGTATCGCGAAAAGAGATCATCTCGCGGAACTTCCAGGTCGTATCGACATGAAGGAAGGGAAACGGAGGCTTGGCCGGATAGAATGCCTTGAGGGCCAAATGCATCAGGACCGAGGAATCCTTGCCCACCGAATAAAGCATCACCGGCTTGGAAAAGTTTGCGGCAACCTCGCGGAAAATATGGATAGCCTCTGCTTCCAGCCGTTGCAGGTGGGTAAGCGCGAGGTTCATGGCTGCGTTCGTTCCTTTCCCGAATGTACGCCCTTGTTCGCCGGCCGCAGACCCGGTCGCGGCAGTCGCAGCATCCTTGGGGTTGTCTGCGGCTGTCTTCTATCCGCGTCCCATCCAACAGCCAACGTCGGTCCCGCTCATTCCACCGTCAGGTTGAAATGATTTTTCTACATATACGGCAATTCGGGCAAAAAAACTTGAGAGGTGACTAAGGCAGCTCAAACCATATGGCATCGCCGGTGACTGGGATAGGCTACCTATCCAAGATAGGGCCTATGGATGCTGCGCCTTTCACTGTAAAGCTCGAAGCTGGGCCGGGCCGTAATGGCCGGAAGCGCCTAATCCGACCATATTTTGAGTAGAACATATTTCGAACTGGCGAATCATTGCAAAGTCTTAACGTGAACGCAGGTCTGCTCGGTGGATCGAGAACGCTCGGCATGGCGTTGCCAAAGAACGGCATCGATCGAAACAACGTCATTTCGATTTTCCTGATGGGAGCACTTCCAGCAGTCGGCGGAAGTGCGATTTCCGTCATGCTGTACTCATTCTTCGTATGGGCCGTAATTTCCCTTGTGCTTCGCCGATTCGAGTTCCAGATGACTCGCTCCGACCGGGTTCTGGCGCTTACGTTCACAGCATTTGCGGCGTTGATCGTGCTTACTGCGGTGATTGCACCGAACCGATCCGAAATTCCGCACTCAACTATCTGGCTTCTCGCCTTCCTCTCGCCCTGGGCCGTCATTCCAAGGCTACGTGCCACAAAGGGCATTGATCTTCTTTCGCCCTATATCGTCGGTGCTGCTGTCGGTGCCACGATCGCGGCCTTCGTGGCGCTCATTCAGTCAGGAATATTCGGTCTTCGTTCCGAGGGTGGCGCAGGCAACCCCGCTGTCTTCTCGATCATGGCGCTTTGCTTGATGGGAATAGGCGGACTGAATGTCGCATCCACGTCCAAGGTTCGACAAATCCTCGGAATCGCGGCGGTCGTTGGCGGCATGGTCGCCCTTGTGACGTCGCTTACCCGCGGCGTTGCGATTGCAATGCTTCCCGTTCTTATACTGCTTTTAGTGTTCGATCCTGCCCGTTGGCGCTCAATTGTCGTTCGCCCGATAAGCCTCGCGATCCTGACTGCGGCAACAGTCGCTTTCTACAGTGTAGAACGGCTGCTTGACCGACGTTGGGACCAAACAGTCCGCGAATTCCACCGCATACTGATGGGACAGCAGACCACAAAAAGTATCGGCGAGCGGATTAGACTTTGGGAAGCGGCACGAGATGCTTTCCTGGATTCGCCCTTCTGGGGTCACGGCATTCAAAACAGGATGGCGTCGCTGGTGCCTGAACTGTCCAAGGACGACCTACCGATCCGCGGCTTTACCCACGCACACAACGGCTTTCTCTCTTTTGCTCTCGACGGCGGCATCCTGACATTGACCGCATTGATTGCGGTCTTGTGCGCACCGGTCTTCATCGCATGGCGCGCTCCGCGCGATGCCAACTACCGGATGCGGTTTTGTCTCGCGCTTATCGTCTCCACCACCTACGCCGTCTCCGGCATGACGCAGATCATGTTCAAACATGACATCATGGATGCGTTCTTCGTCTTTTGCGCCATTTTGATCGCAGCATCCATTCCGGCTGGTTCAGGATCGGACGCAATCAGAGCCAACGCAAAACCTCCCGCCTCCTGAGCGCGCGGTCCGTTCGTTGTCACCCAGCGCTTGTCAGGCGGCCGCCTGAAAGACGTCCATCAATCCGGCATAGGCGGGAGCGATGCCGGCTACAGGATTAGTGCTCTTCGACGCCGTCTCGACCTTCAGCGCACCACCGTGTACGGGCAGCGTAAGAAGCAGGAACTGACGCTTTGCGTCGCTGCCGACCGTTGCAGCCGCCACGAATTCGCTGCGGCCACCAACATCAATACACATCTTGAACAGCATTTCGCCGCCGACCAATTCCAAAGCCTGGCCGACGATCTGAACGAACTCGTCTTCGGAAACGGTTCGCTCTTCTGGCACGAGATCGCCAAGGCTATCAGCCAAGCTCTTCTCCAGTGCCTTTTCATCAAGCTGCGCGTCCATGCAAACCTCGTGCATTTCGCTGACCAGCCCCGCCTCACAAAAGATTTACGTCGACAATGGCTGCATTATGGCGCGCATCGTAGCCAATTCGACCTAAGCGACGGCATTGGCGACTCGACAATTTCGCGGTTCGTTCCACAATGTGTTCAGGAGGAACATCATGCTCGGATTGATGCAGGAATGGCCGCTGCTTTGCCACAAGGTACTGGACGCGGCCGCGACCCAACACGGCAAGCGGGAAATTGTCACGCGCTCGATCGAAGGCCCCATCGTCCGCACCACTTATACCGACATCCGCACGAGATCGCTCAAGCTGGCGCAGCGGCTTGAGCGCGACGGTTTCCAACTGGGGGACCGGATTGCAACGCTTGCCTGGAACAGTGCCCGCCACCTCGAAGCGTGGTACGGCATCATGGGTATCGGCGCCATCTACCATACGCTGAACCCGCGGCTCTTTCCGGAACAACTGGCCTGGATAATGAACCACGCCGAGGACAAGGCGATCTTTGTCGACCTGACCTTCGTGCCCCTCCTGGAAAAGATCGCCGGACAGGTCAAATCTTTGACCAAGGTCATCGTTCTGACTGACCGTGCGCACATGCCTGAAACCGCCCTTGCAAACGCAGTTTGCTACGAAGACTGGCTGGCCGAAGTGGACGGCAACTTCCAGTGGAAAGAGTTCGACGAGCATACCGCAGCGGGCATGTGCTATACTTCGGGTACCACCGGCGGTCCTAAAGGTGTTCTCTACAGCCACCGCTCGAATGTGCTGCACGCCATGATGGCGGCAATGCCCGACGCAATGGGAATATCGGCGCGCGACGTCATCTTGCCGGTTGTTCCCATGTTCCACGCCAATGCGTGGGGGCTCGGGCAAGCCGCACCGATGATCGGCGCCAAGCTTGTCATGCCCGGCGCAAAGATGGACGGCGCCTCGATCTATGAACTTCTCGACACCGAGAAAGTGACGTTCAGCGCCGCCGTGCCGACGGTATGGCTGATGCTGCTGCAATATCTTGAGGAGACCGGCAAGAAACTGCCCTTCCTGAACAAGGTGGTAATCGGCGGATCTGCCTGTCCACGCGTCATCACCCAGAAATTCCAGGACAATTACGACGTCGAAGTGGTGCATGCGTGGGGCATGACGGAAATGTCGCCGCTTGGAACGCTTTGCACGATGAAGCCCGAAACCCAGGACCTTGAGGGCGAGGAACGGCTGGCAATCCAGAAGACGCAAGGGTTCGCTCCGTTCGGGGTGGAGATGAAGGTAACTGACGACCACGACAACGCACATGCGTGGGACGGCAAGACCTTCGGCCGACTCAAGGTGCGTGGTCCGGCTGTGGCACGCGCCTATTATGGTGGCGCGGGCGCGGAACAATTCGACGAAGACGGCTGGTTCGACACTGGTGACGTCGCCTTCATCGACCCCAATGGCTACATGCAGATCACTGATCGTGCCAAGGACGTCATCAAGTCCGGGGGCGAGTGGATATCCACTATCGATCTCGAAAACCTTGCGGTCGGCCATCCCGACATCGCTGAAGCTGCGGTTATCGGCATAAGTCATCCGAAATGGGACGAACGGCCATTGCTTGTCGTTGTTGCCAAGGCGGGCAAGGAACCCAGCAAGAGCGAGATACTGGGCTTCATGGACGGCAAGGTCGCGAAATGGTGGATGCCCGACGATGTCGCCTTCGTCAGCGAAATTCCGCACACGGCCACAGGAAAGATCCAGAAGACGACGCTGCGGGAACAATTCAAGGACTATCGTTTGCCAACCGCCTGACGGGCACCAACATATCCGCCAAGTTCTTGCGACCCGGCATTCAACTTTGCCGGATCATGCGCTAAGCATCTGGCCGGAAAGTGCGAAACGGTCTTTGGCAGGCGATGAGCGAATATCCTGACAGGCAGACGTCGAAAGCGGCGGGCTGGTCCCGCCGAACGGGTGCCTTTTCCCTCGTCCTTTTGTTGACGGCATGGGTTGGACACCATTTCAACCTTGTGGAAACGCCCGCGTTCCTTTGGGTTCTGGCTCTTGTTGCGCTGCTTGCGGCATTCGCCCTGCTGTTTGCTGGCTTTGCTTTTTCAAGGTTGTGGACTTTTGGCGACAGGGGCGGCCACGACCTGATGGTGGGCGCGTTCTTGGCGCTCGTCGTCCTGGCTCCATTTGCGGTTGCAGGATATTGGGCAACGATCTACCCGCCGCTAAAGGACATTTCCACCGATCTGGAAGATCCGCCTTCGCTCGCAACTGCCAAGGACAGTGCAAGCGGGATGCCGGCACCGACCACGCCCGGCGAACGGCGTTTGCAGGCGCAGGCCTACCCGCTCGTTACCGGCCGGCGTTACGTGCGTGCGGTCTAGGAAACCGTCGATTCTGTCGAAGCCGTGGTCGCGAGACAGGGATGGCTGGGCGTAGGGGCTCTACCCTCAACGGACGGCACGACAAGCGATGCGGTCGTCAATGCAATTGCAAAGAGCTTCGTACTTGAACTGCCCGCCGATGTTGCAATCCGCGTAACCAGCGAAGGCGAGACGAGCTATGTCGATATGCGCTCGGCATCGCGCTATGGCCGGCACGACCTTGGCGACAATGCTGCCCGCATCGTGAAATTCCTGTCGGAACTGGATCAGGAAGTGGTCGGCCAGATCGGCACAGCCTCGACCGAGTAGATATCAGTTCGCAGGGAAATAGACGCCGTCGATCGATGGGCTCGCTTCTGTAACGACGACGCCGCGCGCTACCAGATCTTCGAGATGGGCAAGGACCGAGAGCCCCGCCGCGCCGTGAAGACGCGGATCGGTGTCCCGATAGATCGCCTCCACCATCGCCTTGATGGTGCGGTCGCCTTTTTTGATGCGCTCAAGGACGGCGCGCTCACGCATTTTTCGGTGCGCTTTCAGCCCACGCATGAAGGCATGAGGCGCACTCACCTGCCCGCCGTGGCCGGGCAGAAACAGACGGTCATCGCGTTCAAGTAGCAGGTCGAGAGAGGCCATATAGTCGGCCATCGCCCCGTCCGGCGGTGCGACTATGGTGGTCGCCCAGGCCATGACATGATCGGCAGAAAACAGGATACGGCGACCTTCAAGGGCAAAGGCCAGGTGATTTGCCGTGTGGCCGGGGGTGAAAACCCCGCGGATCGACCAGCCGTCTCCGTCGATGACGGAACCGTCCGCCATGGTCACGTCCGGCTTGAATTCGGTATCGGCGCTGGCGTCAAGCGGATTTATTTCACCAATCCTGAGTGGGCGCGCGGGACGGTGCGGCCCCTCGGCTACGACCATCGCTCCCGTTTCGGCTTTCAGGCGCGCAGCGAGCGGAGAATGGTCGCGATGGGTATGGCTGACAAAGATGTGGCTGACCGAGCGTCCGGCAATGGCTGCAAGCAGAGACTGCAAGTGCGAGTCGTCGTCGGGGCCGGGATCGATCACGGCCAGCGAATCGTGGCCAATCAGGTAGCTGTTGGTGCCATGAAAGGTGAAAGGCGAAGGGTTGGGCGCGGTAACGCGCTGCACGCCTGGCGCGACGGCAACTGCCTTGCCGTATGCCGGTTGAAAACTCGTATCGAATTTGAGGGGCATAGCCTATTTACTCAGGCAAGACGGGCAAAATCGTTTGCCGCATATCACGGAAGACAATATAGGGGAAACCCGAAGCGCATTTGCGCTCTGGCCAAACGGATTGAGGAAGAACATGGCAATTGCAACAACGATGCGTCCGCTTGTTTCACTGGCTCTGCCCGAAAAAGGCGCCGCCAGGCTTGTCACCCAGTTGTTCCTCGCCATTGCCGGAACGCTCTTGCTGACGCTCTCGGCCAAGACGAAAGTCATGCTTGGCCCCGTCGATATGTCGCTGCAAACGCTTGCGATCTTCCTGATCGCAGCGGCTTTTGGCATGCGGCTCGCCGTCGCGACGCTGGTTCTCTACATGCTCGAAGGTGCGATGGGCTTCCCCGTGTTCCAGAGCACGCCTGAAAAGGGCATTGGTCTTGCCTACATGGTCGGCACCACCGGCGGCTATCTGGCCGGCTTCGTGGTCATGGCCGCTATCGCCGGCTGGGCTGCCGATCGCGGCTTCGACCGCAACCCGTTCAAGCTGTTCGGTGCGCTGCTCGTTGCGGAAGTCATCATGATGGCGATGGGCTTTGCATGGCTTGCGACGATCATCGGGGCCGAAAAGGCTTGGCAGTTCGGCGTCGTCCCGTTCATTGTGCCCGACCTTGTCAAGGTTGCACTGGCCGCCAGTTTGGTGCCGGCCGTATGGTCGCTGCTGCCGCGCCGCAAGTAACCAAGTCCGCGCCGGTACACCCGGCGCAACACAGAAAAGAACGCCGACGCCCGGTGCGCACGTACCGGGCGTTTTCTTTTGCAAAGGCTGCCCAGTTGGCGGATGCCACCGGCACCGCCTCGATAGCATGTGCAGATCAACAACGGCTCCGATACCTCCCGACGTCGGAATGGCGGGTACGCACTTCGCCTTATGGGCTAGGTCGTACCCGACCCTGTTAGGCCATTGAGAGTAGAGATTTCCGGGCTCCTCGTAGGGTATCAGTTAGATCATGAGGACAAGGAGCTAAATCGGGAAACAGCTCTGCGAGGCGGCACTGGCAACAAGGCAACGCCGACCCGCGTGAACTGAGGACCAGGGGCAGGTTCGCGGCGGCTTGAAACACCACTCGACGAGCATTCCCATTCGGCGAAATGTCCGGCAACCGGCCCGTTGGGTTTGGCTTGGGGCTTGCGCATGAAGGCGATGATTGTATTTGGCACACGCCCGGAAGCCATCAAGATGGCTCCCGTCATCAAGGCGTTTCGAGCCGACGGACGTTTTGAAACGGTGGTTTGCGTGACGGGCCAGCACCGGTCGATGCTCGACCAGGTTTTGCAGGCATTCAACATCGTTCCCGATATCGACCTCAACATCATGCAGCCCGGTCAAACGCTGACGGATGTGACGGTCAACGTACTCGAGGGGTTGGGCAAGGTTCTGGCCGATACCAAGCCGGATTTCGTGCTGGTGCATGGCGACACCACCACTGCGATGGCGGCCTCTCTGGCGGCGTTCTACCAGCGGATTCCGGTAGGTCACGTGGAAGCGGGTCTGCGCACGCGAGACGTATGGCGGCCGTGGCCGGAGGAAATGAACCGCTGTGTCATCGACGTGTCAGCCCGGTGGCTGTTTGCACCGACCGAAGGCGCGCGTAACGCGCTGATCGAGGAAGCTATCCCTGACGAACGCATTGTCGTGACGGGAAATACCGTCATCGATGCCCTATTGATGGCCTCCGAACTCATCAGGTCCGATCCGATCGCTGAGGAAGCGTTTCGCAACAAATTCTCGTTTCTGAATCCAAACAAGAAGCTCGTGCTTGTCACCGGCCACCGCCGCGAGAACTTCGGCGACGGCCTGCGCCGCATGTGCGAAGCTCTGGTGAGCCTTGCTTCAAAAGGCGACATACAGGTCGTCTACCCGGTCCACCTCAACGAGAATGTCCAGCGCGCTGCGAAGGAAACACTGGCCGGCGTCAGCGACGTGTTTCTGATCGATCCGCAGGACTATCTGCCGTTTGTTTACCTGATGGGCCGCTCCCACATCATCGTCACCGATTCCGGCGGCATTCAGGAAGAGGCCCCTGCACTGGGCAAGCCTGTGCTCGTGACCAGAGACGTGACGGAACGCCCGGAGGCGATCGCGGCGGGCGCTGCGCGTCTTGTCGGGACAGATCCTTTCCGGATCGTCACCGAAGCGCGACGTTTGATCGACATTCCAGAGGAATACAAGCGTGCAAGCTCCGTCGCCAATCCCTACGGAGATGGCCGCGCTGCGCATCGGATATTGGAGACCATCGCCAATGCCTAGCCAATTTGAAGCGGTCTCGGTCATCGGGCTTGGCTACATAGGACTGCCGACTGCCGCCACCATAGCAAGCCGTGGCATCCAGGTTCTCGGCGTCGATACGAGTTCAAAGGCGGTTACCGCCATCAATGCCGCGCGCGCACATTTCAGCGAGCCTGACCTGGATGGCCTCGTCCACTCGACGGTAAGAAGTGGCCGCCTCAAGGCCTTTACCGAGCCGCAGCCGGCGGATGCGTTCATCGTTGCCGTACCGACGCCGATCCAGCCCGACAAGCAGCCCGACATCTCCTATGTCGAGCAGGCGATACGGTCGATCTGCAAGGTTCTCAAGGCCGGCGACCTGGTGATCCTGGAATCGACGAGCCCGGTGGGTACCACACAGAAGATGGCGGAGGTCATTGGCCAGGAACGACCCGACCTTATCACGGCAAACGGCTCCAAAAGCCATCTAAAAATATCCATGGCCTACTGCCCGGAGCGCATCCTGCCCGGCCGTATGGTCTACGAACTGGTGCAAAATGACCGCATTGTCGGCGGCATCACGCCGGAATGCGCCAGTCGGGCCAAGGAACTCTACAGCACATTCGTGCGTGGGCAGATTTTCGAAACGTCGGCGGCTGCGGCCGAATTGGTCAAGCTGATCGAGAATGCCTATCGCGATGTCAACATCGCGTTCGCCAACGAAGTCGCCAACGTCTGCGATCATCTGGGGCTCGATGCCTGGCAAACGATTGCGCTTGCCAACAGGCATCCGCGCGTGAAGATACTCAATCCCGGGCCCGGTGTCGGCGGCCATTGCATTGCGGTCGATCCCTGGTTCCTGATCACCCAGTATCCAGAACTGACGCAGGTGATGCGGGCAGCCCGCAACGTCAATGACGGGCGGCCTCACTCGGTTGTCGAGAGGATCGAGACCGCGCTCAACCAGACAGGAAGCAAGAAGGTCTGCTGCCTCGGCCTGTCCTACAAGGCCGACGTGGACGATCTGCGCGAGAGCCCTGCGGTGGAGATCGTGGAAATGCTGGGTCACAAGGGCTACGACGTTACCGTTGTAGAGCCTCATGTGACCGAACTTCCGAACGCTCTTGTTGGCCACTCCAACATCAAACTGCAGCAGTTGGAAGACGCGGTAACCGATAGCGATGTGGTCGCGCTGCTCGTCGCTCACATGCCGTTCAAGACTGTCGACCGATCCAAGTTGCAGGGCAAGCATCTGGTCGACTGCGTCGGGTCCTGGAACTAAGAGCAAGCTACGCGTTTTTCGGGTCTGGTGTTAGAAGGTCGGCAATGAGCCGGATTCGACGCCAGTCATGACAAGACGCCCCTGCATCATCCACCTCGTTGCCGGCACGCGCCCCAACATCATCAAGATCGCACCCCTGCACAAAGTCCTGTCCCAGCAGAATTGGTGTTCGGTTCGGCTGATTTTCGTCCAGCAGCATAGCTCACCCAGCATGACGACGGAGATATTCGAGGATCTCGGCGTCTCTGACATGGTGCCACTCGACCTGACCGCTTCGGGCTATGGCCCGCGCATAGGCGAGATCATGGCAAGATACGAAGAGTTCTGCGCGCGGGATCATCCCGATATGGTGGTGGTATCAGGGGACGTCGATGCCTCGATGGCGACCACTCTTGCCGCCAAACGACTTGGCATCCCCGTCGTTCACCTCGAAGCGGGGCTTCGCAGCGGCGACATGCTGATGCCGGAAGAGATCAACCGTCTCGTGATCGACTCGATATCTGACCTCATGCTTTCGCCTTCCGAGGAAGCCATGAACAACCTCATCTTCGGTGAAGGCAAACCACCGGAGAAAGTCGAGTTCGTCGGCAACATCATGATCGATTCGCTGTCCTCGACCGTCAAATCCGAACTGCAGGCAGCCCTGCTCGCGCAATACAGGCTCACAGCACGCTCATTTGCAGTTGCGACATTCCACCGCCCTTCCAATGTCGATTCGAAGAAGCAGATCGAAGCGATTTGCGAGCTTCTGCTTTGGCTGGCGCAGCATACCGTCGTTCTGTTCCCGGCCCATCCGCGGACACTCAAGCAACTGGAGCGCTGGAAATTCCACGCCCAGCTTCATGAGAACAGGAACATACGCCTCGTTCCGGCACTGCGCTATGCGGAGTTCGTCAATCTGGTCGCGGCCTCGGCACTGGTCCTGACGGATTCCGGCGGTATTCAGGAAGAAACGACGTGGCTGGGCATTCCCTGCTTTACGTTTCGCGACACCACCGAACGCCCCGTGACCATTCGTGACGGAACGAACTGCCTCGTCAACATCTATGATGTGCGTAGCCGCCTCGAGGTTTGCCTGAAAAATCTGGCGAGCAACACCGAACCTCGCAGGACGCGTATTCCCTTATGGGACGGACAGACAGCCTTTCGCTGCGCGGCGGCCCTCAACAGGTGGTGGACCGCCGATCAAGCCCGCAACCGGCGCAAGCTTGATCAGGCTTGAGATAGGGCAGGTTCAGTCCGGCGAGACGCTATCGCTTGCGTACTGCCGCTTGAGCCGCCGCCAGCTTGGCAATAGGGACGCGGAACGGAGAGCAGGACACATAGTCCAGGCCAACCGTTTCGCAGAAGTGGATCGACGCCGGGTCGCCACCATGCTCGCCACAGATGCCGAGTTTGATGTCGGGGCGCGTCTTGCGGCCCTTTTCGGCAGCCAGTTCCACAAGTTCGCCAACGCCTTCGATGTCAATCGACACGAACGGGTCCTGATCGATGATGCCCTTCTGGCGATAGATCTCGAGGAACGAGGCTGCGTCGTCGCGTGAGATGCCGAAGGTGGTCTGCGTCAGGTCGTTGGTGCCGAAGGAAAAGAACTCGGCCGTTTCTGCGATGACATGGGCGCGGATCGCCGCCCGCGGCAGTTCGATCATCGTCCCGATCAGGTATTCGAATTTGACGCCGGTTTCTTCCATCACGCTTTGGGCAACCGCATCAATTCGGGCCTTGACGTAGTCAAGTTCCTTCTTGAGGCCGACCAGCGGCACCATGACTTCCGGAACGACCAGTTTGCCGGCCTTTCTGCCCGCTTCCACGGCAGCCTCGAAAATGGCGCGCGCCTGCATCTCGGCGATCTCGGGATAAGACACGGCCAAGCGGCAGCCACGATGACCCAGCATGGGGTTGAATTCGTGCAGGGCTTCTGTGCGCTGGCGCAGCTTGTCAGCCGCAACCTGCATGGCGTCGGCAACCTCGGCGATCTCTTCCTCGGTCTTGGGCAGGAATTCGTGCAGCGGCGGGTCCAGCAAGCGGATTGTGACCGGCAGGCCGGCCATAATCTCGAACAATTCGAGGAAATCCGAGCGCTGCATGGGCAACAGCTTGGCAAGTGCTGTGCGTCGGCCCTTCTCGGTATCGGCGAGGATCATTTCGCGCATGGCAACGATGCGGTCGCCATCGAAGAACATGTGCTCTGTGCGGCAAAGCCCGATGCCTTCCGCGCCGAAGGAACGCGCCATGCGCGCATCGGCCGGCGTTTCAGCGTTGGTTCGCACCTTCATGCGGCGCGTCTTGTCGGCCCACTCCATGATGGATGCGAAGTCACCCGAAAGCTCCGGCTGCAGCATCGGAACCGCACCCTTGAGAACCTGTCCGGAGCCGCCGTCGATGGTGATGATGTCGCCCTTCTTGAAGGTCTTGCCCATGGCAATCAGCGTGCCGTTCTTGTGATCGACGCGCAACGAGCCGACACCTGAAACACAGGGCTTGCCCATGCCGCGGGCGACGACCGCCGCATGGCTGGTCATGCCGCCGCGTGTGGTCAGGATGCCTTGCGCGGCATGCATGCCGTGAATGTCCTCGGGGCTGGTCTCGACACGAACCAGAATAACCTTGCGGCCGACCGACTTCATTTCCTCGGCTTCGTCCGAAGTGAATACGATTTCGCCGGTTGCCGCGCCAGGCGAGGCCGGCAAGCCGATGCCGATCACGTCGCGTTCGGCCTTGGGATCGATGGTCGGATGCAACAACTGGTCAAGCGAAGCCGGATCGATGCGTCCAACCGCCTCGGCTTGGGTGATCAGCCCTTCATTGGCCATGTCGACGGCGACCTTGAGCGCCGCCTTGGCGGTGCGCTTGCCGGACCGCGTCTGCAGCATCCACAGCTTGCCGCGCTCGATGGTGAATTCGAGATCCTGCATGTCACGGTAGTGATTTTCGAGTCGCCGCGAGATTTCAACGAAAGCATCGAACGCCTCCGGCATCAGCTTCTCAAGCGATGGCTTGTCGGAGCCAGCGGCAATACGCGCCCTCTCCGTGATGTTCTGTGGCGTGCGAATGCCGGCAACGACGTCTTCACCCTGCGCATTGACCAGAAACTCGCCGTAAAGCGCCTTCTCACCAGTGGAGGGATTGCGTGTGAAGGCAACGCCGGTGGCGGAGGTGTCGCCCATATTGCCGAACACCATGGCCTGCACGTTGACCGCTGTGCCCCAGTTCTCCGGAATATCGTGCAGGCGCCGGTAGGTGATGGCGCGGGCATTCATCCAGCTCGAAAATACAGCGCCGATAGCGCCCCACAACTGCTCGCGTGGGTCTTGCGGGAACGGCGCGCCAAGCTCTTCCTCGACCTTGGCCTTGTAGAGCGCGATGACCTGCTGCCATTGGATAGCGGTCAGTTCGGTGTCGAGCTCATGGCCGAGGCTCGCCTTTTGATCCTCGAGGATTTCCTCGAACATCTCGTGGTCAAGATCCAGCACCACGTTCGAATACATCTGGATGAAGCGGCGATAGCTGTCATAGGCGAAACGCGCATCACCGGCATCGGCGGCAAGCGCTTCGACCGTCTCGTCGTTGAGGCCAAGGTTGAGCACCGTGTCCATCATGCCCGGCATGGAGGCGCGCGCACCGGAGCGCACGGAGACCAGCAGAAGCTTGGCAGGATCACCGAAACGGCGACCCGTGATGCGGCTGATATGATCGAGCGCGCTGTCGATCTCGGCTTCCAGTGCTTGCGGATAGGAGCGTCCGTTGGCGTAGTACCAGTTGCAAAGCTCCGTGGTGATGGTGAAGCCCGGAGGCACCGGCAGGCCGAGGCTGCACATTTCCGCAAGATTGGCGCCCTTGCCGCCGAGCAAAGCCTTGTCGCCAGCGCGGCCTTCAGCCGCTCCGTCACCGAAGGTGTACACCCACTTCGTCATTCCTTGTCCCCAACTTTCGGAGATTGACTAGGCCCCGATCGGGGCTGAATGCGGGAGCGATAAGGTGCCGGAGCCTTAAACGCAAGCGTTCGCTGCGGCACAGAAGAGCTACAATCGATTAAAGGCAGACTGAAACTGACAGTGTACATCCGCTCGAGAATTTCCATGCGCAAACAATGGGATAGATAGCCGAACGAAACTCCGAATCATTTAATCTCGTCATGAGCCAGACAATCGCTTGCCCTCTCCGTTCTGGAGAATTAGAACATAATAGGAACAAAGGAGATTGTCATGCGACAAACCGGGAAACTCGACTATCTTGAAATGCCTGCCACCGGCGGCACGCTGGATAGCGTGAAGGCCTTCTACAGCGCGGCATTTTCATGGTCGTTCACCGACTACGGGCCAGCCTATTCGGCCTTCAGCGAAGGACTCGATGGGGGCTTCCATACAGATGCGGCAGAGGGGCCGGCAAAGCCGCTACCTGTGCTCTACAGCGAAAACCTGGAGGAAACGCTGGCCAGCGTAAAGAATGCAGGCGGACGGATCGTAAAACCGATCTTCTCATTTCCAGGTGGGCGCCGTTTTCATTTCACCGATCCAGCCGGCAATGAACTTGCAGTATGGGGTGAATAAGGGCTTCCCCGCCTTGAAAAACCAGCAGCATAGATGGCAGCGCCGGATTGTACTTTTCACCGGCACTGCCTATAAGGCCGCTCTGTTCGACACTACGCATCGGCTTTTGGGGCGTCGCCAAGCGGTAAGGCATCGGTTTTTGGTACCGACATTCCCAGGTTCGAATCCTGGCGCCCCAGCCATCTTTCAGATTTCCTGCTGGTAGGTTGAAACAGCCGCTCATTACGCCGCAGCGTCTTGTCCACTTCTCAATCATCCTGTTGTGGCAATGGGGAGCGGGACAGGATAATCTGGCCACAACGCCTCGATATCCGGTTTCCTGTTGGCATAGTTTCGGTGTGAACACGCAAACTTGCCGCACGAAACCATCTTTGAATGCGGGTGCCTTGTTGTGAACACGCCCGGCGAATATCGCGAGCCGTGCCTAGGCCTCGCCTGAATTGAATTTGAGATTCGGCATGTCATATGCAGAAGCGCAGACTTGAACATCGCAGGATTTCACGGGAGGGCAGGTTTGGATAGCGCAGTAGGCAACGACATCGACCTACGTGACGTATTTTCAAGGCTCTGGCAGGGCAAGCTTACAATACTTGCGACTACAGCCCTCGCAGCCTTGATCGGGGCTGCAGCGTATTATGCCTCTCCAAATGTGTATCAATCCGAAACGGTCATCTATCCGATCACGCAGAGCGACTACGCCGGATATATAGACCTGATGGCAAGGAGCGCTCTGCCTTCCTCGCAAGCGGCGGAAGGAGAAGAGGAGCCAGCTCTCAGTTCGGCATTTCCTTACACCCGCGACAATCTTTTTCAGGAGTTCACCGCCTACCTTCAATCACCGGGGCACCTTGTCCGCGCGGCGCAGGAAAGCGGCGTAGCAAGAGGCGAAGGCCAGAAAGACACAAGCGCGGCAGCAGCTCTCGCCTTTGCTCGGACTGTAAGGTTTATGCCACCGACGGATAGAAAACCCAGTTTCGAGATGCGTGTGAGGGCAAACGACAGAGAGGCGCTCAACCGTTTCGTCACATGGAGCCTCGAGAACGCCAGGCTGGAGGTGGCGAAGAGAATTCGCGCGGCCACGATCAACAAAATTGCGGCCGGTGCAAGAATACGCTCGGATGCCATAGCCAAACTTCGCATTGAGATCGAAGCCCGACGAAATCAGCAGGAGAAGACGCGCAAAGACCAGATTGCGGTGTTTGGCGAACAGGCAAGAATAGCGGAGACCCTCGGGATAAAGGACCCGGTCACGGTTCAGTCTTTGAGTTTGTCCGGCCAGACGTCGCCGGGCACATCCGCTCAGGTGATTGCCGGGGAACAGCCAATGTATCTCCAAGGCAGCACCGCGCTGGAGGAACAGATCAACCTCCTCAACAAGCGCAGTGACGACGACCCGTTCATCACCGAGTTGCGAGAGCTTGAGCGTCAAATCTATTTACTGGAAAACAACAATGACAGCGAACGCCTCACTCAGCTTTTGGACGAATCTCCCCTGAGCGACCCGACCACTGCTCCGCTTGCGGACTATAGTGTCGTAGGCGCCAGTGCAGAGAAGATTTCTCCAAAGTTGAGCATCTTCGCGGCGGGCTCGCTGTTTCTTGGGTTGCTTTTAGGGTCACTGATCGTGCTATTCCGCCAAGATACGAAGCAGACTTGACGGAAGAGCAGATCGTTCCGGCTGTTTCGTGATCGAAGTTTTGTAATTAGGTCTAGCAGCCGAACGAATTACGGCTGGTTGCCGATAAAATACGGCTGAGGAAACGCTTGAATGAAAATCGCCATTACCGGCGCAACGGGTTTTGTCGGCAGGAATCTGGTTCCCATTCTTGAGAAAGCAGGTACGGAACTTCTTCTCGTCGGCAGAGACCCACAACGGATTTCCCAGTGTTTTCCTCATCTTCCAGCCTGCGGGTATGACGAGCTCGAACAAAAGGCTTCTGGCTTCGATCTGTTGGTCCATCTTGCCGTAGTCAACAACAATCAGGACGTCTCGCCTCAAACATTCCATGACGTCAATGTTCGGAAATTCCTTGAGGTGGTCTACACGGCGCAACGAGCGGGCGTCTCCCGCTTTGTAAACGTTTCATCGATCCACGCGCTAAATCCGCGCAATCATTCCCCTTATGCGATGAGCAAGCGTGCGGCCTTGTCGCGCCTTGCTGATGTAAAGGGCATCGCAACAACCACCGTCTTTCTGCCCGCGATTTATGGAGATCGCTGGAGCGGAAAACTTTCCGTTCTTAACAAGCTCCCAAAGGGTTTGGCACGTACGGCCTTCCAAGCACTTTCAGCTATGAAACCCGTCGTACACGTGTCACGCTTGGCAAACTACCTGCAGGATTGCCGGTCAATCAAAAGTGAGGACGAAATCATCCTGTCGGATGGTCAGAACGATAATCTCGTCTACCGAGGTATCCGCCGAATGATTGATGTAGGCTTCGCGTTGGCCGTTATTGTCCTGTTCTGGTGGGGCCTTTTGCTGATCTGGGGGTTGATACGCTTCCACTCGCCAGGCCCCGGAATCTTCGCCCAGGAGCGGGTCGGTCGCAACGGCACTATTTTTACGTGCTACAAGTTTCGCACGATGCACCTAGGCACAGTGCAGGCCGCGACCAATCTGGTTTCGGCTGCTGCGGTGACACCACTCGGCCGTACTTTACGCAAGACCAAATTGGATGAGCTTCCCCAAGTTTGGAACATTCTGCGCAATGAAATCAGCCTTGTCGGCCCGCGTCCCTGCCTGCCCGTCCAGGACGAGCTCGTGGAGGCGCGCCGCCGAAGAGGCGTATTGCGCCTAAAGCCCGGGATTTCCGGGCTCGCGCAAATTAACGACATTGATATGAGCGACCCACAAAAATTGGCTCGTTGGGATGCCCGCTATATGGCTCTGCAATCGCTACTGCTTGATCTGAAAATAGCCTTGGCAACCGCCAAGGGCGGAGGCAGAGGCGATAGGATCGCCGATACTAAATGACACATCAGAAGAGTGATGGTCTAAGATCGCCTTTGTCTTCTCCGCCTGCGCGACCGACGCTCACGTAAGTCCAGCCATCATCACGCAAACGGTCTGTCGAGTATAAATTGCGGCCGTCGAAAATTGTTTTCTCGTTCAACCGCAAAGCCATCTCATCAAAGTCGGGCGCGCGAAACTGCTGCCATTCAGTGCAGATGACCAAGGCATCAGCGCCATCCAACGCACGATACTTATCGCCCGCCAACATCAGATCGCTACGAGATCCATAGATTCTTGTGGCCTCATCCATCGCGACCGGATCAAAGGCACGGACCTTAGCCCCTACGGCCCAAAGAGCCTCAATCAATACCCGGCTCGGCGCCTCGCGCATATCGTCCGTATTTGGCTTGAAAGAGAGGCCCCAGACGGCAATCGTCTTTCCCTCTAGATCTGCTTGGCCTCCAAAATGGGCAGAAATCTTTTCAAATAGCCAGCGCTTTTGACGTTCGTTGACCTCTTCAACGGCTTGGATCAGTGGAGCAGAATAACCGACGTCTTTCGCGGTGCGCGCTAAGGCTCGCACATCCTTCGGAAAACAACTCCCTCCAAAACCCGCACCGGGATAGATGAAATGATAGCCGATACGGGGATCGGATCCTAAGCCGCGCCGTACCTGCTCAATATCTGCCCCGAGCCTCTCCGCTAGATTGGCTATCTCGTTTATGAATGAAATTTTGGTAGCCAGCATCGCGTTGGCAGCGTATTTCGTCAACTCGGCGGAACGTACATCCATATACAAGGTTCGATCGTGACTACGGTTGAAAGGTTCGTAGAGTTCGGCCATTGCCGCTCGCGAACCAGGTGACAAAGTCCCGACAATAATGCGATCCGGCTTGAGGAAGTCAGAAATAGCTGCCCCTTCCTTTAGGAATTCGGGATTGGATACGACGTCAAAAGACAACTTGGAACCTCGCTGAGAAAGCACCATTCTCAGTTGCTCTGCGACCTTGTCGCAGGTTCCAACCGGGACAGTCGATTTCACTACTACACGCTTGGGAACCGTCATATGCTTGGCAATTGTTTCCGACGCCGCCAAGACGTATTGGAGATCGGCAGCACCAGTTTCGTCCGGAGGGGTCCCCACTGCAAGGAACAGCATGTCCGCGTGAGCCACAGCCGCAGCCGCATCCGTAGTGAATTGCAGCGCTCCAGCTTCAAGATTACGCTTAACGATCGCTTCCAGGCCGGGTTCGTAGATCGGAATGTACCCCTGATTTAACCGCGCGATCTTTTCCTTGTCTATGTCCAAGCAAACGATATGGTGTCCAACGTCGGCAAGGCAGGCACCCGTGACCAGCCCTACATAGCCCGTTCCAAAAATCGTGACTCGCATCGCTAAGCTCCTTTCGCGTATGTTGCGAAAGCATTTCTTCAATCTATCCAAGGCCTGTGACGGTTATGAAATTTTCATTTCATCCAACAGAAGTTTATTCACACGACGTACATTGAAGCGCTGTTCCACCAGACGTCGGCTAGCCGAACCCATTCTTTCAATCAAATCGGGATTCTCGACAAAGCGCAGCATTGCTGCATACAATGCGTCCACATCACGAGCAGGGACGAGAAAACCATTCTGACCCTCCTCCACCGTTTCGCGGCAACCAACGCAATCCGTAGTGATAATCGCCCTTCCCATAGCCATAGCTTCTTGAATGCTGCGCGGTACACCCTCGCGATAATAGGATGGCAAAACATAAACGCTGGTTTGCGCCAACCAGGGAGCTACGGGCACATGTCCTTTCCACTCGATGATTCCTTCCTCGGCCCATCGTTCGACCTCGTTGCGGGATAGCCCTCCTGGATTGGAATCAAGCCCCCCCAACAGGACAAAGCGAGTCCCCGGTCTCGACCGCTTGATCCGGCGAGCCGCTTCGGCAAATTCGGGGATACCCTTCTCGCGTAAGAGCCGCGCAGCAAGAACAAAAGTTACGGGAGAGGTAACCGCGGGGGCAACGCTCCATTCCTCAAGGTCTACGCCTGTTCCTAATGTGTTACGCGCGCGCGCGCTATCGACCAGTCTGAGGCGGGTGAACTCTTCCAAATCGTCCGCATTTTGAAAAAAAATCCGGTTCGTTCTAGCAAGCGCAAAACGATAAAGATTGGAGGCCAAATAGCGAAGTGCACGCCGGCTCCAGGTTTGCTCGCCTTTTTCCGGTGAGATGAACACATAACCTAACCCCGCGATCAGAGCGAACCGCGAAGGAACTCGGGCAAGCCAAGCGGCAATCGTACCGAATATCACTGGCTTCATAAAATAACTCAGGACGACCTCTACTTCCAATCGACGCAAAAGACGAGCTAGCCGGAAAACGTACAGAAGATCAGAAGCGGGATTGAGACCCGTACGCGATAGCGGACAGTCGATTGGTTCAGCACCGAAACGACGAACGGCGGCACGCGTCTCATCGTTATAATCGGGAGCAATTGCATAAACTCTCCAGCCTCTCGCAACCACATCCCGGATAAGAGGACCTCGAAAATTCGAAAGCGAAAAGGCTTGGCTGCTGAGGATGGCGAAGCGACGGTTAGCCAACGGCTTGCTGACGGAGACAATCATCAAATCGGTTACTTCTTCAGTTCAATCCAGTATCCACTCGGGCAATCTGAACTGGACTGACTGCGCAAATAGGGCAATCGGAAGACGTTGTTGATGATTCTTAGCGCAACGAGTGGCGTCGTCGCCGTGGTCAGAACATCCGATATGACATGTAGGCGCCCACCAATCTCATCGACCTCAACGGAGGCCGCGTTCTGAAAGAGATTTTCCAGCCCGCTCTTGGTCAAGCGCGAAAAATCGTAAGGGTCCCCGTGAACATGGAACATGAAGGGAGTGGAAACAATCCCCAGTCCGCCTGGCTTCAAAACTCTTAGCAGCTCATCGCTGGCCTTCCCAGGAACCGCGAGGTGCTCGAAAACCTCAATCGCAAGAACGCAGTCGAATGAATTGTCACCGAAGGGCAAATCGTGGGCATCGGCGATCTGATCGATTGTTCCGAACTCATCGGAAATGTCCGTCGTCAGAACACTGGAAGCAGCTGATAACAGATGTCGATAGGGATCGTGTCCCGCTCCAAGCACGAGAACACTGCCATTGATCTGTGGAAGCCTGGAAGACAGTTTTGCCTCCAACACAATCCGATGTGCTGTTGGCAACGCTCTGCGCCATAACGCAGCCGGGTTACTGGGCAACGGAATCTCCTAAAACACCAAACATCTGCTCGCTCTAAAAAAAATAAGAATCAAAGTTTCCACAGGTGCGGGACGTGGGGTCGGCCCAGACGCTAAAGACGCAGATCGCTATCGGCGATTCCAAGCATTCCTTTTACATCGAAGACCACGCCATTCGGCTTCGCATAGTTGCGAATGCCGTTGGCACCCATATTTCGAAACTCGTCATGCGAGACAGCTACGATCACCCCATCATAACTTTGAGCAACAGGCTCCCCGCTTAGACGCAGGCCGTATTCCTTCTCGACTTCCTCCCCGTCCGCCCAGGGGTCGTGAATGGAAACGTCCATCCCGTAATCTGCCAGTTCCCTCACGACATCGACCACCTTTGTGTTGCGCGTATCGGGGCAATTTTCCTTGAAGGTAATTCCCAACACCAGAACACGGGCACGTGAGGCATCGATGCCTTTGGAAATAAGCGCGCGAACGAACCTTGCTGCTACCAACTCCCCCATCAGGTCGTTGATGCGGCGACCAGCCATGATGATCTCGGGATGATGGCCTACTTCCTGCGCTTTGTGGGTAAGATAATAGGGGTCGACGCCGATGCAGTGACCGCCGACAAGGCCAGGACGAAACGGCAGGAAGTTCCATTTCGTTCCGGCTGCTTCCAGAACGCTCATGGTGTCGATACCAAGTTTCTGGAACAGAGTTGCAAGCTCGTTGACAAGCGCAATGTTCACGTCGCGCTGCGTATTCTCGATAACCTTGGCAGCCTCAGCAACCCGGATCGACGGTGCTCGATAGGTACCGGCAGTGACAACTGCAGCATAAACAGCGTTCACCCGATCGGCGGTCTCTTGCGTGGAGCCGGAGGTTACCTTGACGATCTTGTCGATCGTATGAAGCTTGTCACCTGGATTCACGCGTTCAGGGCTATATCCAGCGAAGAAATCGGCATTGAAACGCAATCCCGATACTTGCTCGATGACAGGAACGCATTCCTCTTCCGTAACGCCGGGATACACAGTCGATTCAAACACCACCGTATCACCGACCGCAATCACCTTGCCGACCGTTGCGCATGCAGCCTTCAGCAAACGCAGATCGGGCCGCTTGGCGGCATCAATGGGAGTAGGCACAGTGACGATGTAGAAATTGCAGGTGCGCAGGTCATCAAGAGAGTCGGTGAAAGCAATCGTCGTACCGCGCAACTCGCTTTCAGTGACTTCCAGGGTCCGGTCATGTGCGCTACGCAACTCGGCGATACGCTTGCTGCTTATATCGAAACCCGCAACCGGAAAGCGCTTGGCTAATAGTACAGCTAAAGGCAGACCCACATACCCCAACCCAATGACGCCAATACGGATGTTATCTAGAATCTCCACAATCAAAGCTCCGGTCGTCGAAAAGTGACCGTCTTCTAGCCCATTCTGCTTCTGGCGCAATGGAAAACCAGTTTTTTCTTATTATCACAAATGTTAACTGAAAGCCTTGAGACTGTTGTTCCCATGATCGACCCTGTCCAGACATCAAGCGGCGATACGCACCCATGGCGCGTATTCTTGTTTGGCCGCTTTGCCCACTCCATCGTTACTTTACGTATGCCACTGATTCGCAAAATCTGGACAGTGGGCAGGTGTGTTTTTGTGGGAGCGATGATTGCTCAGTACTCGCGAGAGCATCTCGCGCTTCTTGCGGCGTAGGCGTTCCCGTTAACAATGTTTCCATGGATCGCCATGCTGTGCTGCGCCTCCTCCATGGCTGAAGTATGTTCGGCGCGTCAGGAGTTAACTAACGTCTTCATTCCCTACGCGATCAAACCTGTTGCGTCCGGAAGATGCGGCGCGCGCTGGCCGGCACAAGGCAAATCATCACATGGTGATGGGGCTGGGATCTATTTTGTTTTCGTTGACGCTGTACCCTCAAAGCCCCCATGTTTCACCCACGGCGTTGCGGTTCGTTTCCATCACACAGCCGATACGGTCGACTTTCCGTTTCCTGATAATATCGGCGTTTTCCGGAACTCCGGACTTGGCTCCTCCACCGGTCGAAATCCAATCTCAGATATCTATATCGAATTCGCCACATTCCCTCTACGACTCGGGCTAAGACAGACGGGCCAGTTGATAGAATAGGTCATCACAATAACAGGCACGAACCAGATTAGGCGGATTTCAATCCCCACAACTGATGGTAGCGCTCGACCATCTGTTCGAGGGAGAATTCATTGAGGATTCTCTGCCTCGCGGCACGCCGGCGGGCTTGCCATTGTTCGGCCTCAGACCGTTCGAGCAACGCCTCTGCAATGGCCTCAGCGAGTTGGTCGGGATTGAGGGGCGGCACCACCCAACCAGTATCCCCTACTATCAGCGAGGCATCCCCGACGTCGGTGACGACGCAAGGCGTGGCGCAAGCCATCGCCTCCGCGACGACATTGGGAAAAGCCTCGCTTCTGGAGGACAGCACATGAATATCAAGCGCATTCATGATCGCAGGGACGTCGCTGCGCCGGCCGAGCAGGTGAACAACCCCGCTTAGCCCTTGGTCCCGCATTTGGGCGACAAGCGCAGCATTGTCCGGCGTGCAGCCTGTTCCTGCAAGAAGAAGGCGCGCACCTGAAAAGCGCTCCACTACGCGCGCAAAGGCTGCAACAAGCATCGGATGATCTTTGTCCGGATGCCACCGGCCGACAAGCCCGACGATGGGCGCATTCTGGTCTATTCCGAGTTCACGACGAATGGCCGCACCTGCGGTGGCATTCGGTTCAAACTTCTTTGTCTCATAGCCATTGGGTATGACGACAAACTTTGATGCGTCGTAGCCATATCCTTCGTGAACTAGGCGCGCACTTTCGGCACAAGAAACAACGCGAACGGGGATGCTCGCAGAAAGCCAAGCGCATAGTCGATTTATCAGCCGCGTGCTTCTTTCTGTGGCGCCAGGAACAAGTTCCCCGTGACGTATCCCCCAAACTACGTTGCGGCACCCAGCAAACCTTGCCGCCAAGCCCCCCAAGAGGTTGGCATGATACATCCAGGTCTGGACGACATCCGGTTTGTATCCGCGCAGAAGCCGATACAAACGTATGATCGCGCCGGGCTTCAGACGGCCTCGCCCCAGTCCCAAGCAATGGGTTTCGATGCCCGCTTCACGTAACATCAGCGCATGCTTGCCCTCCGGTCCAAGGGCAATGACGATGTGACGGTGTTGCGATTGTGGAAATGTGCAGAGCCGGTATAGGACTGCCTCAGCGCCGCCGTCAGCCAACGCGGTTATGACGTGGCATACGACCATATCGTCCTGATTCCTTCATCGATGCTACCGCTGCGTCCAATAACAGAGATAGAGATGTACATAAGAAGTAAAAAAACAACAGCCTTTTGATCATGTTTATCGCACTATCAAGTCCACTTCTATGCATATAGAATAAAGATATTGTTCCAATAATAGAGATTAATACACACTGATGATAATACCTGGCCCTATTCATGAAGAAATTTAACATAGCCGGAATCATAGAATATATTATTGCATAAATTATTAACTGAAACCATCCGCCATATATATATGATTCCGCCCACACATTTGACGCGACACCATATCCAACGTCTTCGAAAAGAAAATCGTTTATGTATCTAGATATAGTCACGACTTCACCTACGACAATATCACCAAATGGTATTAGGCTAGCAAAAATTGGTTTAAAGAACGGTCCATCATAGGTCCAGTCCAATACTATTGCATAATTCAATATAGATTGTGTTATGAAAGGTTCAGATTTTGATATGGTCTCAATATAATATTCTATACTCCCCAATCTATCTATCGCGAGTTGCCAATCCCCACTGATAATTGCCGCAGATACATTCTTATACATTATAGCAACAAATATGGACAATATTCCGAATATAATATACTTATAATATACAATTAAACGAATATTTCCTTTTACCCACAACATAACTACTAAAACTGATATTGCAGAAAAGACTAATGCCTCTCTATTTCCTATGTATGTCTCAAATATAATAATTAAAACAATGATAATAGTATGATAATATCTTTTTAACCCTATGCATATTGCCAAAGAAAAGGGTATTGCTAATGCAACCAATGAGTGCGATCTTCCGAATTCCTCTTTATTACCTTGGAAAGCGTTCTCTATATTATAAAATATAAACGTACAATAAATTAAAATCGAAAAATATATGAATATTAAATCTACATATTTCTTATCATTTACTTTAAATTCTTTACTTTCTTTTGAAAAAGAATCAAACGCTATCATGGATATCGTAGATATAAAAAATAATAATTGAATGCGCGATTACAACTCTATGATCTATAGATAAAAATATATCTTCATATCTACTACCATTTTCTCGTGCTTTATACCACACATACCCAAATAGTGACGGGGAGAAATATATAATAGAAGAAATTATTGATATTGAATAGAAATCAAACCTTCTTTTTTTCATCATTATATATAGAATAGAAAATATCCCGATGTTAAAAATCATGTTATGACTCCCATCGAAATCAGGTAAGATTTGGTTATTGAGTCAACATCAAAATCCGTTGCCCTACGTTTGACATCCGGTGGATTGGTATCGTTTATTGATTCCTGCAAGGCCCTAGCCATTGCAGACGCATCATCTGTAGAGACAAGACGTCCCCATCGACCGCTTTCGAGTATTTCTGCCGGCCCACCAGGACAATCCGTACTTACTACTCGCACACCGCAGGCCAACGCTTGAAGCATGGCATTCGGCATCGCATCAGAGCGCGATGAAAGAACGTAGACATCTGAGGCCGACATCCAACCAAAGGGGTTCTTCTGAAAACCGATAAAATCGACAACATCCTGCACATCAAGCGATTTCGCCAAATGCTTCAAATCCGCTTTCAGCGAGCCTTCTCCTAGTATCAGGAGCCTATACCCTGAATCCTTCCCTATTATTCCAATCGAATTAATTAGGATATCGTAACCTTTGATTTCTTCTAGCCTTCCTACTGCGATTATCTTTTTAAATTCTTTTGATAAAAACCTGTGATTTGGCTTCTCTTTCGACATTTTTGCTATAAGAGATAAATCTATTGGGTTATTTATTACATTTATAATACCTGAATCTAAATTGAAATCTTCGATCAGAACTCTTTTCACGTCGCGGGATACGGCAATAATACGATCTGCACGCGAATAGAGAGATTTCATAGCTTTATTGACGATTTTTTTCTTACTTGAGACGGCACCGGTAAATGACGGAACGCCACGCTCGCTGATGACCAGCCGCATCGGCACCTTGGCAATCCGCCGCGCCATGATGGCAATTATGTTCGCGTGGCTTAGGGCTGACAGCATAGCTGCTGGCTTTGCCCGACGCAGATATCCTACCAACCGCGGCAAGCTGAACAGGACGCGTGATGCCCTTAAGTCGATGATCCGGACACCTGCGTTAACGTCGTCGAGATATGGTCCCTCGGCCTTTGCCAAGACCAGATCGACAGCGAGCCCGCGCTCGGCAAAGCCGTTGGCGAGCGTTACCATAACGCGCTCCGCACCACCACCTCGAAGCGAAGGCACGAAGATGGCGACACGTTTCTTGTCTTTGGCGTCCATAACTATGAATCACGCTCCTGCAGCCGGGTTTTCCGTCCGCTCGATCTTGTATGCAACCAAGCCCACCAGAAACAAAGAGGCGATTCCTCCGCCAGCGCTGAACAGTGCAACTGCCCATACATCGTTGTCAAAAATACGCCAACCAATCCACAGGCCTGCAAAGCGAAGAGCAAGCGCCAGAACTCCCTGGACAAGAAACGACCGTTGCATCCCAAGCACAGACGTCACGCCGATGCACGGCCTGTTCACGAGCATGAAGAAAAGCCACAAGCTCAACCATCGCGCATATTGGCCAGCCTGCGCCCATTCGCCGCCGAATACCAGAGAGAACGCCCAAGGCCCAAGAATCACAATTGCGGCGAAGATCGGCAGGCCGATTAGTGAAAGCACCCCAACAGCACGTAAAAAGAGCGGCAACAATGGCGCTCCATTCTGCTTTTGCTGATTGAAGCGAGGGTAGAATACCTGTGCGACACTGTTCCCCACCAGAGAGACAGGCAGGTAGAGAACCGATCTCGCGAGCGCATAGAAACCGGCCGTTGCCGGCCCGAAGGCGCCTGCAAGGATCAAGATCGGCAGGCTTGCCGATACAGCGGCCAACAGCATCTCAGGAGCGCGATACAATGGGAAATCACGGTGCTCGCTCGCCATTCCCAAAAGCGAAACTTTTTCGACCGGGGCTTGGCGATCGCCCGAACTAGCCTGACGGCCCGCGGCTGCATTCATTCCGGCATTCAGTGCAAAACCCACGGTCGTGATTGTAACAAGCATGGATGCAGTGGCGCTTATGAGGCCAAATCCTGCTCTTGCTGCATTTACTGCCAGCGATTGAACGATTGAAACACGTGCCAACGCAGAAAAGCGCTCCTGGCGAATCAACCACTGTTCCGTAACCTGCAGCCAAGCTGAAAGCACCACGACCAGCGGCAGGACCAAAAGGAAGGGCTCTATCGCTTGATAGTGCAAGACTTCGACAATCGGCTTGGAAAAACCCAGCAGAATAAACGTCAAGCCGGTTGCGATCAGCACGCTGACGAGCATCGACAAACGCATCAATGCGCGCGCCTCGGATGCACTGGATGGCAAGACAATCGCTATCGGATAGGCAAGTGCCGCGACCGTGGCGAGAATCGAGACGAGTGAGAGGAACATCCCCTGCACTCCGAACGCCTCGGGACCATAAAGGCGCGTAATGATCGGAGCAAAGACCATTGTAATCGCCTGCGCGCCGGCGGCTCCGCCTGCCATGGTCACGACATTGCGCACGAAAGGCCGCGCCAGAAGACTGCGGAGGCCCTTCACCGGACCCGAAATTCCAATGCCATACACTGCGGACCAGAATATCCGGGCGCACCGCATTCGACGATTCCGGATCGATAGTCAAAAGAAGGGGCTTGGATCATGCCCTCGGCATATCCTGCGCTGCGATTCCAAGCAAATACTGCCCGTATTCGTTCTTCTCCATCAGCCGCCCGCGCGCGGCTAGCTCGGCAGCGCTCAACCAGCCATTGGCAAAGCCGATCTCTTCCAGGCAGGCGATCTTGTGGCCCTGGCGCATCTCGATCGTCTGCACGAAATGCCCGGCTTCCAGCATGCTTTCATGCGTGCCGCTGTCCAGCCACGCAAAGCCACGGCCAAGCAGTTCAACCTGAAGGTCACCGCGTTCCAGATAAGCCTCTATCACGCTGGTGATCTCCAGTTCTCCTCGAGCAGAGGGGCGCACGTCGCGAGCGATATCGACCACGTCTTTGTCGAAGAAATAAAGCCCGGTTATTGCGTAGCGGCTTTTCGGCAGCTTGGGCTTTTCCTCAACGGACAGCACTTTTCCTTCCGAATCGAACTCCACCACACCAAAGCGGGCCGGGTCCTTGACCTGGTAACCGAAGATCGTGGCGCCTTGCTGGCGAAGCGAGGCAGCGCGCAGCTTTTCAGTCAGGCCATGTCCGTAAAACACGTTGTCGCCAAGAACCAGGCAGGCTGGATTGCCGGCAAGGAAGTCCGCGCCGATGACAAACGCCTGCGCCAATCCCTCAGGCCGAGGCTGCACGGCATATTCGATGTGGGCGCCGAACTGGCTTCCGTTTCCGAGCAGACGTTGGAACGCGGGGCCGTCTTCCGGCGTTGTGATGATGAGGATGTCGCGAATACCCGCCAGCATCAGAACCGACAACGGATAGTAGATCAACGGCTTGTCGTAGATGGGCAGAAGCTGTTTTGACACGCCGATCGTCAGCGGCCAAAGCCGCGAGCCTGTCCCTCCCGCCAGTACGATGCCTTTGAAGCTCATGCAGCTTTCTCCAGTTCCCGCAGCACGCGGGCAAGCCCTACGCGCCAGTCAGGTCGTTCTATCCCGAAAGCCTCCGTCAATGAAGCACAGTCCAGCCGCGAATTTGCAGGCCTGCGGGCAGGCGTCGGATAGGCAGAGGCCGGAATGTCGCGAACTTCACAAGACAGTCTGGACTGACGGAAAATCTCGCGCGCGAATTCGGCCCAGGAAGTATCGGACGCGCCCGCAAAATGGAATGTACCACCACTAGCCGATCGTCCCACTATGGCTCGCGCCATCGTCAGCAGCGCCGAGGCAATATCGGCAGCAGGTGTCGGTCCGCCAATCTGGTCGGCGACAACATCGAGTGTGTCGCGTTGCGCGCCAAGACGCAGCATCGTCTTCACGAAATTGCTGCCATGCGCAGAAAATACCCAGGACGTACGCAGGATCGCATAGGAGCCGCCGGCTGCGACAACGCCATCCTCACCGGCAAGTTTGGTGCGCCCGTAAGCATTGAGCGGATTTGTCGGCGCATCCGGCCTGCGCGGCTCGGAGCCGCTTCCATCGAACACATAGTCAGTCGATATATGGAGAAATGGAACCCCCTTTCCGGCTGCCGCGTGCGCCATTGCGGCCGGTGCGTCGGCATTGATAAGGCGCGCCAAATCCTCCTCGGTTTCGGCGCGATCTACCGCCGTGTAGGCTGCAGCGTTGATGACCACATCAGCGTCACTTTGGTCTATGATTGCCGCGCAAGCTTTCGGATCGCCCAGATCAGCGTCCGTACGCCCGAGGCTCAGCATCTCCCATTCGTCAGGGCACTGGCGGCGCAGTTCCTGTGCGACTTGCCCGCTGCTGCCGAATACCAGCAATTTCACGCGCGCAATCCCAGCCGCGCGCCAACGCCAGACCGGTCCTGGAGAGCGCGCCACCATGGCTCATTGTCCAGGTACCAATCCACGGTTCGCGCGAGCCCTTGCTCGAGCGTCACCGAAGGGCGCCAGCCTAGTTCAGACCGGATTCGTTCGGGATCGATCGCGTAGCGCGCATCGTGTCCCGGCCGGTCGGTGACAAAGGCGATCTGATTGGCGTATGGGGTGGCCTTTGGCCGCCTCGCGTCAAGCAATGCGCATATGCTGGTCACAATGTCGATATTACGCGCCTCGTTCTCACCGCCGATATTGTAGCTGCGACCCGGCACGCCCTTCGAAATGACCGTCAGCAATGCATCGGCGTGATCCTCGACATAGAGCCAGTCACGCACATTCTCGCCCTTGCCGTATACCGGGATCGGCTTTCCAGCCAGCGCGTTCAGGATAACGACCGGAATGAGTTTCTCGGGGAAATGATAGGGACCGTAATTGTTCGAGCAATTGGTCAGCAAAACCGGCAAGCCATAAGTTTCTCCCCAGGCGCGCACGAGGTGATCGCTTGCCGCCTTCGATGCCGAATAAGGCGAGTTCGGCGAATAGGGCGTATCTTCCGTAAACTTGCCCTCGGAGCCGAGGCTGCCATAGACCTCGTCGGTCGATACATGGTGGAAGCGGAAGCTTTGTGGCCGACCGGCCTCATGCCAATAGCGCCGCGCGGCTTCCAGCAAAGTGCAGGTGCCGGTGACATTTGTGTCGATGAAGGTAGTTGGGCCATCAATCGAGCGATCGACATGGCTTTCAGCCGCAAGATGTATGACGGCGTCCGGCTTGTGCGCAGTAAAAATTCGATCGAGCGCTTGCCTGTTGCGAATGTCAGCATGTTCGAACACGTAGCGCGGGTTGCCGGCAACGCTGGATATATTGTCCAGGCACGCCGCATAGGTAAGAGCATCCAGGTTGACCACATCATGGCCGCGAGCAATCGCGAGCCTTACCACCGCAGAGCCGATGAAGCCCGCTCCGCCGGTTACCAAAAGCTTCATTGGCTTTTCCCCACTTCAAACGGGCTCTCAAACGTGGATAGAGATTGAGCTGCGGCATCCTTCTGCGACAAAATCGGTGGAGTCGACAAACCCCAATCGATGCCGGCGCTGTTCCAAAGCACGGTGCCATCGCATTCCGGCGCATAGTGATCCGTGCATTTGTATACGACTTCCGTGTCTTCCTCGCGCGTGACGAAGCCGTGAAGGAAACCGGCGGGAATCCACAGCTGCCGGCCATTGTCGAAGCTCAATTCCACCCCGAACCACTGGCCATAAGTCTTGCTGCCGCGCCTGATGTCCACGGCCACGTCGAACAGCCTGCCACGCCCGCAGCGCACCAGCTTTCCCTGTGCATGCGGGGGAGACTGGAAATGAAGCCCCCGCAAAGTGCCCGTGCGATGAGACAAGGAATGATTATCCTGAACAAATTCAGGCAGATCGACTCCTTGGTCGCTTAAGGTCCGTCTATTCCAGCTCTCGCTGAAGAACCCGCGCTCATCGGCAAACCGCCGTGGGGTCAGCATCAACAAGCCATCCAGTGGGGTTTTTTCAACTAACACGCCATGCTCCATCCAATTCGACGCTTGCCCGAGGAGAGGCAGGTACGGCAAGTCCCCTTTTCGTACGAGTCCCACCGATTTGCGAGTAGCCAGCATCACATGACAGTTGAGACAACATCATGGACGAACCGCGCAGCGCGGTCGGGATGAATCTATAGCGCCTGAATTCTGCTTGGGAGTTTCGTGATCGAGCCTCTGATGAAGGTTGATCGAAAGGGTCCCCAAAAGACGACGATGTTGCGACTTTATCCACGTTCCTGCGACCGGAATCATAATCCCGTCAACCGGAACGGGAGTGCATTTGCCCATGGAGACCACAACCAATCTCGACCTGCCTTACATCATGCCTTCTCAAGCACAGAAGCATGTCACCCACAATGAAGCGTTGTCGACGCTCGACGCTGTAGTCCAGCTTTCGGTTCTTGACCGCAATCTGGCCGAACCCTCTGGAGCAGAAGAGGATGGCGAGCGTTACATCGTGGCGGATGGCGCGACGGGTGTGTGGCAAGATTGGGACGGCGCCATTGCCGCCCGCATAGACGGCACATGGCGGCGCATACCGCCCGGAACCGGCTGGATCGCCTGGGTCGAGGACGAGGAAAGGTTCGTCTACCGCAGCGACGGTCAATGGCATCAACTCGGCGAGGCATTTCCAGTTTTGCAGAATCTGGAATTGATCGGTGTCGGAACGACCGCCGACGGGGCCAATCCCTTCGCAGCCAAACTCAACAAGGCGCTTTGGTCAGCACGCTATGCGGGCGAAGGAGGCGACGGTAACCTGCGCTATACAATGAACAAGGAAGGACCGCCGGGAGTCCTATCGCTGCTCATGCAATCCGGTTGGTCAGGTCGGGCAGAAGTCGGACTGGTTGGCAACGACGATCTTTCGATCAAGGTTTCGCCGGACGGCGCAAACTGGAAAGAGGCCCTTCGCCTTGACCGCACCAGCGGGAAGGCGTCGTTCCCACAGACGCCGGCGCTCACCGCATTGAGCAGCTTGACCGGTACGAATGCTGCCTTCGTGCGTTTTTCGGGATCCAGTTCTGCGGTCATGCAACCAATCGTCGGAGCCGTCTCGCAAGCCGGCGGTCTACCGACAGGCGCACTGATCGAGAGCGGCATAAATTCCAATGGCGCATATATCAGATGGGCAGACGGGACGCAGATCTGCAGTCAAGTCGGCTCGATTACCCCGACTATGGCCACCGCTTCCGGCGCGCTTTTTTCGAATGACGAAGCCGGCCAATATGTATGGACTTTTCCCGCCACGTTTGTCGCAATTCCCACCATGAGTTCCGGTGTGAGCAGGGCTACCTTTGACTCCCGACGCATCTTCATCACTTACAATGGCGATAATCCCGTCACCACCACCCAGGCGAAATTATCTTTTGCATCAACAACGTCAGCCGCCTCCCTTGGACTTCGGCTTTACGCGATCGCATTCGGAAGGTGGTTCTAATGCTTATCAGCCTGTGTCCCGTACGGCGGGACGAAATGCTTTCCGTAATCAAGGCCAGCGAGGTTCTTGTCATCAATGGCGACAGGATCGACTTTTCAGCTTTGCCTGAAGGAGCCTCCCTACCTGCGACCGCCATCAGCAATCTGTGGATAGTCGGCGATGTGCAACGCATTAGCGGTGAGATTCATCTCACCTTGCTTCTGCCACATGGCCCGAACCCGAGCGATGCGGTCGCTTTTCCGGTGCCGCTCGAAAATCCGCCCGACGGCGAATTGAAACTACCGTGTGATAAAGTGGAGGCGTGAGTCATGGCTCAAATCGACTGGTCGCAGATGGTGACCGCAGACATGAAAACCGAGCAGGCACGCAAGGAAGCGGCCGCACGCCTGGATGGTGCTGTTCAGGATCATCTGGACAAAGAGGCGCGCGCCCATGGCTACCGGGACGGCTCGACTCTCACCTCATATTCCGGCTCCGCCGTGTCGAAATGGCGGGCCGAGGCGGGAGCTTTCATCGCTTGGCGTGACAGTGTCTGGCTTGCCGTACAAAACACGGCAGAGCGACAGATCACGCCTGACCCTGCCTCCATCATCGCAGCATTGCCGCCAATGGAGTGGCCTTCGCAAGCTTGATGATCCATCAGATCTCGGACTTGCCATAGAAGTCGAGATACCAGTCGACAAAACGACGAACACCTACGCTCACCGGCGTTGCCGGCTTGTAGCCGAGTTGGGAGACAAGATCGCTGACATCCGCAAAAGTGTCAGGCACGTCGCCGGGCTGCAATGGCAGAAGCTTTCTTTCTGCCTTGCGGCCCAGCGCCTCCTCCAGTGCCGAGATGTATTCGCTCAGCCGAACGGGATTGTTGTTGCCAATATTGTAGATACGGAACGGCGCACGACTCGTCGCCGGGTCCGGATTGTCGCCATCCCAATCGGGATTTGGTTGGGCTACCGCGTCGCTGGCGCGTATAACGCCTTCCGCGATGTCCTCGACATAAGTGAAGTCGCGGGTGTGGTTGCCATTATTGAAGACAGAGATCGGCTTGCCCTCGAGAATGGCTTTCGTGAACAGGAACAGCGCCATATCCGGTCGGCCCCACGGCCCATAGACAGTAAAAAAGCGCAATCCTGTCGTCGGCAGGTTGAACAGATTCGAATAGCTGTGCGCCATCAGTTCATTGGCGCGTTTGGTGGCTGCGTAGAACTGCAACGGGTGGTCGGCAACGCCATGTTCGTTGAACGGCATCTTCGTATTCGCACCATAGACACTCGACGTTGACGCATATGTCAGGTGCCCAACGCCAGTATGGCGGCAAGCTTCCAGAATGTTGGTGAAGGCAATGATGTTGCTCTCAACATAGGAATGCGGATTTTCCAGGCTATAGCGAACACCGGCCTGCGCAGCCAGATTGATAACGCGGTCGAACTTGTTGTCGGCAAAGCACCTATCGACCGCTGCCCGGTCAGCAAGATTGGCGCGAACGAAACTGTAGCTACCGCCTTGATTTCCCGCTGCTTCTTCCAGAATCGCGAGGCGCGCTTCCTTCAGCTTTGGGTCGTAGTAGTCGTTGACCACATCAAAGCCAACAACGTCGTCACCCCGCTCGATCAGCCTTCGTGCGACATGGAAACCGATGAAGCCGGCGTTGCCGGTAACAAGAACCCTCATAGGGTGCAGCTCCTTTTTCAATGATGCGGATGGACGGCGCGGGCCGAACGGTAAATGACGGCAGCCCTGTCCGCACAGTCCACGGTCAGCAGTATTATTTGACTAAGCGGGTCGCCCGAACTCCTTTACGCGACAGGCTTAGGGTGGGAGGGAGGTTTTCTTGCCGCGTTGCCTTCCAGCTCCAATCCGACGTCAGGGGGGGCGATGACCGGATGGGCGGGCGTATATTCCGGGACAATGTGATTGAGCAGTTCGACGGCACGTAACTGGTCTTCGTTTGAAATTGCGCCTTCCAACACCGCAAGCGTCTTGTGGAGAACGTCCTTGTCTATGACACGCGGCGAGGCAACGAAATAAGGCACATCCGGGTCTTTCTGATTGACCTCCGAAGGGTCAAAAAGCTCTTCGTAGAGTTTTTCGCCGGGCCGAAGACCAGTAAACACGATATCAATATCGGCATGCGGCCTGAAACCGGCCAACTGGATCATTCGTTCCGCCAGATCGATGATCTTCACCGGCTTTCCCATGTCCAAAACCATGATATCCCCCCGCCTGCTGCCGATATGTGCAGCAGAGGCGTTGAGCACCAGACAAACCGCTTCCGGGATAGTCATGAAAAACCGCACGATCTCGGGATGGGTCACCGTGACCGGGCCACCAGCCATGATCTGCTTCTGGAAGCGCGGCACGACGGAGCCGTTGGAACCCAGCACATTGCCAAACCTGACGGTCGTGAACAGCGTTAACTGCGATGTGACGTCAAGAGCTTGGCAATAAGCCTCGGCGGCACGCTTGGTGGCGCCCATGACGTTGGTCGGGTTCACCGCCTTGTCGGTCGAGATCATGACGAAATGCTCGACGCCGTGTTGCACGGCCGCATCGGCGACGTTGCGCGTGCCGAGCAGATTGGTCTTGATGCCCTCGATCGCGTTGTTTTCCACCATTGGAACATGCTTCAAGGCGGCCGCGTGAAAAACCAGCTTGGGTTGGAAACGCGCGAAGATGCTCGCTACACGACCGCGGTCGCGGACGTTCATGAGTGCCGTCACCACATTGAGCTTCGGGTAGTTCTCGCGAATCTCCATATCAAGCTTGTAGAGGTGGAACTCGGAATTGTCGGTCAGGATCAGCATATCCGGGCGATATTCCGCGATCTGGCGGCACAACTCCGAGCCGATCGAGCCGCCAGCGCCGGTAACAAGCACAACCCTGCTACTGACCATGCGCGCCACGCCCTCAAGGTCGGCGGTGATCTCTGGGCGGCCAAGCAGATCGCCCAGATCGATGGTTTTCGGCTGGAGGAGCGATTGGCTTGTCAGAAGGGACGTTTCCCTGAAATCAGGAATACGAGAGGCCTTGATGCGCATACGCCCGCATTTTTCGACCACCTCGGCCAGATGCTGACGGTCGGGCTGCATTTCGGTGTCGATCAACTCCGAAACAACTATGCCTTTCTTCTTCAACCGCGTCACGATCGTATCGAACTGGGTGAAATCGCCGAGCACCTTCACGCCTTGCACTATGCGCGCCTGATTGAGCGCCTTATCGTCAAGAATGCCGACAATATTGAACTCACTCGCCGCGCCGCGCCGATTGGCCCGAATGAAACTCTCCGCATTGTCCGTCAGGCCATACAACAAAACGTCGTGCACACTCCTCAGCGGCGATGCCTCCGAGCCGCGCAGCGAAAAGAACGAGTGCTCCATCGCCAGGCGATAGGCAAGACGGCTCAAAGATAGTCCTATGACCAGATAGACGAAGGTAAGGACGGGAACCGAGCGGGGTACATTCATTCCGCGCGACAAAAGGAATGCAGCGACTGTGTAAGCCGCGACCGAAGCCAGACTTACCTTGAGAATGGTCAAGATATCAGGGATAGAGACGTAGCGCCATGAGCCCCTGTGCATGGAAAAAAGCCGGAAAAACAAAATAAAAATCGCGCAGAATGCGAGGGCTCTTTCCTCCAATCCCGGAACCGCATAGAAAACCCTGGTGCCGAAGACAGTAAAGTAAGCTAAAAAAAGCGCAGCAGCAGCAGATAATACGTCAAGCAGCGACCCACCCAAACGCCAAAGTCGGGTCCCATTGAGGACATCACCTAGCACCATTGATTCCCGAGCTCCTTCGCCGCACTTCTAGCGCTGCAATGTACTGGTATCAATCTGGATTAGTCATGTCAGTTCCCGTTTTGCGAGAAACCAATCAAAAAATATTTTCTGGGTTGAAGTCCAATCACCAGAACCAGCGACATCAAGGCTGATCGGTCAGTAAAAATCGGAAACCACTCCTTCCATCACCTTTACGGCAACACGGTGGCGGCACAGTCTGCCGAGCATTCTACTGCTGTCGGCGGTCAGCTTGCCTCGCGCATCGCCTCGGCGGCTTGCAGGTCAACTGAAACAAGCTGGCTGACACCTTGCTCGGCCATGGTCACGCCGAACAGGCGGTCCATGCGCGCCATCGTGATGGGGTTATGGGTGATGACCACAAAGCGCGTTTCGGTAGACGCGGCCATCTCATCCATCAGGTTGCAGAAACGTTCGACATTGTGATCGTCGAGCGGTGCATCGACTTCGTCGAGCACGCAGATCGGCGCCGGATTGGTCAGGAACACCGCGAAGATGAGCGACATCGCCGTCAACGCCTGCTCACCACCCGAAAGCAGCGTCATCGTCTGCGGCTTCTTGCCCGGCGGGCGTGCGAGAATCTCCAAGCCCGCCTCAAGCGGATCTTCGGATTCAATCAGTTGCAGCTCTGCTGTGCCGCCGCCGAAGAGATGCGAAAACAGCCGCTGGAAATGGCCGTTGACGACATCGAAGGCAGCCAGCAGGCGCTCGCGCCCTTCGCGATTCAGGCTCTGGATGGCCTGTCTCAGCTTGCGGATCGCCTCGATAATGTCCTCGCGTTCGGACACAATCGCTTCGAGCCGCTCGGACAGTTCCTTCTGCTCTTCCTCGGCGCGGAGATTGACCGCACCTAGCCGTTCGCGCTCGATCTTGAGCCGCTCCAGCGTCCGTTCGATGTCACCCATGTCCGGCATGGGGCTGTCGGCTTCCAGGCCTGTGTGCTTGATCACCAGATGCGGCGGTGTGTTCAGAGCTTCCTGGATACGGGCTTCGACCTCTTGCCGGCGGTCGTCGGCAGCCGTCAGGCGTTCCTCGGCGCGGGCGCGGGCCTCGCGCGCTTCGGCCAGTCCCTGGATCGCAGCGGTCGCTGCCTTGTCGAGTCCGGCCTGCTTGTTCTCTGCATCCTGCAAGCGGTCACTTGCCGCCATCCGCAGCGCCTCGGCCTCGGAAAGCTGGGTCAGCAAGGCGCGGCGGCGGGCATCGAGCTCATCTGGCGCATCGGCCAGTTTCTCACGCTCCTCCATCGCCTCGGCCTTACGCTCACCGAGTGCCGCGATCTGCGCCGATGCATTCTCCGCCCGCATCAGCCAGTTGCGGCGTTCGCCTTCAATGGCCTGAAGCCGGCGTGTACGGGCTTCTGCTTCGCGGCTAAGGCCATCATGCACGGCGCGGGCTTCGGCAAGTGCCGCCCTGTCACCGGAGACGTGCGATGCAGCCTGTTCAAGTCGCGACTGGAGATCATCGAGGTCCGGAGCCTCGCGCAGCAGGACTTCAGCTTCCGCAAGCACTGCTGCTGCTTCCTCGTGCTCTTCCATGACCCGCGCGCGCGCATCAGAAAGCGCATCGCGTCGGCTGGAAAGTTCGCCCGCCGCCCGTTCGGCCGCGGCAAGCGCGGTCTTGGCACTGTCTAGCCCCTGCTGGGCTTCGCGCAAGGCTTGCCTTGCCGAACGTTCGGCATCCGTGGTCCGACGGATTGCCGCTTCCGACTTGGCCAGCGCTTCCTCGGCAGCCCTCACGACGCGCGTAGCGGCCACAGCCTCGGCGTCCAGCTCGGCGAGCCGGTTCTTCTGTGCAAGGCGCAATGCCGCAGCAGTCGGAGCGTCCGCGCTGGCGGTCAATCCGTCCCAGCGCCACAACGCACCGTCCCGGCTGACCAACCTCTGGCCAGGGGCAAGCAACGATTGCAGGCGCAAACCGTCAGCCGCTTCAACGATCCCGACCTGAGCCAATCTGCGCGCCAGTTGCCACGGCGCGCGTACCACGCTTGCAAGGCTACGCGCGCCGGCGGGCAGCGCAGGATCGCCGGCGTGCGGCTCGCTGCCGCCCCAATGAACCGGCGCGCTGCGCTCCAAAGGCACATCAAGGTCTTCGCCAAGAGCCGCGCCTAGCGCCGTCTCGAAGCCGCGTTCGACATTCAACTGCTCAAGCACTGCCGGAAACAGGTCGCCGCTCGCCGCATTGAGTATCTTTGCCAAGGTGCGTGCTTCGGTCTCGATGCGTGCCAGTTCCGCCTTGGCATCCTGCACCGGGCCGCGCGCCTGACCCTCAGCTTCCCGAGCCTCCGTCACCGCCTGCTCGGCGGCCTCGACCGCAGCCTCAGCCTCTTCGAGCAAGCCAGCCGCCTGCTCCACCAGTTCCCGTTTTTCGGCCGGATCAGCCAAACCGGAGATGCGGGCACCGATCTCGGACAGTTCGCGATCCATCTCTGCAAGCTGACGGGCAAAGCGATCCCGGCGCTCGCCGGTCTCACGCAAAGTCCGCTCGACCTGATTTCGCGAAGCCGCGGCATCGGCGCGCTCCGCCGTCAACGCCGCCAACCTGGCTTCGCTGGCTGCGAGCGTGGCCGCAGCCTGTTCGAATGCCGACCGCGTCACCGCTTCACGCTCGGCGGCATTGGCGTTTTCCGAGTTCAGTCCGGCTTCTTCTTCGGCCAGGCGCTCCAGAACATCGGCATTGTCGCGCACCATGTGCTCTTCGCGTACGATGTCGGCATCGAGTTGTTCTAGCCTGCGGTCGAGCTCGGACTGGCGCGAGCGAATGCGCCCCGCTTCTTCCTCGATCTGCGACTTGGCGATGGAAAGCCGCTGGAACACTGCGGCGGCGGCGGCCTCCGCCTCGCGCAGTTCCGGGAGCTTGTGCGCGCCGACAGCCTGATCCTTGGCGGCATTCATCTGGGTAGCGGCCCGCTCGCCAACCAGAGAGGTCGCAACGGCAAGCGCAGAGCGCGCCTCGCCTTCCTGTATCTTGGCAACGGTCCAGCGAAGATGCAGCAGTGTAGCCTCGGCCTTGCGAATATCCGCCGAAAGGTTCTTGAACCGGGACGCTTGGCGCGCTTGCCGCTTGAGGTTTTCGATCTGGCCTTCTAGCTCGCCGACCACGTCATCCAGCCGTTCAAGGTTCTGTTCAGCTGCCTTGAGCCGCAACTCCGCCTCGTGGCGGCGGGTGTGAAGGCCGGAAATGCCGGCTGCCTCCTCAAGAAGCGCACGGCGGGCCTGCGGCTTTGCCTGGATCAGTTCACCGATGCGGCCCTGCCCCACCATGGACGGCGAACGGGCACCGGTCGACTGGTCGGCGAACAGGAGTTGCACGTCCTTGGCGCGCGCCTCCTTGCCGTTGATGCGATAGACAGACCCCGCTTCGCGCTCGATGCGGCGCGACACCTGCAATTCGTCGGCGTCGTTGAAGGCGGAGGGCGCGGTTCGATCGGCATTGTCGAGGAACAGCGTGACTTCGGCGGTATTGCGGGCCGGGCGCGTGTTCGAGCCGGAAAAGATCACATCGTCCATGCCGGAAGCGCGCATGTTCTTGTATGAGCTTTCGCCCATTACCCAGCGCAGCGCCTCGACAAGGTTCGACTTGCCGCAGCCGTTCGGCCCGACGATACCCGTCAGACCGCGTTCGATGACGAACTCGCCGGGCTCTACGAAAGACTTGAAGCCGAGAAGACGCAGGCGCGAAAACTTCATGCGCGCCTCATGCCGGAACAAAGGCCGAAGCGAAACCGCTTCGACGTTGCCGAATTAGACAAGAGGGTCGATGATGGCCGACATTTCCTCAATCGACAGCGCGCCTTTGTAGGTTTTCCCATTGATAAAGAAGGTCGGTGTCGAGTCGACCTTGAATTCGTCTGCGCCCCGCTTCTGGACGGCTCTCACTTGTTCAAGAAGGGCTTGGTCCGTCAAGCAGGAGTTGAAGCTCTCCTGTGTAAAACCAGCCAGCTTGGAAAGCTGGAACATCGCGTCCTTGACGTTTTCCGCCGCTGCCCAGGCCTGCTGCTGCTTGAACAGCACATCGACCATCGGGAAATAGTTGTCGCCGGCGCAACGTGCGAGCATGAAGCCGGCTTCTGCGCGCGGATCGAACGGGAACTCCCGGAAAATGAAGCGGACCTTGCCGCTGTCGATGTACTTGGTCTTCAATTCCGGAAAGGTGGTCTCGGCAAAATGCGCGCAGTGCGGGCAAGTCATCGAAGCATATTCGACGATGGTGACCTTGGCGTCTTCCTTGCCGAGCACCTTGTCGGGCAGTGCACCGGGCTTCAGCAGTTCAGCCATGTCCACGTCACCAGCCGATGCCGGCGCGGCTGCAGCGGGCGCGGCAGGTGCGGCTGGCGCCATTGCATCAGTCGAAGCGGCCGGCTTGGCGTCCGTCGCCTTGGCCTCCTCGCCGGAATCGCTGCAAGCCGAAAGCAGCACGGCTGCCGGCACCGCGGCCAATGAGGTCAGTACGGTTCTGCGAGACAAGGCACGGATCATGCGAATCACCTGATTTTGGTTGAATTTTGCAACGCAAAGGCACGGAAAAGCGAGAGTTGGCGCGAATTAAGGCATTGCCATCCCCAATCCAATCGCCAAATCCCGCACCTTCGATCACGAAAATGCGAGCATTCACTTCTTGCGGCCCAAAACCGTCGCTCCAAGCTGCTCAAGAGAAGCACGAAGTCCGTCATCTTCAATACGCTCGACAGTCTTGGCCAGCTTGGTTTTCTCGGGTTCTGACAAGGACCGCAGCGTCGGCATCTCGCGCCGCCTGCCCGGAGTCAATGGTTTCTGGACTATTTTGATGCGACCAATCGCCATGAAGCCCAGAAAGGCGTTGGCCTTGCCGATGATTTCGCCGGTCTGGTGCTGCAGATGAAGCGCCGCCATGCCTTCGCACGCGATAACCAGCGTCGCCGGCTCGAACGGATCGTCCTCATGCATACGGCGCGGCCACTGGATCTTTTCGGGGCGCGAACTGGCGGCCAGCCTCGCACCCACGATTTCTTCCCACGATTGCACGAGACCAATCGAGATGCCGGCGCGCTTGCGCAGCACCGGGTCAAGGATATCGGTTGCCAGGTCGCTGACCGGAACGGGATTGCCCGAAGGCCGTTTCCCTGCCATGTGAGTTCTCCAGCGACGATGTTCAAAGACGTTCAGCACAAAAGCCAACGCTCGATAAATGGCACCGCATAACCCACGCCGCAAGCCTGCGTCCGCGAATGGCGGCGGCCTATCCGCCCGGCTGCTCGCCTGGTACGACGCCCACCACCGCGATTTGCCGTGGCGTGTGGCGCCGCGCGACCTCGCAAGCGGCAAAAAGCCTGATCCCTACCGCGTCTGGCTTTCGGAAGTGATGCTGCAGCAAACCACCGTCGAAGCCGTCAAATCCTACTTTGCCGCCTTCACCGCCAAATGGCCGACCGTGTCGGCACTGGCCAGCGCGGATACCGACGATGTCATGAAGGCCTGGGCGGGGCTCGGTTATTATTCCCGCGCCCGCAACCTCAAGGCATGCGCCAATTTCATCGCCGGCAATGGCGGCAAATTCCCCGACAGCGAGGAGGGCTTGCGCGCGTTGCCCGGTGTTGGTCCCTACACTGCGGCGGCCATCGCAGCGATCGCCTTCAATCGGCCAGCTGCCGTCGTCGATGGCAATGTCGAGCGCGTCGTTACACGCCTGTTTTCCATCGCAACGCCCCTGCCTCAGGCGAAAGGCGAAATCCGGCTGCATGTCGAGCGCATGGTCCCATCCGAACGCCCGGGCGATTTCGCGCAGGCTATGATGGACCTTGGTGCGACGATCTGCACACCGCGCAAGCCGAAATGCATGCTTTGCCCACTGCGCGAGGATTGCAGCGCCATCCGCGCCGGTGATCCCGAATTTTACCCCGTTCGCCAGGCCAAGCCGGTAAAGCCGCTGCGCCGGGGGGCTGCCTTTGTCGCAGTCAGGAAAGATGGGGCGATCCTGCTCCGCAAGCGGCCCGACAAGGGTCTGCTCGGTGGTATGAGCGAGGTGCCGACGACCGGCTGGACAGCGCGCGTTGACGGGGAGACCTCGGTACAGGCCGCGCCATTTTCCGCCGCGTGGCAACGCGCGGGCAGCATCTCGCACGTCTTCACCCATTTCGCGCTCGAACTTGACGTCTACCGGGCTGAAGCCAATGGCGACACGCCAAGCGGTTGCTTCTGGTCGCAACCGGCCGAAATTTCGGGCGAGGCCCTGCCGACCGTCATGAAAAAGGCCATCGAGGCGGCCATTCCCGGCGCAACCAGGAAGCAAAGGCACTGACAGAATGGAAATCCGCCACATCGTCTTCGACATCGGCAAGGTGCTCGTCCACTACGACCCCGACATTCCGTTCAGCCGGCTCATTCCCGATCCCGCCGAGCGACAATGGTTCTTCGACAATGTCTGCACCAGCGCATGGAACATCGAGCAGGATCGCGGCCGCAAATGGGAAGATGCAGAGGCATTGCTGATCGCCGAACATCCGGACCACGCCGAAAACATCCGCAACTTCCGCCGCCACTGGCACGAGATGGTGCCTTACGCCTATGGCGACAGTGTTGTGCTGCTCGACCGGCTGCTCGATGCAGGCCATGACGTGACGCTTTTGACCAATTGGGCGGCTGACACCTTTTCAGAAGCGCGTGGCCGGTTCCCGTTTCTAGAAAGACCGCGCGGCGTCACCGTGTCGGGCGAGATCGGCATGATCAAGCCCGAGCGCGGCATCTACGATCATCACATAGCCAGCTTCGGCATCGATCCAGTGCATGCGCTGTTCATCGACGACAGCCAGAAGAACGTCGACGGAGCCAGGACCGCCGGCTGGCAAGCGGTGCTGTTCACCGATGCGGCAACGCTGGAAGCCGATCTCAGCCGAATGAATATTGCGCTTTGAATTGAATCGGTTCGCGCAAGGCGTTCAAAAACTGATTCAGCAGCTTCATCCGCTGAATCAACCGACAGAGATGAACTACGCCCCTGCCCGCTCCATGCCGAGCCTTGCGATGCGGCGCAGCTCGTCGATAGGGGTCAGGCCGCCGGCGCGCTCGTAGTGCCAGAAGGTCCAGCCGTTGCAAGCATCCAGCCCCTGCACCTGCGCACCGACCTTGTGGATCGAACCGGCATTGTCGCCGATCGCAAGCGTACCGTCGGCGCGCCCCTTGGCAGCAAAACGGCGCTTGGCGTCATAGAGCGTCGCACCGGGCGTCATCAAGCCGGTATCGAGCAGACTGACGAAGGCAACACGAGGCTCGGCGCGCTTGCCCGAAAGCACCGTCAGGTCAGCGCTTTCCAGAGGCTTCACCGACGCAATACGTTCGTTGGCGGCATCAATGTATGCCTGCTCACGCTCGATGCCGACGAAATGGCGGCCGAGGCGCTTGGCGACAGCCCCCGTCGTACCCGAGCCGAAGAAAGGGTCGAGCACCACGTCACCCGGCTTGGTCGAGGCCATCATGATGCGGGCCAAAAGCGCCTCCGGCTTCTGCGTCGGATGCAGCTTGTCGCCGTTGTCATTCTTCAGGCGCTCGTTGCCGGTGCAGATCGGGAACAGCCAGTCGGAGCGCATCTGCACATCGTCGTTGGAGGCCTTCATCGCTTCGTAATTAAAGGTGTATCCCTTCGCCTTCTGGTCGCGCGAAGCCCAGATCATCGTCTCATGCGCATTCTGGAAGCGGCGGCCACGGAAGTTCGGCATCGGGTTGGTCTTGCGCCAGACGACGTCGTTCAGGATCCAGAAGCCGAGGTCCTGCATCTTGGCGCCGACGCGGAAAATGTTGTGGTAGGAACCGATGACCCAGATGGTCCCGTTCGGCTTCAAGACGCGCCGCGCCGCGAGCAGCCATGCGCGGGTGAAGGCATCGTAAGCCTCGAAGCTGTCGAACTGGTCCCAGTCATCATCCACGGCATCGACCTTGGACTGATCGGGCCGGTGGAGGTCGCCGTCGAGCTGGAGGTTGTAGGGCGGATCGGCGAAAATCACGTCGATCGACTTTTCCGGCAGGCGATCGAGCGCCGCCACGCAGTCGCCCTTGAGTATCGTATCCAGCCACTCGGATTTTTGAGGAGCATGCGAAAGTTCGTCGAGACGACGGACTGCTGACATTTTGACACCCAAGACACGTTACTGTTTACCCGCTGTTATGGTTACCGATCAGCGTAAATATTCAGTGAAGTGGGTGCGTGATTTGCGAATAAGCGGCCTTTGGTGTATGCCCCGCCCCGCTCGGGCACTGCCGGGCCTCCCTTCCCCAGCTTTGCCGGATCGACATGAACCAGCCCGACCTCGTAATTTTTGACTGTGACGGCGTGCTCGTCGATTCCGAAATCCTTGCCGCGCGTGTCGAGGCCGAATTGCTGACCGAGGCCGGTTTCGAGATATCAGCCGAAGAACTTTCGGAAACCTATGCCGGCCTCACTTTCAAGGACATCCTGCTCAGCATCGAGCAAAGGGCGGGCATCCCGCTGCAAGCCTCGCTGATCGACAAGGCCGAGGATTTGGTCGACCGCCGTCTGCGCCAGGACGTACGCGCCATCGAAGGCGTGCACGAAGCAGTCGCGCAAGTAGCGACCAAGCGCTGCATCTGCTCCAACTCACGCGCCGACCGCATCGAGTTCATGCTGAACAAGACACGGCTTTTGCCGCTATTCGAAGGCCGCATCTTTTCCGCGCTGGACACGCCGAACGGCAAGACCAAGCCAGCGCCGGACGTCTTCCTCCATGCGGCCGCGACGCTCGGCGCCGATCCAGCCCGCACATTCGTCATCGAAGATTCCGTGCATGGTGTTGCCGGCGCTCGCGCCGCGGGCATGCGCGTCATCGGCTTTACAGGCGCCTCGCACAGCTATCCCGGCCACGCCGACGCACTGACCGAAGCCGGAGCGGAAACCGTCATTCGTCGCTGGGCCGAACTGAAAAGCGTGCTTTCAGCGCTGTCCGAGTGGTCGGAGAACGCTTAACTGCGTCCATATAGCTGGAGCACAGCTTTGTGAGGCGTGAAACGCGCCGTCACTCAACCAACGGCGTCGCCTAGCGCGGAATATCCGATATCGAGGTCTGGGAAGCAGCGGGTTGCTGCGCAGCAGGTGCAGCGGCAGTCGATGCCGGTTTCTTCACCACCTTCTTCGCGACCCTGGCTGGTTTCGCGGCAGCCTTCGGCGGGCCTTCGTCATAGCCGACGAACACCTGGTAGTTCTTCGCCGTGGGCACCGGTACGCTGACATTGGGGTCGTTGAAGACAAACTGGGTTGCCGTCGAGGTGTCTGTAAGCTGCACCTTGTACTGGTGAAGCTGGGAATAGAGGACCTGATCGCCCAAAGTTACGGCAACGCGGATCGGCATCGTAACCGTGCCGGCCTTTGCAAGCGGTCCCGGCACCACCCTGCCCGCGGCTGCGACATTCATGGTCAGCATGCCGTTGGCGTTCGTGCAGTTGCGTGTGACATTGTCGATCGCCGCCTGGTAAATCAGCTTGGACTGATCGTCCTGGCCGCCGCTGGCGTAATTGTTGAAGAAGGCGGTGCCCTCGCGAAGGGTCACATTCGGGCAGTAAGACCTGAGTTCGCTGGCCAGCACGGTGGCTTCAGCCTGGGGGTCCGGTTGTGTCGGAACCTGCTTATCGCCCATGCCAAGAAACCCGCTGCCGCCTGATTGGCATCCGGCGACGGCAAACATAAAGCCAGACAACGCCAACCCGGTAAAAAAGCGACGACCCGACATACTAACTGCCATGAACTGCACTTCCCTCTCGCAACGCTGGTGTCCTATAGCAACCCGGCGGCGAAAATGCGACTGACGAAAGCAACAAATCCACACGACCGAAACAACGGAAGTCCGAACGATGCAATATGTGAGCACCCGCGGAGAAGCACCTCAACTCGGCTTTTCGGATGCGATTCTGACCGGTCTCGCCCGCGACGGCGGTCTTTACGTCCCGGCAGACTGGCCGCAGTTCTCGCCTGCCGACATTCGCGCCATGCGCGGGCTCGCCTATCCCGACCTCGCAATCCGTGTCTTGACGCCCTTCCTCGGCGGTGAGGTTGCCCAACCGGTGTTCGAACGCCTGGTGCGCGAAGCCTACGTCACCTTCCGGCATCAGGCTGTCTGCCCACTGGTACAGATCGCGCCTAACACTTTCGTGCTGGAACTCTTCCACGGCCCGACGCTTGCCTTCAAGGACGTGGCGATGCAACTGCTCGCCCGCCTGATGGACCATGTGCTTGCCGAACGCAGCCAACGCGCCACAATCGTCGGAGCCACCTCGGGCGATACGGGAGGCGCGGCCATCGACGCCTTCGCCGGGCGCGACCGCACCGACATCTTCATCCTGTTTCCCAATGGCCGGGTCTCGCCGGTTCAACAGCGGCAAATGACAACGTCGAGGGCGTCCAACGTCCACGCGCTCGCCATCGAAGGCAATTTCGACGATTGCCAGGGGTTGCTGAAGGACCTTTTCAACGATCACGGCTTCCGCGACCGGGTTTCGTTGTCGGGTGTCAACTCGATCAACTGGGCCAGGATCATGGCGCAGATCGTCTATTTCTTCTCCTCGGCGCTGTCGCTCGGCGCACCGGACCGCGCCGTTTCCTTCACCGTTCCCACCGGCAATTTCGGCGACATCTTCGCCGGCTATGCCGCCAAGAAGATGGGCCTGCCCATCGAGCGGCTCCAGATTGCCACTAACGACAACGATATTCTGGCGCGTACGCTGGCGAGCGGCGAATACCGCATGCAGGGCGTCGTTGCGACGACGTCGCCGTCGATGGATATCCAGATATCGTCCAATTTCGAGCGGCTTTTGTTTGAAGCATCCGGCCGCGATGCCGCGACCGTCAGACGCTACATGGCGAGCCTCAAGCAATCCGGCGCTTTCACCATCGAGGCAGGCGAGTTGGCCAAAATTCGTGCCGAATTCGACGCCGGCCGCGCAACCATGGCAGAAACGGCCGAAACCATCCGGTCAACGCTTGAAACCAGCAACTACCTGCTTGATCCACACACGGCAACGGCGGTGCGCGTGGCGGCAAACAGCAAAGCCAGCGCCGCGCCAAGGATTGTTCTTGGAACCGCCCATCCGGCCAAGTTCCCGGCCGCAGTCGAAGCTGCGTGCGGCGTCTCGCCCCAATTGCCGTCCTGGCTTGCCGGATTGACGACTTCGGAAGAGAAATACACAGTGCTTCCCTCCGACAAGAAAATGTTGGAAGATTACATAAGCCGTCACGCTAGGGCGGTGGTCTAGGGAGTTTTTGTTATATGGGTGTTGAGGTAAGCCGTCTGTCGAACGGCCTGACGGTCGCCACCGAAACCCTTCCAAGCATCGAATCCGTCGCTTTAGGCGCCTGGGTAAAATCCGGGGCCCGCAACGAACGCGACGACGAGCATGGAATGGCTCACCTGCTTGAACACATGGCGTTCAAGGGTACCAACAAGCGAAGCGCATTCCAGATCGCTTCCGACATCGAAAATGTCGGCGGCGAGATCAATGCGGCGACCAGCGTCGAAACCACCTCGTTCTACGCCAGGGTGCTTTCGGACGACGTGCCGCTGGCGGTGGATATACTTGCCGACATTTTGCAGGATTCTACCTTCAATCCAGACGAGCTTGCGCGCGAGCAGCACGTCATCCTGCAGGAAATCGGTGCCGCCCACGACACCCCGGACGACATCGTCTTCGACCGCTTCACCGAAACGGCTTTCCGTCACCAGACCCTCGGCCGCTCCATCCTCGGCACGCCGGAAACGGTGCAATCCTTTACGTCCAAGCAGTTGCACGACTTCATGGAACGCCAATACGGCGCCGACCGCATGGTTCTCGTGGCAGCAGGAGATATCAAGCACGACGACTTCGTGCGACAGGTCGAAGACAAGCTCGGCGGTTTCCGCCCCCACGCGGAAAGCGTCACGCCGCAATATGCGCAGTATGTCGGCGGCGACTTCCGCGAAGACCGCGACCTCATGGATGCGCAGATCGTGCTGGGTTTCGAGGGCCGGGCCTACCATGTGCGCGACTTCTACGCCTCGCAGGTGCTGTCGATGATCCTAGGCGGCGGCATGTCGTCCCGCCTGTTCCAGGAAGTGCGCGAGAAGCGCGGCCTCTGCTATTCGGTCTATGCCTTCCACTGGGGCTTTTCCGATACCGGTATTTTCGGCGTGCACGCCGCGACCGGCCAAAGCAACATCGGCGAACTGGTGCCGGTGATTGCCAACGAACTGCAGAAGGCCGGCGAAGAGATCTTCCAGGAAGAACTGGATCGTGCGCGCGCGCAGTACCGGGCCGGCCTCATTATGTCGGCGGAAAGCCCGGCAAGCCGCGCCTCGCAAATCGCCCGTCAGCTTCTGCTGTTCGGCAGGCCCATTCCCAAGGAAGAGCTGATGGAGCGCCTTCAGGCGCTGACCGTCGGAAGGCTTACCGATCTTTCGGCACGGCTCTTTTCCACCAAGCCGACACTGACCGCAGTCGGCCCCGTGGGAACGCTCGCGCCTTATGAAGCGATCCTTGACGTGCTGCCGAACGCCGGCGCGCCAGCACGGCGAATTGCCGTATAACCCATTGTGTTCGCGCTTCCTTTCTTCCGCCGCGACCTGCCGGCGCTGAAAGGCGAGAAGGTAATCCTGCGCTTCCCACTGGCAAACGACTATCGGGAGTGGGCTGCGCTACGCGGCGATAGCCGTGCCTTTCTCGAGCGGTGGGAGCCACGCTGGACGCCGGACGAACTGGACCGCACCGCGTGGCGTCACAGGATCGGCCGCTACCGCGAGGACTACGCCCAAGGCGCGGCCATAGCCCTGTTCATTGTGGAAAAGACAAGCGGTAAGCTGGCAGGCGGCATTACACTGGGTAATATTCGGCATGGCGTCTGCCAAAGTGCCCATATTGGCTATTGGATGGGCGAACGCTACGCCGGGCGCGGACTGATGACGGATTCGGTAAATGTGCTGGTTCGGTTCGCTTTCGATGCGCTAAAGTTGCACCGGGTCGAAGCGGCCTGTATTCCCGACAACGCCCGCTCGATCCGTGTGCTTGAAAAAGCCGGATTCCAGCGCGAAGGACTTTTGCGATCCTATCTCAGGATCAATGGCTCCTGGCAGGACCACTATCTATACGCCCGGGTCGTGGACGATCCGCCGGGTGCGCGAACAAAGGACTGATTTTTGACGACATTTCCGCGAATCAGGTCGCTGCTCGCCTTCTTTCTTGCAGCTCTGGTCACCATTTGCTCGGTCAGCTCGTCTTTTGCGATCGAGCCGATCAAGATTGCGCGCGACGACGTGGCCCTCGACCTTTCCGGCGCCGTCGAGATCTATCGCAACCAGGGCGAAAATTTTCAGGTTTCGACCGCTCCCGGTCCCGATGGCATCGTGCGGCGCATCGAGGTCGAGAGCAACGACAAGCGCTCCACCGGTGATTGGGCGGTGTTTGCCCTGGCCAATACGACCGACCAGCAGATCGACCGGCTGATCGTCGCGCCGCATTTCCGGCTCGTTAATTCCGGCCTGTTCTGGCCCGACCTCGGCTCGACGCGCATTGCCGCCATCACGCCCAGCGAAGGCTTCGCCCTCGACCGGCAGGCCAGCCCCGACGCCGACGTGTTCCGGGTCACGCTGAACCCCGGCGCAGTCGTCACCTTCGTCGCCGATCTGGCGTCGCCGAAACTGCCGCAGGTCTATCTGTGGGAGCCGGAAGCCTACAAGGATTCCGTCAATTCCTACACGCTCTATCGCGGCATCGTCATCGGCATCGCCGGCCTTCTGGCGCTGTTCCTGACCATCTTGTTCGTGGTCAAGGGTACCTCGATGTTTCCGGCAACGGCGGCCCTTTCCTGGGCGGTTCTGGCCTATATCTGCGTCGATTTCGGCTTCCTCAGCAAGATCATCGTGATGTCGCCGGGCAACGAGCAATTGTGGCGAGCGGGCACGGAGGTGGGCCTTGCCGCGACCTTCGTTGTGTTCCTGTTCGCCTATCTCAATCTCAACCGCTGGCACGGCCATTTCAGCTACGGCGCGCTGGTCTGGGTGCTGGGTCTGGCGCTGATCGCCGGCATCGCCATTATCGATCCCGCCGTGGCCGCCGGTATTGCCCGACTGTCCTTCGCCGCAACCGCGCTGACAGGCATCGGCCTTATCATCATGCTCGGCATACGCGGCTACGACCGCGCCATCATGCTGGTGCCAAGCTGGGTCATGGTGCTTCTGTGGCTCACCGGATCATGGATGGCGGTCAACGGCCTGCTCGACAACGATATCGTACAGCCGGCGCTTGGCGGCGGCCTGATCCTCATCATCCTGCTCATCGGCTTCACCGTCATGCAGCACGCGTTTGCCGGCGGCGCACTGCATCAAGGGCTGTTCTCCGACATCGAGCGGCAGGCACTGGCGGTCATCGGCTCGGGCGACATCGTCTGGGATTGGGACGTGCTGCGCGACCGCGTCGTCACCCGCCCCGATGTCAGCCTGCAACTTGGCCTCGCACCCAACAGTCTTGGCGGCCCAGCCCGCAACTGGCTGCCGGTTTTGCATGCAGATGACCGCGATACGTTCCGCACTACCTTGGATATCGTGCTTGAGCATCGGCGCGGCCGCGTCTCGCAGAGTTTCCGCCTGCGCGGAGCCGACGGCCACTACCACTGGTTTGCGCTGCGCGCCCGCCCTGTCATCGGCTCCGACGGCGAAGTGATCCGCTGCGTGGGCACCATGGTCGATGTGACAGAGCAGAAGAAGGCCGAGGAGCGCCTGCTGCACGACGCCGTGCATGACAATTTGACCGGCTTGCCCAATCGCGAATTGTTCATGAACCGGCTGGAAGCGGTGATCTCGATTGCGCGAACCGAGGAAAAAGTTCGGCCAACCGTGTTCGTCATCGACATCGACCGCTTCAAGCAGGTCAATGACGGGCTCGGAATTTCGGCTGGCGACACCATCCTGCTCACCATTGCCCGGCGCCTGCACCGCCTGCTCAAGCCCAAGGATTCGCTATCGCGCTTCGCCGGCGACCAGTTCGCGCTCATGCTGTTGTCGGAACAGGATCCGGCCCGCATTGCGGCTGTGGCCGAAGCGATCAAGCAGGCCATCAGCGCGCCGATCACTTTTGCCAAGCGTGAAATCGTGCTCACCGCCTCGATGGGCCTCATCACCTGGACGTCCGAGCAAACCGCAGCGGAAGACATGGTCAAGGACGCCGAGCTAGCGCTTCATCAGGCCAAGCGCTTCGGCGGCGACCGGATCGAGCCTTTCCGGCCCGCTTTCCGCACAGTCGGCACCGACAAACTGCAATTCGAGTCCGATCTCAGGCGCGCCATCGAACGGCGTGAATTCACCCTCGCCTACCAGCCCATCGTGCGGCTTGAAGACAACAGTATTGCCGGTTTCGAGGCCCTGTTGCGCTGGGATCACCCAAGGCGCGGCATGATCCCGCCGGGCGACTTCATTCCCGTCGCCGAAAATTGCGGCTTGATCGTTCAGCTTGGCCTATTTGCCATGCAGCGCGCCGCAGAAGATCTGGCCTCGTGGCAAAAGCAGATCAGCGACGCGCCGCTCTCTGTTTCCGTCAACCTGTCCAGCCGGCAGCTGATCCGCCGCGACCTCGTCAGCGACGTGCGCTCCATCATTGCACGTGCCAATCTCAAGGCTCGCTGCTTCCGGCTTGAACTCACGGAATCGCTGGTGATGGATAATCCCGAGCAGGCCGCGCATGTCCTGAACAAGCTGAAGCGCCTCGGCATCGGCCTGTCACTGGACGATTTCGGAACCGGCTATTCGTCGCTTTCCTACCTCACGCGCTTTCCCTTCGACACCATCAAGATCGACAAGAGCTTCGTCGATGACACGACGCCGAAGCGCGCCATGCTCATCAAGTCGATGGTCAACATGGCGCATGAACTCGGCCTGTCGGTGGTGGCGGAAGGCATTTCCGATCAAAGCGATGCGCTGGAACTGCGCCAGATCGGCTGCGAATACGTCCAGAGCTTCATGTTCGGCGCACCTGTAGCGGGCGACCAAGTGCTGAAGATGCTGAAAGAGCAATACCCGCTTGAGCAGGCGTAAACGGCTCGGCAATCAAGGGTCGGTTCAGGCGTGGCCGGCGGCGGAGCTCAGATGAGCAATATCGATGCCTATCGCAGCCAGTATCCGGTCATATTTGCTTTCGATATCGGGATCGAACAAAAGTTCCGGCGTTGCTGGGCAGGTCAACCAGCCGTTCTGTGCGATCTCGCTTTCCAGCTGACCGGCACCCCAACCAGAATAGCCGAGAGCCATCAGCGCGCGGCGCGGTCCTCGACCGGTGGAAATGGCACGCAATATATCCACCGTAGCGGTCAGGCAAACCTCGTCGGACACGTTCAGGGAAGATTCGACACGGTAGTCGCCGGAATGCAGGACGAACCCGCGGCTGCGATCGACCGGCCCGCCATTGCGAACGATGAAGTCGCGAGCAGGCGGTGGCAAGCGGATTGCCTCCTGCTCATCCATGATGCCGAGTTGGACCAGAAGATCCGGAAAAAGCATCTGCTGGGTCTGGTTGATGATCAGCCCCATGGCGCCTTCATCGCTATGTGCGCATACGTAAATGACAGACCGCGCAAAGCGGTTGTCCTTCATGCCGGGCATGGCAATGAGGAACTGGTCATCAAGAAAGCCGCCGCCTGCGGGCTTGCCATTGTTGCGCAACAAATCCATGACGCAAAGGTAGCGCGTTTCCCTCACCTGTGAAAGATGCACCAAAGTAAGCTGCAAACTATTTGGGCAGTCTTCAGCGTCCAACGGTAACGCAAAAATGATACGCACCGCGCGCGAAAATCGGTTGCTTCAACGTCCCGCAATGCTCAATTCAGGCCCCATGCGAAGCTTTTTCATACTGGCAACCACCACCTTGGCCATCGCGGCCGCCGCCACCTCCGCAACCGCATCGTCATCCGAGTGGCACGACAGCGAAGGCGGCAAGGTGCGTCTTGTCACAACCGGCAAGCCGGATGCGCAAGGCAAGCTGCAAGGTGCGCTCGAAATCGCGCTCAAGCCGGGCTGGAAGACCTATTGGCGCGATCCGGGCGACAGTGGCGTTCCGCCCCAGATCAGCGTTGAGCGCAGCCGCAATGTCGCGGCAGCCGTGCTGGCCTATCCTGCTCCTCAACGGCACGACGACGGCTACAGCAAGTGGGCCGGCTACGACTATCCCGTCGCCTTGCCTGTCTCGTTCACGGTTCCCTCTCCGGGCGAACCCGTGAAGATCGAGGCCGATGTCCTCCTTGGCATCTGCGAAACGATCTGCATTCCGGTCCAAGCCAAATTCACCATCGATCCGAACGCCGGCTCCGACGATCAGGCGGATGCCACGGTTGTGAAGGCAGCACTATCTGCACTGCCGGCGGCTGCTCAACCCGGTTTCGGCATCAATGTCCTGCCAGGCGATCAGGAAACATTGGTTGTGGAGGCCAAGGTTCCGGGCGACGGCACTGCGACAGACTTTTTCGTGGCTGGCGAACAGGGCTACATGTTCGGCACGCCGGTCAAAACCATGAAATCCGGCAAGACTGTCTTTACCGTGCCGATCCTCGACCGCCCTTCTGACGCTCCGACGGGCGAAGGACTATTCTACACACTGACGGATGGCGGGTCCTCAGTTTCCGGCACTCTGCGTTACCCATGAAGCCAAATGCTGCTTTGGCGATTGCTGCCCTGCGGCCAACGGGCTACAGCGTTTCATATCTGGACTAGAAAGCTCAATTTCTCAGGCGTAGAGCCGCCTTCCCCTAAATTTTGAAAACGAGGACTGCAATGACGATTTCCGTTGGCGACAAGCTGCCAGAAGCAACCTTCAAGACAATGACTGAGGACGGCGCGAAAAGCCTGACGACAGCGGACATCTTCGCCGGCAAGAAAGTGGTTCTCTTCGGCGTACCCGGTGCCTTCACGCCAACCTGCAGCAACAACCATCTTCCCGGCTATCTCGAGAACCACGATGCCATCCTCGCGCGCGGCGTGGATGCGATCGCCGTCATTGCGGTCAACGACCATCATGTCATGGGCGCATGGGCCCGCTTCACCGGTGGCGAAGGCAAGATCCTCTATCTTGCCGATGGCAACGGGCAGTTCACCAAGGCGGCAGGCCTCGATGCCGACATGTCCGGTGGCGGCATGGGTTTGCGGTCGAAGCGGTTTTCGATGATCGTCGATGACGGTCGGGTTACGGCGATAAACGTCGAAGGATCACCCGGTCAGGCGGTGGAATCGGGCGCTTCCCGCATTCTCGAGCAACTTTGAGGCATTCAATCCGTTTCGCTACGGCCAGCTCAATAGCTCTGTAGAGAGCGTTTCGGTTTCCTCGGCGCTGGAGCGGTCGCCTTGCCGCTCGTCGTCGGCGCGGTCGCTGACTTCACTGGCCCCTTTTTGAAAGGCGCCATGCCGGCGCGGGCGAGTTCGTCCGCGCGTTCGTTCTCCGGGTGGCCGGCATGGCCCTTCACCCAGTGCCACGTTACCTTGTGGCGCTTGCGCGCTTCGTCCAGCGCCTGCCAAAGCTCGACGTTCTTGACCGGCTTGTTGTCAGCCGTCTTCCAGCCGCGCCGCTTCCAGCCGTCTATCCAGCTTGAAATGCCATCCTTGACGTAGCTGGAATCCGTATGCAGATCGACGGCGCAGGGTTCCTTCAGCGCATTCAGCGCGGAGATTGCCGCCATCAATTCCATGCGGTTGTTGGTGGTCAGGGCCTCGCCGCCAGAAAGTTCCCCGGTCGTCCCGTTGAAGCGCAGGATCGCTCCCCACCCACCTGGGCCGGGGTTGCCGGAACATGCTCCGTCGGTGAAAATCTCGACGTTCTTCACGCTATGCCCTCAGCCCATACTCGGCCGCCGAAGCCACATTACGATGGAAGCGCATGCGGCGCAGATATTCCAGCGGATCCTTTTTCACCACGAGGCTTCCTTCAGGCGTATTCAGCCAGTCGTATAGCCTCGTCAGCATGAAACGCAGCGCCGAACCACGCGCCAGCATCGGCAGTGCAACTGCTTCCTCTTGCGATAAAGGCCGAACCGCCGTGTACCCGCCGAGCAGAGCCATGCCCTTGGTGAGGTTGAAGGAATTGTCCTTTTCGAAACACCACGCATTGAGGCAGACGGCGACGTCATAGGCCAACAGGTCGGTGCAAGCGAAATAGAAGTCGATCAGCCCCGATAGCCGCTTGCCGAGGAAGAAGACGTTGTCTGGAAAGAGATCGGCATGGATCACGCCGACCGGCAGTTTGGATGGCCAGTTGGCTTCGAAATCTGCAAGATCGGCCTCGACTTCGACAGCCAGACCGGGTTCGACCTCATTGGCGCGATCACGCGCCTTTTCCCACAAGGGCCGCCAGCCGTCGACGGTAAGAGCGTTCTTGCGACGAAGCGCGAAGTCCTGGCCGGCAAGATGCATTGCGGCAAGCGCCGCACCTACCTCACGGCAATGCTCGACTGTTGGCCGGCGCATCCACATGCCTTCGAGGAAAGTCACGATTGCCGCAGGGCGCCCTGCCAGTTCCCCGATGATTTCGCCATCGCTGCGCTTGACCGGCAACGGGCAGCGAATGCCCTTGTCGGAAAGATGCTGCATCAGCCCAAGAAAGAACGGCAGGTCGTCTCGGTTCACCCGCTTCTCGTAAAGCGTCAGGATGTAGGCCGCGCTTGTGGCGTGGAGCAGGAAGTTCGAGTTCTCGACACCTTCGGCGATGCCCTTGTAGGACAGCAATTCGCCGATGTCGTATCTGGCGATGAACGCCGCCAACTCGACTTCGGAAATGTCGGTATAGACCGCCATCGGCTAGCGTGTCCCGTTGACGAAAGCCATGTCGGCCTTGGTCAATTCGACATCGCGCAGAACGCGCATCACCGGGAAATCCTCCGTTTCCGTTGCCGTTATCGCGAGTTCCACCGATACGTCGAAACGTGCGCGAAATGCGTCGATGATCTCGTCGACGATGATCTCCGGGGCGGAAGCACCGGCTGAAAGGCCGAGCGTGGAAATGCCTTCGATCTTTTGCCAGGGAATGTCCGTCGCGCGCTGCACCAGAAGCGACATGCGCGCGCCGGCACGCTCCGCGACCTCTACCAACCGGCGCGAGTTGGAAGAATTGGGAGCACCAACCACAAGGTAAAGGTCGGCACCTGAAGCTGTCTCTTTCACCGCTTCCTGACGGTTCGTCGTGGCGTAGCAGATCGATTCCGCGGCGGGCGCCTGCAAGGCCGGAAAGCGTTCCTGCAACGCCTCGATAATATGAGCCGTATCCTCGACCGAGAGTGTCGTCTGCGTGACGAAACCGAGCGCATCGGGATCAGCCGGCGCAAAGTTTCGCGCATCGTCTTCGGTCTCGATCAGGGTTACCGCCCCGTCCGGCAATTGGCCCATCGTGCCGATCACCTCGGGATGCCCGGCGTGCCCTATCAGAAGCACGTGGCGGCCGAGGCGCTGGTGCCGCATTGCCTGCTTGTGGACCTTCGAAACCAGCGGGCACGTGGCGTCGAGATAAAACAGGTTCCGCGCCACCGCATCGGCCGGAACGGACTTCGGCACACCGTGGGCGGAAAACACCACGGGGCAATGATGATGCTCGTCGGGGATTTCGGACAGTTCTTCGATGAAGACCGCGCCAAGGTTCTGAAGCCCCTCGACAACATAGCGGTTGTGCACGATCTCATGGCGCACATAGACAGGCGCGCCGTATTTCTTCAGGGCAAGCACCACGATCTGGATCGCCCGATCGACGCCGGCACAAAATCCGCGCGGCTGGCAAAGCCTTATCGTCAGCGGTGGCTTGGTCTCGGTCACGTCAGTCTCGGCCAGTCTCGTGCGCTGCATGAATTCCGCATCTTGTGTGAGGCCCGACATGGGGCGTGCATCCCTGCCCTGTCAAGGTCGACGGGTTTCACTCCACCTTTTTCGGCCGCCGCAGAGAAAAGAGCAGGACGCCAGCGAGCGCTGCCGCGAGGCCATACCAGGTAATGGCATATTGAAGATGGTTGTTGGGCAAGTCGATTAGAGTGACGCCACCCATCGGCAAGTGGCCGGGATTGGGCGTCGCGTCGGCATCGATGAAGATCGGCACCAATTGATAGGCTGCCGGCAGGCCGGCGCTCGCTGCCATGGCGTCGCGGTCTTTCCAATAGAAGATATTCTTTGCAGGATCGTTGTCCGGCAACATTCCCGACGGCTTCGCCGTAAGCGGATTCCGGGCAAGACCGGTCACCGTTGCAACGCCCGCGACCTGTCCCTCCAGACGCTTGGCCGGATCCTTCATGTCGTAAGGGACAAAGCCGCGATTGATGAAAACAAACCGGCCATCGCCCAGTTTCAAGGGCGTGAAGACATCGAAGCCCGATTGGCCCTGCCATGTAGCGAAGAAGTGGCGTTCCGCCTCATGCAGGAACGTTCCGGTCACCGTGACCGGGACGTAGTCAACGTCGCCTTCCGCGGCAAACTTCTTCTCGACATCAGCCAGCGGCTGGGGTGCCGCGTGCATGCGCTGGTCGATGGTTTGTAGGATCGCTTCCTTCCAGTGCAGGCGCTGCACCTGCCAGGTTCCAAGCGCCAGAAGAATGGCGATGCCGGCCAAACCCAGCACGAACGCGAAAACGGTGCGGTGGCGCGACGGCGCGCCAACCGATACTGACTGATCTGTCATTGGCTTTTGTCCAGCCTGCCTTCGGCGGCCTTGTTGCGGTACTGCAGGGTCAAGAGCACGCCCTTGATCAATCTGAGCGCGGTCAGGCACAAGACGACGAGCAGCGGCACCCAAAGGCTGAAATGCAGCCATAAAGGAGGGCCGAAAGAAACCTCCACCCACAGCGCCAATCCGACCACCACAAATCCGATGATCAGGATGACGAATACGGCCGGGCCGTCACCGGCATCAGCGTAGGAATAGTCCAGGCCGCAATTGCCGCAGCCCGTACCGACCGAGAGAAAACCGGAAAACAAACGCCCTTCGCCGCAACGCGGGCACCTGCCGGCGAGACCGGCCTGGATCGGGTCGATGGGCGGCCAGATGGCCTTGTCTTCGTTCATGGGCGTCATACTACCAGCAGGCAGCCACAAAAGATAAGGCGGCCACGTTGCCGCAGCCGCCTCATTTCAGAACAGTATCCGGATCAGTGGCCGGCTGCGATAACCGCACCCGAAGAAGCCCAGACATAGATCGTGGCAAAGAGGAACAGCCACACCACGTCAACGAAGTGCCAGTACCAGGCGGCAGCTTCGAAACCGAAGTGCTGCTTGGGCGTGAAGTCGCCGCGAATAGCGCGGATAAGGCAGACGATCAGGAAGATCGTACCGATCAGGACGTGGAAGCCGTGGAAGCCGGTCGCCATGAAGAACGTCGCGCCGTAAATCGAGTCCTTGAACGCAAACGGTGCGTGCATGTACTCGTAGGCCTGCACAAAGCTGAACAGGATGCCGAGGCCGATCGTCAGGGCAAGGCCGTTGATGAGGCCCTTGCGGTCGCCATGGATCAGCGCATGGTGCGCCCATGTCACTGTCGTGCCGGACAGCAGCAGGATGATGGTGTTGTAGAGAGGCAGATGGAAGGGGTCGAGGACCTCGATGCCCTTCGGCGGCCAGATGCCACCGGTGAATTCGGTGCGCGCAACCTGATGCACTTCGTTGGGGAACAGGCTAGCGTCGAAAAAGGCCCAGAACCAGGCAACGAAGAACATCACCTCTGAGGCGATGAACATGATCATGCCGTAGCGCAGGTGCAGAGACACGACGCGCGTATGATGCCCCTCATGCGCTTCCTTGATGGTATCAGACCACCAGGAAAACATCGTGTAGAGAACGATGAGCAGGCCGATAAAGAATATCCACGGTGTCGCAAGGTTCACGCCGAATAGGTGGAACTCGTTGCCCTTGAGGTACTGCATCCAGCCCACGCCACCGATTGCCATCACCAGCGCGCCGACCGAGCCGATGAACGGCCACGGACTAGGATCGATGATGTGGTAGTCGTGTTGCGGTTTTGCGTGCGCGTCTGCCATGTCAGCCCCCGAGTTTCCCTTCGGTGTTCGAAACTGTCTTGCCGTCGTCCTCGACCGGTGCCGAGGCCACCGGCTTGTCTCCCTCATTGGGGAACATCGTATAAGACAGCGTGATCGTCTTTACATCCTTCATTTCCGGCAAATCGACGATGTCGGGATCGACATAGAAGACCACCGGCATATCCAGCGTCTCGCCCGGCTTCAACGTCGTATCGGTGAAGCAGAAACATTCAATCTTGTTGAAATAGGCCCCGGCTAGCTCCGGCGTCACGTTGAACGTCGCCCGGCCGGTCACCGGCTTGTCGGACATATTGGTTGCCGTGTAGTGCGCCTGCGTCGTCTCACCGATCTTGATCGTGACCGACCGCGCCACGGGCTCGAACTTCCACGGAACGCCGGCCGTATTGGCATCGAAGCGGATAGTGATGTCACGGTCAAGCACCCGGTCGGCATACTGCGTCGTGCGCTGCGTCGTGCCACCGTAACCCGTTACCTGACAGAACAGCGAATAGAGCGGCACAGCCGCGTAGGCCATTCCGACCATGCCGCCAAAGAACGCAACGCAGACAGCGGCGACGACGCGATTGTTCTTCTGTCTTGCCTTGTCCATGTTCGGTTCGACGCTCATCGCCTCCTCACATTGGCCGATTGAGGATGGCGGGACCAAACTTCGCAATGGTCGCAACGTAGAAAATAACCACAAGCGCGGCCAGTGCCAGTCCGATCGCGATGGAACGGTTGCGCCGGGCCTTCTTCTGGCGTTCGGTAAGGGCTACGTACTCAATCTCATCCATCGCCGTCACGCTCCGCCAAGGTTCAAGGCGTGTTCAACGAGACGATCACCGAGATAGACGGCAAAGATCGCGAACAGATAGAGAAGTGAGTAGCCGAACAGCGCCTTGGCTGGCTTCATCGTGCGGTCGGCGTCGTCCATGTGCAGCACCTTCCACGAATACCAGACGAAACCCGCTCCGAGCAGCAACGCGACGATACCGTAAACGGCAGTCGTATAGCCAAGGCCCCACGGCAACACGCCTATCGGCGCAAGCACCAGCGCATAAGCGAATATCTGCCGGCGCGTCGATGCCTCGCCAGCAACGTTCGGCATCATCGGAACGCCGGCGCGCTGGTAATCGTCGGATTTGAACAGGGCGAGCGCCCAGAAATGAGGCGGCGTCCAGAGGAAGATGATGAGGAACAGGATCACGCTTTCGAGGCTGATCGAACCTGTCGCCGCCGCCCATCCGATCATGGGGGGGAAGGCGCCTGCCGCACCGCCGATGACGATGTTCTGCGGGGTCCAGCGCTTCAGCCACATCGTGTAGATGACGGCGTAGAAGAAAATCGTGAAGGCGAGCAGCGATGCGGAGAGCCAATTGACCAGCACGCCGAGCGTCATCACGGAAAGCGCCGACAGCACCAGGCCGAAACTCAGCGCCTCGCCGGGCGTGACCCTGCCCGACGGCACCGGCCTGGTTGCGGTGCGGGTCATGACCGCATCGATATCGGCATCATACCACATGTTGAGCGCGCCCGAGGCGCCCGCGCCGATGGCTATGGCGAGAATGGCGATCATGGCCAGGAAGGGGTTGATCGCCACTGGCGCCGACGCCAGGCCCACAAAGGCGGTGAACACCACCAGGGACATGACCCGCGGCTTCAAGAGCGCAAAGAAGTCGCCGGCCGTCGCTTCCGACATGCGGAAGGCCGTCTCCTCCATATGTGTTTCTTCAACCAGGGCCATTCGTACTCAAAAGTCCAATCATTCCGTTTGGCCAAAACCGCCGGCGCTCGCCGGCGGTTTCGATCTCCACAATCCGCCTTACTTGATGCGCGGAAGCTGTTCCCACTGGTGGTAGGGCGGCGGCGAAGGTAGCTGCCATTCCAGCGTCGTCGCACCTTCACCCCACGGGTTGGCGCCGGCGATCCGCTTCTTGGAGAACGCCTCGAATACGCCCACGAGGAAGACCAGGACGCCGAATGCCGATAGGTAGGAACCGTAGGAAGACACCATGTTCCAGCCGGCAAACGCATCCGGATAGTCGATATAGCGGCGCGGCATGCCCGACAGGCCGAGGAAGTGCTGCGGGAAGAAAATGATGTTGACGCCGATGAAGGTGATCCAGAAATGGGCGCGCGCAATGAACGGCGAGTACATGTAGCCGGTCATCTTCGGGAACCAGTAGTACCAGGCCGCGAAGATCGCGAACACGGCGCCCAGCGACAGCACGTAGTGGAAGTGCGCGACCACGTAGTAGGTGTCGTGCATCGAACGGTCGAGGCCCGCATTGGCGAGTTGCACGCCGGTGACGCCACCGATGGTGAACAGGAAGATGAAACCGATGGCCCACAGCATCGGGGTGCGCATCGAGATCGAGCCGCCCCACATCGTGGCGATCCACGAGAAGATCTTCACGCCCGTCGGCACCGCGATGACCATGGTGGCGAAGGTGAAGTAGCGCTGCGCGTCAAGCGAGATGCCCGAGGTGAACATGTGGTGCGCCCAGACAACGAAGCCCACGGCACCGATCGCGACCATGGCGTAGGCCATGCCGAGATACCCGAACACCGGCTTGCGCGAGAAGGTCGAGACGATGTGGCTGACGATGCCGAAGC